>CAZYNP010000006.1:0-129593 GCA_964647995.1 uncultured Cytophagia bacterium
AAAATTCTATTCCATCGGTGGCGGAGGTGGCGGCTGTCTGTCTGGCATTTCAGGCGGTCGGCCGTGCTCTCGACCAAAAGGCGGTCCTGGAGGCGGCGGCATTTCGCCTGGCCTGGGCGGTCGTTCTCGACGCTGTTTCATCCGCTCCATTTCGTTCCTAAATCGAGCCTTTTGCTCCTCAGTCAAAATCTGATCCAATTCGGTTCGCATGGAATCCATCACCGCATTCATCTCCCGAAATGATTTTTCCCGCTGCTCATGAAGCTTCTGGGAATACTTTTCCAGGATCGCTTTGACTGGCTGATACTGGGACTCATCTGGCCGGATCAAATTTTCAAACATACGGGTAATGCCACGAGGCTGCCTGACTTCGGTAAATCGTTTCTGGAAGCGAAATCGCATGATGGTACGATCCAGAAATACTCCCAGCAGGATGCCAATCACCAAAGTGAACAGCAAAATGAGCGTTGTTTTGACTTTTATATTCATAACAATTACTCCATGACCCATGCTAACGTTGGATCCAGCGCCTGTTCCAGCCTGATTTCTGGCTCGGCCAAGGCGGTGGCCAGTGATTTATCCTCACTTGTGAATAGATTGTAGCTCAGCAACATAATGAACAAAATCGCCGCGGCAATCGCAACCGGGCGGAACAGCGCGATGAGCGACTCAAAATAACTTTCGGCAGCAGGAGGCGCCTGGGTTCGGATTCGTCGCAATACCTTTTCGGCAAAAAATGGGTGAAATCCTTTCGCACTGCTGTCGGAGATCATGGCCCGCATCTGTGCGATGCGATTTTTTTCCGCTCGCAACTCTGCGGAATCGGATAGAGCCTGGTCGAGTATTTTTTGCTCGCCTGGATTGAGTCGCTCGTCAAATGACCGATAAAGTAGTTCAAGTATTTTTTTGTTCATTCCTCATCTCCCAGGTATGGCGACATTGTTTCTTTTAATTTCTGCTGTCCTCTTGCCAACCGGGATAGCACAGTTCCGATGGGCAGATTTAAAATTTCCGCCGTTTCCGTTGTGGAATAGCCATCCATCAATCGAAGCACCACAACAGAACGAAATTTGGGATCAAGTTTTTGGATCGCCTGCTGCACCAGTTCTTTTTTATCATCAAATTCTGTTTCATTGCTCTCGTCAGCGATATCAAAATCATCGTCGGATACATTTCGAAAAAAGATCAGCGATTTTCGCTTGCGCCGTTTCAATTCGTTCAGCGATAAATTGATCGCAATCCGGGTGAGATAGGTTCCCACGCTGGCATCGCCGCGAAAATTTTTAAGGTTATTATAAAATCGAATAAACGTCTCCTGACCGACATCCTCGGCTTCGGGACAATTGCCCAGCATCCCGATCACAGTGGAAGCGACCCGGGATTCATAACGCTGGATCAGTTGCTTGAAAGCATCTTCATTGCCCTTAAGTGATAATTGTATTAGCTGCTCGTCTGTCAAGACAAATTTTCTCCCTGTCAATTAGACCATTTGATAGGGATTTTTATTCCCATAAAAGTGGTTTTGGTACTCGACCTAAATTTCTAAAATGAACCATGATGATCGAAAATGCTCGCTTTTTGCCGACTGAATACACGGAATGAAATGAAATTCATAAAATAAAAAGCGCATTTAATGTATCTTCGAGTATTTCGCTGGGCAATTATTGATAACCCTTCTCACTTTAGAATTTCTGGTTTAAAAATAATAAGCTTAACCACTAAATGGGAACACCATAGCGACATTCTCAAATTTTGTCGTGGTGGGCTCTCCTCTCTTCTGCAGTGAAAAAAATCAGGGCCAACGAATTGATCCGTCATAAAATATTTTCTCAAAACTATTTTTTGTAGAAGCGCAACTTTGGCAACCTCTTGAAGCACAGCCTTGTCATTGTAATACTAAGATCCTGTTACGAGAACAGCAATGCCGCTGCGCCCAACAGGCCGGCATCGTCACCCAACGTTGCTGGCACGCACTTGAGATGTTTGCGGGGCGCTGCATTGATGTTTCGATGCAAATGCTCGATTAATTGTGCATGAAAAAATGGCCAGGCATGACTGACAGATCCCCCCACAACCATCGTATCCGGATCGAGCAGATTTACCATTATGGCCAGCATGCAGCCCAGATGTCTGCCATATTCGGCAAACGTGGCCAGAGCGGGTTCATGGCCCTGCTGGGCCAGCGCATAAATGTCTTTGGCAGAAAGAGTTGTTGCGGAAAGCCGCTCGAAGATCCTCGTTACCTGCCGGGCGGAGCCATATTCTTCAAACGTCCGATCCAGGTACGGAGAACACCACACCTCAGCCGCGGTGCCGGTAGCCCCGGCATAGATTTTACGATCCAATACGATGCCGCAACCAAAGCCGGTGCCCAGGGTGACCCCGCAAACGTAGCGTTCATTCTGCGCCGCTCCAAAATAAGCTTCGCCCAGAACAAAACAGTTGCCATCATTATTGATTTCCACCGGTAGCTGGAAATGATCCTCGAGGCGCTGCTTCAGGGGAAAGTTGTGCAGCGTGGGCAAATTGGGTGGATTCAAAATCACCCCGTTGTTCAAATCGAGCGGCCCTGGCGAGCCAATGCCAATACCGCAAAGCTGATTAACTCGATAACCGGCGTCGCTCGCATTTTTCTCGATCCCTTCGATCATGGTTCTAACGATTGCGGTAGCTTCTCGTTCGGGATGAGTGGCAACCGTGAGCGGCTGGCCAATGATTTTACCGGTAGCCGTTACAATGCCAAACTTGATTTTTGTGCCTCCAAAATCCACCCCCATCCCTATTTTTTCTGTCATGGGCATTTGCCTCTTCTCCTATTTAACCAATTCAATCAATTGATCCAATCCTTTTTCAATGGTTCGATCGTCCACACAGTAAGAAATACGAAAATAGCCCGAGCGTCCAAAACCCACGCCGGGAACGACCAGGGTTCGGCGTTCTTTGGCGCGCTGAATGAAGGCCAGGTCGTCACCACCAGGCGCTTTGGGAAACATGTAGAAAGTTCCTTCAGGTTTGAATACCTCAAAACCGGCATCGGTTAATCGTTTATAAATATAATTGCGCTTGGTTTCATAATAGTTCACTTTGATGGTAGCATGCAGCAATTCCCCAACCGCTAACTGCATGACAGCACTGGCATTGATGAATCCTAGAATACGCGTGCTGAAGACGAGTCCATCGATAACTTTGTTAACGTCATGCATGGCCGGGTGCACGGCAATATAGCCGATGCGGTCGCCGGGCACCGCCAGTGATTTGGACCAGGAATAAGCCATAAAACTATTTTCGTACAAGGAGACGATGGATATCGCTTTGATGCCGTCATAAACAATTTCGCGATAGGGCTCATCGGAAATAACATAGATCTCTTTACGATACTTGTTTTGCCGATCTTTCAGCAACATCGCCAGATCCATGAGCGAATTTTTATCATATACTCGACCGGTGGGATTGTTCGGCGAATTGATAATAAGGGCTTTGGTGCGGGGGCTAATTTTGCGTTCCAGTTCATTGATATCCAGTCGAAATTGATCATCGGTTTCGGCTACCACCACCTTACCCTGCTGATTGTGAATATAGAAAATGTATTCGGAGAAATAGGGCGCCAGGATAATCACTTCATCATTGGGATCGATGATGGTTTTTAGAATAACATTGATGGCGCCGCCGGCCCCGCAGCTCATGACAACATGCTTCATGGTCGCATCAAAATAATGCTTTTGCCGCAAATATAGAGCAACTTTCTCGCGTACATCTTCAAATCCTGCATTGGACATATAGCGATGACGGCCCGAAGAAGTATTGTTAGCGATCTTTTGAAAGACTTTGAAAAATTCCATGGGTGGTTCCAGAATTGGATTGCCGATGCTTAGATCGAACACATTATCTGCACCATAAGTCTGCTTCATTTCTTTGCCGGCTTCGAACAAGCGTCGGATCCAGGAGCTTTGCGTCATTGCTTGATTGATATATTTGGAAATCATGCGCAATCCCTTTTAATAATTATTGAAATTAGTCGTTTCATTGATCATCGAATTTTGCATCCCAATTTTGACCGTGGATTCATGGGTGGGCAATTGATGGAAAAGCACACCGAAAAACGTTTTAGGCATCGCCTGCACCTTTGAACGATCCCCTGCAAATATGACTATTGGTGTTTCAACTGGCCGCTTTCATCGGCCCAAACCCTGGCGCAGCAGCAATCATTGGTTCCTGTTCAAAACATTTTAGCGGGAGGGTTACTCCAGCTTTGCCACCTCGGGATCGAAATTGGCAATCGCGGCCACAAGCTCGGCCACAATGCGTTCAGCTTTGATCGTTCTGCAAGCTACGCCATGCTGAAACAAAACCGCCTTGCCGCGGCCGCAGGCCACGCCAAGGTCCGCTTCCCGTGCCTCGCCCGGGCCATTGACCTCACAGCCCATAATAGCAACAGTAACCGGCTTCTGAATGCTGGCCACCTGCGCTTCAACATCCCGGATAATCGGCAGCAAATCCACCTGTTGCCGGCCGCAACCCGGACAGGAAACGAGATTCACTCCGGCTGAATTCAAGCCCAGCGCGCGCAAAATGTCCTGCCCGGCACGGACCTCCAGCACCGGATCGGCAGTAAGCGACACTCGAATTGTGTCCCCTATCCCCTGCCGCAACAAAATCCCGATCCCAATTGCCGACTTGATCAACCCCACACCAACAGGGCCAGCCGCGGTGACACCGACATGCAACGGATAATCGGTTTTCGCCGCAAGCATTTCATAAGCTGCGATGGTCGTTTCGACCGCAGAGGCTTTGACCGACAGCACCAATCGATCAAAACCGACCTTCTCGCAGAGCTCAATCTGCCGCAGGACACTCTCAACCAGTGCCTCCGCACCTGGTTGGCCATACTTTGCCAGCAAATCGCGGTCGATTGAACCCGAGTTAGCGCCAATACGAACCGGGATGTTTTTCTCCCTGGCCAGTTGCAGCACCTCAGAAATCCTGGCTGGCTCGGAGATGGTGCCGGGATTCAGGCGCAATTTATCAACGCCTGCGACTAACGCTTGCAGCGCCAACCGATGGTCAAAATGAATATCAGCCACCAGGGGAATGTGAATTTGTTTTTTAATGAAGGCAAGTGCCTGCGCCGAAGGTAAATCTGGAACTGCCACACGCACGAGATGACAACCGGCATGTTCCAACCGCAAAATTTGATCGACGGTTGCGGCAACATCGCTGGTTTTGGTCTTGGTCATCGACTGCACGGAGATTGGAGCATCGCCGCCGATGGAAAATTTACCCACCAAAATTTTACGAGACGGTCGGCGCTTGAGGTTGGTTTTGAAATTCGGATCTTCCGGTCTCATCTATCTTAGCATCATTTTCCGCCACTGATAACAATATAATAAATCGCCGTCAAAAAAGCAAACAATATTCTGTCATCGAACCAGGAGGGGGTATGGCTTACTGGTGTCAGCGCGCAAATGTCAAGCACCGCCGTGCCCGCCATTCCCGGTATCTGCACCATTCATTTTCTGTCGAATGCGCTGCAGTCGCCGGGAAAAATCCGATCGCCATTGTGCACACTGCGCAGCACGCGACAATTGCTCCTGCACATCCAATCGCTCCAGCGCCGCGGCAACGATTTTTTCGGCCATGGCAAGGTCTTTTGCCCGATGCTCATAATATTTAGCCAACTCCTCGTATGCCTCGAACCGCAGCTTCGCCGAGCGAACCAACTCTTGCCACAGCCTCACCGCTTCCGACCATTGACCCAGTCGTTTGTAGCAATAGCTGAGCTGCAATGAATACTCATTTTTTCGATCGCCATTGGGCTCAGCCTGGAGCAAGGTCTGATAAATTGAAATATTCTGCTGCCATTGACCGGTATTTTCATAATAGCGGGCTAACGTGCTCAAATCAAGACTCTCGTCTAATTCCTGTAGCGGCTGAGCATGAATGCGATGCAACAAAATGGTCAGCGAGACCATGGAAAGGACATCGATCTCATTGTGATAAAAAATTGGCTTTATCGCCCGGGGGTCTTTGGTGCGTAGGTATTCAAAGTAGAGCTGTGGAATCAAATAGGACGCAATATCACCCGCCCGCTGGACCTGCAAAACGTTGCGTTCCAAATTCGAAAGACTGCAATCCTGTAACCGCCCTTTCCAGATACGGCGAGCGGCGTGCAGCAAGTCCAGATGCGGCGGATCGACCAACTCGAGTTTGAGTCGGTGGTAAACAAAACGGTTTTGAAGCAATGGCCAATCAAAGGCTTTGCCATTGAATGATATGAAGCTTCGAAAGCGGCTCAGTTCTGCCTGCACCAAATACAGCAGCGCCAGTTCCTCATCCATTTCGCGCAAAAAAAACTGTTTGAGGACAAAATCACCATTGGAAAAATAGCCCATTCCCAACAAAAAAATGAGCGTGCCACTGCCACCGCTCAATCCGGTAGTTTCTGAATCCAGAAATAGCGATTCTTGCAAATTCAACTGCAGCAGGTTCTCATCTTTGCCCGCCAATTGCAGGAAGTACGGTGAAATTTCGTTGATCTGGCCTAATCGAACGAGTCCATGATAGTGATCCTGCGGAAAAACCTGGACCCTAACAAAGGCGTCGCCATAAGGCGTGGCGATCACCTGACCGGGGATGATCTCGCCCAGATCTGGCTGGAGTGGAACGTACCTCGGTTCGTGTTTTGGCGGCTGCTGAACTTTTTCTAAAAATCGAAGCTTTTCTTTGATATCCACAATTACACCATTACAAAGTTCTTTTAACTACTTCGGTATCTCTACCAAAGAATATGGCCGTAGCAATTGCAGCCCAAAGGGGCAACTTTTTTGCAATTGGTTTTGCCTGCCTGCATCAACAACTACGTGGCAAAAAAAAGCGGAGCAACCCAACGCGCGCTGCTCCGCTTTTTTGGCAACTAAGCACACAACCAAACAAAATTATTTCCCCAGATGAAAAACACCCGAGATGATGAAGCGGAAGTAATTTTCGGAATAGTCATACTTGGTGCCATCAATATCAAACTCGTAGGGATAGGCATTGTATTCCAACCCGAGATCCAGATTAATATTGCCCATGATCAAACCAACGCCGGCAGTCAAATTAACGCCAGAAATCTGGTCGCCATTGGAATCTTTAAACAGTGTCGGTGTGGTCGCGAATCCCAACCGGACGGGGAGAATGCTATTGCCACTCATGATCAGATATTCTGCCCCCAATCGGAACTGATTGATATCCTCGAAACCGGCCTTAACTTTTTCGCCGGTCGCATTATCTTCGACCTCGGAATCGGAATATTTCCGCATCTCGAAATCGGCAGCAACGGTGAGTTTATCGGTGGCCTGATAGGCAGCCCCAAGGCCGATCATCTGCGGCATGTAGATGGTCGCATCGACGCCATTGTTGTCGCCTTCCTCTTGCAGCCCGAACGGTGTTTTGAAAACAGCACCGAGGCGAAATTTGTTCATGTCGAATAAACCACCGATATTGAAGTTGGTGCCGGAGTAGGTGTATTTTTCTTCCTGCGGCAAATAAGTGCCGATTTTGTCTTCATAGTTAAATTTGCTGTTACCCGTATAAATGTTAACAGCCGCCCCTAACGAAATATTGGGCGATAATTGAATCCCGATAGCGGGCGTAATTGTGTTGATCCCACCGGTCCGCTCGGCCTTGTAATCATCACCATCATATTTGTAGTACAGGTCAACCACCTGTTGCAAGGCAATGGCAGCCACTAAATTCTTTTCCCCAATGGACAGGGGATAGGCCGCACTGAGAAAGTTGAGGTTGAAGTGTGAACTTTTGGACGGATCGGTATCCTCATTCGGATTGTCAGTTGTTACATTGAAGCTCTCAAAAAGTCCCACTACCGATGCTTCGGGCTTTTCCAGGCGAACCAGGCCTGCGGGATTCCAGGATACGGCAGTCGCGTCATCGGCAACGCCGATGAAAGCGCCGCCCATGCCACGAGCGCGTGCGCCTGCGCCAATCAAATTGAAATCGATCTGCTGGCCGAGGCTATATCCCGTCACCGTCAATAAAACAGTGACCACGGTCAACAACATAGGTATTCGATTTGTTTTCATAGAACCTCCAGCTAATGTGAATAATCGACGTAGATTAGTTATTTGGTTATACTCTTGTTCCCCACTTCGAATATCCCACCTCTCACCTTAAGAACCTGGCCCACCGAATATTCAGGGAAAACCTGGACCAGCTTCACTTCCCCCAGCTCTTCGGTTTCCTTGCCCAGCACTTTTTTTGTGATGGGATGGATAATGTCGCGACCCTCCCGATAGACGATACATTTCATTCCTTTTCGAACCCCTTTGGCGCTACCGAAATCAAAAGTCAACTGATCCCCACTCACATTGATCACATAACCTTCCACCAACGGCAGATCCTGAGAAATTTTCAGCGCCAGCCGATTGATCATGTCCTTCAGATCTGGAATGGAGGTCCGATCGCTCATTTCATCCTGCGCCGTAATGATCTGAGCCGTTTCGGTGTCGATCAGCCGGGCATCGATGGCAATATTGGAGCCCGACCGGGTGACGCTGCCAAGCACGATGGCATCCACACCGATGCCTTTACCAATTTCAGCCGCGGTGGATGCATCGAGAATACCGGTCATACCAAGCTTCTGTTCTTCCAGAATCTTTTCCAATTGCGAACGCTCGAACAATTTAAACCGATTCAAACCATAAAACGTGGTCATCATTTGCTCGACCACGTTGATCTCCCCCATTTCGGTTCCCAGGCCTTTGGTTTGAAACGGCAGCACTGCCAGCCCCATGCGCTCACCGACCATTTTGATCGGTTCTGGTGTTGTCACTGGCGGTGGCGGCGGCAGTCGGCGTTCCTCCGCAGCAGGGATCACCGGAGGCGGAATTGGTGCTTCGGAAATCGAAGTCACACCCAGCTTTGATAGATATTCCTGAGCGCGCGCGGAATATTCTTGCTTTATGGAAATGATCAATTCGTTTTTGGCGAGATCAGGCTGCCCCAGATGATAGAAGCAAATGCCGATTTCTCGGTGGGGAAAATATTCAATGAAGTGCATGCCGTAAGTCTTGATGGTCTTAATATCTCGATCCTGGGTCTTGAGGGCTTCTTTGAAGTTTTCAATGGCCCGAGCCCAGTTACCTCGTTCCATCTCTTTCAAGCCAGTTTCATAGTAGTTGTACCATTTGCCTCCAGCCAGCACAGCGGCCTGCAAGAGGCAGAGGATCGAAAGCATTGCCACGATAAAGTGAACGCTTCTCATAATTTAAATCCCGGCTTAAATGGTTTTGATTTCTATTTTTTTTGCCAGCGAAAGATATTAACAAAAAAAGAAAAAGTCAAGCACTATTTAATTTAAAATTGAGTGGCGCATTATTCTTGATCGAATTTTATCACGGAGTGGACCGGGTACGGTTGCAATTTTTCGATGCCTCGCAAGAAGGTCAATTCAATCAGAAAGGAGATCCCAACGATCTGGCCGCGCAATCGTTCGACCAAGCGGCATGCAGCAGCGACCGTGCCCCCTGTCGCCAGAAGATCATCAACCACCAACACTCGCTGCTGGGGTACGATGGCATCCTGATGAATTTCCACGGCATCAGTGCCATACTCCAGCGAATATGTCTCTTTGAGGGTTGCTGCGGGTAACTTGCCAGGCTTTCGCACCGGCACAAACCCTTTGCCCCATTGATATGCCAGTGCCGAGGCAAAAATAAAGCCCCGCGACTCAATCCCCACAATGACATCAATCCCCTGCGGATCAAACGGTTGACCCATCGCCGCTACGGCTGCCCGAAAAGCGGGACCGTCTTTGATTAATGTCGTGATGTCTTTAAAACCGATTCCGGGCTTGGGAAAGTCCTGAACGTTTCTTATCTTCGCCTTTAAATCAACCATGTCTCAGCTCCTGCAATTAATCGCCTGTTGCCAGCTATATGGTGCGTGAACTGAATAAATAGATGCTGCAAAACCGATTTGCTGAAAACTTTCTCTTAAAAAGTGATATTAAAATTGGTGTAACGCCCCCTGGCTTCAAGCCAGTCAATATCCAGATCGACCACCCGGGCCAGCCGATTGCCCACTTTGACCCTGGCAATCAGTTCTTCGATGAGGCTGCGATCGCCCTCGACCTCGATTTCAACCTGACCGGTAGGCAAATTGCGGACATAGCCAACCAAGCCCAACTTTTTGGCTTCTCGCTCGACAAACCAGCGGAAACCAACCCCCTGAACCAGCCCCTTAACGATGATATGTGCGCCAACATTCATGTGCCTGTCCCAGAATAGTTCGTTTTATTTTTTCCTGAATCTTTAAAATGAACCATGACAAGGGAAAATGATCACTCGTTGCTAACGAAATACACGGATTGACCCGAAAGTCAAAGAATCAAAATTGCTTTCCATCTCTTTTCGTGTGTTCCGTGGGCCGATTATTGATAATCATTTCCATTTTAGAATTTCAGGTTTGTGTTAATTTCGTGGCAACCTGGATAGCTTGCGTTGGCGTATCGACATAAAAGATTCCAGCAAGCTGATCCCAGGTATGCAGGCCCACAACCGGCTTTCCCAACGCCAAAGCAAAAGCGATTTCCGACAGGGTGCCATATTTGCCGCCAACCGCAATTAGCACCTCAGCCGTACGAACAATAATCAAATTTCTCGCTTCCCCCATGCCGGTAACGATGGGAATATCGACAAAGGGATTGGCATCGGCGCTGGCGAAGGAAGGCAACACGCCGATCGTCAACCCATGGGCCTGTTTGGCCCCGCGACAGGCCGCTTCCATAACTCCGCCCAGTCCGCCGCAGATCAACACCGCATCCTGTTGGGCGATGAGATAACCGACTTCTTCTGCCTCCTGCAGCAATTCGGGTGAGCAATCTCGCCCCTGTCCAATCACCCCAATAATCTTTTTTTGTTTCCGACGTTCAAGCATATTGTCATTTGATTGCCTGACTTCTCAGGTGAATTATCAAAGGCAACCGCATCGTTGCACACTACCCCGGGAACTCCCAGATACGAGGACGGTCGATTCATTCCGCCTCTCGGCCACCATCATTGAATTTATCTTCCAACGCTCGATTATGGTTTGATCCGATAGATTGTCCTGGGAAAAGGAATCGTCTCTCGAATATGAGTCAAACCACAAATCCAGGCGACGCAGCGCTCGATGCCCATGCCAAATCCCGAGTGCGGCACCGATCCGTACTTCCGCACGTCCAGATACCAATCGAACGCCTCCAGCGGCAGATTATGCTGCCGGATCTTTGCTTCCAAAATTTGTAGATCATCTTCACGTTGCCCGCCACCAATGATTTCGCCATAGCCCTCCGGCGCCAGCACATCCACACACAGTGCCTTCGACGCGTCGTTCGGATCGCTTTTCATATAAAAAGCTTTCACCGCAGCCGGATAGCGGTGAACCATCACGGGCCGGTCGAACTTCTCCGAAATGACCGTTTCGTCGGTTCCACCGAAATCATTGCCGTTTTCAAATTGCAGGCCCGCCGCAGTGATGATGGCCACAGCTTCATCATAACTGATGCGCGGAAATGGGCGTTGCACTTTTTCCAATTTTGAAGTATCACGTTCCAGCACCTTTAGTTCCGAGGCGCACTTTTTCAACACCGTTTGCACCACATAGCTAACGAATTCTTCAGCCAGGTCCATATCGCCGTCCAGATCGCAATAGGCCACCTCGGGTTCGATCATCCAGAACTCCGTGAGATGGCGTCGGGTTTTGGATTTTTCGGCGCGAAAAGTGGGCCCAAAGCAATACACTTTGCCAAACGCCATGGCCGCGGCTTCCATATATAACTGACCGCTTTGTGTCAAATATGCCTTCGAACCAAAATAATCCGTCTCGAACAGGGTTGAAGTGCCTTCGCAAGCTGCGGGTGTAAAGATGGGCGCGTCCACCAGCACAAAGCCGTTGCCATCAAAAAAATCACGGCAGGCGCGAATCACTGCATGACGCACGCGCAGGATGGCGTGCTGCTTCGACGATCGCAGCCAGAGATGCCGATTATCCATCAAAAAGTCGATCCCATGTTCCTTGGGGGTAATCGGATATTCTTCCGCTTTGTGAACAAGCTGAACATCGGTTACGTGAATTTCAAAACCGATTGGGGATCGTTTATCGGCCACGACGTTGCCGGTCACAGCTATGGATGACTCCTGCGTGAGATCATCGCACAACGCAAAAACCTCTGCCGAAACATCGGCCTTCGAAACCACGGCCTGAATCGTGGCAGTGCCATCTCGAACCAATAAAAAATGCAGCTTGCCACTGGATCGTCGATTATACAACCAGCCTCTGATCGTAATGGTCTGACCTTCATAATTAGCAATATCTGCTACATAAACTTCATTTCGCATGCGAACCACTCCTCTGTTGAATATGCCATTTGCCATGAACTAAACCGTAGTTGAAAAAATCCATACCCGATGGCGTTTGGTATAGTTATTATTGATGACTCCGCTTCAAAATAGCCAATTCTGGTATCAAGCATTAACCAATTCCACCGCCGAGAACTGCCAGGAAATGGCCCAAATTATCCGCTGAATAAGTTTCCTGGCGCCAGAACGGGTTACCAGCGCCGAAAATTCTTCCCATTTCACCAAAGCATCGGCCCAGCGTTATGAACAAACCGGCCGAGACGTCCGCCTATCCCCATTTTTCCTCTTTCGGACCGCGCAGCATCAGTTCTTTCAATGCTGTGCGCGCATCTTTATTTTCAAATAGAATTTGATAGACCTGTTCCGTGATCGGCATCTCCACCTTAAATTTCTGGCTCAATTGATAGGCCGAGCGAGTGGTTTTGACCCCTTCAGCCACCATTACCATCTCTTTCAAAATATCGTCCAGCCGCCGACCCTTGCCAATTTGTTCGCCCACATAGCGATTGCGGCTGTGCCGGCTCATGCAGGTAACAATCAAATCACCCATGCCCGTCAGACCAGCAAAAGTGATGGGATTGGCCCCCATGGCTGTGCCCAAACGAACGATCTCTACCAGACCACGCGGCTGCAGCGCGGCTTTGGTATTGTCGCCAAAACCAGCTCCATCACAGATCCCCGCCGCGATGGCAATGATATTTTTCAACGCTCCCCCCAGCTCGACCCCGATAATATCCTGATTGGTGTAGACACGCAGATATTCGTTCATGAATATCTGCTGGATCAATTCCGCGGTTGGCAGGTAAACGCTGGCCGATACAATTGCCGTAGGTATGCGCCGACTGACCTCTTCCGCATGACTCGGACCGGAGAAGGTCACAATCCTATCGGCCGAGCTCCACCGAATGGTTTGCAGCAGCACTTCGGACATGCGCAGCAAGGTATCATTCTCAATCCCTTTAGCAACATTGACCAGAATCGGAGAAGTACTAAAGGTCAAACGATCCAGGCGCTCACCTACCGACCGCACCACGTGCGACGGCACGGCAACGATAATCACATCTTTGTCACGGCAGGCTCGCTCGAAGTCATTTTCAACCTCGATGGTCGGCGTGATCATGATTCCAGGAAGAAATTCTTTGGCATCTCGGGTTTCCCGAAGCCGAGCAGCAGCCTCGGGTCGAAACTCCCACAGAGTCACCGGAAAGCCGTTGTAATCGAGCACCAGCGAAAGAGCGATGCCCCAACTGCCGGCTCCCAATACTGCAATTCGTTTCTGTTTCAACTAATCTCTCCTATCACCAAACTTGGCTGATCTATTGCTTGCAGCAACTGCCGAGCCTCGTCCACAGCCTCCGCAGCGATAATGAAAATCATGCCGATTCCAAGGTTAAAAACGCGGCGCATTTCTGGCTCGACCACATGTCCTAACTTTCGAATCAAGTGAAAAATAGCCGGCGGATCCCAACTCTGCCAGTCGATAGCCAATTGCTGCCCTGGCGGCAACACCCGCCGGGTGTTCCCTTCAATCCCCCCTCCCGTAATATGGGAAATACCGTGCAAAAAATTCCGATCCTTTAGCTGCATCACTGCCAGCCGATAGCTGGCATGAACTTTTAACAACTCCTCCCCCAGGGTGCACCCCAATTCGTCCACATAGTCATCCACTCTGAAGCGATGATGTTCAAACAAAATCTTTCGCGCCAATGAATAGCCATTGGTATGCAGCCCGGTCGATGGCAAACCCAGCAAAATGTCGCCTGTCTGAATGCGTGATCCATCAATGATTTTTTCCGCCTCCACCACCCCAATGATCGTCCCAGAAATATCGTATTCGCCCAACTGATAGAAATCCGGCATTTCTGCGGTCTCGCCGCCAATCAGCGCACAATTCGCTTGCCGACAACCGCGAGCCATTCCCGCCACAATTTGCTCGACCAGGTCCGGGGTCAATTTGGACATCGCTAAATAATCCAGGAAAAAGAGTGGCTCCGCGCCGCTGGTCATGATATCGTTCACACAATGATTCACCAGGTCTTCGCCAATTGTATGGTGCACTCCGGTCATGAAGGCGATCTTCAATTTGGTGCCCACCCCATCCACGCTGGAGACCAGTACCGGTGATTTCATGTTCGAACAACTCAAGCGATAGAACGCGCCAAACAGCCCAATCTCCTTCAACACGTTTTCATTGAAGGTCATTCTGGCTAATCTGGCAATACGTTTGACACTCTGATCGCCGGCATCGATGTCGACGCCAGCCGCCTTATAGGTAATCTCGTCTGGCAAAAGTTAGGCTCCGCAATCAAATTGCTTGATGATTTGATGGTATTCTTTCATGTAAATAGCTCGTAACTGATAAAAAAAATCCAACACCACTGGCTGGCGGTAGTCGGGATAGGTCCAGTCGTTGAAAATAAATTTGTTGCCTCGATAACGAAGGTGCACATCCCCATAAATCCCCTGTCCCAGATAGATTCGATGGTCAAAGTTCTTGGTGGTGGCTAAAACCGCTTTGGCACCGCTGAGGTATCCAGGATCAAGATTGCACCGCCGCCGATTTTCAACCGAAAATTGCGCTTCAATCGCATTCGTTTTCAATTTGATATCGCTCAAGTGCTCGGGCCGGATAAGCCGCTGGAAACCGATGAATTTCTTTTTTAATCCCAGGCCCATTTCATCAGCATAATACTCGGTATATACAAAATCGAACGTCTCGGATGTGATTGCAATAGGTCCAAATTCCTGGATCAACAGGGCATCTATTGCTGCTTCGACCTCTTCATTGATGAAGGTACTGGCAACAAACAGCTTCACATCAGCGGGTATTTTTGGTTGCCCCATAATTCCCTTAATCAATCAGTCGCCAACCTGATTCTTCAGTCCCCGCATCGCCATCGGAAATCGGCGGGCTGAAGATTTCGATTTAATTCCTGCCAGGTTTCATTGATGCTAAACACGCCACTAATTTAGAAATAAAATGCTAAATGTCAAGAAAAAAATCACGCCGCTGGCAAAAGATCAGTTATAGGTAGACTGACCGGTCGCTTAACAATGGAATGCTTCCAAAATTTCAAAAAATTAAGCGACCGGTCAGTAACTCTGGCCACTCATAAGTGATGTTTTACCGCCGCGGCATAATAGCATGGGTGCGCGGTAGAAACCGCTTCGAAAAGAGCCGGATATTTTCAACACAACCCCTGTTGTGAATCTCTCATTAGCTGAAATTCGTTAGCCGCCATTTGCTAAAATGGATGGAGAACTCGGGCATCAATGAGTGAACGCGCGAAATGGAAATCACCGGGCTAATGTCGGTCGGCAAATAAGCCAACCTGATTTAAGATTTTGAAAAACATCGCGCGGAAATTTTGATTCACACTCGTCGAATATGCCTCGAATAACTTATCTTCGGCAAGCACTATCGTTGACGTATTGGATTCATTTATGAATTTTGGTTGCTGAATAGAAGATAGCATTTTAGCAGAACGTTATCCACAACGGATTTTAATTCTATTAACCTGCCATGCGCCCATGATCTTCTGTGGCGCGGCAAAAATCCGAACTTTTTCCTTGACTTTCATCAAAATTTTTTTAAATTAGCTGTCGCATTGCCGGGGTGGTGAAATTGGTAGACGCACAGGACTCAAAATCCTGCGGAGCTTGCTCCATGCGGGTTCGATTCCCGCCCCCGGCACTGGTTTTATTACTGCCACAACGTTTTCAACAACGTAAATTTCTTTCCATGACCAGCTTTGCCAATCGACGCAGGTCCACCGCAGCCTAACCTGAAATCCTGTTCGATCAATTTGTCAAAAATATCCATCTGTCTGCCAAAATGGCTTTCTTTCTATAAATCGCTCGTTTCGTCGGATGTTCAGAACATTTCCAGTTAACTGTCGGAAAATCAATTCATAAATCGCTGATATTGAAACTGGCATAATCTTTGTATGGATGAGGGGCAAAAGCAATAAAGAAACAAAGAACAAAGTTTGAATAATAACTCTTTTTCAAGGAGGAACAGATTATGCCTATCGTACGTTGGAGACCGATAACCGATTTTCAGACGCTGCGTGATGAAATGGATCGTCGTTTCAATGAATTCTATCGCACGTTTGGCGAAGACACGGACGCTGTTTGCGATTGCTATCCACTGGTCGATGTCAAAGAAACCAAAGACGATTTTGTAGTGACGGCTGAATTGCCTGGCGTTGCCAAAGATGATGTCAAAATTCACATTTCCGATGATGTTCTCACCATTAAAGGCGAGAAAAAAGAGGAGAAGAAAGAAAAAGATCATAACTATCATCGTATCGAGCGAAGCTATGGCAAATTTCAGCGCTCATTTACCTTGCCCGTGCCGGTGCAAAACGACAAGGTGAAAGCGGCTTATAAAGATGGAATTTTGACCATCACGCTGCCCAAGAAAGAAGAAGTGAAACCCAAAGAGATTTCCATTTCTGTGTCGTAACCTGGTGTATTTTAACCCATGTAAATGAAGGAGGTGTTTTGTATGGCTATTATTCGTTGGAGACCATTAGTTGAAGTTGATAGTCTTCGACATGAAATGAATAGACTATTCGACAGCTTCTTCAAAAGCGACATTGAAGGTGGCGAAGAACTATCGACCTGGTACCCGATGGTTGATGTAAAAGAAACGAAAGACGATTTTATCGTTTCCGTTGAAATTCCGGGAATATCCAAAGACGACGTGAAAATCAATGTCTCGGAAAATACGTTGACCATCAAGGGCGAGAAAAAGCAGGAGAAAAAAGAGGCAGACCACAACTTCCATCGTATCGAGCGTCGCTACGGCAGTTTCCAGCGTAGCTTCACTCTGCCGACGCAGATCGAGGATGGAAAGGTGAAGGCCGCCTATAAAGATGGTGTTTTGACCATCACCCTGCCCAAGAAAGAAGAAGTGAAGCCGAAAGAAATTCCCATTACAGTGTCCTAAATCACAATTGAATCAACATCCAGGGCATTTTGCTCCACAGCTAAGCAACATCTTAGCCGGGCATAATGCCCTTTTTTTATTTTATCAAAAATTCTGCTTGATTTTTTCCCAAATCAACTATAAATTAGGCTATCTTAATTGACAACTGTCGAATCGAAGCCTACATGAAACAACGATTTCTTTGCCATGAAAAACTATTACGAAATATTGGGCGTTGCGCCTGATTGCTCCCAGGAAGAGATAAAAAAAGCCTATCGCAAATTGGCGCGCACCTATCATCCTGATACCTGCAGCGGTGGCGACAGCTCCCAATTTCGTGCGGTTCAGGAAGCCTACGAAAATCTCGGCAATTCCGAAAAGCGACAGGCTTACGATCACCAATTAAATGTCCACCGAAGGCAATCGCGATCGAAACCCCAACAGCCCGATCACCGCTGGGAGAACTTTTTCGTCGACCCGCTGTCTTTCGAAAATTATTTTGCGCATCTGTATAACCTGATGGCGGGACAACCAGACCTCGGGGATTTTTTCGGCCGTGAGGATTATGAAATGGAGTTGATTCTCACTCCCGAAGAGGCACGCACCGGTGGTACTGTGCCGCTTCCAATCTCGCTGCCAGTCATTTGCCCGACGTGCCACGGTCGTGGTGAAACCGTCTGGTTCGTCTGTGATCGTTGTTTGGGAATGGGATATGTCAATCAAAACTCAATTTTTAATCTAAAATTTCAACCGCAGCTCACCCATCGAAGTCGGTATCCAGTCTTCATTCCAGGATACGGTACCATCATAATCCGGGTAATCATAAGATAGCTTACAAATAGAAAATCGACGTATGAATTTTAGCAGAACTTTTAATAACCATCCAGAATCTTGTCAATCTATTATTCCAGGCGAGTTGCGTACTCGCCTTTTTGCTTAACGGCCTGATGCCTGGCAATGACAAACGAATTGGTAACCATAATCAACGTACCTTGAGGAGGATTTATGGATTTTAATTTGAGTGAAGAACAGGTAATGCTGCGAGATTCGATGCGAGATTTTGCAAAACAACGTTTAGCGCCATTAGCCGAGCAAGCTGACCAGCAGGGGTTTATTCATCCGGAAGTAATGAAAGAATTGGCCGAGTTGGGCTATTGCGGTATCTGCACGCCACCAGAATACGGTGGGGCAGGATTTGATACGCTGTGTTATGCGCTGGCCATTGAAGAAGTCTCCAAAGTGGATGCGTCGATCGGGGTCATGTTATCGGTGACCAATTCACCCGCCCAATTGCCCATTCTGGATTTCGGCTCGGAGTTGTTGAAAAAGAAATATCTTCCTCCGTTAGCAAGCGGCCACAGCATCGGCGCGTTCTGCTTGACCGAAGCCAATGCTGGCTCCGATGCCGCCAGCATCAAATTGAATGCCGAGCTGAAAGGTAATTATTATACCCTGAATGGAATAAAACAATTTATCACCAACGGAGGCATCGCTGATATTTTTGTCGTTTTTGGTGTGACCGATAAAGCGGCGGGCTCGAAAGGCATTTCCGCCTTTGTGGTCGAAAAATCGTCTCCTGGCCTGAAAATTGGAAAGGTGGAAAACAAAATGGGGTTAAAGGCTTCTTCGACTACCGAGATCATATTTGAAAACTGCCAGGTTCCCCAAGAAAATCTCATCGGCGAACCGGGTCAGGGATATAAAATCGCATTGGCCACTCTGGATCACAGCCGAATTGGCATCGCAGCCCAGGCATTGGGCATCGCCGAAGGTGCCTTCGAGCAGGCGCTGGAATATTCCAAACAGCGGGTCCAATTTGGCAAACCGATCTGCCAGTTTCAAGCCATTCAATTCATGCTCTCGGATATGGCCACCGAAATTGAAGCTGCCCGATATCTGATTTACAATGCCGCCTGGCGGTACGATCAAAAACAGCGGGTGTCCAGAGAGGTCGCCATGGCCAAGCTGTTTGCGTCGGAGATGGCCTTTCGGGTGGTTCATAAAGCCCTGCAAATTCACGGCGGCTACGGCTACATGAAAGAGTATCCCATCGAGCGCATGTATCGAGATCAACGGGCCACCGAAATTTATGAAGGCACGTCAGAGGTGCAACGGATGGTGATCGCTTCGAATTTATTAAAATAAAATTTACAGGATTGACAGGATAATCACGCTTACCAATCCAGTTCATCTTGTTCATCCTGTCAAAAAATTGAAATGGTTCTGATTTATCGCTTTTAGCGATAAATAATTGGGATCAAAAATGTAGGACAGGTTGCCAACCTGTCCTACAATTAGAGGAGAGAATTATGGAACTTACCGAAAAGCAATTGGCATTTCAAAAGAGGGTACGGGAATTCTGCCTAACAGAAATTGCCCCTCACGCCGATCGTTTCGATACCGAGGGCGTTTTTCCTGAAGATGTCATGAAAAAAGTAGCGGATTTTGGCTTATTCGGCTGCGTGATCCCCAAAGAATATGGCGGGCAGGGATTGGACACGGTTTCGTACATCATTGCGGTCGAAGAAGCATCTCGGGTGTGCGGTTCGACGGGAATTACCATTGCGGCGCATAATTCGCTGGGGGCCATGCCATTTCTGTTATTTGGGAATAAAGAGCAGAAAGAAAAATATCTGCCCATCCTGGCGAAAGGTTATGAGTTGGGTGCCTTCGGGCTGACCGAGCCAGGCGCTGGCTCTGATGCGGGTGGTACCAAAACGACGGCGATGCGAGATGGCGATGACTGGATCATCAACGGCAGCAAGTGTTTTATCACCAGCGCCGCCCATGCTTATGTCACCATCATCACGGCGAAAACCGAGCAGGATGAAGCGCAGCGAAAAATTTCATCGTTTATTGTGGAGAAAGGCACGCCTGGTTTCAGCATTCCCAAAAAAGAGAACAAAATGGGCTTGCGCAGCTCCGTGACCAACGAGCTGGTGTTTGAAAACATGCGGCTGTCGGGCGATAAATTATTGGGCAAAGAAGGTGAGGGGTTTAAACAATTTTTAACCATCCTCGATGGCGGCCGCATTTCCATCGGTGCGATGGCGCTGGGATTGGCACAGGGGGCTTACGATTACGCAATTGATTATGCCAGATCCCATCAATTGGATGGCAAACCCCTCTCGGTCTATCAATCCATCCAATGGAAAATTGCCGATATGTACACGCAGATTCAGTGTGCCCGACATCTGATCTATTATGCCGCTCGGCTGGAGGATGCGCATAAGGATTTCATTGTGGAGTCGGCGATGGCCAAATTGTACGCCTCGGAGATCGCCACCAAGGTGGCGCACCAGGCCATCCAGATCGTTGGCGAACAGGGCTTGACCAAAGACACCCCGCTGGAGCGAATTTATCGCGACGTGCGCCTGTGCGAAATTGGCGAGGGGACCTCGGAGATTCAGCGGCTGGTGATTTCGAGGGAGTTGTTTAAAAGATAGATTGGTTATGATCCCCCAATCCTTTCAAAGGTTCTGAACCTTTGAAAGGATGTTTTTGGAAAAATGCTGCTTGACTTTTTGAAGATTTTTGGTTAGATTGAATGTGGGAAATCCCACAAAAATTGATAAGATGGAGTCCACTTTAAAAGTGGACTCCATCTTTTAGCAGTCATAGGAGTTCTCAATATGGAAAATATCGTGAAAACGTATGATGCTAAACTGGATAGCAAGAAGAGGCTAACAATCAGAGGCACGAGATATGAGTTCTATCGGATTCAGGAATTTGCTGACGGCACCCTTGTTTTAAAGCCACGCATTCTTGTTGATCCAGACGAATTATCAGAAAATTCTCTCGCTATGATGGACAGTTCCATTGAAAATTTTAAAAAAGGCAAAGTCTCAAAACCGATTGATGTCCAGAAATATCTAAAAATAGCGGAAGAACACGATGAACTTTGAAATATTGATGGGGATTCCCGAGGTGAAGGCTTATTGGGAAGACCTCTGTGAGCGTGCGGATACTGATAAACTTGGTAACGAGGAAAAAATATTCAAGAAGCTGGTAAAAGTTTTCCATCTCCTCAGCAACAATCCCAGGCACAATAGTCTGGCAACGCATGAAATTGAACCGCTTTCGGATTGATATGGCATCAAAGTCTGGCAATCTTATTTAGAAAGCAAAAGCCCAGCCGCAGGAAGAATATTTTGGGTCTATGGGCCTGGAAAAAATCAGATCACTATTATTGGAATTGAGCCGCATCCTGAAAATAAAAAGAGGGAGGGATATAGCAGGATCAAGCTTTCGGAGTTGCCTGATTGATTCGCTTTTTTTTGAAAGAAGAATTTATCGGGATGTGCGGTTGCGTGAAATTCGTGAGGGGACGTCGGGAATTCAGTGACTGGTGATTTCGAGGCTGTCGTTTAAGAGATAATCAAAAATATTTTATTTTTTTGAGCGGTTGGATCAATGCGATAATATAAATTTACAAAATATTTTGAAAACGAAGTACTGCGAAAACGTCCCTACATCAAGAAAGAATGGTGTATCAGAATTACTGAAAATCCAATTAAAGTCGAGTTGCAAGAACAAAACCGATTCAGATTTTGGGGTGCGGTTGAAAAACTGGAAGGCAAATTTTTAAGAGTGATAACGCTTGAAGACAAAACGACGATTCGCATTGTTTTCCCAGATAGGAGGTTCAATCCATATCAAGTAGTAGGACTAAAAACATTAGAGAAAATTCATCTGGTCAAATTAATACTTGAAAGCCTGGACAAACCCGATCACGTCATTCAAGAAAAATGGATCGAGGAATCAGAAAGACGATTTGATGACTATAAAGATGGCAAGATAAAAGCGCTTTCTTACTTATTACGAGGTTTTAAGCAAGATTAAAAACGAAAAATAATCGAGGAAATCGCCATGTTAGAGTTTGCCTTAGATTTAAAAGAAGAAACCCAAAAAAAATTGAAAAAAATATTAGATCGATATTCCGATAAATAACTCTTTGCCAAAAACATTATCGAATACGAGACTTCCCAACTGAAAAAAGGAATTGTCAATATTCAACTCGATCTAAAAAATTTTGAAAAGAAATATCAAATGAGTTCAAAAGATTTTTATCAAAAGTTCAAGGCAGGCGAATTTGGTGACGATGAAGACTTTATTATTTGGGCTGGTATCTATGAGATGCTGGGGCAAAATCAAAAAAGATTGGTGGAGTTAGAATGATGGATAAATATTCTGAAAAACCAAAAACACAATTTCAAATATGGAGAACGATTCAAAATGATCAATCAAGAACTTCAAAATCAAGTATTAGGGCTTAAAGCATTAGAGAAAATTCATCTGGTCGAATTAATACTTGAAAGCCTGGACAAGCCCGATCTGTTAGTTCAAGAAAAATGGATCGAGGAGTCGGAAAAAAGATTTGATGCGTATAAGGCAGGTAAAATTAAAGCGCTTTCTTATGAAGATGTCATGAATAGGCTGAAAAATGAATCTTAAATTCATCCCACCATCGGAGCAAGAACTATTCGATGCTTATCACTATTACGAAGACCAGTTGATGGGATTAGGGGATCAGTTTTTGAATGAGTTTAATCGAGTTCTTAAACTTATTCTGAGATTTCCAATTTTATGGACAAAAGTTGGAGAAAGAACTCGGCGGGCTTTATTAAAACGATTTCCTTACTTTATTTTGTACATCTTCGAAGATGAGACGGTATATATTACTTGTATTGCTCATCAACATCGTGATCCAGAATATTATTTAGACAGAATTGTTTAAATAAGGATGAAAATAATTCAACAATTATCTTTCGGCAATTGCCAACTCTTCCTCCTCCACGATGGCGCCTTTTCCATCGACTGCGGTGCATTGTTCGGTATCGTTCCCAAAATTATCTGGGAAAAACTGGTGCAGGCTGATGACATGAACCGCTGCGAAATCTCCATCAATCCTCTGTTGGTTAAAACGCCTGAGCATCGTGTTTTGATCGACCCTGGCCTGGGCGATAAGTATTCGGAGAAACAGCGCTTCATTTACAATATCAGAAAAGATAAAACCCTTCTTGATTCATTGAAAGAAATCAATTTAACGCCAGAAGATATCGACCTGGTGATTGCCACGCATTTGCATTTCGATCATATTGGCGCAGGAACCAGGGCCGATGCGGATGGCAAAATTGTGCCCACGTTTCCCAATGCCCGCTATTATTTTCAACGAGGCGAATGGGAAGAGGCTTTGCATCCCGATGAGCGGACCAAAGCGACCTATTTCAAAGAAAATTTGCTGCCATTGCAGGAGCATGGGCTGGTGGAACTGGTCGATGGTGATGTTCAAATTTTGCCCCAAATTCGAGTGGAGAAAACAGGCGGACATACGAAGCATCATCAGATGGTCATCATCGAATCGGATGGCAAAACAGCGGTCTATCCTGGCGACATTTTGCCGTCGAGCTTTCATCTGCCGATTCCCTACGTGATGGCGCTGGATCTCTATCCTGTCGAAGTAATGGCTGCGAAGCGGAAATTGTATCAGCGAGCGATTGACGGGAACTGGTTGGTGATCATTGATCATGGCGACCAGATTCGGGCGGGGCATATTCGGTTTGATGGAAAGAAGCATTCGTTTGAAGCGTTAGTTGTGTAAGGAAACTGGTAATTTGGTAATTGGGTAATTAGATAAGGACGAGTGGCTGGACTGGGAAGATGCCGTTGTATTTTTGAAAAAGTGGGAAAAAATCAGAGACGAGGGGTTTCATGGCACTGCGGAATGAAGTGCTGGCGGTTGTGGAGTTATATTTGGACTTTATTATCAAATATAGTTGACAACATGGAGGCGTGAGCAGTGAGAGAAAATAAATTTATTTTTTCAGCAGTGATCATTCGTGAGGTCGATGGTTATAGCGGATTGTGTCTTGATGTGGATGCCGCTTCTGATGGTGATACCCCTGAAGAAGCCAGAAAAAATCTCATTGAAGCTGTGAATCTTTATGTAGAGACCGCCATTGAAAATAATCTGCCCATCATCCGATCTGTCCCCCGAGATGAAAATCCTATGTTTACCCGAGCTGATGACGTTCAAGAACCATTCAAGATCAAGGTCGATCTGGAGGTCTTTGCGTATGCCTAAAATCTCCATTCTCGCGCCGAAAGAGATTATCGGTTTTCTGGAAACATACAGCAGTCCCAAGCTGCGAAAGTTTAGGAATGTTTATTTACGAGACTTTAAAATCTATCTTGCGTTAAGCTCAGCTATCGCTCGAAGAACTCAATGAAATGTTATCAGTTTATTCAATAATTTGGAGGGAAATTTATGACTCTTGACGACCGACTCACCAATGTCTCCATCATCGGCGCTGCGGGAAAAATGGGCAGCGGGATTGCCCTGCTGCTGGCTCAAGAAATGGCATTTCTCAAACTCAAGCCTGAAAACAAGGGCAAAAAATTTCGGCTTAATTTGATCGACATGAATGACGATGCGCTGGACGGTTTGCTGCAATATCTCAAATCCCAGGCATTGAAAACCGCGGAAAAATCGGCGGTCATGTTGCGGGATCTCTACGCCGATCGGCCGAACCTGGTTGAAAATTTTGACATCATCGATCAATTCATCGAGGACCTGATGGCCATGGTTCGGGTGGGAACGGAACTGAGCCTGGCCAAAAATTCGCACCTGGTATTCGAGGCGATTGTGGAAAATATCGACATCAAACTCAAAGTCTTCAACCAGCTCAATGAGCTGTGCAGCAAAGATACCTTTTTCTTCAGCAACACCTCGTCGGTTCCCATTCATTTGATCAATGATGGCGCCAAACTGGGCGGACGTGTCATTGGATTCCATTTCTACAATCCCCCACCCGTGCAGCGACTCGCCGAGCTCATTCCTGCCAGGGAGACTAAACAGGAATTGATCGATCTGAGCTATGAAATTGCCAAACGGTTGAAGAAGACCATCTTCCTCTCCGCTGATGTGGCAGGATTCATCGGCAACGGGCATTTCCTGCGGGATGCGCTCCATGCCATCACCGAGGTGGAACGGCTACAAAAAGATTTCAAGCCGTTTGAAGCCATTTATATCGTCAACAAAGTGAGCCAGGATTTATTGCTGCGGCCAATGGGCATCTTTCAATTGATGGATTACGTCGGCGTGGATGTGATGTATTTCATCTCCAAAATTATGGACAAGTACATTCCCGATGAAAAATTGGATCACGAGTTCCTCGATGATCTTTATGCCAGAAAAATTTTGGGCGGCCAGCGTGCCGATGGCAGCCAGAAAGATGGAATATTGAAATATGAAAACAACCGTCCTGTCGGCGTGTTTTGTCCTCGGGAAGGGAAATACCAGATGTTCGATGAGGCAGGCTGGACGGGCGAAATCGATCAGAAGATCGGCGTTTATCCCGAGGGCTGGCAGCCGTGGAAAGGTCTGTTGAAGGCGAAAGATCAGCAGGATAAAATCAAACAGCATTTTCAAAATTTGAAATCCATGAACACGCTGGGAGCGGATTTGGCGCTGAAATATTTGCAGCGCTCCAAAGAGATCGGACAGCATCTGGTAAAATCAGGCATTGCCCAGAAGCCCGAGGATGTAAATGGCGTGTTGACCAATGGCTTTTATCATCTGTATGGGCCGATCAATGATTATATCTAAAATTACAAATCTCAAATAATAAATAACAAATAAAATTCAATATCCAGAATTTCAAATCCCAAACATCCAGGCTGCAACGTTCAGATTAGCAATTTTGTTCTGCTTGAAATTTAATTATTCAAATTTGAAATTTGTTTGTCATTTGGAAATTGGATTTTGGAATTTCTCATAACTCTGGAGGAAAGAGAAATGAAAAAACTTAGAAAACCAATATACATCGCAGCAGGCTACAATACAATTTCGTTTGGCTCTGGTCGAAAAGAATTTAATCCCAAGAAGCCCATGCCCGGGATCGAACATTACATCAATGACGCGGGCCGGGGTGTGATTGCCCAGATCAGTGATCCCAATGCCATCGATGAGGCGGTGATTGGAAATTTTATGGCCGCCCGTTTTGTCAAACAGGGACATCTGGCGGCGCTGATTCCGGATATTCACCCCGCTTTGTTGTACAAGCCCTGCACCCGTGTGGAAGGTGCCTGCTGTTCTGGTGGCTTGACCTGGGTGACGGCCATGAAAATTGTGCTGGCCGATCTGGCCGATGCGGTGCTGGCCATTGGCACCGAAGTCCAAAATTCGGTGAAGGCGGTCTATGGTGCTGACATTCTGGCAGGTGCAGGACATTATGCCAGCGAGCGTAAGAACGGTCATGCTTACTTTTTCCCGTCAAAATTCGACGAGCGGGCGGCGGCCTGTTATGAAAAATTCGGCCATGATTACATCCGCAAAGCCATGGCGCTGTGGTATAAACAGGCCATCGAAAATGCCCGCAAAAATCCCAAAGCCCAGGAATATCACAACACCATCGAAGACCTGTTCGCTGCGGGCATGACACCGCCTAATCCTAAAACTTTCCTGCCCAATCTGAATGTATTCGATTGCTCCAAAGTCTCGGATGGCGCTTCCGCATTGATTGTGGCTTCAGAAGAGGGTTTGAAAAAAATTGGCATTCCCAAATCCAAAGCGATCCAAATTGTGGGCTACGGGCAGAGCGAAGGGAACATCACTCAGCCACCCGAAGATAAGACAAAATTATCCACTACCATCAGCGCCGCCAAAAAGGCCTACGAAATGACCGGCTTGACGCCGAAGGACATCGGCACCCTGGAAGTTCACGACTGTTTTTCCATTACGGGATTGCTGATGCTGGAAGCCTGTGGTTTTGTCGGCTATGGCGAAGGGGCAGCATTTGTCGCCGACGGCCGCAGCAACTTCGCTGGCGAACTTCCCACCAACACGACTGGTGGTTTGATCGGATTCGGTCATTACACCGGCGGGACGGGTGTCCGTCAGGCGGTCGATCTGCTGCATCAATTGACGGGACAGGCGAATGGATCTCAAATCAAACTGAACCCCAACCGACCGTTTGGCATGATGACCAGCATGGGGGGAAATGATAAGACGGTGGTGGTGGGGATTTTTAGGGCAGCCGCTTAAACGGAGTGAACGCAAAATGGAGTGATGGAGTGGTGACGCCTAACGGCAAGGATTCCATCGCTCCACTGCTCCATCCTAAGGACCGACCAATTATCAGGACAATGAGCTGTGATTTTTGCTAAGCGAGGTGAACTTTGGCTGGGTAGAATGGTAAAATTGGATGTAAACTTACCGGATTTGAAAAACGTCTCTAATTCAGAAAATAAATGATTGTTGAGGTAAAAATAGATTTAGTTCAGGAGGTGTTGCCATGAAACTCCATGAGAAAATTTTTGCGATGATCGCCATTGTGGTTTTTGTTATTATGCTAAGGTGCGCTGGACAGCAACGGATCAAGGTTGATGAGACCTTCTCGCAGATTAAGCCGGCAGCGCCACTGCCTGAGGCAATCGCCAAAAAGCAGCCAGTGAATCTGTATGTAAAAATCGAGAACGTGGCCGACACCCGTAGCAGCTACAAAAATCATCTTGATTTTTTTGTGAATAATTTTCTCATTGAGCCTGAACAGGAAATTACTAATGTGACCAGCAACTACATCTATAATTTATCCCTGCAACCGGGAATTTATAAGATCAAAGCGGTATATTATGCCTCAACGGGCTGGCAAGAAAAGAGCTACAAAATTTTACCTCGTGATGCACAGGTCATGATTTTTCCGGACAAGCGACTGGTCTTAAAAGTCTCGCTGAAAAAAGATGCGTGGGGATTGCCAGTGGACAAGGTAACGCATTTCGATGTTTCCTATGAGGCAATTGACCAATCAAATGAATAGCCGACACGAATCGTCGTCCAATGAGTGAATGGGCAAAAGAAGCTGGCAACATCGATTGTCGAAGCAAGATGGCTAATGTGGGGGCAATTATTCTCGCAGGAGGTTTGGGCCAACGCCTGAGAGCTGTGGGCTTCAAACCTTTTTTGTTACATAACGGCAAAACGTTTTTGCAAATCGCGTTTGAAAATGCCTTCCAGAATGGGCTGCAGCCGATTGCTATCGTTACGAATGAGCTTTTTTACCCACGGATTGTTTCCCTCAAGCTGAAGGCCCAGATCTTAATCAATCCTGAACCTGAGCGCGGCATGGCGTCATCGGCTATCACTGGGCTGAGCGCGATTGAAACTGAGTGTCGCGGTGTCTTTCTGTGCCCGGTTGATTATCCTCTGGTACAACCCGCCACCTATCAACGTTTGTTGTTGGCGCATCGGAGCTATCCAGAGTGCATCCTGCAACCGGTGTTCAACCAGCGAGGCGGCCATCCCATCGTTCTGCCATCATGTCTATTTTCGGCCGTCAGAACGGAATCACTGGATGAGGGCGTTCGATCGCTGATCCGCAAATATGCACATGCTAAAAAGTCAATCAACGTCAATGATCCGGGAATTTTGATCAATATTAACACTCCCGAAAATTATTACCAATATTGCCAATGAGACTGGCTTGAACGGTTAGCTGCTTTGGAAGCTTTTCGATCCTGGTATTGAATAACGCGCAACTGAACAGGATCCACTGGCAGACCAGCCGCCAGTTTTTATCAGTCCAGAATTATAATCAACGGAGAATCGATGAGCGAGTTAATCGAGAGAATTGCCGAACTAAAGAAACAGGGACGAATTTTCTGCATTGCCACTGTGGTGGATGCTCAGGGCGCGACCCCACGCAAAGCCGGTGCAAGAGGTCTTATTTTTCCAGATGGGACGCTGGAGGGGACCGTCGGCGGCGGGAATATTGAATTGGAGGCGATTCAGGTGGCCCAGCAGGTCCTGCAATCAACAACTCCCCGGTTACGCCGTTTCGATCTTCAGCAATTGGAAGTGGGAGGAATGGTTTGTGGTGGCAGCATGACGATTTTCTTCGAACCGGTTTTACCGGAACGATTGCTTACAGTTTTTGGCGGCGGCCACGTCGGTCGCGCCATTGCTCGAGTGGCTACGGAGGCTGGCTGGCGCGTGCGTGTGGTGGACGAGCGATCTGGCGTTCTCGACCCACAGCACTTTCCCGCCTCGGCCGAACTGATCGCTGAGAAATATTCCGCTTTCATTAAACGCCAGAGCTTTGGCCCCAATGATTGGCTGGTGATTGTGACCCCGATGCACCAACATGATGAACAGGTGTTGGAGGCGGTAATCGAATCGCCGGCTGCCTATATCGGCATGATGGGTTCCCCCAAGAAAGTCACAGAGGTGATGAACAGCTTGCGACAGAAAGGCATTCCCGAGCATCGACTGCAGGCAGTACACGCTCCCATCGGATTGAATATTGGCACAGAGACACCCGGTGAAATTGCCGTATCTATTGTGGCCGAAATGATGGCTGCCCTTCACAAAATCACGGACATCAAATCTTGCTCCCGCACCTGATGGTCTGGTTGCTGAACGAATGATTTCAATCCAGATTATATTTTGCTTCTACCCGAATGCTAATACCGCCGCGCGGCAGGAACTCGCCCACAACGACCGCCTTGCGCGGTTGGCAGGCGGCAACCAGATCATCGAGCACGCGATTCACGACCTCTTCGTGAAATGTGCCATAATTTCGATAAGAGAAGAGGTATAACTTGAGCGATTTGCTTTCAATACAGCGCCCATCCGGCACATAGCGAATCGTTAGGTGGCCAAAATCAGGTTGGCCAGTCACCGGACATAATGAGGTGAATTCGGGACAATCAAATGTGATCCAATAGTCCCGATCGGGATAGCGATTGGCAAAGGTCTCCAATTTGGCCTCATCGGGCGTTTCGGGATAGCGCTGCTGGCTGCGCTTTAGAATCGTTAATTCTGGATATTGGTCTTGGTTCATTGTCATCGCACTCAGCTTGTCATTATCTCCCAATACATCGTCTCAAATGAAAATTCCTGATTAAGAACCTTCCGCCTTCATTTTCAACAGCGGGCAGGTAAATATCATTACCCCAGGGGATCGGCGATCCCCGCTTCCTGAAATCCTTTTTTACGCCACCGACAGCTATCGCAGCCGCCACAGGGTTTACCGTCCGGCGTGGGATCGTAGCAGCTAAAGGTCAGCCCAAAATCGACGCCCAAATTGTGGCCAGTACGAATGATTTCTGCTTTGCTCATTTGAATCAATGGGGCATGAATTGTAAACGGCCGTCCCTCGGCGCCAGCGCGTGTGCCCACGTTGGCCATGGCTTCGAAGGCAGCGATAAATTCCGGTCGACAATCGGGATAGCCAGAATAGTCTACCACATTGGCGCCAATGAAAATATCGTTAGCAGGGATAGTTTCCGCCCAGGCCAGAGCAATCGACAAAAAAATAATATTCCGCGCTGGCACGTAGGTCACTGGAATCGCAGCGGTATTGTCTTGAATATCTCTGGCTTTGGGCACTGCCAGCTCTGCCGTCAGCGCTGAGCCGCCAATGGCGCGCAGGTCGACAGCGACAACCAGATGGCGCTGTGCACCAAAATATTCAGCCACGGCCTGAGCTGCTTGCAGTTCTCGTTGATGCCGCTGACCATAGTGGAAACTAATGGCATAAATTTGAAATCCCTGATCTCGCGCGACGGCTAACGTGGTGGTGGAATCGATGCCGCCGCTCAACAAAACAACTGCATTTTTTGGCATCTCACACTCCTCTCTGGTTTGGCGGCCAGATATATTTATGAAGTTGCAAATGCAACCGAATCGGATAGGCGGCCTGGAGCAACCATTCGCTCAACACTCGCGGAGGCAACAGCCCATGAACGGGTGACATAAGTATCGTCGCCCGAGCCAGCAACTGGTATTTCTGAACAATATGTAGCGCCCAATCAAAGTCCGCTCGGGTGGAAATCACAAATTTCACGTTATCGGTTCGGCGCAGGCGAGGGATATTTTCCCAATCGGTCTTGTCGTGTTCACCGCTGTCCGGGCATTTAATATCCATGATCCGGATAATGGGGGCCGGCAATGGCGCCAGGCTCATGGTCCCATTCGTTTCGACCAGCACCTGCTTGCCCATTGCCACCAATTGCCGGGCAAGATCGGTGGTCTCTGTTTGCAACAGTGGCTCGCCGCCAGTAATTTCCACCAGATCACAGCGGTAGGGCTGAATGGCGGCGACAATCGCCGAGACCGACATGCTTCTCCCCTCTTCGTAGGCGTAGCGAGTATCGCAGTACCGACAGCGCAGGTTGCAGCCGGTCAGCCTAATGAAAATACACGGCAAGCCGGCGTATGTCGACTCTCCCTGAATGCTGTAAAAAATTTCGTTCACGGTCATCATGGTTCTTCGTAGGTCGCAATATTGTTCTCTGACTCCCCAACTGATACTGCAATCAAGCGCAATGGCGGATCGATGCGCGATTGCAATGAATCAAAGATGAACCTGGCGACATTTTCGGAGGTTGGATTGACGCGATCGAATGGAGCGACTTCATTCAAAAACTTATGATCGAATGCATCGATGATCTCGTGAAGTAATCGTTTTAATTTTTTGAAATCATAAACCATGCCCAGCCCATCGACACTGGTGCTGCCAAGCTGGGCGGTTACCATCCAATTGTGCCCATGCAGATTTTCACAAGGCCCTTCATAATTCCGCAATCGATGCGCGGCGGAAAATTTGGTCGTGACGCTGATTTTATACACGTAACTAATCCTCCTGAAACAAATACTATCTGTTGGTTTTTCAGCTCCATTGACACTAAGGCTACTTCAACGGTTGCCAATGATGGCATTCAATAGTCAGCCGATAGCCGGACGATTATTGCCTGAAGATAGGACCGGCCTAAATTGACAAAATTTCCGTTTCTCGGTTCTTGGAATTGCAGACATTCGCCAACTCCCCCAAAAGCTTTCCCCGGTGGTCGGATGGCCGGGATATAATTGCTTGTGTCTCACATTGCGCAGCCCCTGCTTGTTCGGAGCGTCGAAAAAGATCGATATCGTGGCGGCCAAGTGCCCGCTCATTCGCATTTCACTGGCAGCACTTCCCGAGGATGCCCGCCGGAACGGCCATATATTAAACAATTTTTCTCAATTAATCAACACAAAAATCAGAGTTGAACTCCAGGCAGCCCGAAACTCTCGGTGGGCATGGCGACGGTTGAGAAAAAGAAAAATATTTAACTTGAAATTCAAGATTTTAATTCCTATATTTATTTAATTGCTATTGAACTAAAATTGCTTGCCGCTGAAACTTTTAGCCATTGGTCTCGTTTCAATAGCACAAAAAATTACCGGTCAATCAAATTTGTTAGCGGAGGGATCATGAATGCATTACAAAAAGTTGTCGGCATCTTTTTAGCACCACGGAAGACATTTGAAGCGATCGATCAACGGCCGGACTGGGTGGTGCCGTTCATTATCATTCTCTTAATCACCCTGGTGTTCACCATGGTCACCGCCCCGGTCACCATACCGGAACAGATGGAAAAACAGCGAGAGCGGATGGAAGAAAGAGGCATGAGTGATGAACAAATTCAAACGGCCTTAGCCGCTGGTGAAAAATTCGGCAAAATCATCGGACCGATCGGAGCGGTCGTTGTAACTGCTGTTATCCTGCTTATTTTTACGCTCATTTTATGGTTTGTTGGTAATATAGTGCTGGGCGGACAGACGAGTTTTCTTAAGATGTTTTCGGTGTACAATTACTCATCGCTCATTGGGATGGTAGGGATGCTGCTAAGTGTGCCGATTGTATTGAGCAAAAAAACCGCTAATGTTCATTTCAGCCTGGCTTCATTTTTGCCTGAAGATCAGTCCAAGACGCTCCCCTATCAAATTTTGAAGCAATTTGGTGTGTTCTCGATCTGGCAGTTTGTGGTATTGGCGATCGGATTTGCCGTGATCTATAAATTTTCCCTGAAAAAATCGGGCTGGACCATGGCGGTTCTGTTTCTAATAGCTGCGACCCTGGGCATTACTTTTGAACGGATTTTTGCAAGCTGAACTTTCGACGATCGAAGGAGTTGATAAATGAAACGGGTACTATATTTGATAGCTTTATTCTTGCTCGCCACTACCGTTGTCTCGCTGGCACAGCAAGGGAAAAAGCTGTCGCTGGATGAGTGCATTCAAATAGCGTTGGATAAGAATTCGCAGTTGAAAAACGCAAGCCGCGACATCAAATTGGCCGAAGCGGATGTGACCAAAAGTCGAGCAGCACTGTTACCTTATATTGATGCCACATTTTCCTCGGGCAAATTTATCCAGGGTCAACGGCTGCGCAAGACCGATGTGCCGGTAGGAATCGATCCGGCAACCGGCAAGATTCTCTATGAACAAAAAGAAATTATCCAAAGCAAAGTCGAACGCAATTCGCATCGGGCATCGGTACAGCTCACGCAAAATTTGTGGGATTGGGGACGAAGCTGGTTCCAATTAACCCAGGCGAATTTGCTCAAACAAAGTAAGGAATTGGCACTGCATGATCGGCGCAACTACGTCATCTACAATGTAGAAGAAAAATACTTTGAACTCCTGAAGGCGATCAAACTGGGCCAGGTGTACGAAGAGGCGGTCAAGCGTAGTGAGGAACAGCTCAATCGCACCAAAAGCATGCATGAGATCGGCTCGGTTGCCCTGGCCGATGTCTATAAAGCGCAGGTTGCATTGGGCAATGACCAGATAAATCTGATCAATCAGCGGAACTCGATCCTCATCGCCAAAGCGAATTTGAACAATGCCATGGGCCTCGATCCCGGTTCGCCAATTGAAATTGAGGATATTACGATCGAAACGCTCTCCTTGCCCTACACCTTCGACAACGCACTGGAGACGTCGCTGCAACGAAATGCTGAGATCAAGATGTTCGAGTTGAATGTCAAAAATTATAGTTACGGTCGCAAGATTGCGCAACTGGCCTATCTGCCAACGATCGGCGGCGCTCTCACTTATTCCCGAGACAACGAATATTTCAATCGCGTCTATAATAAAAAGCTGGATGAAAATTATAGCGCGACGATTGGCTTGCAGATGGATCTAAATATCTTCAAAGGTTTTGCCGATAAAGCGGAAGTGACGCGACAGAGCTTGAGTTATGCCAAAGCTCAAGAAGATTTGACTGAGAAAAAGCGACTTTTAAAAACCGATGTCACTCAGGCGTTTAATATTTTAAAAGCGAACAAAGAGATCGCCGAAATAAATGCCATTAATCTCGAAGCGGCCAACGAGGACTTGCGATTAGCGCAGGAGCGCTACAAGATTGGGGCGGGCACATTACTGGAAGTAATCGATGCACAATATGCGGTTACTCAAGCCCGCAGCACCTGGGTCACCGCCCGATATAATTATCAGATTGCACTGGCCTATCTCAAATCGCTTATGAATGTCCTGGAAGAATAGGTTTCGATGACCATCAGGATCTATCCGTGGCTGCCATCAGGAAGAGTATCTGCCAGCAAACGACTGAACGACCAAGTATCCATTAAATAATCTGTCAGCAGGAGAGAAAAATGTCTCGAAAGAAATGGTTCATCATCATTGGAGTGGTGCTCATTATTGCCATTCTCGTGATCGTTAATTTGCGCAAAGGTAAGGGGGGAGAAATTCCGGTCCAGGTTGGAAAAGTAACGCGCGGCGACATCACCCAGATTGTGTCCGCCTCGGGCAAGATTCAACCCGAATTAGAAGTAAAAATTTCGGCCAATATCAGTGCAGAAATCATCGGTCTCTACGTAAAAGAGGGGGATCAGGTGACCAAGGGCCAACTTTTGGTTGAACTGGATCGAACCAAATATTCTGCCGCGGTGGATCGGGCTCGCTCCAATAAAAAATCGCGCGAAGCCAGCTTGCAAAAAGCCCGCAGCGAATACAAGCGGGCTTTAGACCTTTACAAACAGAATTTAACCTCCCAAGCAGAACTGGAAAATGCCGAAGCCAATCTGAAATTGGCCGAGAGCCAACTGGAACAAGCCGAGGCTGATCTCAAGCAGGCAGAGGATGACCTGACCAAAACCAAATTGTATTCACCCTTGACGGGCACCGTCACCGTTTTGAACAAAGAGGTCGGCGAAATTGCCCTGGGTTCCATGTTTCAAGCGGATGTCATTATGATCGTCGCCGACCTGTCGCGCATGGAAGTGATATCCGAAGTGGATGAAAATGATGTCGTATTGGTATCCATTGGTGATACGGCCAGCATTGAGGTGGATGCCATTCCCGATACAACCTTTCGCGGTGTTGTTTCCGAAATTGCGCATTCTGGCACCATTCGCGGGCGCGGGACACAGGAGGAACTCACCAATTTCGAAGTGACAGTGGCAGTGATCGATAAAGTCGACAAGTTGCGGCCGGGCATGACTGCTACCGTAGATATTGCCACCGAGAAGCATCGCAATGTGCTGCATATTCCAATTCAAGCGGTAACGGTGAGGACGCCTGAGGAAATCGCCAGCACTCCGGGAACAGAAAAAGCCACCACCCGCAAAGTCGAATCACCATCTGCCAGCGTCTCGACCGATGACAAGAAAGAAACGACCGAAGCGAATGCCGCCAAAAAGAGTTCGGTGGAGGTGGTATTCGTTGTCAAAGATGGTATCGCCAGCATTGTACCGGTGAAGACGGCAATTTCCAACGATACCAACATCGAAATCGTGAGTGGCCTGGAAGAGGGACAGCAGGTGGTCATTGGCAGCTATCGCGCCCTGTCCAAAATGTTGAAAAACGGGAGCAAAGTGAAAATCACCGAAAAGCCGATGCCAAAGAGCGAGCCTAAAGAGTAATCCGCTCGATCGTGTCTGGCAGTGAAGGATTGATTTGCGCCCTACAACTTTTTTCATTAAGGATGCAACCATGTTAATTGAACTTGATAACATCATAAAAACCTATGAAGTCGGCGCCGAAAAGGTCAACGCGGTGCGGGGGATTTCGTTGCAAATTGCTGAAAACGAATACCTGGCCATCATGGGGCCCTCCGGCTCTGGCAAGTCCACATTAATGAATATCCTGGGATGTCTCGATACCCCGACCTCTGGCGTCTATCGTTTTGCTGAAAAATTGGTTAGCGAAATGAATGACGACCAATTGGCGGAGATTCGGAATCGGGAGATCGGATTTGTATTTCAATTTTTCAATCTGCTGCCCCGAGCAACGGCACTGCACAATGTCGAGTTGCCGATGATTTACAACGGAACACCTGCCCACAAACGTCGCAAGATTGCGGAAGAAGCACTGGAGATGGTTGGGCTGGCAGACCGAATGCATCACAAGCCCAACGAGTTATCCGGTGGTCAACGGCAGCGCGTGGCCATTGCTCGCGCCCTGGTCAACAAACCGAAAATCATTCTGGCGGATGAGCCTACGGGCAATCTGGACACCCGCACCGGCGAGGAGATCATGGAAATTTTTGAAAATTTACACGAAAATGGCAACACCGTAATTCTGGTTACCCATGAGGAATATATTGCCGAGCATACCAACCGCATCATACGGTTGCGTGATGGCAAGATTGAACGGGATGAATCGCTGAATTAGCAGCTACCGGCAGCAGCTAATGGACCAGCGCTGAAATTTCCGACCAGCCGATGGCGAGTTCAGACCTTTTACCAATGGAAGCCGATCGCGGTTGCCAGTCGGTTTAGTAAATCACAATAGAAAAATCACCAACATCGATTTCAATTTATGCGATTAATGATTGATATTTGGGAGAGCATTAAAATCGCTTTCCAGGCGTTGCGCGCCAATAAAATGCGCTCCATTTTGACCACGCTGGGTATTGTGATCGGCATTACCACGGTCATCGGCATCCATTCGATCATTCAAGGATTGAATGCTGCTTTCTATAATTCCATTTCCTCATTGGGTTCGGACATTTTATATGTGGGTAAATTCTCCTGGATGTCGCGCACCGATTGGATCGAGGCTCGCAATCGCAAGGATTTAACGCTGGAGCGGGAGGTAAAAGCGCTGCAGGAGCAAGCCACTTTGGCCAAAGCCATTGCGCCGACGGTCGCGGCCCGACGTACGGTCAAATATGGCAGCGAACGACTCTCTGACGTGACGATCCAGGGTACCACTGAGACCTATGCGGTGACCGCCAATATCGTGCCCGAAATAGGACGCATGCTCTCAGCCCAGGATGTAGAGCATCGGCGCAACGTTTGTGTCATTGGCTGGGAAGTTGCCAATAAACTGTTCAAAAATGTCAATCCCCTGGGACGGCGGATTTTGATCGGCGCCAATAGCTTTGCCGTGATTGGCGTGCTGGAAAAACGCGGCAGTTTGTTGGGACACAGTCTGGACACCGAGGTGATCATCCCCATTGGCGTTTTTTATAAGCTCTATGGTTCCAGGCGCTGGCTAACCATCGAGGTCAAAGTTGCCGATCCCAATTTGATCGAGGAAGCCAAGGATGAGATTACGGGCATTTTGCGCCGGGTGCGGAAGGTTGCCCCAAACGAGGAAAACGACTTTGCTATCAATCAGCAAGATATGATCGCGGATATGTACCATCGGCTAACCGGTGCGCTGTATGCGGTGGCCTTTGGTGTGGGCAGCATTGCGCTATTGGTGGGCGGCATTGGAATCATGAACATTTTACTGGTATCGGTGACTGAACGCACCAAAGAAATCGGCATTCGCAAAGCGGTTGGCGCTAAGAATCGGGACATTATGTGGCAGTTTTTAATTGAATCGTTGGCCGTTAGCTTTTTGGGCGGTATCATTGGCATCTTGTTCGGCTTTGGGCTGGCCAAATTGGTGGCGGCCACGACGTTTCTCGCCGCCTCGGTCTCCCCTATTTCGGTGGTCATCGGCGTGGTGTTTATTTTCATGACCGGCCTTATTTTCGGGCTGTTCCCCGCTTATAAAGCAGCCAAATTGGATCCCATTCAATCGCTGCGTTACGAATGAGACGTCGTGGGCAGCAGTTTGAACTTCAACCATGAAAAGTATTGATAAGCTATGGACATTAAAGAGAGTATCGCGGTTTCATTGGATGCATTGCGCTCAAATAAAATGCGATCCGCCCTCACGACCCTGGGCATTATCATTGGCGTAGTTACCATCATCGGCATGATGTCCATCATCCAGGGGTTGCAAAACTACGTCGTCGGCGAGATGAGCGTTCTGGGTCCGAATACATTTGAAGTGCAAAAAGACCCCGCGATCCAGTTGGGACACCTGGACGAGCAATACCGGAATCGCAAAATTTTGACCATGGCCCACGCGCGCGCCATCGAAGAGAACGCCACGCTGGTGCAATCTGTTGGCACGTCCACCTGGGAATGGGGACAAGCGGTAAAATACGAAGATAAAAAAACCAATCCCGACGTGGTCTTGTTGGGCGTTACCCCCGGTTTCCAGGCCACCTTCAACTATTTCGTAGCCGATGGCCGGTTCATCAATGAATCCGACGTGGATTATAACCGTCCGGTCATCGTTTTGGGGCTGGACGTTGTCGAAGTGCTGTTCCCACATACGAATCCATTGGGCGAATACGTTCGGGTTGGTTCGCAAAAATTTCGGGTGATTGGCACCCTGGAAAAGCAGGGCAGCCTGCTGGGCGAGAGCCGCGACAATCGCGTGCTGATTCCTATTTCGACCTTTCATAAATTATATGGCGATAAACGCAGCATCACCATTACCATCAAAGTGAAAGATGCTCGATTTATCGACGCCGCCATCGAGCAGGTGACCGGCATCCTGCGCGCCGTTAGAAAAGTACCGCCGGGAAAACCCAACGACTTCGAGATCGTGACCAGCGAATCATTGATCAATACCTTCAACGATATGACCCGCGGCGTAAAATTGGGCGCAATTTTCATTGCAGCCATTTCGTTGATCGTTGGCGGCATTGGCATCATGAATATAATGCTGGTTTCGGTTACCGAGCGGACTCGCGAGATCGGTATTCGCAAAGCCGTCGGCGCTCGCCGGGGGGATATCCTGCTTCAATTCATTATCGAAGCGATTATTCTGGGGAATTTGGGAGGGCTCATCGGAATCGTCATCGGCATCCTGGTCGGGGTTCTGGTCGGTGTCGTCACTCCCCTGCCAACGGCTATTCCCATTTGGGCCATCTTTTTGGGTTTGGGCTTCTGTAGCATTATCGGCTTGATTTTTGGCGTTTATCCTGCGAGCAAAGCTGCTCGTTTGGATCCAATTATTGCGCTGCGCTATGAATAAATCGGGCCTCTGACAGCAATCAAAAAATGATCCTGACCAAATGATTTTAGCTTCAATCCATGGGTTGAATTCATGCCCCAGCGACCGGGTCATCTGGAGCAGATTTCAGGAGGGTTAATGGAAGTGATCAAACCCCGGCGGGAATTGGCACCTGCTACGGGTTGGAATTGGGCTCGCCTGTCCCTTTAGTTAATACTGGCTGGTATGATTTAGTCAATTCATTCGCGTAATTATTTTCAATGAAACTGGGAGGAAAATCGATGGAATGTCAAGTCAAACGCATGGAAGATGTGGATGTGATTGAGATCGAGGGAGAAATCATGGGTGGCGCGGAGTCACAAAAATTCCGCGACATCATTTATCAGGCCATTGAGGACGATCGGGTCTATCTGGTCGTCGACCTGGCCAAAGCGAAATGGATGAATAGTTCGGGCCTGGGGATGCTTATCAGCGGATTGACCACCATCCGCAGCAGCGGCGGCGATTTGCGACTGGCGAACATGTCGGACCGCGTGCGTCGGCCATTGGAAATCACCAAATTAGAATCGGTGTTTTTAACTTACAATTCGGTGGCGGACGCCGTGAACAGCTTTAAAACCAAATAGGAGGAACGACCAATGTCCCAAATTTCTCGCGAGGAACTATTAGCACGTTATCGCCGTGGGGAGTCTTTACGGGGTTTGGACCTGTCTGAGATCGATCTGTCCTACGAAAATCTCAAGGGGATCGATTTTTCCAGTGCCAACCTGACCGATGCTCATCTACAAAATGCCAATCTGGAACAGGCGAATTTCAGCCACTCCCAGCTCCGCAACGCTTTCCTTTTTGGGGCCAATTTGCTGCAAGCCTGTTTCGATGATGCCGATCTGGCCGAAGCCAATTTGCAGGACACCAATCTGGAACAAACTTCTTTCAAGCGCGCCAATCTATTCCACGCCAAATTGTTTGGCATTCAGGCGGAGCACGCCAATTTTGAACAGGCCAATATCGTCTCGGGTCGATTCAAACGCGCCAATTTGCGCTATGCCAATTTCACCGCGGCCAACCTATCCGGGGCTCATCTGGAACGAGCGGATCTGCGGCATGCCCGATTGGATCGCGCCAACCTGACCGGCGCGTTCATGACCAATACGTTGCTGGATGATGCCAGTATGTCCAATGTGCAAACCTGATGGGGCTTTGGTGACATTGATAACGCCGCAAGGGCTCGCTGCTATTTTTGCCGACGCACTGCTATCAGGACAATCCGCAACCGGTCAGCCAGCCAGTTTTAACGAACTACCAGGTCGGGAGCCCGGGGATCGCGTTTATTTTCCCGCATGTTGACAACATTTGTGACGCCATTGGTTACCATGTCCTATTGGCGGACCTGGAAATAATTCAACTTGATGAAATAACACCAAGCAACAGGTACAACTATTCCCAACGCGACAATACCACCTTTACTATCTATTGCATTATCACCTGCATCTATTCCTGCAGCAATTTTCCCTGTCTGCGTTCTAAAATGACAAAAATATCATACCAGGCAGGGAACAAATACCTTTTGCATTTCATAAAAGATGTTCGATCTGCTATCAAATGCGATCGAAACGACTAAATATAAAGCAGTGACCATATATGGAGTTTTGAATGGAACCATTGAAAACTTTTACCATCGTCCCCAGTTTGCCTCCCAAATTAGCACCGTTGAAGAAGATTGCTTATAATTTATTCTGGTCCTGGAATCACGATGCCATCGATTTATTTCGCCTGCTCGACAATGATCTATGGGAAGCAAGCGATCACAATCCTGTCAAGATGCTCGGCCAGATTCGACAGGAGCGATTGGAAAAGATGGCCGATGACGATGGTTTTTTATCCCATTTGCAGCGCGTGGCCGATAGGTTAGAAAATTACCTGAAAGAAGTCACCTGGTATCGCAAAACCTACTGTTGCCAGGAGGATATCAAGATCGCTTATTTTTCAGCCGAATTCGGTCTCACTGAATGCGTGCCTATCTATTCCGGTGGCCTGGGGATTCTGGCCGGCGATTATTTGAAATCGGCCAGCGAGTTGGGTTTACCGTTGGTGGGCGTGGGATTGCTGTATCAGGAAGGCTATTTCCGACAATACTTGAACGCTGATGGCTGGCAAGGCGAATTGTATCCCAAGAATGATTTCTACAATATGCCCATTGAATTGCAACATCAAGCCGATGGTAGTCCGCTGTTGATTGATGTCGACTATCCTGGCCGGAAGGTCTACGCCCAAATCTGGAAAGTTCAGGTGGGACGAGTGGATCTGTATTTGCTGGATACTAACATTCCTCAAAACAATGATGCCGACAAGGACATCACCGATGAACTGTATGGCGGCGATGATGAGATGCGCATAATGCAGGAGATCATGCTGGGCATTGGTGGCGTGCGTGCGCTCAAGGCCTTGAACCTAAAACCAGTAGTGTTCCACATGAACGAAGGCCATTCGGCTTTCCTGGCGCTGGAGCGCATTCGTTGCGCCATGGAAGATCACCAACTCAGTTTCGATGAGGCCAGCGAACTCACCAAAGCCAGCAATATTTTCACCACGCATACGCCAGTTCCGGCAGGAATCGACCGCTTCTCACCGCAACTGATGGACAAATATTTTGCCAGCTACTATCCGCAATTGAAAATCAATCGCCAGGAATTTTTAGCCCTGGGCACTCGAAACCCGGCAGATCCCAACGACAATTTTATTATGGCCATTCTCGCCATTCGCCTGGCCAGCCATATCAATGCCGTGAGCAAACTACACCAGCAGACCTCGAAGCAAATGTGGCAGGACTTATGGCCGGAGCTGCCCACTGAGGAAGTACCCATTACTTATGTCGACAATGGGATGCATCCCAGTTCCTGGATTTCTCGTGAAATGGCCACGCTGTTCGATCGCTATCTGGGGCCGAATTGGATGAAAAAACCGGTCGATGTAACTATCTGGAAGAAAGTCGAGCAAATCCCGGCCGAAGAGCTCTGGCGAACACACATCCGCCGCCGCGAACGACTGGTTGCTTTTACCCGCAATCGGCTTAAAAAACAATTGGAAAATCAAGGCGCTGTGCCTTCCGAGGTCGCCCGTGCAGAAGAGGTATTGAATCCAGAAGCCCTGACGATCGGTTTTGCGCGTCGCTTTGCCACTTACAAACGCGCGACCTTGCTTCTGAAGGATAAGGAGCGTCTGGCCCGAATCTTGAATAATGAGGAATTTCCGGTACAAATTATTTACGCTGGCAAGGCTCATCCAAAAGACAATCCCGGCAAGGAGCTCATTCGTGAAATCATCCATCTGACCAAAATGGAAGAATTCCGAAATCACATCGTATTCATCGAAGACTACGATATGATCAGCTCGCGCTATCTGGTTCAGGGTGTTGATCTGTGGCTCAATACGCCCCGCCGTTTTATGGAAGCCAGTGGCACCAGCGGGATGAAGGCTGCTGTGAACGGCGTGTTAAACCTGAGCATTCTTGATGGCTGGTGGGATGCCGCCTATAATTCGCGCATTGGCTGGGCCATTGGCCATGGTGAAGCCTATGAAGACCATCAATATCAGGATACGGTCGAATCGGAGGCGATTTATAATCTATTGGAAAAAGAAATTATTCCGCTATTTTATGACCGCGGCAAGAATGGATTACCGCGCAAATGGATTGAAGTAATGAAAAGCTCAATGGCGGAAATCTGTCCGGTGTTCAATACCAATCGCATGGCCCATGAATACCATCAACATTTCTACCTGCCTGCAATGACCAAGTTTGAGTTGCTGTTTGCCAATGAGCAGCAGCAAGCCAAGCAGTATACGCTCTGGAAACAGACGGTGGCTAAAAGTTGGCAGAAAATCCGCTTTGTTAGCATTGACGAAAAAAAGCCCAGCGAGCATCAGGTAGGATCGGCTATCGAAATCAAGGTCAAAATTGCGCTGGGCAGTCTGACGCCAAACGATGTCAGCGTTCAAATCTATCACGGCCATGTCGATGCCGATAATGAAATCATCTCCGCCAAAATTGAGCCGATGGCCTGGGCCGAAAAGCATCGGGACAATGTGCATTCCTTCGTCGGCAGTATTTCCTGCCAGAGCAGCGGCTTATATGGCTATACTGTACGCGTGATCCCGAAAAACGAACTATTCTCAACCCCTCATGAAACGGGATTGATTTTATGGGCGGCGAAATAAGTTCCAATCGTTCAACATTCAAAAGTGGTAGCGAGCGGTTGTGATGGTTTGATTTTGGCAGGATAATTTAAAAACACCGATGGCGGCGATGGCCGCCATTTCGGTGGGATCAAGCGTTTGGGTTCAGGTCTTAGCAAACACAGCTTTTTAATGGAATCGCATGATTCCTGCTAACCCTGGGTCGGCGGAGAAATGCTCCACTGGGCAGCCTTGACGGTATTTTTCATGAGCATCATAATCGTCATCGGACCAACGCCACCCGGGACCGGTGAGATGGCCCGCACTTTTTGGGAAACGCTCTCGAAATGAACATCCCCTACCAGTCGATATCCCTTCTTCGTTTCGGGAGCAGCTACGCGATTAACGCCCACGTCGATGACGATCGCGTGATCGTTGACCATATCCGCCGTGATCACTTCCGGCTTGCCCATCGCTGCGACCAGAATGTCGGCCTGCCTGGTAAGCTCGCCCATATTTGGCGTGCCGGTATGACAGATAGTAACCGTTGCGTTTGCCCCCGGGGCCTTGCGAACCAATATATTCGCCAGCGGTAGGCCGACAATTTGACTGCGGCCGACGATGACCACGTGCTTTTTTTCCGGACTAAATCCACTGCGTAATAGCAGTTCTTGAATCCCGGCTGGTGTGCAGGGCAAAAAGGTGTCTTCCCCCAACATCATGCGGCCCCAACTCAGCGGATGAAAGCCGTCGACATCTTTCTGCGGTGGAATGGCATAGATTACGCGGCGTTCATGAATGTGAGCCGGCAGCGGCAATTGTACCAAAATCCCATGAATTTCCGGCTCGTTCCCTAAACTCTGGACAATACCAACCAGTTCATCCTCAGCGATCGTGGCGGGTAAGCGATAGCTGCGCGTTTGCATCTCCAACTCGGCACACATCTTTTCTTTCATCTGCACGTAGGTGGCCGAGGCTGGATTATCCCCCACCAAAATCGTGGCCAGGCCGGGAGTTACCTGCTGCTTCTTCAGCCTCTGAATATCTGCCACTAATTCTAATTTGATCTGCTCAGCTACTTTTTTGCCATCAATAATCATTGCGGCCATAGTCCACTCCTTCGGTTATAGGTATCTGAAGTCGCTGGATTTTTCGAGCACATCCATCAGCAGCGTTGATAGTGATAACCACGCCAGCAAACCGCAAATCCGAATCGGCTGGCTGATAGCGTTCGGGCATTTGTTGAATGAATCGCTTGGCGGCGATCTCCTTTTTCATGCCGATTACCGAATAATAAGGCCCGGTCATGCCAACATCGGTAATATAAGCAGTACCACGATCCAGAATGGTCTCGTCAGCCGTCTGCACGTGCGTGTGCGTGCCAATGACGGCACTGGCTCGACCGTTTAAATACCAGCCCATGGCCATTTTTTCGGCGGTCGCTTCGGCATGGAAATCCACAATAATGATGGGGGTGATTTTGCGCAGGCGGTTGATCTCTTCCGATACGGTTCTAAACGGACAATCGATGCTTAGCATAAAAGTCCGCCCTTGAATATTAACTACCCCGATCTTGATGGTTTCATGCAGGGTGACAATGGTTGAGCCTTTGCCACAGGTGCCGGGCGGATAGTTCAGCGGCCGCAGAATTTTCGGATGCGTGTCCAGCAGCTTGTGCGTTACCAACCGTTCAAAAATATGATTGCCGCTGGTGATGACATCGATCCCGCTTTTGAAATATTCATGCGCCACCTCTTCGGTCAAACCTTTGCCAGAAGTGCCATTCTCGCCATTGGCAATACACAAATCGATCTGGTGCTCCGCTTTGATCTTCTGGAGCGCTTTTTTGATTACGATCAACCCTGGCTTGCCAATAATGTCGGCGATAAACAGGATGTTCAGCAGTTGTCCATTCAAAATTCAGTCCTTAATTTTAACAGTACCATCATCAACTTCCGCAGCCACCAGTTAGCCGGTTATTCTGGAAGCTATTTTGCATAATCGACCGCCCGGTATTCGCGAATCACCGTCACCTTGATCTGGCCTGGATACTCCATTTCATTGTGGATTTTTTGTGAAATGTCGGAGGCCAATTGATCGGCCATGGCGTCATCAATCTGCTCGTGTTCAACCATGACTCGGATTTCACGGCCGGCCTGAATAGCATAAGTTTTCACCACGCCGCTGAACGATTCGGCCAATTGCTCTAATTTCTGGAGCCGCTTGACGTAGCCTTCAAGGGTTTCTCGCCTGGCGCCAGGCCGCGAGCCGGAAATAGCATCGGCTGCCTGCACCAGCACGCTAATGGGCGAAATCGGCTCGACGTCCTCGTGATGGCTGGCAATGGAGTTGATCACGATTGGATGCTCTTTGTATTTGCGGGTGATTTCAGCTCCGATTTCAGTATGGGTGCCCTCGGTTGTTTTGTCGATGGCCTTCCCAATATCGTGGAGCAATCCGGCACGCTTGGCCAATGCGGCATCCAATCCCAGATCCGCGGCCATAAGCCCGGCTAAAAAAGCAACTTCCTTGGCATGTTGGAGCACATTTTGCCCATAACTGGTGCGATATTTGAGCTTGCCCAGCAGCTTGACCAACTCTGGGTGAACGTTGTGCACACCGGTTTCCAGTAGCACCTGCTCCCCGATTTCCTGCAGCGATTCTTCCATCTCCTTTTTCGTTTTTTCGACAATTTCCTCAATGCGAGCTGGATGGATGCGGCCGTCGTTGATCAGCTTTTCCAGTGCCAGGCGCGCGATCTCGCGACGATAGGGATCAAAGCCCGACAGGATCACCGCTTCGGGGGTATCATCCACAATCACCTCGATGCCCGTGGCAGTTTCGAACGCCCGAATATTCCGCCCCTCTCGTCCAATGATACGTCCTTTCATTTCATCGTTGGGCAAGTTGACCACCGATACCGTCGTTTCCACCGAATGGTCCGCCGCGGTTCGCTGGATCGCCTGGATGATGATTTCCCGCGCTTCACGATTGGCATTTAGCTTGGCTTGATCTTTGATATCTTTGATGAGCTGCGCCGCCTCCTGCTTGGCTTTGTCCAAAAGGTTGTCCATCAAAATGCGCTTGGCCTCATCGCTGGAGATGCCGGATAATTTTTCTAACTTTTCATTCTGTTCTTTGATGATTCGCTCCATTTCCGCTTCCAGTCGGGCTACCTTGGCTTCTTTTTCGGCCAGCGATTTCTCCATCTGAGTGAGCTTTTTCTCTTTGTTTGCCAGCAGATCGACCTTCCGATCCATATTCATTTCCCGACTGGCCAACTGTTTTTCTAATTTCTGGAGCTCATTGCGACGCGATTTGGTTTCATTTTCAAAATTTTGTTTGAGCTTGATCCACTCATCTTTCACTTCCAGCAATTTTTCTTTCTTCATGGCATTGGCCATGGCTTCGGCATCATTGATAATTTTCTCGGCTAATTTTTCGGCATTCGCGATTTTGGATTGGCCGATCTTTTTACTGGCCAGCCATCCGCCGATGAAGGCACCGACACCGACGATCACCATGATGATCATAAAATATATTTCCATTTTTCCTCCATTTCAAATTCGAATCAAACAATTAAAAAAAAATCCCTATTCTCAAATGCTGCGCCGTGCATCGCGACCATTACCTGCCGCCGCTTCATTAGCGATGCGGATAATAGGCCCAAACAATGCGCCACAACAACACTGAAAATAGGGATCTTGGAAACAGTAATGACTTAAAAATGGATGTTATTCAAACATTCATCGAGGTCGTGGTTTAATTTTTGAATACGAGCGGTGATGTCATCATTCGTCGCTGCGGCCAAACTCCGCTCGCGCTCCTGAAACAATTCATCAGTGATATTCAAAGCCGCTAAAATAGAAACCTTTAACGTCGAATCAATCGAAATATTCTTGTTGACCTCTCTCATTTTGCTATCGACATATTTAGCCACCTTTTTGATATACTCGACATCCGTATTCCCTCGAATCGGATATTCTGTGCCGTAGATAGTTACTTTGAGAATGTTATAGTCATCACCCATCGGACACTACTGTTTTATTTGAATTGAAATCTTTCAGATTTGCAATGACGATTGCTTGGGCAACTAAAACCGCTCTATCAAGCGCTTTGCAGCATTTCTAATTTTTCAAGCATCTGCTTTATTTTAACTTTGATTTTTTCCTCTCGTTCCCGATAACTTTTGATCTGGTCGGACAGATCGCTATTGCTGTGCGGCTCACTTTTCAACAATTCAATGGTCTGTTCATGTGCCCTGATCTGGCTGCGCAAGGCATCGTTGGCTGCTTTCAGTTGCTGATTCTCCGCCTGGAGCCTTTTCATAAGCAAAATGGCTCTGGCAATTTTTTCTTCCAACTGCTCCAAATCAGTGATCGCCATTGAAATTCTCCGCGAATTATTCCCTTAGCTGAGCCTGTAACCTGGATTTCAGAAATTCCAGAATCTGGCGTATGTCGGCATCCACTTCTCGCTCGGTCAGGGTCCGATCCAGGGAATAAAAAGTAAGCGAAAAGGCCAGGCTCTTTTTGCCGGCGGCCACCTGCTGGCCGCGGTAAAAATCGAACAGTTGCACGGATTTCAGATTACTTGCCCCAGCCGCCCAAATTGCCTGCTCCACTTCGGCCACCGGATACTGTAAATCGATCAGCAACGCCAGGTCGCGTTTGATCGGTGGATATTTCGGAATCGGCTGAAATTTCCGATCCCACCCATATCGCTGCCACAGGGCCTCATAATCCAATTCCGCCACAAATATATCGTTCTTCACATCCAGCTTCTCAAGAATTTCCGGGGACAGAGCCCCAACATAGCCAATGCTCCCATTGTCGAGCCTTATTTCTAACGAGCGATGGTCCAGGAATGCTATCTGGCTGGGGCCGACCGTCCAATTCGTCAGCTTCAATTTTTCCAGAAACGAAAAAACATCGCCTTTCAGATCATAAAACGTGGTCGATCGTGGCTTCTCCAGCCAGTGATTAAAGCGGTTCTGCCCCATCTGCACCAGGCCGATTTTGGCCTGCTCGCAATTCCGTAATTGCGAGGGCTGTTCCCAATAAAAAATATTTCCGATTTCAAATAGCTTTTGATCATTGGCAAAACGATTCTTGTTCCACTTGACAATCGACAGCAAACCAGGCACCAGGCTGGGACGAAGGGTATCCAGGTCTTCGCTGATCGGATTTTTAAGCTGAATACAAGTCTGGCGGGAAAATGGTTGCGCCCATTTGTGGTTCATCAAGCTCAGGCTCAATACCTCATGGTAGCCCAGCCCGATCATAATTTCCCGCACCAGTTGATTGAATTTCTCCCGTTTATTCTCAGCAGTCAGCAGAGGAATCGTTGACCAGCGATGTTCTTCGATCCGATCGAAACCGTAAACCCGCACCACTTCCTCAATCAAATCCACCTCGCGCTCGATATCCACCCGAAAAGTCGGCACTTCAACCATCATCAGTTGATCCTCGCGCCGAATTTTGAATTCAAGACGCCGCAAAATGGCTTCGATCTCAGCCGGTGGAATAGCAGCACCCAGCAGATGTTGCACTCGTTGTATTCGCAGAGGGATCGTCCTGGGAAGGATTGGTTCTGGATAGCAATCGACGGCGCCGCTGGCTATTTCGCCGCCAGCCAATTCGGCAATCAGTTGAGCGGCTCGATCCAGCGCATACAGCAAGCCGTTGGGGTCGACGCCACGCTCAAACCGCTGCGACGAATCGGTGACAATCCCCAGGCCTTTAGAAGTCTTGCGAATGTTGGTTGGCGCAAAATAGGCACTCTCCAGTAGCACCCGCCGGGTTTGGGCGGTGATTTCGGAGTTCAAGCCACCCATTACTCCTGCCAGTGCCACCGGTTTCTCCGCGTCGCAAATCAGCAGCGTTTGGTCGCTCAAGGTATGCTGTTTGCCATCAAGGGTGACAAATGTTTCTCCGGCTTGGGCCTGCCGAACCACGATTTTCGCTCCCGCCAGGAGGTCATAATCGAATGCATGCAGCGGCTGGCCCGTTTCCATCATCACAAAATTGGTAACATCCACCACGTTATTGATGGTGCGCAAGCCCACGGCTTCTAACTTTTCGATCAACCAGCGCGGGGAAGGACCTACGGTAATTCCTTCCACGTAGCGTGCCGTGTAGCGGGGACAACTGGACGGATGTTTGATTTCGATTTCGATCACATCGGTGATGCGTTTACCAGCGGCTTCCTGAAGCTGTAGCGACGGCTTGGTGATCGGCACTCCATTGATGGCCCCAATTTCTCGAGCCACCCCAATCACGCCCAAGCAATCCGGTCGGTTGGTGGTTACTGCGATGTCCAGGACGGTTTCCCCTTGCCCCAGGTACTCCTGTAAACCTGATCCGACAGGAGCATCCGCAGCCAATTCCATGACGATATCGCTCTGATGTGAAAGCCCCAATTCGGCCTCCGAGCAGATCATCCCCGGGGAGGCGACCCCGTGTATTTGGGCTGCAGTGACCACCTGGTTATCCGGCAGCCGACTGCCGATTTTGGCAAAGGCAACTTTCAACCCGACTGCGACATTGGGGGCGCCGCAGACGACGTTCAATTTTTCCTGCCCCAGGTTGACTTCACAAATCGTCAATTTTTCCTGGGAGGGATGGGGACGAATCGCATCGATCTGGCCGATGACGATACCGTCGAACTGAAATTGAATTTCAGTCACACTCTCTACTTCCAATCCCACCATGGTCAAACGCTGGGCCAATTCCCGTGGGGATTGGGAAAAATCGACATATTTTTTTAACCAATCAATGGTAACTTTCAAGGAAACCCCGCTGAGCTTGTGACAACCTGGCCGTTTGGTCGTCGCTTAAAATTGTGTTAAAAAACGAAGATCATTTTCATAGAATGTTCGGATGTCATCGATCTGATATTTCAGCATGGCAATTCGCTCCACCCCCATGCCAAAGGCATAGCCGGTATATTTTTCCGTGTCATAGCCTACCGCCTGGAACACCGCGGGATCGACCATTCCTGCACCGGAAATTTCCAACCAGCCGGTACCTTTGCACACCGGACATCCTTTGCTGCCACAAATAATGCAGGAAAAATCATATTCGGCACTGGGTTCAGTGAACGGAAAGAAGCTGGGGCGAAAGCGAATTTGAATATCCGAGCCGAACAGTTTTTTTGCAAAGGCGCTGATCACACCTTTAAGATCGGCAAAGGTGATTCCAACATCGACACACAGTCCTTCAACCTGATGGAATACCGGCGAATGGGTGGCATCGGGAGCGTCTTTGCGATAACATTTGCCCGGGGCAATCATGCGGATGGGGGGCGACATCCGTTCCATGGTTCGAATCTGGACCGGAGAGGTGTGGGTTCGCAGCAACAATTTATCGGTAATATAAAAAGTATCCTGCACATCCCGTGACGGATGATATTCCGGAATATTTAAGGCTTCAAAATTATAATAGTCGGTCTCCAACTCCGGCCCGGTCTCTACCGTGAAACCCAGGCTCAGGAAAATAGATTTTATTTCATCAAGCAATAGGGTGAGCGGATGCTTGCTACCCAACCGTGCCGGTACTCCTGGCAACGAAATATCAAACTCGTCACTGGCCTTCGTCCGAGGTGTTAATTTGCTGGCTTGCTCATCCAACCGCGACTGAAATAGTTGCTTTAAGGCATTTAGCTCTTTGCCCAATTGCCGACGATCTTCATTCGCTACCTGACCCAGCAAGCCGAAGTAATTCGCCAATTCGCCCTTTCGACCCAAATAGGCAACGCGCACACGCTCGAGGTCTTTGTCCGACTGAATGGCCGTCAGCTCAGCCTCAAATTTGCTCTTCAGTTGGTCTAAACTTGCCAGAGTCTGTTTGAGATCCAATGCCATGCCCCGTCCTGTATGCCCTAAGAAGAAACGTAATGGACTAAATTTTCAAATCCCTTCGGATCGTTCACTGCCATGTCCGCCAGGATCTTGCGATTGATCTGAACATCCTTTTTCTTCAATGCATCCATTAAATAAGAATAGGACACCCCATACAGTCGCGCGGCTGCGTTGATGCGGGTGATCCATAGCCGCCGAAATTGACCCGGCCGTTTTTTTCGATCACGGTACGAGTACAGAAGCGCCCTGTCAACGCTCTCTTTGGCGGTCCGCAATAGGCGACTTTTACCACCAAAATAACCTTTGGCCGCATTCAAAATTTTGCGTCGGCGGCGATGCGATGGAACACTGTATTTCGATCGAGGCATTTTCTCTCCACCATTAACTGATTAGGCTACAATTAATTTCTTAATTTTGCGCACATCCGTTGGGTCCACCAACGCGGACTTCCGCAAATTTCGTTTTCGTTTCCGTGTTTTGCTTGTTAAAATATGACTGGAAAAGGCATGAAACCGCTTTATCTGCTTGGAGCCAGTGAGCCGAAACCGTTTTCTGGCCCCGCTTTTGCTTTTCATTTTGGGCATGCTAACTTCCTCGCACTATCGTTATTTTTTAATGAACGTTATAATCATGTTTCGACCTTCAAAGTGAGGCCCACTTTCGACTCGGGCGACGTCTTCCAACAACTGCACAATCTTCTGAATCAATTGTTCGCCAAATTCACGATGAGCAATCTGGCGTCCCTTGAACATCACACTGACCTTTACTTTGTTCCCCTGCTCGATGAAGGCTCGGACATGTCGCATTTTAAAATTGAAATCATGTTCCTCTATCTTCGGGCTGAGACGTATCTCTTTGATCTGAATGGTATGCTGTTTCTTTTTGACCAGCTTTTCCTTTTTGCCAAGCTCGTATTTGAATTTACCAAAATCGATAATTTTGCAAACGGGTGGATCAGAATTAGGGACGATTTCCACCAGATCTAATCCCGCGTCTCGGGCCATGGCGTTGGCTTTGGCAATGTCAAATATTCCCAACTGCGCTCCAGAAGCATCAATCACCCGCACACGAGGACTGCTAATTTGCTCATTTACCCGGATTTCCTTTTTTTTAATGGCTTACCCTCCAGATTAAGTGTGATAGTCCATTGTTGCGTTTTGGCGCTATGTAAGCGCCTTGTCGTTTATCTCCTGTTGTAAATGGTTAACAAAATCGTTGATAGTAAATTTTCCAATATCCCCGGCTTTTCGTTTGCGCACAGCCAGATTTTCGGCTTGCACTTCTTTATCGCCGAGGATAACCATATACGGAATTTTTTGCACTTCGGCTTCCCGAATCTTGAAGCCGATTTTCTCATTGCGATCATCCAGTTCGGCGCGGATCTGCTGCGCTCGCAGCGTCTGTTGTACCCGCTCGGCATAGTCCCGCTGCGCATCCGTGATTGGCAGAATTATCACCTGCACCGGCGCCAGCCAGGTCGGAAAGGCACCGCCATAATGCTCGATTAAAATGCCAAAAAACCGCTCCAGCGAGCCCATCAAGGCACGATGGATCATAATCGGCCGATGATCTTTTCCATCCTGACCCCGAAAACTAATATCGAATCGCTCCGGTTCATTAAAATCCACCTGAATGGTGGTACATTGCCAGGCACGATCCAATACATCTTTAATTTTAATATCAATCTTCGGCCCGTAAAAAACGCCTTCGCCGGGATCTATCTGATAATTCAATCCCTTGCTGGTAAGGGCCAGCGTCAGCGCCTCGGTGGCCAACTCCCAATTGGCGACCTCGCCCACGAATTTAGCCGGTCGCGTCGATAGATAGATTTCAAAATTATGAAAGCCAAAGGTATTCAAAATGAACACCGTAAAATCCAGGCAGCGAACGATCTCATCCTGCAATTGATCCGGACGGCAAAAGATATGGGCATCGTCTTGCGTGAAGCCACGAACTCGCATCAAACCATGCAAGACGCCAGACCGTTCGTAGCGATACACGGTCCCTAATTCAGCCCACCGAATGGGTAAATCCCGATAACTGCGTCCCTGACTTTTATAAATCAACAGATGAAAAGGGCAATTCATCGGTTTCAATTGGTATTTCACATTTTCCATCTCAATGGGCGAATACATGTTTTCCACAAAAAAATCCAGATGCCCACTGCGGCCCCATAAATCCAGCCGCGCGATGTGCGGCGTAAAAACCAGCTCATACCCCGCTTTCAAATGCTCATTCCGCCAGAAATCTTCGATGGTCTTGCGAACCAATGCGCCTTTGGGATGCCAGAGAATCAATCCGGCACCACACTCATCCTGAATGCTGAATAAATCCAGCTCTCGGCCCAATCGCCGATGGTCGCGTTTCTTTGCCTCTTCCAGTTTATGCAAAAATTCATCGAGCTGCGATTTTTGAGGAAAGGAGACGCCATAGATCCGCTGCAGCATCGGTCGTTTCTCATCGCCTTTCCAATAGGCCCCCGAAATTGCCAGCAACTTGAAATGTTTGACCAGGCCCGTGGAGGGCAGATGGGGACCGGAACATAGATCGACAAAATCTCCCTCCCGATAGATGCTGGTGCTATCGGTCAATTCCTCGATATGCTCGACTTTATACGGCTCCTGCCGGGAAGTGAACAACTGAATGGCGGCTTCCTTTGACAGTTCTTCCCGCACGAATGGGAGGTTCTGCGCTACGATCTCTTTCATTTTGGCTTCAATCGCCTCCAGATCCTCTGGGGTCAGCGATTTGTCGATATCGAAATCGTAAAAGAAGCGATCTTCGAGCGCAGGTCCGAAACCGAATTTGGCCTCGGGGTAAAGCTGCTTAATGGCATGCGCCATGATATGAGCGCTGCTGTGCCAGAACACATGCATGCCGTCGGGAGTATCATAAGTCACAAAAACCAGGCGACCGTCCTCGTTGATGGAGCGCGTAAGATCAATGAGTTGATCATTGAAACGTGCGGCCACGGTTTTGTGGGCCAACGATTGGCTCAACTCCCGAACAATCTGCATGGGAGTAATGCCAGCCGGATATTCCCTGACATCGCCGTCGGGAAAAGTTATTTTTACTGAATGCATTGTCATTCAACCAACCAAGTTCGCTGTCTAAATACGAGAAGGCCGAATGTTGCCTGTGCTGCGTGCGGCAATTCGGCTTTCCTAATTCCTCGGAATCATTGGTGATACCAGCCCGATTGGTAGTAGCAGGATTTTCCCGCGGATGAAAGGGAGACTCCAACCACCTTTTCCATCTATTAGTGGGCGATACTGGAATTGAACCAGTGACCTCTTGCATGTCAAGCAAGCACTCTAACCATCTGAGCTAATCGCCCGAGCCATTTCAGCGTTTCAATAAAATGAAAAAAGCGTGCCCTAAATAAAGCGGCTCGCTTTGACCTTTATTTACAGCACGTGGTTGATCAGAACTGCTGTTATCCTGTGCCGAGGGCCGGACTCGAACCGGCACGGATATCAAATATCCGAGGGATTTTAAGTCCCTTGCGTCTCCCTATTCCGCCACCCCGGCGAGACCGGCATCACCTGAGGCGGCGATCGGAGTCGAACCGATGCATAGAGGTTTTGCAGACCTCCGCCTTGGCCACTTGGCTACGCCGCCTAAAAATTGAGCGGGAGACGAGGGTTGAACTCGCGACCCCCACCTTGGCAAGGTGGTGTTCTACCACTGAACTACTCCCGCTTTTTGGCGTGCTAAATATACAAATAAATTAAAAAGAATGCAAGACTTTTTTTATAGCCAGTTTATTTTTTCTCAATAGCCTCTGGTTCCTGACGCAATCGATCCAATACGCGCTGCCGCCGAACACGGATTTGGCCACGATTTTTTCGGTTCAGTCGCGACAGCACTAAGATGCCCAAACAGAGCAAAATTACTAAGGTCAATTTCATAATGCTTTTTCTATTGATGCTAAATTCAGCCCAAAGCTGGCCGCTCGAGGAAACTGGCTGAGCCATGATTCACAGGATGTATTACTTTATTGCAATCAATGTCCATTGTGATACAGTCCAGAGCTACCAGGTTCGTCTCTGCAGCCAATATTATCAAGCAGCTAACTTGCGTTGGTTTATGGAACAGAAATTGCAAATTGACTCATGAATCAAAAAATAACCATTCAGCTTATTTGAAGGAGTCAAGAACATGCCACCAATTAGTTTAACCGAATTGATTATCACCTGCGAATCGTGTGGGAATGTCAAAAGATTCAGTATAAATTCTCAAGACGATTGGAAAACCATATTTCATAATTTCAAATGCGAAAACAACTGCGGACGCAACCTTTACAGCTTTATCACCGTTGGCACGATCAACCGCATTGCCGCTCCGGCCCAAGCGAATTATGCCCTGGCAGTTGCGCATTAGCAGATTAGTTACCCAACTCCCCTAATCTCTTTTTTGCAGGTTTGAAATTTGCATCTTTGGCCAGGGCTTTCTGATACATCTTTTTTGCTTCTTTCAAATTGCCCGCTTTTTCTAATTCCAAACCGGTTGAAAAATATTGAATCACTTCCAGAGAGAGATCGCCTTTGCTTAGCGCTTCTTTCTCACTCTGGGTCAGTTTTACATTGAGGTCTTTGGTGATTTTTTCATTGAGCTTTTTGATGCTATCGAACACCTTGCTCACCTTGTCGGTCACTTCTTCGGCTTTGATGGTAACTCCCGTTTCCACCTCGACAATGCGAAGATCGATGCGGATTTTATCACCAAAGGAAACCATGTAGCTGCCGAAAACCAAATAATGCGCGCCAAGGAGTCTGCCGACCTGAACCCCGGTCGCATCGGAAATTAAGCCGCTCTGGCTGAGTTGCATCTCTTGAATGATGGCATTGATTTTCTGCCGTTCAATCAATTGCAAGCTTTGCACCTTGCTCAGTTCGGTAATCATAATTTCCGCCAGACCCGGCGACAGAGCTGCATATTTCTCCTTGTCGATGAGGCTGTTGTTGGAAAAATCCAGAATGGCGATGGTTTTGGTGTCGCTATACAAATAGCTATTCCCAAAAAGAATTAAAACCAGAACGATTACCACCATGATGTTGCGCATACTTACTCCATCAGTTAATTGTTAAATTTCCATTGAGTGCTGATAAAAAATTCTGTGCCGGAATAGGATCGGTTGGCTGCCGCAAACTCGCCATCGCCAAAAAATATCTTGAACGCCATGGCCAGCGTAAAACTTCTGGATAGCATGAGTTCATAACCGAGGCCGGTTCCGAACAAATCCACCCATCCCTGGCCCAATTCATTCTCCACATAAGATCGAATCTCTCCCTGCACATTCAATAACAGAATATCGGTCAGTCGAATTTTGGTACCCCCATCTAACTCTCGCTGCGTGATATTCGAGTTCTTCGATTCCAGCGCCAGCGATTGGCCATTCCAGCTTTCATTTTTGCCCCGGTGACGATAGCACCCCCGCAGCCAGACCTGCCCAAACGGCACCTGATAGTAGACTCCAGCCCTGGCTGAAAGCTTGGGACCTGCCGCGAATACCTCGGTGTTATCGATTACATCGGCAGTGTAATAATTGAGTAAAATATCGACAAAGGTCCGCCACCGGTTGGAGCCAGCATAATCGAATCCAACATTCACTCCCACTTGTTCGCCAGGATCATACGCCTGCGGCTGTAGCTTGCTGAGTTTGTAGCTGCCACGATACACATAATTCAGACCGATGCCAATAGTGAATTGATTAGTGACCGGATAGGCATAGGCCGCTCCTGCGCTAAGAGTTAATCCCTGGCCGAATACCGGCAATTGGAATTTAAACGCATATTGACTGAGCAGGGCGGTCATAGTCATTTCCGAATTGCCCAATTCGGTTTGACCAGTGGGAATCCCGATGCCCGCGCTAAGCAACGTGCGCTTGTCGCCCAGGCGATAACTCGTCCGCAACCAGGTGTCGGACAGCCCGGAAAGATTATAGTCACCAAAACGCGACCAGGCGGGCGAATGGTTCAATTGCAGGCTCAAATTCTCCCGCAGCGAATAGCTCAATTCCAATGGGAATGTGCCCTCAGAGATGGGATCGGTCAAACTTTCAATGTTCCATTTTTGGATGACCATTCCCGTCTTGAGGATCCCGCCTTGAGGCGCCACAATGCTGGGCATGGTAATTATCAATAATAACAACAAAACAGCGAACTGTCGGTTCATTGCTTGCTCCATGGTTAATTGAATCAATTCATGAATGGTGATCGCTTGTGCCATCCATCGGCCACCATGCAGAGTTGAACGGCCTTCAGCAGTGCCGAAAGCAATTTCTTGTCGGAACCAATACCTCCCGCTTGACCGGTCTGCCGTAGCCTTTTTCAGCACCCAACAGCGCTATTTTGTCCAGGCCGGCAGTGACCGACCACGCGTTTTCCCAGGCCGGTTCTATTTAATCAGCAATAGCTTCCTGGCGGCCGCATGGTCCCTGGTTTCCAGGCGAACGATGTACAGGCCGCTGGCCACGGGTATCCCCTGATTGCTACGCCCATCCCAGAGCAATTTATGGTGTCCACTACGCAATTGCTCATCGACCACCGTCTTGACCAACTGTCCAAGCATGTTGTAAATCTTGACGCTCACTACCATGCGCTCAGGCAAATTGAAGGCAATGGTCGTTATGCCGTTGAACGGATTGGGATAGTTCTGAAATAGCTCGAAAGCCAGCGGCGTCAATGGAATATTATCGGCATTCTGCAGCACAAATTGTTCGGTGCCGACCACCAATTTGTATTCCTGCCGCACCGGCCGTTTGCCAGTTGCTTTCAGCGATAGCGTCGGCTGATCCAGCAAATTAGTCGCCCGGTCGTTGCCTAAATCGAGCAAATAGACCAACCAATTTTCCGGCAACCGGGTAAGGGGCGTGAAGCGCAGCCACAAATTGTCCGCTGGCTCCGCCAGGGAAAAATCGACCATCAATTTCCAGACATATCCATCGGCACCGGCGCTGCGAATATCTACGGTATAGGCGCCCCGATCCTGCTCTCGCTGGCGATGGTCGATCCACAATGATACATATTCGCCGATGGGCGGTACTTCCAACAAGTCATAGGCATCATAGCCATCTTGCGCGTACTCGGCAGCTCCAAACAGATTTTGATTATCGATAAATTTGCCGCAACGCAGATCCGCCGAGATGAGCCAGGTGATATCTGGATGTTGCGATAGAAAGTCCTCGGCCAATTGATCGGCTTTCTGGAGTTGCGTCGCCGTGGCCGCCCTGGGCGGAATGATGATGCTTCTGGTAACCGCATCGCCATTCCAGACAAAGTACCCCTCCCAGGGTATCAGGGTTGCCACATTATACATCCAATAGATCGAATCGGCCGTGGCGCGATAGATGGGGGCTGAAATCAGCGTCGAGCTTTTCTGGATATCCGACCATTTCACCGGATACGGGAAAGGATCAGCGATCATGTTCCAGCCAGGCGTCAGGTTGATCAGGAAATTGGCATTATCCGGTGAGTAACCAGCACCGGCGTCGAAAGTTTTTGGCTCTTTGGTAATCAACCAATACGCCTTGCCCCGACTAAACCCATGGGTTGGTTGCCAGGCGGTGCTATCATAAGCCAGATAGCCGGTATCCGACTGCTGCCAGTCAAAAAGCCGCCACTTATTTGGATCTTTGGCGCCCAAATCGTCGCCCAACACGTCCGCGACCGCTATGCTATCCAGCGTGTAGGGCACTGAAATCATCCGGTGCACCTTTGCGGCGGTGGTTATCGTGGCATTCTCTTTGGAAGTGGTCACTTCCAGCCAGCCGTAATCTATTCCTGGCGCCGGATATTGCACCGGACCATAATTGGTTACCAGGGTGAGCCGGTATTTCACCCCACGAATCGAAACCGAATCGGCGGGCAGTATTACCTTCAGCGGCGAATTGATGAAAGAATCGGGTTTAGCAAGATGTTTCGAGCGATAACTGTCGCTGCCACCCAAGGCATATTGAAATGTACCCGAGATGATCTTGAACGGCGTTGGAAAAACATCAAATGTCAATGTAGTGGCCTGTCCCCTGCTGGCGCTGGCCAGTGGCGTATGGGTCATGGTGGCCACCTGCGCCATGGGTGTCGGCACTGTAATCGTATTCTTGATGACTAATTCATCAATTGCACCATAAAAGGAATTCGATTCCCCGGTTACCAGGGGATTGCCGCCCAGATAGCAACTGCTCAGGCCAATGGGGTTGCCCTGAACATAACTGGTTGAATCCACCAACACATTGTTGACATAGACCAGAATCTGGTCGTGTTTGTATTGGGTGGAGACAAAGTACCAGGTGTTTGGATTGAGCACGAATTTGGTAATAAACTCACCGTTATAGTAATAAATGCCCAGATGCAGAGTTGGGCTGACAAATAACCCCATGCCGTATTGGCCGGTACCCAGGTTGGATAGGATCGTCTGGTTATATTGTCTTGCGGCGTAGCAGTTCAGCCAGAGCTCGATGGTTTTGGGAACACCGTTCAAGGACGTCAATAATTGGGCATAGGAATTGCTCTGGCCGTTGAATTGCATGGCCTGACCAATAACCCCTCGGACCCAGGTGATATTGTGCAGAATCGCTCGCTGACCGTACGGCGAACCATCGTAAATCGTATCCTTTCCCGTGGGCTCAAAATTCCAGTTCGCCAGCAGTGAATCAAGGCCGGTGAGTCCATATTCTCCATTGAACCAGAGCCGATTATCCAATGAATCCGCCGGCGGCGTCGGATACTCTTTGCCATTCTCGCCATAATACCACCAGGAAGCATCGGGATGCAGCCAGTTCTGATCACCCCGCTTGATGCGGCTAACGCCATCAATGATCAACTCGCAGTCAAACGCACCTTTCAGGTCAATCCGATTCCAGACCATCACCGCAATGCGATTCCTGCCCAGCTTGAGATAGCGCTTCACATCATAATTGGCAATATTCCAGCGCTGATGTTGCGTCGAATTCTGATTCAGCACCAGCGTACCATTGATGTACAGGTAGATTTGATCATCGAAACAGATATTGATATTAGCCGATGCTGGATACTGCGAGAGATAGATTTCCTTGAGAAACCAGGCACGATCCGGACCATCGCTCAATACGTCATCGGTGTGCGGATTGGGACTGAAGATCTGGCCAAAGGGGGCATAGCCATTCTCCTTCCAGCCATAACTGGCAAAATGTTGTTGGCCCACATTTTCGGTGATACCGTAGCCATCCAAATACAGATTGGTTTGCGCCTGATATTTATCATTGGCCGCAATCACTACGGTCGCATTGTGGAAGCCGACACTTTGCGGTCGGTACACCACCTGCACCGCGACACTGTCTTTTGGGCGCACGCTGACCTGATTGCTGGCAACATAAAAATGTGCACTATTCACCGTAAAGCTGGTTATCTTCAGCGTCGAATCCCTGGATGAATTCACAATCCATAGCGGCAGCCGTTTGGTTACTCCCACCAGCGTATTGCCGAAATGCATCGTTCCAGGCCGAACCGCAATTTTGGCTCCGTTATAAACAACACCAGTGCCCTTCAGTTGCACCTTCTTTACGGGGTAAGTTGGGTCGTTGCTCTTCAAAGTCAACTGCGCCGTGAAACTGCCCGATCGCACTGGTGCGAAGGCAATCATCAAATAATGTGACTGCGCTGGATTGACCACAAACCATCGCTCCTGGATGACAAACTGGGTGTCATTACTGGTGATCTCGAAAATTTCCAGATTTTGCTCACCCAGGTTATGAACCACCAGCGATAATGACCTGGTGGCGCCAGTGAGCACCGATCCAAAATTCAACACCGTGTCCGAAAGCGCGATCTGCTGCGGCAAAGACTTCCGGCCAATGCCGGTCAATTTCACTATCACCGTATCGTTCTTCGGATCGTTATTGATAATCAGCAGCGAGTCCTTGTAGGTAGCTACCGCTTGCGGAGTGAAGGTGATCAACAGGGTCTCCCCTGCTCCCGGCAAAATCTGAAATGCTGTTTTATTGGTCTTGAATACCGAATTGGTGGAGCGTACCGCAGTAATAGTCAAATTTTTCTCCCCCGTGTTCCCAATAGTGACACTCAAGGTGCGGCTATTATTTACTGCCACCTGTCCATAATAGAGACTATCAGCGGAGACTGCGATTTTCTGGTCATACAGCGCCCGGCCCTTGCCGGTCATGGGCACAAGCAGGCTATCGGCAACCGGATCATCGCTGATAATGGTCAGTCGACCGGAAAATGTTTTCACCGAATCCGGGGAAAAAGTGATTCCTACCTGGCGGCTGCTGTTGGGTTCCAGGCTAAAATTCGTGGTTTGCGGCTTGAAGTGACCATTACTGGACACAATCTTCGAAACCGTCAAAAGCTGGTTGCCAAAATTACTCACCCAGAGATAGGCGGTGGTTGAAGAGTTGATGCGCACCTCTTTGAAATCCATGCTCGCGGGCGAGACAGCAATTCGTTGTTGCAGTGAGCGTCCCGAGCCTCGCAGCGGAATTTGGACCTGATACTTTTTGGGATCGTTGCTGTAGATAACTGCGCTGCTCTGCACTTCGATGGTGTCGGTCGGCAAAAAGGTAATTCGCAGCACGACGCTCTGGTTGCCGCCGATGGTCACTGTATCCCGGGACACCTGGAAATGCTTGTCGGTAACCGAAATGTGGCTGACCTTGAGATCCAGATCGCCCAGGTTTTGTAACGTCAGGTCTTTCGACGAACTATCACCAATTTGCACTTTGCCAAAATTGAGCTCTTCTGGATAATAGGCCAGTTGCGGCTCTTTCCAGTTGCGGCCGCTACCCGAGATCGGCACAAACGCCACACTGGAGTCGGGATCGTTGCTGCTAACCGTCAACACCGCGTCAAATGTGTCCACCGCCATCGGTTGAAAGGTCAAAGTTACGACCTGATTGCTACCTCGGTTTACGGTAAAGGCCGTGGGATCAGCGGTAAACTGGCTGTTATTGATGAGCAGATTATTCACTTGCAGTTGCTTCTCGCCGGCATTGCCAACATACAAATAATTGGTTCGCTTCTGTCCCAATGGCACATCACCAAAATTCACCTGGCTAGGATAAAATGTAATTTGAGGTCCCAATAGCTCGCGCGAATATCCCAGCAGTGGAATCGCGGTTTTGGGTGAGTTGGGATCATTGCTGAATATGTAGCAGCGGGTATGGAAAGTATCTACCTGTTCCGGATGAAAATCTACTGCAATCCAATTGGAAAAACCCGGCGTCAGGGTAAATGATCCACCACCGCGAATGGAAAATGCCTCGCTGGATACTCGAATTGAATCGATTTTGAGATCGATCTCGCCGTCATTTCGAATCTGGATGTTTTGAGTGGTGGAGAGGCCAACTCCAACGTGACCGTAGAAGAGGCTATCCGGCACGACCGCGATCTTTTGTGGTTGCAAATTGCGGCCTACGCCACTCAAGAACACCAACACCAGCGGAGAGTCGGGATCGTTGCTCTGGATCTGCAACGTATCCTGATAGCTGGTAAGCGCAGTCGGCGCAAAGGTCACCGTGATGGTTCGATATGACTGTGGTGGAATTTGCAGACTTCGTTCGCTGATGGAAAATACCGACTGCTTTTTGCTGATATTGGAAATGATTAAATCCTTCTCACCGATATTGGAAATCATCAAGCCAGAGCTTGCCTGTCGGCCGATGGCAACTCCGCCAAAATTGAGATTATTGGTTGCTACTTGAATATTTTGATCCAGCAAGGCACGGCCGCTGCCCGTCAGAATCACATATTTATTGGCATTCTTGGGGTCATCACTGGTAATTACCAGCGTATCTCGATAAGCCCGAACCGCTCGGGGAGCAAAGGTCACCAACACGTATTGATTTTGGCCTGGATTCAAGGCAAAACTGGTAAGGTTCGAGCTAAAGCTGCTGTCGCGATTGGCAATTTTCTGAATCGTCAACGTGGTTTCACCCGTATTGCGAATCCATAAATATTGAGATGACGATCGCCCCAGAGCCACGGTCTCAAAATTTAGGTTCGTTGCGCTGACGTAAATTTGCTGCGGCAACGGATAGCGACCGCTGCCGCTCAGGCTCAATGTGGGGGTACTGGCATCATTGCTGGTAAAATTAATTTGAGAGCGGATATCACCGATAATATTGGGAGTGAACGTGACATAAATCCAGCGATACTGCCGCGAGGGCACACTGACCGCCGTGGGATACACCGAATAAGCCACTGTACCCTGAGATAGGTTGATTTTGGAGACTTCCAGCGTCTGTTCGCCATCATTATAGATGCTAAAGGCCATGGTCCTGCTTTGATTTAGCGCCACCGCTCCAAAGGTCAATTGCTCGGGACTGACCACCATATTGGCGGCGGTAAGATTGCGACCGCTGCCGAATACCGCCACGTAAGCCGTGTCCTGCATCGTGTCATTGCTAATGACAGTGATCCGGCCAGACATCGTATCCGCCTTATCGGGAATAAAGGTGACCGCCACTGATTGCGATGCGCCGGGATAGACCGTGAAACTGCTCTGATTCAACCGAAAGCGTTGATTGCTGGACGTCAGGCTGCGGATATACAGCGCCTCCTCGCCCGAGTTGCTAATCCAGAAATACATGGTTTTGGCCGCGGCCACGGCTACCTGGCCGAAATTCAATTGTTGCGGCGCTACTGCCATGGTGGCGGGAATAGAAGTTCGGCCGGTGGCCCGCACAGGAACATGGTACGCGGCCACCTTGGGATCGGAGCTATTGATGACGATTTCCGACCTGATCTGTCCCAGCCGCCGAGCATGATAGGTAATCAACACATAATATCGTGAATAGGGCGGAATCGCAAAACTGTTGAGATTGCAAGTGAACTGACTGTCAGCCGGCGTGATGCTATTGATCTGTAAATATGCTTCGCCTTTGTTCTCCACTTCCAGATAGAGTGATTTTTGATGGCCGATAGCCACCGAACCGAAATCCAGCGAATCGGGATGAACCGCGATTTTGGAAACGCCAGTCTGCAGGCCCGTGCCTCGCAGCCTTATTTCTAAATTTTCATGCTCGGGGTCGTTGCTGCTCACATTCAGTTGCCCAACGATGGTTCCCACTTGAGTGGGTCGGAAAATGACCGGCACGAACTTGCCCTTTTTCGCATTCAGGGTAAATCCCAGTGAGTCCGCAGTGATAAATTGGGCGTTGGAAGAAGTAATCCGGAAAATTTTGAGCGGTTCATAGCGATCATTATTGAACAGGTAGATATGCTTGGTCTGCGCATTCCCCAAAAAAATCGAATCAAAGATCAATGAATCGCTATCTACGGTAATTTTGGGTGTTGTGGGATAATAGCCTTTGCCGCTAACCGTCACTTTCAACGAATCGTTCTTCGGATCATTGCTCAAGATGAGCAGGTGTTTCACCAGCGAATCTTCATTGGTCGGAATGAATGACACCAATATATCATACGCCCCACCCGGCGAGACCTGAAAGCTGGTCGGGCTGACCTGGAAATGATTGTCACCTGGAATGATATTGTGAACTCGCAACAATGCATTGCCAAAATTTTGGACACGGGCGATGCGTTGCTTGCGGTAGGTCTGACTGATCTTGGTCGTGTCGAATTGAATGGCCTTCACGGCGATTTCTGGAAACCCTGCTTCGACCGCTTGAAAATACAACTGGGTCATTTTTTCCGCTTGATGCACCGCATACACTTTTAACGTGGGATAATGAAGATTGTAGGCGATCCCGTTCCGAATAAATTGATAAGTGCTATCGGCCAATAGCTCGGTCGAAAAATAACTACCATCTCGAGGGTCATATAAATTCGATTGGTATTTTTTGTTTTGGGTATTGCTGATATCGAACCAGACCACTTCCAAAAAATTCTTTTCATTGCGCAAAAAGCCGCACTCTCCGCCGAGTTCAATGGCGTTTAGCATTTCACCATTCAAGGCGAACACACGCAGTTGCTGCTGGCTGGCCGAAGTATCTTTTTGGAGGATCCACACTCGCTGGTTCACGTCGTCGGCATAAAGTTGCCGTTGTGGATTCACTGGCATCGGTTGTTGCGAGAAGATCTTATCATTCACAATGTAGCTCAGGTTCGACCGAAGCAGCGAATAGCGAGCCGAGTAGCTATTGTTCTCTTTAGTTTCATAGACATACCAGATATGATTGCTGTCATCAATAGCAATATCGGTATTGATTACATATTTTTGGCTACTGATATCGGTAGGTTTTAAGTCTGGCTCACCATTTCGGTCATAACGAGCAATTCTGGCCATGCTTTCCGCACCATCACTGGAATTGGTGTGCCACGAAACCCACATGTTACCATTCTTATCCGGCACTAATTTTGGGGCAAAACAACTCGCAGCAAAGAGCGTCGAGTCCTGCTTCACTCTGCCGGTTGAGTCATAGATCACAAAATATCCGCCGCCAGCGCCCTGGACAGCGACCCAGACGTCTCCGGTGGAATCGTTGACCGCGGCCCGAATGGAATTATATTCGGGCTGGGGATTGTTCGCGCCATAGCCAACCACCTGTTCGCTCTTGTAAATATAGCCCGTATGATGGAAGATTTTCAAATAGATCGGTTGCTGCTCTCCAGAAGAACGAAAGTAGAAACACCACACCTTACCGTCATTTCCGATCACTATATCTTCATTGAAGGTCGCGCCGCGATTGGTTAATACCTGCCAGCCATTGACCGGCGGAAACATATCACTGCGCGTATCCAGGGGGAAAACATTGCTCAATTTCGATGTATTGCCAGCCAAGGCAAAGCCGCTCACCAGCGTGCTGCTAACCCAAAGGATGAAAATGAATATCGGCCATTTTGCTGCTTTCATGTTTGCCTCGTTCGATTGAATTCGCTTCTGGTTGAATTTGGCTATCGAGCGATTCGAAAGCCAAGGTCATAGCTTTTGGTCGCGGGGGTCTTTTTTTCACGCACCGCACAGGGAAGATAGGCTTCGGATTTATTCCAGGCGCCGCCGCGAACTACTTTTTCAGTACCGCTTTGAGGGCCAGGCGGATTTTGCGCCGGCGATTGAGAATAATAAGTGTCCAGATACCAATCCTGACACCACTCCCAGACATTTCCGGCCATATCATTGAGTCCCCAGCCATTCGCCAGGAATTTCCCACCGGGCAATGGCCCGCGGCCATTGGAAAAATTGGGCATCAAACTGGTAAATTCCCCGGCATAGTCCCGATAGTTGCACCGATTGGATGGTGGGTCATCACCCCAGGGATATAGCTTGCGATCCAGATTGCCCCGCGCGGCTCGCTCCCATTGCGCTTCGGTTGGCAGATGATAACCATTGCGCGTCGCATTATAGCTCCAATTGGTGGTATCGTAGCAGGCAGCCAATCCCTTTTGTTCACTGAGCCAATTGCAATAGCGTACTGCATCGTACCAACTGATGCCGACCACGGGATAGTCAGGATAATCTAAAAAATATCCGACGAAAGGTTGATTAACGCCGCCTTCGGGCGGATAGGCCCGGCGGGTCATATCACAGAAGACTTTGTATTCGGCGTTGGTCACAGTATTTTTCGCAATCCCATACTCGTTCAGCGTGAGGTTATGCCGCGGCTGCTGGTCATCCAGACCGGTGCTATCGCCCATCCAGAAACTACCGGCGGGAATCGAAACGACCTCTCCCCATTTCAGGTCGCTGGCCGTTAATTTCACCCGGAATGTTTGACCATACTGTTCCGGAAAGTCCTTGCCAGCATCCCATTCGATGTGCTTGTCGGCGCCAGGCCGAATGCCAAAGCCATAATCACCGCTAAAACTGCGCGCGGGCACTGTGAAGGTTCGGCCGCTATCATTGGAGACCTGGCCGTAGATAACCAGGTCATCGTTCTCAGCGTCGCTCACTTTGTAATAAATATCCACCAAAAACGATCCGTTTCGCTGGGCCGCATAGACGGTATCGATAACCGGATTCTGATTTTGTGCGGCAAGGTTGCCAATCATTATAAACATCAATATGGGGATCAGGTTATATGGTTTGCGGATCATCGGCGCTACTCCAATTAATCTATTTATTCCACGGTTGAACAATGAAATTTGCCAGCCATTGTCATTGATTCGGGGTCAACGTCGGGGGTGCTGGCGGTGGTTCGAGTGGCCCTGTATCCCGCCAATCGGAATTCCAGAACCAATCCTGGCTGATCAGATCCAATGCCTCATTACGGGCATCGTTGCCCGGCAGGTAGCCCAGATCGAGGTTAGTGGCCATCTGGTACAGCCGATATTCTGTTCCCACCTGGGCCGCCATGTCGAATTCTGCTGCTGTTGCGCTTCGGGCAATCGCAAAATGCATTGCCGTGAAGGTCCCCTGTTCGATGGAATTGTAGGCTTCAGTGACCTGTAACATGTCCAGGGCTAATGAAAAATTGGGATCAAGCCGCGTGGCTTCGGCAAAATGTACCTGTGCGGCCTCATAGTCTCCCAAATCGTAAGACTCCAGGCCCTGACAATACGCCTTAAAGGCCTCCAAATTGCGGGTGGCATAACGGCTGATTCTTGCCCTCTCGCCAGGCGTTAGCTCAATATTCATCTGGTCGAGAATATCCAATACGATCTGTTTTTCAAGATCAAATAGCTGTTTCAACGCGCCTTCGAACTCTTTGGATTCAAAGTTATCCGATGCCGTCATGTCGGCTAACTTGGTGGTAATGGTCAAATTCTGACCAGCTTTGATCGTAAACGCACCAGTGACCAATTTGCTGGCTTTCAATAGTCGGCCCATTCGGGGAATGGTACTGTCATCAGTTAGGCCGGATGAACCCAGCCGCAGCTCTTCCACCAATTTCTGGATATAAACGCGCTCGAGCACTTTCAAGCGACTTACCTGCGATAAATCGGCAATCATCATTTCCGCCAGCCCCTTGCTCAACGGATTCCAGTCGGCCTCCTCCATCACATTCATGAAATAAAGCACGCCCACCGTGTGCTGATCGAGCTGCTCAGGGCCAATCGAATTTTCAGTTTGCAGGGCCAGTTGCAGTCGCTTTTCAATTTCTTCCTGCCGGTATTGATTGGATTTTGCCTTGAGAAACGGAGCGTAGGGCGCCTGTGGCGGCAGGACGCGATAGTAAGCAAAGAGCTTTCGCGCCAGCGATTTTTTATTGAGCATCTCCAGATTCATGCCCGCATAGAAAATGGCGCAGCCATTGTGCTTGTCAAGCGCCAGGATTCGCTTGCACAGCGCAAATGATTTCTGATAATTGGCTAAATTGTAATAGGCGATCATTGCTCCGGTCAATGCTCGAACATCACGTGACATGGTCAACGAGCCATTTAGCTCGGCAATCCGCACATACTCCTTCAGCGCATTTTGGTAGTCTTTGCGCAGTAGATATTTGTCGGCGACCATGTATTGATTTAGTGAACAAGCGACCAGCAACAAGCTGATCCAAAGGACAATGAATTTTGTGCGCACAGAAATTCCTTTCCTCTGTTAATAAATGGCTGATTCCATAGCAACCGCAAGGTTGAGTGTAAGCTATTGATTGTCATCTGGATTTTTTTGAGGGTCAAGCTATCCATTTGTCTCAATTAGAAACAGGTGTCTTCCTTTTTCCCCCAAAGAAGGAAGGACGGTTCACTCATCGAAGTTGGCGATTTGAAAATGGCTGAGACTGTCTTGCGATCGGATGAAGGCCTTTTTTCATTTAGAATTGCTCCAATTGCGCCTGGCCGAACGCAGCAATCGTAATCATGTATGATTTTTTTCTGGCCGTTCGCTTAACGATCATTGCCTATCGTTAAATAATTGACGGCTTGTTTGATTAATGTCTGCTAACAAACCTGATAGCGGAGCAACAAATATTCCAGCAATCTCGATATTGCAATAACTCAACTTTTCCCTGGGCCAGCGGTCCGCCGCAAAAAGATCGGTATTAGTATCTACTCTGCCAGAGGCCAAGCCTCCGATTTACACCTTAAATCCCGTGGACTGAGTCGCTATCCGGCCAGCGAATCTGGCTGTTATGGAAGGGGAATTTTCACCCCGCCAAAAAAATCCTTGACTGCTGACGCATTTTTTGATATGTTTAGAACGACCCTTGATGAACCAAACCATAATGAAAGTGAACCAAACCATGATAATCGGCCTCACTGGCACCAATGCTGCGGGTAAAACCACCGTGCTGCAATACCTGCAATCGATAGGTTTCGAAATCTATTCCCTTTCCGACGTGCTGCGGGATGAATTGGCCAAATTGAACCTGCCTCCGACACGCGAAAATTTGATTCGCATCGGCAATGAGCTTCGCCAACAATACGGTGCCTCGGTTCTGGCTGACCGCATCAAACGTCAGATCCGCACCGCACGCGCGGTGATCGATAGCATCCGCAATCCGGCTGAAATCCAATCCCTGCGCCAGAGCGGGAATTTCTTCCTCATCGCAGTTGATGCACCGGTAGAACTGCGCTATGAGCGAGCCAAACGCCGCAATCGCCTGGAGGATATCGAAACTCTGGATGATTTTATCCGCCGAGAAAATCAGGAAAAAAGTCAACTTACCACCGAACAAAATATCCCGGCCTGCATGGCTCAGGCTGATTTCAAAATAGTAAATACGGGCAGCCTGGAAGATTTGCGCAAACGGGTCGATGATATCCTGCGGCAAATCGAGCACCGGCCTCGCCCATCCTGGGATGAGTATTTTTTGAAAATGGCATTTTTGGTCGCAGAACGATCGACGTGTTTGCGGCATCACGTGGGCGCAATTATCATTCAGGATCGGCGCGTAGTTACTACCGGCTATAATGGCGCGGCTCGCGGCATCGATGATTGCCTCGAGCTGGGTTGCTTGCGCAATCAGTTGAATATTCCTTCGGGCGAACGACACGAGATCTGCCGGGCCATTCATGCCGAACAAAATGCGATTATTCAGGCTGGCGTCCATGGCGTGACCATCGATGGCGGCACGCTCTATTGCACGCACAGCCCCTGTATCATTTGCGCCAAGATGATTGTCAATGCGGGTATCAAACGCGTGGTGACGTGTGGTACCTATCCCGATGATTTTAATCTGGTGATGGATCTATTCCGACAGGCACGGGTCCAATTCGATCGGATTCCCTGTCCCGAAACAGAAATTTCCACCCTGCCATAGCTGTCACGTTCAAGCTTGATGAAAAATGCTGCAGATGTGACCACCAATCCAACCATGACCACTACCCTTGCGGGCAGTCGCCCACCGGTACCGAACAATCCTGATAGACGCAATGGTTGCGCGTCGACCGTCCAAATTCGTTTGTATCACGCAGATCGTTCGAGCAGGGTGCAGCAGGCTTTATTGATGCGGCAAAGATCGGTAGGAACGAGGGGCGAAGCCATCCGGCCAATTTTCGAAACAGATGGATGGCTTCGCCTGGCTTGAGGTTTTAGGGATGCGACTGTGTTAGATCGCGCGCCTTATCTGAATGCGGATGCCCATTATTCTTCGGCCATGTGCGGATAGGGGAAATCCAGCGGCGGCACAAAATTTTCTTTGATGGCGCGCGGAGTCATCCAGCGTTGCAAGTTGATCATGCTGCCGGCTTTGTCATTGGTTCCTGAAGCCCGACTGCCCCCGAACGGCTGCTGTCCCACCACGGCACCAGTGGGTTTATCGTTAATGTAAAAATTTCCCGCCGCGTGAGTCAGGATCTCCGTGGCGGTAATGATGGCAAAGCGATCCTGGGCAAAAATAGATCCCGTCAAACCGTAGGGCGAGGTTTCATCGCAGAGGTGAAGCGCTTGTTCGTACTCGGCGTCCGGGTAGACATAGATGGTGACCACGGGTCCGAAAATCTCCTCCTGCAGCAATTTGAATTTCGGATCATCGGTGAGCACGATCGTTGGCTCGATAAAATAACCACGGGAATCATCGTAATGACCGCCCGTGATGAAAGAAGCACCGGCAGCCGATCGAGCAAAGTCGATATAACTGGTAATGGTCTGAAAAGCCCCCTTGTCGATTACTGCACACATGAAGTTGGTAAAGTCCTCGGGTGATCCCATTTTGATTCGCTTTACCATGGCCACCAATTTCTCCTGTAGCGGCTTCCAGAGACTGCGCGGAATATAAGCTCGAGAAGCTGCGGAGCACTTTTGGCCCTGATACTCAAAGCCGCCGCGCACGATGGCAGTGGCCAGTGCATCCAGGTTAGCAGAAGCATGGGCAAAGATAAAATCCTTGCCTCCGGTTTCGCCCACAATGCGCGGATAGGTTTTATAGCGACTGATGTTATTGCCAATCGTTTTCCACATATTATGGAACACATCGGTGGAGCCGGTAAAATGCACTCCGGCGAGATGAGGGCTGGCCATCACCGGGTTGCCGATGCTCGATCCGGGCCCGGCAACCATATTGATGACACCATCGGGCAAACCTGCCTCCTTCAAGAGCTGCATGATGAAATACGCGGTATAAACGGTGGATGAAGCTGGTTTCCAGAGCACCACATTCCCGGCCATTGCTGGTGCGGTGGGCAAATTGCCCGCAATGGAGGTGAAATTGAACGGCGTTACTGCAAAGACAAATCCCTCCAGCGGACGATATTCCATGTAATTCCAAACTCCGGCCGATGAAGCAGGCTGCTGCTGATAAATCTGCTGCATGTAGTAGGGATTGAAACGATAGAAATCGATCAATTCACAGGCCGAATCGATTTCAGCCTGAAAAACCGTCTTTGATTGGCAGAGCATGGTGGCGGCATTGAGCAGCCAGCGATATGGCCCGGCCAGCAGATCAGCCGCTTTCAAGAAAATTGCTGCTCGCGCTTCCCAGCTCATGGCAGCCCATTTGGGTTGCGCCGCTAACGCTGCCTGAATCGCTTGCTCCACCTCTTTCTCCCCTGCCTTATGATAAACACCCAGAAGGTGCTGATGTTCGTGGGGACAGCGACAGTCCACGGTTTTGCCGGTGGTTATCGTCTCGCCACCGATGATAACCGGTATCTCAATTACCTGCTGCTTCAATTCGGCAATCTTGGCTTTCAACGCCTTCTTTTCAGGACTGCCCGGACCATACGACAAGATCGGTTCATTTTTGGGAACGGGAACATTTACAATGCCATTGATCATACTTCTCTCCTTCTCCTGCTAATTTTCTGTAAACTGCACCTATCAGATTATTCACAACATCAATCGTCAGACGTCCACGCACTGGTGACAGTCATTAGTTTATTTCTCCAAAATCGAATACCGATTGAAATGCACTTGCTGGGAGACCAGCAATGGCAACGGGATATTTCGCCCCTCAATCCCGGCCAACTCAGCGAGCAACGAATCCCTCACCGCCTGAAACCGCGGCCGGTTGTCAGACAGGATCGGTTCGCCAGCCACATTTTTGATCTTCAACGGGTCGATGGGGCGCCCGTTATCATAGAAGGTATAATGCAAATGCGGCCCGGTGGCCAAACCGGTACTGCCGACATATCCGATGAGGTCCTTTTGCGACACCCGTACGCCTTTGGCAATGCCCGGATGAAAGCGACTGAGATGGCCATAGAGCGTAACAAACCGGCCGTTTTTATGCTGCACCTTCACGAAATTTCCGATCCCTTTGTCATAGCCCCGGTCAATTACAACCCCATCTGCGGCTGCTGAAACCGGCGTGCCCGCAGGAGCGGCATAGTCGACCCCATAGTGCGGCCGTACGATTTTTAGAATCGGATGTCGCCGAGAATAAGAAAAATGAGAACTAATCCGACGATAGTTCAAAGGGGATTTCAAAAAGGTTTTTTGGAAAGACTTGCCCTCGAGGTCATAATAGCCCCGGCCTTGCGGCTCATTATCGAAAAAGATCGCGGTGAGCGTATCGCGTCCGACCGTGAGATACTGGGCGGCCAATATTTTGCCATAACGAATGAATTGGTTCTCATTGGCCAGGTACGTTTTTTCATAGACAATCTTAAAACGATCGCCGATTCGAGGATCAATGAAAAAATCAATATCCCACTGAAAAATATCGGTAAATAAAAACAGCAATTCCGGCGTCTCCCCCGCCCCCAGAATAGCATCGTAGAGCGTCGTCTCGATACTACCACTGAGGTATTTCACCCTGGTAATCAGCTCTGCCTGTTCCTGGCCGGTCTGAGGTTGACCGGTGGAATCGGCGATGAGCCAGTATTTTTTTTCCAGTGATGGCGAATAGGCCAGGGAAACAAAATTGCCGACGCTATCCGTGGCGATTTCATACTTATCGCCCGGCTTCAGTTGATGAACTGAGTATATTTTTTTGAATGATTCGATAATCGAGTGAATCTGGCGCTGCGGGATGCCACTTTCAATTAGCAATGACGAGAGCGTCTCGCCACTTCTGATGACGCCAGCTTTGGTAACCGATTCGGCCGCACCTGCTGGCGTGGCCGAGTTCGCCGCCGGTTGATCGGGCGTAATTGAAGGTGGAACAAGCTGCTGATAGATTACCACAGCCATCAAGATGAGTAATAAAATTGAAAAAATAACCTTAATCGAATTTCGCATTCGTTTTCCATCCCTCCGAAAATTTGTAAACTATACTGAAAAGTTCAAAATTGGTCGAGCGACAATTTGATCGAGATGCTGTCTGAATATTCTATTATCCAACTACGATGCGCCATTCGCAAAATGGGTTGCAATCCAGCCCACCGGTGCCGCCAGCTTGTTTCTTGTAGCGGAGTTCCACCGTGCCCTAAAGCGCAGGATGCAAAAAAACAAACCCACTTATTCTCACCGCAACGCTTGCCCACTGGTTGATTAGCGTTCCACTTTTTTGATCACGGTTTCGCCCTGAAAGCCAGCTTTGAATTTCCTCGCATCGTTTTCGCTTCCCACGATCTCGCCGTAATGCATGGGTATCACCACTTTGGGCTTGAACGTGTTTGCTGCTTCGATCGCCTCATTAGCCGTCATCACATAGGTGCCGCTCACCGGCAAGAGCGCCACATCCGTCTTGAGACTTTTCATTTCAGGAATAAAATCGCTATCACCGGCGTGGTAGATAGTGGTACCATCGGACAAGGTAATGATGAATCCCAGCCAGTTTTTGTCCTTGGGATGAAATTGCTTGCCGATATTATAAGCGGGAATAGCCGTTATTTTGAGGCCATCGATGGTCAACTCTTGCCCTGGCTTCAGGGCCAGGCCATTTTGCTTGATCTCTTTCGCCACATCGGCCGGGCCGATGACTTTGGTAGCAGCCTGGCTTAATCTGGCAATGTCATCTGGAGAAAAATGATCGTAGTGACTATGAGTGACAAAGATGTAGTCTGCCTTGGGAGCATTGGCGGGTATTTTCCAGGGGTCGATGTAAATTTGCTTCCCCTGATCTTCGATGCGAAATGCATCGTGTCCTAACCAGTGAATGTTTTCGATGATCATCGTTATCTCCTTCTTCTTTGGGACAGTGGTTTTCAACCGATCCTGGGCCTGAATGCCGCTGGCTATGGAGATCAAAGCCAGGCCGATCACCAGGCCAATCGCATCTTGCTTGGTCATGGTACTTCCTCCTTATTCTACCCCAACATTGGAACTCTCCGCGGCTTTCACTGCAATGCAAGCGATTTCCACATGAACATTTTTCGGCAATCTGGCCACCTGCAACGCGGCACGAGCCGGCGGCATGTCCTTAAAATATTGGGCATAAATTTCGTTGATCTGCCCGTAATTTTCCATGTCGGTCATATAAACCGTGGCCTGAACCACATCCGAATATTCCATGCCGGCTGCCCGCAACACCGCACCCAGATTTTCCAGTACCTGTTTGGTCTCCGCAGCAATATCAGCGGTCACCAGTTCGCCGGTTTCGGGATGAATGGCAATCTGGCCCGAGCAGTATAATGTATTCCCTACTTTGATGGCCTGGCTGTACGGCCCGATCGCTGCAGGGGCGTGCTGGCTTTTGATCGATTCTTTACGGAAAGTTTGATGTTGCCGGGTGCATCCGGCAATCAGCACAACCGATAGCAAAATTACGAACATTTTTTTTAACATCTTCGTCCTCCCATGTTGGTTGCTAAGGGTGATAATTACAGGCACAACTGCTATCCTGCAAAAAATGCGAAATCGGGCTGGCTGAGTATGCCTGAAGCGATGGCTAAACACCGCTATGGCTGATCGGGCCTGTCCTCGGTTTCAATGGAAAAACCTGATGTGGTCACATAGACTTTGAAAGTCTTATTCGGTGCAGGATACTTGTAGTCGCTGTTACCATAGACATCAACGATAAACGGCAGCTTGTACCCATTTTCATAAAGCCAGCGCCAGGCAGAAGTGTCCTCCTCCGGCACCAGGCTATAGTGACTTGCCCGATATTCTTCGCGAGGATTATTGAAAAAACCTCCGACCCGGGTCAGTTTGTAGCACGTATGCAATCCGAATAGGTTCAGCCAATTTTCCCATTTAAGGATATCGCCCCGAATGTACCATTGATCCCCCGTTATCAAAAATGACTGCCGAATGTTTGCGCCGGGACCATGCTTTCTGATCAGTACCAATTGCATGTGATAATCCGTTCCCTCCAGGGGTTCGCAGGTTACTTCGGCCACCAATTCCTTTCGAGTAAAGGCAAAGAACGACTGCGTATAGATGCCATACATGATAACCAAAAATCCGATGAAAATCAAGAGGAAAGTTAGAAAAATTTGCAACGACCTCATGATACAGCCTGGCGGTGTCTTTTCCCCCTTCTTCCTTTCCTTGGGTTCAAACGCATTTTTGAACGCTTTATACGCCTCCGTTAACTTTTTTCGGAAAGCTTCGGGTAGCGACCAGAACAATAGCACCATCAGCCCCACCAGACCCAGCAATACAATGGCCAGGCCAATGTAGACCGTAATGGATTCAGTTATTGGAATATCGAAAAACACACGCGCCTCCCTTACTCTGTGCTCACTGTGAACGCACTGATTGCCTCAGGGTCCAGCCAATACCTGGTGACCACTCATTGCATTGGCTGGTTGATGGCTACTAATCATTCTGTGCTCAGATTTAGCCGATTATTCAATGCCTGATTAACGATCGCCTGGAGAAAGCGGCACCAGCCTATTCCCTCCTGTCTCAGCACATCCGCTGGCTACTCTTACCCGTCAACACATGCTGTCCCACATATTGCGCTACCAGATGCGCCAATTCGGATCGATCAAATAAATTAATGCCATGATCCAGGCCATAATTCAGCACCTTGGATAGGCTTTTGATTCGTTGAAACGTCTCATACGGAAATTCCGGCCGCGCCAGGGGAAAAATCGAATCGTTCGTTAACAGCGGATCGATATCCGGCGAGATCAGGCCGGTTTGGATCGCTCGTTCCCAATCCAGTGTCCCGGGGATGGGCGAAAAAGTGGTCAATTTGACCCTGGCACCGAACCCGCTGGCCGTTAACATGCTATGAACCACTTCGGCCACGGTCTGATCCGGCAAGCCCATGATGACATAAATTTCCAGATCGCGGCGGCGGAAACCGGCTGCTGCCAGATGATCGATGGCCGCCGCCAGGCTCTCATCGGTCACTTTAAATCCCATATCGGCTTGACGCAAAGCACTGCCGCTTTCATAGCTAAGGCGGATGGTTCTAAAATTGGTCCGAAACATGAGTTGTGCCAATTCCCGTGTCATTTGCCTGGGATGCATGCCATTGGGAGTATGAAAGTTCACCTGGATGTTCTTGCGAACGATTCCCTCCAGGATGGGCATCAAATGCCGCTCTTGATTCATCAGCAAAGCATCGTCATAAAAAGCGATCTGGCGAACATGGCGTCGGCGGTAATGGTATTCGATGTCGGTGATCACCTCCTCCGGCTCTCGCTGCCGAAATTTGCTGGCCAATAGGTGCGATGCACAAAAAGAGCAATGATACGGGCAGCCGATCGAAGTCAAAATCGGTACCGCTGGCAGCCTGGGGTAATATCGGAATGAAGGTTGCGGGAATGGGTCCTCGGTGCTCTCACCAAGATCGAGCGGGTTTCCGGTTAGCTCGGCCACGAGCTTCAGGCAGGCAATTTCCCCGCGGCCACGGATAACATAATCTGCGCCGGCATTGTTCACGGCATGATCATAATTCAGCGTCGCATAAACGCCCCCCAGGATCAGCGGCGTACCGGGAAATTTTTCTTTTAAAATGCGAATCGCGTGCTGCACACCGGGATACCAGTAGGTCATCATGGAGGTTACCAGAATCACATCCGGTGAGGGAATCGCTGCCAGAGCGTGTTCAAATGCATCCAGCGGCAGGCCGTAGCGGCAGTAGCGGCGTGGAATGTGGCTGAGGATAGCGGGTTTTTCGACCTCGCTGCGCATAAACTTGCCAGTTCCATATTTTTTATTTTTGAGGTATGGGTTGAGCGGATGCCAGCGATCCAGGCAATCGATCAGAAAGGTCTGATAGCCATGTCGCTCCAGCATATTTCCAATCGAGAGCAGGCCGATGGGTTTGATCCAAAAGTCATAGGCAGCAAAATCATAAATCCAGGGATTGACCAAAAGGATATTGTTATGCTTCATAAGGCATCCTGATTATCCTTTAGCACACGGAAGCCGCAGTCATGAGAAAAAAATGGGTCTTTGAGAAGACCCATAGTTGAATCATAACTGGCCCTAATGGATTTGGGCTGCTTTCTGAGGTAGTCGGGGCGAGTGGATTTGAACCACCGACCTCTTGCTCCCGAAGCAAGCGCGCTACCCGGACTGCGCTACGCCCCGAATGATTGATTGCGGATCAAATTAAGTCCCCCGGATTAAGGAAGATCAATGAACCACCGACCTTCCGCCAATCGAGGCGGACGCACTCCCCGGACTGCGCTACGCCCCGAATGGTCACGATGGCCTTAACAAGTCTGTTGCGATCCTAAAACGCATATTTGACCAACAAAAAGCCACCGATCAAAAGTACAACAAAGACAATGGACAGCCAATTGAAATATTTATCAATGAAATTTTTTATTCTTTCACCAAAAAGGTAAATTAAAGTTCCCACCGCAAAGAAGCGGAATGACCGTCCGATAATCGAAGCGACCATAAACACCCAAAACGTGGCATTGGCAGCGCCGGCAGCAATGGTGAACACCTTGTAGGGAATCGGCGTTATCGCGGCAATCAGCACCGCCCAAAAATTGTAGTCATTGAACTTCTGAAACAACTGTTCGAACAGCGCTCGCAGATTATAGAAATCGATGATTTTCCAGCCAATCACATCCATCAATGCGACGCCGATGAAATAGCCCAGCATTCCTCCAGCCACCGATGAAACACTGCTTTCGAAGGCATAGAAAAAGGACCGCTTCGGAATGGAAATCGCCAGCGCAATCAATAAAACATCCGGCGGCACCGGAAAGAATGAGGATTCAGCAAATGCCAAAAGGATCAATGCCAATGAACCATACGGCGTTTCCGCCCAGTGCAGCACCCAATCGTATAATTTCCGAATAACCGTTCGCTTCTGTTGCATGTACCCCACCCTGTTGTCAATCTCAGTCAAACCCGTGCTCACTCTGCCCAACCTCCCTGGCCAATTAATGGGACAAACACACAGCCACAAATGGACTTAGTAATATATGAATCGCCTCGTTTCAAAATCAGTTGCAACTGCTGTCGATATTGGCTGCCTACCGGTATCACCAGCTTGCCTTTGTCGGCCAATTGCTCGACCAGCTTTTCCGGGATTTCTGGCGCCGCTGCCGTCACTATGATGGCGTCGAACGGCGCTTTCTCTGGCCACCCCAGGGAGCCATCACCGACCTTAATTTCGATGTTGTGATAGCCCAGTTCTTGCAACAACTGTTCCGTCTGGCTCGCCAGTTCCGCATGTCGTTCCATCGAAAACACCTGGCGGCAGGTTTCCGCCAGGATAGCAGTTTGATAGCCTGAGCCGGTACCGATTTCCAGCACTGTTTTATCTTTAGTCGGCTGGATCAGTTGGGTCATCAGCGCCACCATATAAGGCTGCGAAATCGTCTGCGAGCAAGGAATGGCCAATGGCGTATCGTCGTAGGCTTTGTCCCAATATTTCTTATCCACGAACAGATGCCGTTTCACGCGACGCGCTGCATCGAGGACCTGGCGATCCGTGATATCCCGCCGGATCAATTGCTCCTCGACCATTCGCATTCTGGCATCGGTATAAGGATCCATTCCATTCGCGTCAAAGTTATGGATAATGGATTTCACGCTGACCTATTTTTTTAGATCAAGTGGCGGCAATTTAAGCATAAAAATTTTATAATGCAAGAAATTTTTCATCGAAAATTCAAAACCAAAGTAAGGGGTCGACACACCAGTTTCTCAGGCCAACCCAGATAAAACGGCCCGTGCGAAACTAATCGAGGAACTGGCCATTTTGAATGGCTCCGTTCCCCTGGCTTGAGGGATTGATTCAGGGCAAAAGACCTAATGGCTTGCGCTAACCAATTAATTCTGTTTTCATGGTCTTATACTGACAACGTGCGCCTTCGAAGATCAATCAATCGAGTGATGTTCTGAAATTGATGTATGCCCTGAATAGCTAACCATCAAGGCGGTTCTACGCCTCATGCGCCCGAATAGCCCGGGCCAAAAAATAAAAAAATTTTATTTTGACAAAAAACTATTTTGGAATTTTGCTGAAAATGTTTTATATTTGGACGGAACAAGCAGGATTGGCTACATCCCTTGTACCCACGTTAGCAACGACCTGCCACTTATTGAACGAGGCGCTGATCGCTGGCAGGAATAATCAAATCACCATATTATTAACTTTCAAGGAGGCAATGTGAGGCAATTTATTTTATTAAGTTGGGTGCTGATATTGCTGAGCTGCGCGGCGCGCGTGGTCCGATTCGAGCAATATTCGGTAGCGATGAATTTGCCCGTGGCTGCGGATAGCTCGGTGATCGTCGGCAGTGACGAGCAGTTCAGCGGTGTTTTGTGGCTCAATACCATTTTGCGAGCTGAAAATGTGCCGGTAGAAAAAATCAAAATCATTCAGAATTATGGTCGCTATTATTTAGCAGCCGAAAATTTTCAGCATGTCTGGATAATCGAGCCAGAAGATGATGGCCTGTCCGGCGAATACCAAGCCATCGATGTGACACCAAAAGATAAGGCTGATCGCTATACCAGGGTTGGTTTTTCGCGCTATGGTACCAGTGAAAAAGCCTGCGTGAAATTTCGTTTTAACAATAATGAAGTGTTTATCGATAGGAAAGGAAAGGTAAATGAAAAATGCAATTAGTCGCTGGTTGCTGGGGGTGTTAATTATCTGGTCTTCGGCTGCTCTGGCGCAGGACGTGCAGCAAATATACGAATCGGCCAAAGCCGCATTGCTCAATGGCGATTATCAGACCGCGCTGGTGAAAATTTCCGATGCCCGAGCACAAATCGCCATGGATCCCCAACTTGATCCTAATGGCGCGTTTCAAAATCGATTGCTACCGAACCTGGAAAATGCCGCCAACAACATGGCCAGTATCGTCACTGCGCTCGAGGAGTTGTACAGTTCCACGGAAATCGAACTGGTTTTTCCGGATCTCAAACCCAGCGTGGAAGCGGTTAACCAATACACTCAGCAAGCAAGGTCCGCCAGCGAACAACTGGTCGCGCGGCGGGATTCGATTCTCGCCAGTTTGGAGCTGGCGCCAGAATACCGCGACGCCTTGCGCAACACGCTCGCCTTCAAACAGATTGAACGGCTGGCTTCGGTGGAGATTGTCCAGCGGCTCTCTGAAAAATTCACCGATATTGCCCTGGTATTGACCGATTCCATCGCGGCGATCAATGCCCAATATCAAACAGTAGCCGCCAATCTGGAAAAATTGAAAAAAGCCTCCGCTGCCAGCAGTGCGGAGCGCAAAAAACTGGAAGAAAAATTGGCAGCGCTATCCCAGGAACGGGCCAATTACATGAATGCAATTTCAGAAATGCTGATCGGTGATGGCAGTCCGGAAAAAGAGCAAATGCGAATGGTGTTGCTGGATCAAAATCTTAGCGATGTATTTGGCACTGCTATTTCCACCGAAATCAAACGGGTGAGCGCACTGGGCGCGATCGATTCTTCCGCCTATAAAGACATCGCGAAAAACTATGAGCGCATGAAAAAATACAATGAAATCTTTCTGAAAAATAATGTGGCCGGCGATCAATCGGCGCTGCTGGCGCAATATGAAGCGGCCATTAAAAATCTCAAAGTAGTCCAACCGACCAGCGGCGTATCCATCCGCTATTTCATTTTGGCGGCTATCGGCATAATTCTCATTTTCATCATCTATAAAATTGTAACGTCTCAAAAACCAAAACGACCAGAGGTTGCCGGTCCGGACCAGAATCCGCCACGCGCGAAATAGCGATTCGGCAAAGCCGACCAGCTCAGCTAAGGTTACCATGATCAATGGTGGCTATTACCTGGATCTGGGAACCAGGCGAATGTTTACGTGCCGAATGACGCTGCTCCGAAGGAACCTCGGCCCCAACCAGACGGTGCTCTGGCTCAAGAGCACCGATCTGGTTTTCGAGTACGTGGTGATGATGATTTGGGCATGCCTGGTGCCTTGCCGCCTTCGGAGGACAGAACAGTTTTCAAAGATAGGACAAATCAATTCAGGTACTGAGTGATAGCTGCCCAGGAGTGCGATCATTTCTTCGGAGATTAAAATTTTGCTTTGATTTGCCGCTACTTTGTGCTATTTTATGGTGTGTGTCATGGTCATCTGATCAGGAAAAATTGTATAGGAGCCGATTATGAGTAATGTTCGAACCGAATTAGAAGCTATTGTGGGAAAAGGTTTTGTCATCACCCCAGAGCAACCCGAATATTTTGCCTATGCTTTTGGTGATGCTACGATGTACCGATCCCGCCCCGAGGTGGTGGTCTATCCAGGCACCGTCGCTGAAATCCAACAGATTGTTCGCCTGGCCAATCAACGCCGCATCCCCGTCACTACGGCTGGCGGGCTCACAGGCCTCTCTGGAGGCGCCGTCTGCCAGAAGGGCATTCTGCTAAATGTTTCCCGGCTGCGGGCGATCAAAGGGGTGGACACGATTTCAAAAACCGCCGTGGTTGAACCGGGAGTTAGTTGTGCTAAATTCAATGATTATTTAGCAAAATATGGGCTAATTGTACCCGTGGCGCCTGCATCCCATCTCATTTCGACGTTGGGCGCCAATATCGCCGAAGCCTCCGGCGGCACGTTTGGGATGTCCAAAGGCACCTTCAAAAACTATCTGCTGACCTTAAAAGTGATCGACGGTCAGGGGAATTTGTTTGATACCGGCAAACCTTTTCCCAAGCAAAGCACCGGACCGGATTTAACTGCGCTCTTTCTCGGCTCTGAAGGCACCATGGGCATCATCGTGGAAATGACCTTCCGCTGCGACTATCTGCCTGAAGACACCTGGACCATCCGCGCCCAATTCGCAGATGAATCGGTGTTGCAAGCCATTCATGAAGGCATTGCCGCACAAAAGATCGATCTGTATTCATTCGAGTACATGGACGACAAAATGATGCGCTGCCTGGGCAAGCAAAACATGCTGCTGTTGCTACAGACCGCGGGCACCAAAGAGAGCGCCAAAAAGAACGCCGAACTGGTGGTAGCGGTGCTGCAGCGCTTGAATCCCCTTGAATTGAAATATACCAACGATGCCAAAGTGGCCGATGAATTGTATACCGAACGCCGAAGCGCTCTCGGAGCTCTGGCCAAAGCTGATCCTCAAAAACCGGTCATTGTGCAGTTCGATCCCGTGCTCCCCTTGCGAAAGTTCACCGCCGGCATTCAGAAAATGAGAGAATTAGCCGCACGCGAGGGGCTGGAGCTAATCATTTACGGTCATGCGGGCGATGGCAATCTCCATCCCAGCTTCATCGTTCCCGACGATCTGGAGCAAAAATTGCGCGCCAAAAAGGTCATTCGCGAATTTGATGAATGGATCGAAAAAGAGGGTGGCGTTTATTCTGGTGAGCATGCCGTCGGCTTCTTTTTGGGCCGCAGCCAGGATTCAATCCGACCGGAAGTCGGCTCGTATCTGGGCGCTATCAAAAAAGCGTTTGATCCCAATGGCGTGCTCAATCCCGGCAAGATCATTAATATTCAAGAGCCGTCGCTGGAAATTGCTCCGGTCAAGAAGGAATACCAGTCGATTGGTAACATTTGTGCGCTTTGCGCCAAGTGTCATCTTTGCAAAAATGACAGCCCGAAATTTGCCGAGATGCCATTTGAACACAACACCATTCGCGGTCGCATCGCCATGATCGATGCCGCTACCCGCGGCCAGGTTTCGTTCAATGCCATCAAGCCGCTGGTGGAGGAAATGGCGCCCTGGACCAAAAACATGAACTGCCCCACCTTCATTAAAGGTCGCATGGAAGAACTCATCCAGCTTAGCCTGCAAGCGGCGGCTTAGGGCAAACAGGCGGCAGCAACCGTCGGCGGTCCGCCGCGATCATTGGCCGTTGAATTGATGGTTGACTGTGATCACGAATATCCCAGCGCTGAAATCAGGATCAATCCTGATCCAGGTTGCTGCCTGATTCGATTACCTTCATTTAAAGAATTGACCAACATAATTGGGCAAAAATGAAACCGCGCTACTGGTGTTATTCATCTCGTTTGGGGGAATTCGTCAGGAGGCCGATTCGGAGATCATGGGGTGATGGTGGATCGGTGCCACTGCTGTTCCTGGTCTTTCTGATTTTGACCATCACGGCACACGGCCTGGCTGCTTCACCTGGGCCGCTGAAGAAGCCCGTGGAAATGCCCGCAGTGCCGCAATTTTATTCGCAGAGCGACTCGCTGGCTTATCTTCGCATGACGCTTACCAAAACGATTCGCGAAGCAATTCGCCAGAAGCAATGGAGCCAGGCCATCGAGGGCTGCCAGCAGATGTGCCAACGCTTCCCGGCCACCAAAGATTCCATCCAAAAAGTAATCGATATTCTATCTGCGCCGCCGCTCAACATCACTATCAAAAATCTGGGCCCGAATGTCAATTCAGAATATCAAGATTATTATCCTGTCGCCTCCGTGACCGGGAGCATACTTTTTTTCACTTCACGCAATCGTCCCGGAGGCCGGGGCGGCGAGGATGTCTGGGTTTCTTTTTGGAGCGATACCGGCTGGACTAAAGCAATGAACGTCGGCGAACCAATTAATACGATCCAGCATGAAGGCTTTATGAACCTGTCCCCCGATGGCACTACCGCGTTCATTTTTGGCAATTACCCGGAATCTTACGGCAACGGTGACATTTTTTTTGCCACCCTGGAGCGAAAAGGTGATCGCGTCGGCTGGAGCAATGTGCAAAATCTGGGGGCACCGATCAATTCGCCTGACTTCGAGGCGGATGCCTGCTTTTCCAGTGATGGCAAAACGGTCTTTTTTGTCTCGGATCGCCCGGGCGGGATTGGTTCGTATCGACCGCGCAGCAAGTATTATCATCCGCAGTACAACAGCGATATCTATGTCTCGGTCAAAACCGATAGCGGCTGGTGTGAACCCATTAATCTGGGGCCGACCATCAATACGCCCTACTGCGAGCGTGGGCCGTTGTTTCATCCGGATGGTGTGACGCTATTCTTCTGTTCTTCGGGCCATCCGGGAATGGGCGACCTGGACATTTTTGTGGCCACCCGGAAAGGGGATTCCTGGACCGAATGGAATGAACCCAAAAATCTGGGCAAAGAGATCAACACGGTTTATAAAGACTGGGGCTACAGCATCCCGGTGTCGGGGCAGGAGGTTTTTTTCGCCAGCGTGCGGGACAGCGGCTATGGCCAAAGTGATATTTATTTGATTACCTTGCCTGAGCGATTGACCAAGCCGGTCACCATTGTTGAAGGCAAATTAGTGGATACCGAAGGCAGCCCGCTGGATAAAGCGAAGATAACCTGGGAAGATTTGCAGAGTTTCAAAATTCTGGGCAATGCCACTACCCGCCCCACCGGTGATTTCACCATCCTGCTGCCGTCCGGGAAATGGTATTGCTATACTGCCACGAAAGAGGGCTATATTTTCAGCTCGCGGGAAATTGATCTGCGCAGCAGCGATACTGCCCACGTGCAGGTGGATATTCAATTGCCCAAGCTCATTCCGGATGCGACCAGCTATCCCTCGGCCCTGCTCACCGTATTTTTTGACATCAACCTGTCCTCCCTGCGGCCGGAGTCTCATCCCGAATTGGATCGCTTCGTCCACCTGCTGCGGGAACATCCCGAATGGACCAAAGTGGAAATTAGTGGTCATACCTGTGATCTGGGCACGACTGCCTACAACAAGCAGCTTTCCTATGAACGCGCCCAGGCCGTGGTCGATTATATTGTCCGACAGGGCGAGCCTGCCCAACGCTTCGTGGCCGTTGGGTATGGCAACGACAAGCCACTGGTTAATGAAAAAACCGATGATGCCCGGCGGATCAATCGCCGGGTGGAATACCGGGTTCTCGAAATCGATCAAAAAATATTGCAATCCAAACTTCCCAAATAACTGTTGTCTGCCATGAGGTAACGGGATATGCCTGATTCAAAAAGCTTAGTGAGTCCTTACATTGCCCGGACGAAAGATCGAAAAATCCGACTGGTGGTAGGCGGCTATCTTGAGGCTTACCGCATGTTCAAGGAATACAATAAATCATTCCATTCGGGCGTGATTATGTCGTTCAGCAACCTGCGGAAGGTGCAGGATATACTCTGGGATATCAAAGAAAATCTGCATGTGGTATACAAGCGCATTCTGAATCCCAAAAAACGTATTTTTGAACAGGCCAATAAATTCACTCCCAGCGAAGCTGAAATTAAATTTATCAATAATGTCGGCCTGCTTTTTCACAAAGTGATGGTTGCCAGGGAGCTAAAATATATTCTGGATTATTACCAGGAGGATAGCGATAGCTATCAGGAAACCAAAGCCTCCCTGGATCGAAATCTGGATCGAATTGATGATTTGTTCAATCAGGGCCTCCATATTTTGGTATCGATCCTGGAGAACTATCAGCAAAACATCCAGTTGATCACCTATTTCCTGGAAAATAAAGAACAGTGCCAGGCCCTGTTCAACCAGGACATTCAGGGTATTCTGAAAATGCTGGCGCGCGGACGAAACATCGAAGACATTTACATCGACGCCGTCCATTATTATCAAAATAGCGGCTGGAGCGACCGAGCGGAGCAGATTTTAAAAGAACTGCTCCAGATCAATCCCAAACACGAAAAAGCCGCGCTCATGCTCCAGGCGTTCAATCTATGAATTCAGGACAATTATATCGTGCCAGCAGCAACGGTTGTGCGCTAAATTCACGGGATTTGCCCAATAAGCTGTTGCTGCAAACAATCGATAGCGGAGCCTGGTTCGCGGCCCACCCGGCGCATCGCTCAAAATTAGCGAACTGGCCGGCCCTGAAAATTGCCATGGATCTCCCAATCGGCAAGCCAGATGTCTATGCACAAGAAACCCCTGACAGAAGCAGAGCGCAAGGCGCAATTCTGGCTGAAACAGCATCTGGCGCTGTTCGGCCTCTCCCGAAAACCCGCGGCCGTTAGCCGTCAAATCTATGATTTGCTCACACGCTCCGGTTATCGGGTGTATCCAATCAATCCCCACGTTGACCGCATCGATGATATCATTTGTTATCGCAGCCTCAGCGATGTCACCCAGCAACTCGAAGGTGCTATCATCGTGACCAATCCGGAGCTAACCTTAGGCATCGTCAAGCAGTGTTGGGAGCGAAAAATCACCGATCTCTGGTTTCAGTACCATACGATCAATGACGAAATCCGACGCTTCTGCGAAGCCAATGGCATCAACTATTTTTACGCCTGCGCCCTGCAATATCATCGCGAAGTAGGCCTTCCCCCCAGCATCCATCGTTGATTCCAGCTGCAGTTCCATCGATTATAGCAATTCGCTACCGGGGCCGGCACTGCTGCGCTGCATGGGGCATTACTCGATCTCGAAAATCTGGCTGCTGCGATAAGTCGCCCCAAATTGATCAGTGGTGGTAACTATTAGCTGATGCACACCAGCCGCCAATGGGGTTGGCAGGGCGCCAATCCAGAGGTGCGTCGAGGGCTCTGGACGGATCCAGGTTGGCAGCTCTTTTTTCATGGCCAGATAGATTTGTTCATAAAACGGATCGCTGCGAAATTGCCGACGCAGCTCGATTGGTGGCAAATTATCGACTTGAGCAACGACCGAGCTCCGCTCGCTGCCATCAAACACGTTGACAATGATGGAATCACGCTCCAGCTCCGATAATTTCAGTTTGCCAACGGGGCTGGAAATGCGCAATTGAAAATCAGCCGATAGCGAAGCCGGCTGGAATCGCTCGTGATAATCCACCCCTTCAAAGGTGATAATATGATAGCCGTTGGGCGTGCCATCACGCTGGTCGGCTACCGGTATCCCTCGGGCATCTTTCATACCGGTCCACCAGGTGCCGCTGACCGCCGCACAAATGATCTGATGGATGGGCGCTGATCCAGACCAGCCCCATCGTTGATCGATAAAATTATGTTCCAGCGCGTGCATGTGGCCTGCCAACGCCAGCACTTTTGTCCGGCCCTGCAAAACCGCAAACAGCGCCTCGCGATCCACGACATTGATACTGGCATCTGGCCCGTATACGGTATATAGCGGAATATGCATGGTAAGCACAATTAACCGATCTGTCGGAACAAAACGTAGCTCATTCCTGAGCCAGGTCAATTGTTTGTCGCCGATCTTGCCCTGATAGCCACCAAAGCCCTGGTCTTTGTGGCCAGCATATTCCACATCGTCCAGGACAATGAAATGTACCTGGCCGTAATCGAACGAATAATAGTTGGGGCCGAAATGGCGCTTGAAAGTTTCCAGAGCATATCGATCGTCCGCAGCATCATAGTTTTCGTCATGATTACCGGGCACATTGTAAAACGGGATGCCGATTTTCGAAAGCACCTGGTTATATCGTTCATAGAGCGATAGATCGTCAAACACGATATCGCCAAGAGTGATACCGAATTGAGCCGACGTGCCAATCAATTCAGCAGCCACATCATCCCGAATGTAGTCGATCTCCTGATGATTTCGCGGCTGAGGATCGGCGAAAACAATCACCTGGAAGGTATCTTTCTCGGCCACCGGAACTAATGGGAAATCCAACGATGATGGCAATTTTCCCGTAGCGGCAACTCCCTTATATTTGAATGCCTGATCCGGAGAACCCTTGGGCTGATGCACATAATAAAATTGGGGTAGCCGATCTTTATTCAATGGGGTCATATAACCAGCGGGTTTGGTAATGAAAATGATTGCTTCATCGGAAATTGGCAGGCGATAATTGCCATTTTCATCGGTCGGCACAACTTCCAGTTGATTGGAAACCAGCACGCCAGCGATTCCCCGTTCGCCGACGTCGAACTTGAGGTTCTGATTCGAATCTTCGAATACCCGTCCTTTGACGTCTCGAGACCAGCTTGCGGAAAGAAAGACCAAATTGAAAAGACCAACGAAGAGAATAAACAATGTCGTTATTCGATCGCGCATAGACCTGCTCCTGCTAATCGGTGAGGGTTTACTTTTTGATATAGTTGTAATCTACTGCTGCCGATTTGTTCCCCCCAGAACGTCACATTTCCTGCAAAAGGATTGGGAACCCAAACGCTGATTGGGGCCAGCGGCAGGCTGAATCCAAATGTCACCCTGATCGTCAAAACATCAGTCGCTGATGGGGAAAAGTTGCAGCGTCGGCACCGATGAAAAATTGCTTGCAAGATTCGTATTTTTATTCTAAATTCAAGTTGACCGAACAATCGTTTCACGACCATTTTTTGAAGGATCATCCATGCTGAAATCATCGGCAATCGCCCATTCCAATATTGCGTTGATAAAATATTGGGGCCGTTCTCGGCGTAATAATCCGGCCCTGAATATTCCGTTGAACGATACCGTGAGCATGACCAAGCTGGGGCTGAGCCCGGGCATCCAACTGCAAACGCATACGACCATCGAATTTTTGCCGGATTACGAGGCCGATTCTGTGGTGGTTGGCAATGAGCAGGTCAGCGGACGCCATCGGGAGCGGATCATTTATCTGGTGGACTTGTTGCGGCAGCGGGCGAAAATTGATTATCATTTTCGCATGCTCAGTCGCAACGATTTCCCCACGCAGGCGGGATTGGCATCATCGGCATCGGCCTTTGCCGCGCTAACTCTGGCCGCGGCCAACGCGCTGGGATTGGTACTGTCCAAGCGAGAGCTCTCCCAGTATGCTCGGTTGGGCTCTGGCTCGGCTGCCCGATCCATTCATGGGGGTTTTGTCTATTGCTATGCTGGCACCACCCATGAAACTGCTTATGCCGAACAAATCTGCCCTGAGGATTGCTTCGATATGAATGCAGTGATTGCAGTGGTCGATGACTCTAAAAAAGTCATCACCTCCGACGAAGGGCATTACCTGGCCAGCACCAGTCCTTTCAATGATCTGCGCATTCAATATTCTCAGCAACAGGCACTGGAGACCCGACGTCTGATTCTGGAAAATAACTTCGAGGCTGTGGGACAGATCGCCGAGACCAATTGCCTTTACATGCATACGGTGATGATGACCTCGCAGCCGGCGCTGTTTTACTGGCAACCCACTACCCTGAGGATCATCAAGACCATCCAAAAAATTCGCGAGCAAGGATTGCGCTGCTACTTCACCATCGACGCCGGTCCCAACGTGCATTGCCTCTGCCGCAGCCAGAATATGGCCGAACTGCAGCAGATTGTAGCAAACATTGAGGGCGTGAAGCGTACCATTCTGGTCAAACCAGCACCGGATGCTTATCTGACCGACGACCATCTGTTCTGAACCGGATCGGGCGCGGAAACAGCAGCAAGGATCAACTCCTGGTCAGCGAAAAAATTTGCTGCGTTATTTTTTAATAAAAAAGTCGATGATAAATTGATAGGATTCACAAGTGGAAGAACGAGTTATTCTGGTCGATGAGAATGATCGAGAAATCGGCACCGCAGAAAAAATGATCGCCCATGAACAGGCATTATTGCACCGCGCCTTTTCGATTTTTATCTTCAATCGAAAACACGAAATGTTGCTGCAACAACGCGCCTGCGCGAAATACCACTCCGGCTGCCTCTGGACCAATGCGTGTTGTAGCCATCCCCGACCGGGAGAGCCCCTGGAAATGGCCGCCCATCGACGATTGCGAGAAGAAATGGGGTTCGACACTGAACTCCAGCCCGCCTTTCATTTTATTTACCAGGCGGAATTGGATCACGGTCTGACGGAGCACGAGCTGGATCATGTTTTCATCGGCCACTACGATGGAGCCGTTGCGCCTAATTCCGATGAAGCGGATGGCTATCGCTGGATCGATCTGTCGACGCTGAAAAATGAGCTCGTCGAACATCCGGATCAATTTACCATTTGGTTCAGGATTGCGATCCATCGAGTGTTGGAATTCATAGGCTCTCCCGGAAAGGATTAGAATTTGAGAAATTGGGAAGCGGCATCCGGGATGCGGAACCGGAGGATCAACCTATTGAAATTGGCGGAGCAGTGATCAATTTGATAAGCGGTTAAAATTTCAAAACTATCCCGGAGCGAATGGTTTACCAGCAAGTTGGAACCGATAGACCGGCAAATCTCTTGCGTGGAAGGAAATTAACTCTAAAGGAACATGGTTATGAAAAGTTATCTTGTCCTTTGCTGTGGCCTGATGGTCAGCAGCTACCTTTACCCTTCTGCGGCCTTCGTTCAATGCTCGATACCCTGGGGTTTGCAAGGAAAAACCGTCACTGCTCTGGCATATTATGGCGGAGCGCTCTATGCTGGAACCGATGGCGAGGGGCTGTTTGTCCGCCAGTCGCCAGATTCGTCCTGGAGCGAATTGGGATTGAAGGGCGTTCGCATTCGCTCCATTTATCCCCATGATATTGGGCCGATCGGTTGGGGAATTACAGTTGGCGCAGAGCCTGACAAAGCAGCGGGCGATTCGGTATTGACCTACTGCTGGTCGGTTTATGATCCGCACTGGGTGGTTTCGGACAGCAATCTGGATCGAAGCAAAATTTCTGTCATTCATGCCGTTGATGGATTCCCCGATCCTCGAATATGAGGCGAGACATTCGCTGGAGGTTCCAGCGGAGTCTATCGCCGCCAACTGAATTCCAATAGCTGGGAGCAAGTTCTGGATATTGGGTCAGGCACAGCCTGGGATGTGACGGTCGATGAGGTCAATCAGGTGGTCTGGGCCTGCGGCGTCAGCGATGCTTCAAACCCCTGGATTGCGAAATCCAAAGATAAAGGCGACAGTTGGGAAACTACATTTTTAGGGCTTGACAAGAAGGATAGCGTTTGCTATCACATTGCCATTCATCCCAATAATTCGGCCATTATTTATCTCGCTGTGAGCGAATCGATAATGAAAACCACCGATGGCGGGACAACCTGGCACTATACAGGTTTGCGAGGCCAAATGGCTCGCTTGTTTGGACTGGCGATTGATCCATTCAATCCTGATCATCTCTGGGCGGCTGGCGCGCCGCATGAAAATTACTTCACTTGGTGGATGACGCCATTTATCCTTTATGAAAGTTATGATGCTGGCGCAACCTGGCGATTTGTCCCAAAGTTTTTGCCTCACGTGCCAGATCAAAGTATCACCGCTATCAAGCCTGACCCGAATCAACAAAATATCCTTTATGTCGCAACAAAAGCGGATGGCGTCTGGCGTTACCAAAGCACACCGCCGACTTTGGACTCCTATTTTCCGTTGCAGGTAGGAAATTGGTGGACTTTTTCTAAATTCCTGACCGAAACGGTTGTAGACACCATTCGGGTCAATGATAGCCTCTATTTTCAATTCGATCAATTCCGCCATTCCAAAAATATTTTGCTGCGCATGACTTCGGACAATAAGCTGCTATTAAACGACAAATCCACCGAACAAGTCTGGCTGGATTTTGCTGCCAATATTGGTGATAGCTGGAAAGTGAAAACTCCTCTGGCCGAGTGGACGGTTCACCTGGAAAGCAAGTCCGATACTGTAATCGTTCCAGCAGGCGTCTTCACTCATTGCTATCGCTTCTGGTTTCAATTCCATGGCGCTGATAATGATTGGGTGGAGTGGTATGCCCCAGGCGTCGGTCCCGTCAAACGAATTCTCTCTGGATTTGCGGTTATCGAATACCCGCTGACATCTGCCTTTGTGAATGGATTTTATCTGCCAACGAAAATTGATGAGTCTCAAGAATTCAGCAAGCCTGATCAATTCTACCTGCATCCGAATTACCCCAATCCATTCAATGCAACGACGACGATCTCTTTCGACTTGCCACATTCGAGCTGTGTGGTGCTGGAAATTTGCAATATCATGGGCAAAACGGTGCGCACATTGGTGGCCGATCAGAAACCTGCGGGTCATTTTGAGGTTCAATGGCATGGGACAGATGAAATGAATCAAGATGTTGCCAGTGGCATCTATTTTTGCAGGCTGCAAGCAATCAAGCCATCAAAGGAGGTAGTGGTTCAGGCTCAAAAATTACTTCTGTTGCGGTAATTCTCATTTGAATCTTTCCGAAAGTTCCAAACTTTTGCAAGGCGAAGTCAACTGATTCCATCGCTCCAAGCGATGGAATCAGTGTAAATTTGATTGTAGGACAAGATGACATCTTGTCCTGCATAAAGCAGGAGGCTAAATTATCGATACCAAAAAATTTCTACTATTATTTGTTCTGGTGATAAGCGGATCGCTGACTATAATTGGCTGTTCAAAAACAATCACCCAGCCTGAGCCGCAATTCCTCAAAATTCACTGCTACTACAGCGTTGGCGTGGCATTGCCCACTACCAGAGGGGAATGAATTTGTGCCGCGTCTGGTAGAATTGAAAAATTTGATAATCGATATCATCGAATCGAAACCTGAATATAAAAAATTGCCTCCAGCCAAAGGAGGGCGAATTTAATCATTTAGAAAAAACCCTCTCAAATGTTTGAAACCCTTGAGAGGGTTGGTCACGTTCTGTAAACGTAAAAATGCCAGTGATTGCGAAGAGCGACTTGACGAAGCAATCCGTTGGTACTTAAAAATTTCTGGGAATCCTCGCTCCGCTTGGGATGACAACTTCCGCGATTTTATAAGAGTCTTAAATTTTTCAAAAATGAAAGGAGATCGATCATGCGGACCAGGTTTTATTTGCTTGCTTTCATCCCGTTGCTCTTATCGATGGGATGTGAAAAATCACCCACCAGGCAGGAACCCCAGGTGGTCGATGTTAGTCATTTCACCATCCATAACTATCCCCGAGTCGATGGTTCCACTTCGGCCCATCCGCTCCAGATCGTCATCGCCTGTTATATTCTGGGGGCCAAAATTGCCTGGATTGATGCCGAAGATGGTACCCGGCGCATCTATCCCGACTATTCCGATACCACCAAAAAAGAGATTAATGATTTTGTTAGTGGAATTTACCATCACGGCACGCACGAGGCGTATGTCAATTTGATCAACGATAGCGCGGATGTCATCCTGGTGGCTCGGGCGCCCTCAGCCGATGAGCTGGCCCTGGCTGAGACAATGGGCGTCGATCTGGAAGTGAAAGATGTGGCGCTGGACGCCTTTGTTTTCATTTTGAATACTGCCAATCCAGTCTCCAATCTTTCGCTGGACCAAATTCGGGGGATTTATACCGGCAGTTACAGCAACTGGCAGGATGTCGGCGGCCCCAATGCTCCCATCAATGCTTATCAACGGGATCGAAATTCGGGCAGCCAGGAGCTGATGGAAGCGCTGGTGATGAAAGGGCTCAAAATGGTCAATGCGCCAGAAATGGTGTTGATCACCATGATCTCGATCATCAATAAAGTGGAGTTGGACCCCTGGAGCATCGGTTATACGGTGTACTATTACGAGGAATTCATGGCCAGGCGGGAGGCCATCAAATTATGCGGGGTGAACGGTATCCCACCAAATTACGACACTATCTTTCATCGGCGCTATGAGCTAACCGCGCCCGTCTATGCCGTCATCCGTTCGAATTTGGACAAGACCAGCAACGCCTATTTGCTCTGGCAGTGGATGACCACCGCCATCGGACAACAGGTCGTTGCCCTTAGCGGATATATCCCGGCGAAATAAAAATTCTATCATCGCAATTTGGTCAGGCAAGAGTTGCCAATATCTCGGTAAGTTAACTGAGAAAATATTATCACCTGAAATTCTACACCGGAAATGATTAGCAATAATTGCCCTTCGAAACACACGAAACGCACTTTTAATTATTTGAATTTCGTGCCTTGGCGTGTATTTCGTGGGCTAAGCGCGATCCTTTTCGCTGGTCATGGCACATTTTAGAAATTTCGGTATCACTCTGAAGAGCTCAGCAACGCAGAAGCGCTCGTCTGATAAAAATTATCGAGGTTGCTGTCCCAGCCGCACACCTGCAGTAGCTTCAGAATGACTAATGCGGCAATTCTGCAGAGTCATTTTAAATTCATAGAAAGGAGTTATTCCATGAAATCATTCGCTTTTCTCTGGTTGATCGCACTTACCGTATCGCAGGCACTCACTCAAGAACCAGCGTCCATTCAAAACAGCGATCTCATGCATAAAAGCGCCCTGCTATTCACTTGTGATGGGTTGCAATTGAACGCTTTCCAGGGTGGCATTGGCTGGAAAAAATGGACCAGGGAAAATAAGGCAATAATAGTGGCGCTCCAGGCACTGGCTTCCCGAGAAGAAAAAGATGCCGGGCAGGAACTCTCTGGCACGCAGAGCCGTCAGTTGGCGATCCAATTGAGCGCTGGCACCGAAAAACGCTACCCCATCCGCCAGCGCCTGGCACCTTACTATGGTGGCTTATTTGCATTTGGTTATGAGCGATCGGTAAATGAGATTAAACCCAGTGATCGTCTACGGATCTGGCCGAGCTATGAACCGCCCTATCGAAGTGAAACGCAGAGCACGTTATACTCCGTAGCCGCCTATTTTGTCATCGGTGTTGAATATTTCTGCTGGAAGAATTTATCCCTTTCGGGCCAATACCAGGTGGGGGGCGATATTCGCTGGGGGCAAGAGAAAAACATCTCGACGGTGGTGGAGGAAGTTCGGGATATTTCAAAGCTCAACCTGGGAGTATGGAGCTCGCGACTGATGGTATCGCTTTATTTTTGACAGACACAGTGAGATTCTTGGAGAATACGAATGGCGCAATCTCTTGAGGTTCATGCGGGGTGGCCTGATTCTTGCGCTTTATGGCTTTGGATTAGAGTCTTCATCCGACCGCTGAAAATTGCAGGCGATAGTCCTGCTGACGAAAACGCCGTTCTCACTGGTCTGGTGTTTGCCTGACGCCGAATCATTGATCCAGAGGCGAAACGACGGACAGTCATCGAGGCGTGCCATGAATAGATTTCGATTCTTACCGGCAATGACGCGAACTGGCGAGCTACGGGTAGGAAAATTAGGCTCAGACTGAGCAAATCATGCTCATTTCAGCGCTAATAACAAATAATTAGCTTCATTCTGAAATTTTTTCAACGCGCAACGCGTTCACGAATTGAAGGAATGATCGAGAAGCCCAGGAGATGCTTGACGATGACGCTCAAAACACTTGAAGCAATTGTTCAATGGCTGTTAATGGCCATCATTCTTTTTCAAACCATCAGGCAGGGCCAGGCGCAACCTTGCAGTTCTCCCATTTCAATCGCCGCCAGCCACCATCCTTTAGCCACAGCCTACCACAACGGCCGGCGCATGGTCAGAGATAGTCAGGGCAATCGCAATGTGGTCTATCATGATTTATTGGGCGATCGACCAATTATTTGTTTCATCGACCGCGGCGACGGGAAGATCTGGCCTAAACCTGAAATTTTAGCCAAAGGGGCTCTTCCGTCGCTGGCAATTGATCGACCTGATCTGCCATGCCTGGTTTCGCAGGCGACGGATGCTTCTGACATTTATTTCACTTAAAATTGCATGAGGTGTACCTTGAAAAAGTCATTATGCTTAGGGACATTGCTGATTTGTTTATCTTCAATCAGTTTTGCTGCGCCTGATTCGGTCAAATTTGCCGTTATCAGGCTGGATTATCTCTCTTATTCGCTCAAACACATTTATTATTTTCAGCAGCCCTATCAAGTTTCGTCGCCAGCCGAAGGGGAACAAATCTACCACGATCTATTTTTTCGCATCGTTCCCGCTTTAGATTTCGGCGGCACAACGATCCGCAGCGCCAATACGGGCAAGGTCATTTACGAAGCCACCACAGTCTGGGCAGGAACAGGAATCCATCTGTTTCCGACACCTGAATTTGAAATGAGAAATTATCATACCATTATCGAACCGAAGCCTCAGTTTATTGATATTGAAGATCACTTTTTCACCATCGGCGACTCCGCTCGGGCCGATACCGCCTATCAGGCTGCCTCAAGTTTTGCTCCGCTAAAGTTCTTTGAAGACGATAAGTATGGAGCGTTCATCTATCTCCATTATTTTTCAGTCGGCCTGTCCGACCCCTACACCGCCGAATGGATCATCATTTTTTATTCCCTGGCCCAAGCCACTTCTGGTCGCTGGGTGGATATTTCGGGCGATTTGCCCAATCGCCACATCAACTCCATCGCGCCACATCCCTTTTACACCGATTCCTTGTATGTCGGGACCGATGCAGGTGCGTTTCAAACCAACGATGGCGGCAAGCACTGGCGCCTGATAAAATTCGATGACAAGTCAGAGGTGAAAGTCACCCAACTGATCGCCGAAGTTCACCCCATTCTGGATTGGACTGTGCCTGTGCTGTGGCTGGGCACCGAAGAATACACCATCATTCCCGAAGATCGCCTGGGCCGAATTTTCTTCAGCGTCAATGGCGGAATGGAATGGAAGAATACTTATTTTCCGAAGATTGCCGTATCCGCTATCGAAGTGCCCTATGATTCCTCCCTGGTTGCCTTTGCTGGCGCTTACAATCCCTTCTACAATCAGGACGGCTTGTTCGTCAGCAATGACACCGGCTGGGTGAAATTTGACCTCACACCAGGCGACACCACCGCCATTCGCATCAACGATATCGATGTCGATGAACTCACCCCCAAGCGGCTATTTCTGGCGACCTCCAATGGCCTGTTCGCCACCAATGACGGCGGCAAAAGCTGGAACCAGATTGATCCCTATCATCCCTCCACATCTGTGGTGATTTCTCCCTTTAATCCCAAAGAGATCTACGCCATTCTGCTCGGCGGCACTCGTTCTGAAGGAATCTACCGCAGCCACGATGACGGCCAGACCTGGGAACGCCGCTGCTGGACCATCAATTCCAGCAATTTGATCGCCGATAGGTTTGTGCCCGGCACCTGGTACTGGTCGGTGAAAGATGTGGGCGTGTTCCAGAGCACCGACAATTGCTCCAGCCATATCGAAATTAACGAGGGTTTGAAGGAAAAGAACATCCTCTGCCTGGCCCAGGATCGAAGGAATCCGAAAATTTTATATGCCGGCACGCCCCAGGGGATCTTTCGCTTTGAAGAAGTGCCCACCAACGTCAGGCAGGATGATGGAGGTTCAAGACAGGTCCTGCCCCAAAATTTCAAGCTGTATCCCGCTTTTCCCAATCCGTTTAATTCGAGCACGGCGATTCGGTATGAATTGACAATTGCACAAACGATCGAATTGGCCATCTATAATCTGCTCGGGCAGGAGATCCGAACGCTTCATGTAGGACCGCTATCGGCTGGCAATCATCAGGCCATCTGGGATGGGAAAGACAATCATGGCAACGATTTACCGAGTGGCTTGTACTTCGGTCGCCTGGCAACAAAAAACGACCGCTGCATTCAAACCATCAAGTTGGTGCTCATCCGCTAACAAGCGGGTCTTATTGCAGCTTAGGGAGAGCAGTGGTTTTGGTTCAAACCAATTAATTGAAATAGCCATCTTGCGGCTGACCGAAATGGTCTGTTCTAAATTTTGCCCACTAAAGCCAGGCGATTATGGGAAAAAAATCTATTTTCGCCGGGCCTGGAAGACTCGAACATAGTCAACGATCATGGTCTGCGGAAAAAGAGTCGAAAGGTCGGGATTGCCGGGCCAGTTGCCGCCCACCGCAACGTTCAAAATCAGATAAAAATATTGGTCGAACGGCGCGGGGTACGGAGCGCTATCGGTGTACCATTTGTCCTGACTTTGATAGAAAATGCCATCCACATACCAGCGAATCTGGGTGCTATCCCATTCCAGCGTGAATAAATGAAAATCATCGGAGAAATTGCCCTGGGGCAAAGTATAAGCTTTGCCGGTATGCACATTTTTAGGATATGGGCCGCCGTAGTGAAGCGTGCCATAGACCTTATTGGGCTCATGCCCCAGCAGTTCCATGATATCGATTTCGCCGCTGGCAGCCCAGCCGCCGTATTTGCTCTCGGTTGGCATCATCCAGATGGCCGGCCAGAGCCCTTTTCCGAACGGCAATTTGGCTTTGATCTCGAATCGGCCATATTTCCAGTCTCCTTTGCGATAAGTCCGCAACCGGGCCGAGGTGAAGTCCCGTGTACACTCAGGGCCGGTGTAACGCTCTTTCAGGGCCTGGATTACCAGACAGCCGTTTTCGATATAAGAGTTTTCTGGCCGGTTGGTATAATATTGCAATTCATTATTCCCGCCGCCCTGGGCATTGACCTCATGGCTCCATTTATCCGAATTGATGCTGGTGCCGTCGAACTCATCGTTCCAGACCAGTTCCCAGCCCTCCGGAACCGGAATTTTTTGATCATTGCTGGCAGTGGGATTGCTCTTCTGGCAGGCAGCCACAGTAGCGAGCAAAATAAAAAGAACTATTTTGACAAGAGAATTTAATCGGTTCATGTTTAGACCTGCTATTTTGGGTTTGATCGAACTGATGCCGCTTCTGTAAAGCAAGCGGATGTAATTTTCGTGAGCGCTGATGCGCGGGCACCATCTATCCGTTGGGCGATCACATATTTTTTTCTCCCACGGATCGAAACAACCCAACGGATGAAATTCCAAATAACAAATGACAAATTCCAAACCTGTCCGCCAACTGGCGTGATAGGGTTCAAAAACAAAATTTCAAACACCAAACCTTCGGCCTGTCATCAGCCATGGTTTTGTTTGGAATTTGAGATTTGCGAGTTGAGATTTATTTGGAATTTGATGGTTGAGCTTTGATTGTTTACAATATCCGTTGGGCGATCACATATTTTTTTCTCCCACGGATCGAAACAACCCAACGGATGAAATTATTTATTTGAAATTTGCTGGTTGAGCATTGGGTATTTAAAATATCCGTTGGAGCGAGCGCTTGTTAATTCATCATAATTCCATTTGATGATCCATCGCCACCCGTCATTTGACCATTTTCCGGCCGTAATCCAGCTTGTTATCCGTAGTAAGCAGCGGAAAGCTGGGAACGACGATCGGGAACGGGACCTCCCGTTGCAGCACGAACATATCAATACGGGTCAATTGGATGTTCTCGAATTGGTCGGTGTCGATTTCGATCTGACGCTGGTATTTGGCCTGAAGGCTATCCACATAGCCGTTGAGATGACGACTGATCAATTCCATATAGTCGGCCTGGTCGTTGACGCCACTGGCCTGCAGGTAACGATTCTTCTGGTACTGCGCCAGCAGATAGTCCCGCCACATGGCCTGGTTTTGCACCACCGGCTCTGCCCGATCAAACCCTTTTTTATAGGCCTCTCGGGTCAGATATTTGTCCCGAATAAGATCGACGATGGCCAGCTTGAATTGCTCGGGGAACTGCTGGCGATCGAACTTTCGCTGGCGAAACACTAACGGGTGCAGCATCATCTCCGTTAAGAAATCGCTTACCTTCCAGGTTTGGCCGTCAATGGTCAGCAGGGAATGATCCAAAATGGCATCGATATCGCGGTTGAGCGAATCGGGCAACAACTCATCCTTCCAGAAACGTTGGGTAAAGGCCTCTTTTTTATCTTCCAGCGACTTCAAATAAAAAGGAGCCATGATCTCGGCCAGCTTGAAGAACGTGTCCCGAGAAAATTCCACCCTCTTGCCTTTCATTATTCTGGCGATATAGTTGCTATAAATTTGATTGGCCCGCTGCGTTTTGAGATACTCGGAGACATCATTCCAGCGCCGCTGAATATCGGTATCGCTGATGGCCAGCCGATCGGTCCAGCCAGCCACTTGCATCAGCAAATAATTGCCATCGCCGGTGGCAATAGGCCCAATGACCTCTCCTTTGGCCAGCCGTCGCGAAAACAGCGCTTCATGAATAGCCGGATCGTTCTGATCGCTCCAGTTCACCTCGCGTTGCGGCACAGCCTCCAGTCCCAGATAACGGCGCAAGACGGAATCGCTAGCCTGTGGGGCAGCCAGCAGGTCTCGTTTGAGTTGCTGGAGCCCGTTGCTATCCGAAAGCGCGCAAAAATTGATCCGATAGGTGCGACCAGCCAGTTGGTAGATTTTTTTGATTTCATTGGTGTCCACTTTGGCCTTCTGGTAGGCCACCTGGTGATACAGCCATTGCCGCATAGCCTGCTCTGTTCGACCGCGGAGATAAAGCTGGAATTGCTCGTTGCGAGTCAATTCATTGTCCTCGCCGGCCTCCAGCGCCAGCAGTTTTTCGGCAATGAGCGAATTTAAAATAATCTTGCGATGGATGTAATTGTCGCCTTTGCAATAGGCCGGCCGGATGGTGTACTCGGCGCGGCGGATGAATTCGTCCACGGTAATGGATCGATCGGCGATTTTCGCCAGCAGCTTTTCGGCAGAATTGTCCTTTGCTTTTCTGCCGCAATGGCTAAGGATCAAACTAAGGCAGCAAACCCAAAAAACCATTATCGGGAAAAAACCGAACTGTTTTTGATGATGTCGACTCATTTCAATCTGCTCTTCTAAAACAAATTAATTTCCTGGTGATTGCGTCGTGATTGGTTTCAAGCTGATAAACATATATCCCCGAGGGCACCGCTTCGCCCAATAAATTCCTTCCGTTCCATTCACAGCGATTGGCCGAATTCGGAGCTGCGACCAGCGTGGTATGGACGACCACGCGTCCCAGCAGATCATAGAGCGATTGCCCATAAACCGGCTGATAGACCGTCGCGGCGATCGGGAAATCGTGGGAACGACCAATGCCCGGCATCTCCACATAAAATTGACCGCTCGCAGCCAGGGCCGAAAAATCACCTCGATAAATGGTCCAGCCCGTGGCGGGATCATTGGTTCGCCAGAGCTTTACTGAGCCGAGAAAACATAGTTCATGGCTGGTGGCAGCATACAGATAAAAACTGTCGGCGGGCTGATGGACAAAGAAAAACTTCGTCGACTCTGGCTGATCTCCCGCTTGATCCTGATAAATTTGCGGTTCGGCGATCCCGGGTATCAGTTGGCACAGGAGCCAGAGCACAGTCCAGCGAAACGAACGGTGGGTGCTTGCGCTGAGTGCAAATCGGCGGGGCCAAAATCTCGGTTGGTTCCACATGGCTTATCTCATGAAAGTTGATTTGTTATCGGCTGTCATCGGATCAGCATCATCTTTTTCGTCTCGGAGAGTTGTTCGCTCTGCAGCCGATAAAAATAGACGCCGGCAGGCAAATGGTCGGCATGGAATTCAATCGCATGTTGGTCACTCGACCCGTTCCCATTCAGCAACAGTGCCACTCGCTGGCCTGCCAGATTGAAGACTTCGATCCTGACCGCAACAGGACGTTGGAGCCAATATTGAATCGTGGTGGTCTCGCGGAACGGATTCGGATAATTCTGCAGCAAATTGAATTGCATGGGGGGCGTTACCGTCGCGGTGTCACTCGTTGCGAGCGGCTGAATAACATCGGTAATGATCACCTCCAGCGTCCGAATATCCAGCGGCCGATCACCACGATTCAGCCAATAATTGATATGGGTTCTCAGTTGATTGGTAGTGCTGGGATTATCCTTGCCCCGGTAGGTCCAGCGATGAATGTAATGATTGGTCGTCGGTGGCGCCTCAAGATAATGCCCGTGCATGCTGGCAAAAGTAATCGAATCCGGTTGCCAATTAAAATAGTGAGTGCTTTTGGCGCTATCAAGATGGCAGATGAACCGCTCCACATTTCCGGGCGTCTCCCAGGGCTGCACCGTGAAACTGCCGACTTTGGAGTAATTCGGGTTCCCCCACCGCGAAAATTCAATGTCGATTTCGCTGGCATCGCTGGAATACACAAACAGTCCCAGCACGATATTCCGATCCAGCATATCGATGCGGCCTTCCACCAGAAAGCGATGCTCCCCGTAACGGGTAAATTGAGTGGTGTAAACTTCGGCGCAATACCAGGTGGTTCCCTCCTGCCGAATTCTCAGGTGCAGCCGCCCCTGACCATCCACCCAGACGCTCGAATCGCTATCGGAAAAATAGTTCGGACCTGGTCCCCAGTAGCCCGACTTGACAAACCAGTCGCAACCTGCGAATTTAATCACTCTTGTGGCAGCCGTTGGCGAAACAGCCATCAGGGCCGCCGGTAACATCAATAGCTGAACTGCTAACAGCAATAATAACCGCCAATAATAAAATTTCATTCGAAAAACTCAACCCTAAATTGAGGAACTCCGGCTGCCCCGTTGCCTCAATTGTGGCAAGCGACTGGCAGCCATCGAACCGAGACTGCAACCATTCAATGTTTGAACCGAATGGCTGCAGTCTGCGGTCACTATTTTCCGATCATGCGCCACTGCGCAGGGGCCAAACCTGGGGTGCCGGCTTAAAACAGCACGCCGACTGTATAGCAATGGGTTTTGCCCAGTATGCCCACCCCGCGATAGGCGTAATCTACTTTTAAGCCGATATTGTGCATCATGCGGAGCACCACGCCGCCTCCGAATGAAAAGCCATATTCCGAATCTTCAAGGAAGAGCGCTTTGTAACCAGCGCGCAGGTAAAAGTCCCCAGCCGTCGGCAGGTTCATTTTGTATTGCGCCCCAAGATTGACGGATTCCGTATTGTTGTTGGGGTGCAGCGCATCGGCGGAGAGCGTCAACCGATGCTGGCCAACCACCAATGGATTCACCGAGACTCCAATCCGAAAGATCAGCGGCAATTCCCAGCCCTGAAGGCTGAATTTGCCCGGGACGTCGCGATAATTGCCCTGCTCATACGGAGCAATGTCGATCGGCTGTAACAAATCCATTCCATCGTATTTCATTTTAGTGCCATAGTTGGAGATGCTCATGCCGATGTTCATGCCATCTTCATTTTTGCCAGTGGGCGAGAAAAAGCGAGTATTGACGATCACCCCCAAATCGACGGCAAGGGCATTGGCGCTGGTATGCCAGATGCGAGAGGAAATAAATTTGCCCGACGCACCAAAGGCAAACCAGTTGGCTAACCGGCGCCCAAACGATAAGCTCAACGCATAATCGCCCGCAGAAAACATTTCGCCTGTGCCCTCCTGCATGGTCAGGTTGGTCACTTCCATACTACCAAAACTGGCCTGGACCAGCGACAGGGAAAAAGTGCCCAGATTGCGCAACACGATGCCCACACCGGTGAAGCTGGTAGTAATATCCGCAATCCAGGGCTGGTAGGTGAATTGCGCCTCATTTTGTTCCAGATAGGATAGACCAGCCGGATTCCAGTAGACCGCGGACAGGTCATTGGCCACGCTAACATAGGCATCACCCATGGCAGCCCCAGCACTGCCAAAGCCAATGGCTAAGAAATCCGCCGTGGTGGTTCCCACCCGGTATGGTTTTTGGGCAAAGCTGGCTACCGTAACCAGCAAGATCAAACCAATTGATAACAGCGATATTTTTAATGCTTTCATAAATTCTGGCCTTTCGTTTATTTAGAAATGAAGCCGAAATTCCACTTCAACGTGAGTTCCAGTTACTTGATCACTGCGAATTTGCCGATCTTTTCGGCCCCGGTTTTTTTGGCTTTGACATGGTAGATGTACATGCCGGCGGCAATTTCCAATCCCTCTTTGGATAGCAGGTCCCAATGCACAATGCCCTGATCCAAGGGATTGTTGACGTTGATTTCGTCGACCAATGCGCCGCTTACGGTAAATATTTTAATGGTGCATTCAGCCGGGATATGGGTAAACATGATGCGACGACGTTGATTCAGGTAAAAATTGGCGACCGCGGGCTCCATCGCATTGGATGCGACATAAGGATTGGGTACCACTTTGATCTCATCCATCGAATCATTCATCGCAGTCAGATCGACAGTTTCGTTGGCCTGGATCTTGAATGTCACCGAATCAGTCACCCAGAATGGCCGCTTGAAATTGACTCGATAAACATCGCCGGGTTTGGGCAGCCGGGTGCTATCGCTGACCGCAAGAAAATCAATGATAAAAGCAGTGCCCGCCCATTTCACGTCTTTGGTAACAGGCCCCACCAGCACCCGATCGCCAATGATATCGAACTTGCCGTTCTTTTGGAGATCGTGAACCACCAGATCCAGACGCTCATACGATCCGGTTGAGTCGCGGAACAATTTATTTACCACATAGAAATTAAACGGCATACTGGTCAGCACATCGGAGCGGCTCAATCGCACATCGTTTTCGTCGCGCATCGTCTTGGTGGTGACGCGGCCGACATAAGCGGAGTCATTATCGGTGAAAACAATATCGTACTCCCAGGGGAAGAAGCGCGATTCTTTGTTGGTCGGCGTAATGTGAATGGCTGAATTGCCAACGACCCAGCCGGAATTGATCGGATCATAGGTGGCAATTTCCACTGGCGAATTGATTTTCAGCCGCATACCATCAAAAATATCGGTGTTGACCGTTTCGTCGGTTTTAAAGTACCAATAACTTTGCCAATCGGTAAATTCAGTGGTATCGCGGTAAACCAGATTATTGTAAGCATAACGGGCGGGACTCTCTTCATAGACCAGGGCATTATCGAGATCGACATCGTAAACCCCGATGCCGTTGGTGGTGTAGACGATGCCATGATCGTAATTCGGAACCGCATAAACCGTATCGATGGAAAACTTGACCTTATAGGTATGCCCCGCTTTCAAGCTTTTGCTGGCCAGAATTTCGGGAGCAATGGTACCACTTCCGAAAGTTTGATCGCCACCAGCGGCAATGGAGGGCGGCAGATAGCCCGCAGCGGCTTGATACGGCGTCACAATCTGGACATTTTTGCCGACCGCGCGCACCTCCTCGGCTTCATCCAATTCGATTACAATATTGTTTTCTGAGGGGGCAATGCCCGGCCCGATATTGGGCGCACCGTAATCATAGGCCACAATGGCATAGTAATAGGTACGACCATTCTGGACATTTTCATCGATAAAATAATGCGTGATGCCAGTTTCATAACCCAGGTTATAGCCAACGCCATTGATCAAACCAAAATTGGTAAAGCCTTTTCGGCCATCTTTCAAGTCACACTGGAAAATGGGTTTCTTCATAAACGGCGTGCCGAAACCATCGGTGATCACCTCGGCATCCTGCATTTTTTTGTCAGTCGCGCGGAACAACTTATAACCCTCAAAATCGTTTACATTGCCCACAAAGGGATCGCGCGTTTTGGTGTCCGCAAAATCATCCCAGGTAAGGATCACTTTGCCATCCGCAGGAGTTGCCGTCAGCGTGGGCATTTTGGGCGGCTGGGCAAAGCGATAGTCTTTTTCATAAATGATCTGCACGATTCGCTTCACTTCAAATAGCGCTGGCGCCGTGTGTTCTGGCGAATTCAAACCCTCCAGCGGATCGTAGGAGTGCAGCTCGGACATGGAGATCCGCTCGGTGCGACCTTGATATAATGGGAACGGGCCCGAGGCAAACGTTTCCACCAGATTAGAAACCCATTCGATGGACTCGATCAGTGTCTTCTGGCCAATCACTTCCCACATGGATTGGTCGTTCCGGAACCAACGGTAATATGGAGGCCGATGCGGCTGAATAGGAAACAGTTGGAACGAAGTGAGACCCACCATATCGGATTCGCTCACATCGGTTTCCGCAAAATTCGGCTCTGCCTTACGCTCGGTACGATCTGGCTTGTGGTTGCACTCCCCTTCGTCAGGCCCGGTATAATTCAATTCCGTCGGCCCCACCCCATCGAGCCCTACGTCGTCACCAGCATACTCCGATAATTGATACACGCCATCGCCATTGAGATCCTCGCCATCTTCCCAGTCCTGATCCTCATCGGCGTCCCAATGCTCTTTCAAATCCTCTGCGGTCAGCCGATAGAAATCCAGAAACGCCTGCAGGTTGGCATAGCCCTCGGTGGGCCCAATTTTTATGGTGGCATTGTTGTCGCGCTTTTCATCGATAATGCCATCTTCGTCATTATCGGCGCCATCATAGCCCAGGCCCGGGCTCTCCAGATAGGCAAAGCCCATGATCCCGGTTCGGAAACCGCCCTGACCAATCCCATCAATATCCCAGGAATAGGCCATATCGACTTTGGTATCGAAAAAGCCCAATTCATCGTCATCGCCAGCACCGGCGATGGCATCGCCAATGGCGTTATCCACCCAATAGCCAAAGGCCACATCCAATAGATCATAATCAGAAACATTAGCAATAGTATATTCCCAGAAAATGGCATCTCGAGCCTGAGGGTTATTCCACTGAAAGCCCCGCTGTTCCACCCGAATGCCGATACCGCCCCAGGGTAAGCCGTTCTGGATCGTGGTTGGCCGAATTTCTCCGATCCGGTGGCCCGGCCGCGGGTAATACTTTACCCGGTCTTCTGGCCCGAGATACTCTTGATCCTGCGCATCATTGGCCACAAAATAGGTTTCCAGATCCGCATAAATCACGCCCCGGCCAAAGCGGCCGTCCCATTCCCCCGGCCAATGGAGCTCATGATTGGTGAAAGGCCAGCCCGCTGGCGGCCATGAGGAAGGCCGATTGCTCATGGCCGGATATTCACTCAGCTCATTGAAATAGCCGAATGCCGGGTATAGCCCCCATTCCACGGTGCCGGTAGGATCCACATCCATCTCTTCGCGATAGCTGGTTTGCAAGAAATACAGGGTGTCTATTTTACCCTGCCCCGCGAGTTGAGTGATCTGCGTGCGATCCGTCACGGGAATCGTATCGCCGGTGATGTAAACTCGGGCGCCGATGAGCAAACCAATCCCGTCCAGCATCTTGACCCCATCGTACGTATTGGGCCATTTGGACACTTCAACTTTAGGCCAATCCGACAACTCGGTGGTGTTTCGAAAATAGAGAAACACCCGGTTGCCGGTCATATAGCCCTCTCGTTCCGCGGCAATATCGCCAGCAGGGTCCTGTGGGCCTTCATATTTCTTGCCCTGGCCCCACAGCATGGTCGTCAAAAACAACGGAAGAAGCAATAACAACATCAGAACATGCAGCGTTTTTTTCATATTCAAACCTCGTTAAGCTATGTTTTCAAAATGATTATTCGGTTGCTTGCCAGAGCTAAAAAACTACTCCCATTCCCAACTTCACCATTCGCGGGGCTGAATACATGGAAGGATTGTGCACCCGATCGATGTATTCATTGAAATTGCTGCGATGGCTGGCCAGATCGGTGGGCCGGATGATGGCCGTATAGGCACGACCGGTCTGAGCGTTTACCCATTCCTCATTCAACCGATCCAATAGATTATAAACAGTAAGCGTAAATCTCGCTTTGATGCCTTTCATTACCGCCACATCATAGAACCCATTCAGGTCCACTGTATAGCGAGCTGGGCGATAGGCATTGTTGGGAAAGAGATTGACTCGGGACAACATGCTTTCGGCAATGGGGCTCCAGGTGAACGGCGCACCCGAATTGAAATAAGCAGTCAAAGTAGCTCCGTATTTGGCGGTATTGTATCCCACGGTCACATTCAGCGTATGCCGCTGGTCCCAGCTCATAGGAATCAGCCGATTGATGGGATCCATATTATTGCCGGCACGATCGAAGGTCTGGGTTGGATTATCCGCATTGCCGCGGGTATACTGCAGCGTGTAATTCAAAAAGGTCGAGAAATAGCCCGAGACAAAATCGTATTTGAGCTCGATCCCTTTAACGTTGCCATAATCCTTGTTGCTATACAGACCGTATTCGATCTGATTGAACGTGCTCACGATCTTCGTGCTAAGCAGATCATAGATATCCCGATAGAAAACGATCACCTCTAATCCCATGCCTCTCATGAGTTCCTGCCACAAACCGACTTCATACTGCACCGTTTTTTGCGCATTGATCAGCGGGTCGCCCATGGTCGTAGAATAATCGTTGGGGGCTACCTGCAACGAATGGTTTTGATACAGCGCATACATAGGTGGCATCTGGAAAAAATGGCCATAGCTAAAATGCAGTAGTGCGGTTTTGCCCAATTGATAGGCCAAACCAAAGCGAGGACTGATCTGTTGCTTGGCATCGGCCCAGAGCAGGGTGGTCATTTTTTCGGGATTCTCCGGAAAATTAAGCTGATTGGCGGGATTGCGGCGTTGCGATGGGTAATAGGTTTTGGGATGAAAATAGTCATAGCGAATCCCAAAATTAATGACCATCTCATCGAATTCCATCTTGTCCTGAATATAGGCCGAATATTCGATCGGCTTGATGCGGTAGATATCCGAATAGATCGACGAGTCCGGATAGATTACTGGCTGATAGTTTGGGAAAACGATCTCATTCCGTTCCGGGTCGAAATAGAACTCGGCCTCGGCGGAGGTACCAGAGTACAGATTCCGAATTTGCGACCAGCGCCGATCCAGATCATGAGCGGTGTAATCAAATCCGGTTTTCATGGAATGGTTTTTATTGATCTGCCAGGTGAGGTCAAATTTGCCATTTTTATCGATCATGGTGTGCCGACTGTGGGTTTTGTCCTGGCCGCCGGTGTAAAAACCAGGCCCCGAATTATTGAAGTAAGCATCATGGATATACCGGCTATCCAATGGGTCTTCATACAGGTACCAGCCGTTGTAATTATCGAAATAGGAAAATTTAAGTTCATAAAATAGTTTGTTCGAGATCATGTGATTCAAGCTTAACGAGTACATATTGGTTTCCCGATGGGAAGAGGCCATTCCGTCGGGATTGTACTTGAATCCATGATCGTAGTCACGCCAGTGGTCTTTATTATAAGTATACAGAAATGACGTCTTCAAGGTAGCTGTGGGCTTGAACGTCAGCTTGCCCATGAACGACAGATTTTGATCTCGATCCATGGGCACAAAGGCGCTGTCGCCAGTGTGCTCCGAATAATATTGCGAGGGATCATTGACCATAAAATTGCTAAAATCGTCCACCCGAAAACGCCGTACCCCGTTCAAATAGTTTTTATTATCCTGATAGCGGAAATTGGTAAAAAAGGTCAGTCGATCCCCCCAGATCGGGCCATCCAGTTGCAGCTTATAATCCTGATTGCGATCGAACTGGCTACTTTTCAAACCAATAAAAATGTCGGTGTGCGGCGTCAGGTAATTGGCCAGGCTGGCCGATACCGAACCATGGAATTTGGTGCCCCCGGCTTTGGTAACAGCGTTGACAATGCCGCTCATGGCGTCGCCGTATTCGGCATTAAAAGTGCCGGTGATCACCTCCAGGTCCTGAATTGCTTCCGGTTCCAGATCGACCGTCCGACCCTCACCGCCGAAGGATTCCGTGACTTCCACGCCATCGATGAGATAAGCTACCTCGGAGGTCCGACCGCCTCGAAAATGCCCGTTCACCACACCAGCCTGCAAATTAATCACCTGGCCCATGCTTTCCACAGGCAACATGTCGATCTGATCGGATGACACGTTGCGCACCGAACTGGTTTGATCTTTTTTTAGCGTCACCTTCTCGGCCTGAACCACCACCTCCTGCCCCGCCAGCACCGTGGGCTTCATGCGCCCTTCCACATACGAGGTACGATTTACCGAAACCTGTAGTTTTTCGATCCGCAGCGCCTCGTATCCGATCATGGTCAACTTCAGGGTATAAATTCCCGGCGGAACATTGATAATAAAAAAACTGCCATCGGTGCCAGCAGCAGCGCCCAGCATTGTCCCCTCGATGACAATATTGGTGCCAGCCAGGGGCTCTTTGGTCTCCTGATCGTAGACCTTGCCGGCAATTTTGCCGGTTGTTTGAGCCCGAACTTCGGTGATGGCTCCAATCAGTACCAATTGCAAGACGAGAAACCAGATGATGAACTTCATGCGTTTCATAGGCATCTTCCTCTGAATTAATTTTAATGTGTGAATTTGTTTTCTACCTGAAATTCGGGAATGGAAATGATTTTCAATAATTGCCCCACGAAACACCCGAAAAAACACTGAAAGCTGCTTTTATTTTTTAAGCTTGTGTTATTCCGTGTTTCTAATGGGCAATGAGTGACCATTTTCAACCGTCATGGTTCATTTTAACAACTCAGGCTCTACCGAATCATGCATGCCGGTCGCGCAAATAGGCTATCGCCCATTTTTTTTTGCAGCAGCACCGACCTATTGCCCTGCAATCTTTTAATCTCGAAGAGGACTATCATTGCAACGCAACACCCGATCTGACGATCACTTGCTCGCTCTACCCTCGAAGCAATGCCAGTTCAACCCATCAGCCAATTTGATCATAACCCAGCTTTCTTTAATTTAGTGATAGCTCGACTGACGGTTTCGTCATCATCTCTCGGTGGATCAATATTGGATTTGGTCTACCAGGGGATGGCGTGATGATCAATCGACAACGGTGGAATGGCTGTGCCAATCGCCGTGCGATACCAAGCCGAGGGTATCGCACGGCGAAATCATTCGGCTCGGGTGTCTCTGGTCAGCCCGCGCACACAAATCGAGCTGCATGGCTGGGCTGATCCTTCGGGTCTTACTTCATCAGGACCATTTTCATGGTTCGGGAGAATTTGCCGGACTCCATTTTGTACAGATAAATTCCCGACGGCAGGTCGTCCATTCTCACTTCCAGGGTATAGCTGCCAGCGGCTTTGGGTTCGTCGAGCAAGGTGCGTATTTTCTGCCCCACGGTGTTGTAAAGCTCAATCCGTACCTGGCCAGCCTGCGGCACGGCATAAACGATGGTGGTGGTTGGATTGAATGGATTTGGATAGTTCTGGGAGAGAAAATAATTGGTCACCACTGCCGGCGGATTGCTCACCGCGACCGCGGTCACATTGGTGGTATCGCCGATCCAGGTGAACGTCCACTGCCGCGGATCCTGCCAGCCGAGATCGAAATTATTGGGCGAATAGGACAAATTGCCCTGCCAATCGCCAGCGGTTGTCCCATCGTTATCATGAAAATAGAGATCGAACGGGATTTTCATGCCGCGAGCCGGCTGGAATAGGACATCGTCGCCAAAGCGCATTTCGGAGAACGGCACCTTGGCTTCTGCCACATAGTCTTTGCCACCCAATTGCTCGAAGTGGTAATTTTCATGTTCCGGCGTATAAATTGTGGCCGAGCCATTGAAATCATTCATCAATTTGTCCAGCAACAATACCAATTTATAGTCCGGTTCGGCGCCACGGCGAATCGAATTGTGGCGTTCTGGTGTGCGCCAATCGTACAGGCCGATGAAGAACTCGAACGCATCCCAGTTCCACCAGTTACCCTCGGTATTGGAGTAGGCAAACACATTGTCGATCACGTCGATGGCAATGTAGAGATTATCGGCATCCATGGCTAAGTAGACGGTGGCGGTTAAATCAGCCGCATCCTTTACTTCGCCCACGGCCACATGATCGGTCTCGGGCTTGATCACCCAGGGGGTGATGCCACTGGCATCCCATTCGCTCAAATCGCCATCGGCCTTGAAATTAGCGGGCGGATTCAGCGAAATGGTTGGCACCCCTAAGGCGGTATTGGTAATAGCGCCCGATTTTCCGGCTGGTCCCACATTGCCCGAGCCATCGGTGCAGGTGACTGCGTAGTAATAGGTTACTGGCCGATTTTCCAACGGATAGTACAGCCAATGCACCGCGGTCTGAATGTTCTCCAGCACCCCCGAGGCGACCAGTTCGATTCCCGGTGCATCGAGATCCGTGATCGGGGTTGGGCTGGCATAAACGTTGTAGAATTCACCGTTTTCTCCGGCGACATCCTGCCAGATAACCAAATTGTAGTATTGAGCCGGAACAGCATTGACCCCGGTAACCTCCACCGGCGGCACCCAATCGAAGGACGGATTGCCGGTCCAGATATCGTCCAGGTAGATCACCTTTCCCTCGAAGCTCTGGCCGAAACCACCAACGGTGAACTGCTTGACCTTGGTGGAATCGAATTCGCCGGCCACGGTCCGACCCAGATCGTTGTCCCAGCAGCCATTGAAACGATTGAATTTGTTCAATGGAATTTTAATCTGTTTCCAGGTTCCATCGAAGCCGTAGGTGGCAGCCGACAGCAGATAGGTGGCCTGAAATGGATAGTCCACCTTTTCTGCGCCGTCTTCATCCAGATCGTGGAACGTCAGCAGCAAATCACCGATGCCAGCCGGCGCTTTGACCTTTAGTTGCACTGAATCCCTGGACCAGTTGTACAACAAATTTTTGGGATTGTCGAACATGAAATTGACCCCATCCCAACCGCTGCCGCAGGTCCATTTAATGGAATTAGTGCCACCGGTGAAATCCTCCTCGTTGGTGATTTCAGCACTGCCGCTCCAGCCCACAAACATGCTTACCCCGCCGGGCACCGCTTTGCCATTGAACATCACCAGATTGACCGGAGCGACGCCTTGCAATTCAAAATCATCCAGGATAATCACCCCCGCCACCGAATCATCGGGTTGCTGATAGAGCGAATTGTCCTGGGAGAATTCCAATCCCCAGCCCGCGATTTTATCCAGATCCAGGATGCCATTGCCGCCGACCCACTGTCCCCAGCGTGGATTCCAGAACTTTTTGCCGGCATCGGGCATCCAGGGCGCCACCAGGTCCCCGCCGTCCTCCATTTTGACGAGGATTTGATTCCATCCCGGCGCTTTATCCAGGATCAAATGATGCGATATCCAGACCTCCCAGCCATCGGCGGCCGGATCCGTGCCAGGACCGGCATCATACAGGATGATGCGGAATTCAACTTTACCGGGCTTGTTTTGCGGTGCGGCATTATAGTACCAGAGGCTGACGTCGGTATAGGGGGAGAAATCGTAAACGCCAAGCGAATCAGGATGGAAATGGTTCATGCCGATCCAGCCGCCCCATTGGTCGTAGCACTTGTTCTGCCAGTCGACCCGCAGGGCACCGGCGCCACCATGGACAGTTTTTGTTTCGGTAGACAGATAAACATGCGTTTCCGGCCAGCTATCGTTGTTGCCGTAGACGTTCAAGTAGGTAGAATCGGGCACGGTGTCGAAATTATGAATCACCAGTTGCCCGCTGGCTAACATCGGTACCAGCAAGAACAACGCACACAATACGGTAGCCCTTTTCATGCTATACCCTCCTTCAAGTTGGTTTGTTTGGAAATTGTTGTTAGCAACGCAGCACAAAATTAGGTCATGGTTCAAGCGAATCGATGAGTCGATCCACCTCCTTTCGAGTTGGTTGATAAATTGGCTGATACCTGGCATGAATGATGGCCGCATCGCCGGCTACCACGCCAGGTTAATTTTTAGCTGAACCATTTGCTGGATGGCACAAAAACTGAGTCCCCAAATCTCACCACTCTGCAAACTACACCTATTTTGGTTGCCCCGAACCACCCTTTAAGAGGCTGTGGGCATCTCTATTTGATTCAAAAGTAAACAGTATTGGCGCTAATATATACAATCATAACAAAATTGTCAAGTTCTTTTTCTTTCATTAACCTCGGACAATTTGCAAACCGCAGTTACTTCATCAGCAACAACTTGTTGGTGGCTGTGAATTGATTAGCCTCGAGACGATAGAAGTAAACCCCAGAAGGCAAGTCGCTGCCATTCATTTCAAAATAATAATAACCAGCTGGTTTGGTGTCGTCCACCAGCGTCTGAATTTTCTGCCCCAGCAGGTTATAGAGCTCCAGCCGGACGCGACTGGTAGCGGGTATACCATACTGAATCAGCGTTCTGGCATTGAACGGATTGGGATAATTTTGCGCTAAAAAATATTGTAGCGGCAACGCCTGATTGTGACCGCCGATGGCGCTCGCGCCGATTGGCTCGATCTTCAGCCCATTCAACAACGAAAAATTCCAGCGATTGGTGAAATGAATGTCGAGAATTTCGTCGTTCACTGCAATGCTATCCACGGTAATTTCATAGGCGGTACGCGCTCCAGTCTGCTGGAACAGATCGAGCTTACTGACAATACGATTGGCTTCAACGACGACGTCGAAAATCCGGCGGCCGGCCTCAGTGAATTTATTTTCCGCCATCATCAGCGTCACTTTATACTGACCATTTGGGACACGCACACGATAGGTAACCAGCTCGTGGAGGCCAGTGAGATAAACCGTATCCTCATCGGTGTTCTGAATTTCGAACAGTCCCAGCCAGGTATCCTCATAACCATCCTGATGGCCATATTCCAGTTCGGGACTCCACACCTGGTCTGCCAGATAATCCCGATGCGCCGGGCCACCGACATTTATTTTGATAGGGAGCGAGAGCGGGGAAGCCATGGTCACCGTTAGCACCTGGCCAGCCAAGAGATTATGAGCTGCCGAATTGTCCTTCACGCCCATCACAATCATTTGATAGGACTGCAACGGATCCAGCCCGGCCACGTTCAATTCAACGGTTCGCCGGTCAGCTAAAAGCTGCGCGGCCTGAATTGTCACGCCGCTAATAACATAATTGCTCGTTTTCTGCGCGCTGCTGGGGTCTAAATCTTCCGTGAAGCCAAGGGTAATTTGGTCCTGGTGGGCTCGAGCCCATTGAACCGCGGGCGGGCTCATATCGACGTAGCCCAGTGGCGTCGCTTTGGTTAAGCACAAAATGAGATAGCCATCTTGGAAGATCACATTTTCCTGCATGAAATCACAATTGTTGCCGCCAAAGGTATGCGTCGCTTTCTGCCAGCGTGTTTGATCCCAGGCATCGAAATCGTCCTTCCAGAGCAGCGTAAAATTATGATTCGTGCCCGTGTTCCCGGAACCTGGTGTATAGCTGGCATAGCTGACCCAATCGTAGTAGGCAAATACTGGCAGAGCTCGGTCATCTAATTTGCCAGCCCAGGGTTCCCAGGTGGGCGGCCAGATATTCATCATGATCTGCTGTTCATATTTAAAATCGGCAATATGCGCTTGATCCTGACGATAGATTTCCTGGCCATCGACAAACCAGGCGATATAATCCGGAGTCCATTCAAAGGCATAATCATGAAAATCCTCATGCGTATTGAAGGGTACCCATTGATGGCTGTTGCGAATCATTTGCCCGGGGCCAATGGAAGTCACCTGCACATCGTGATCGTATCGGCCCAAAATTTCAAAGTCGATCTCATTCCATGCGCTCGTGGGCGTGATATCATGATAGGTAAAAAACGATGCCAGAAAGCCATCCCCGCGCGGTGGCTTATAGCGAGCTTCAAAGCGGCCATAAATATATGCCTCTTTGGTGCGGTATTCCGCGCCTTTGTAATCCTTAGCCCAGCAGAGCCAGCCTGGTAACAACAGGAGAATGAACACCCAAACACAGAATTTGCTCATTGTCTTTTCCCTTCCGAAAAATTCGGTGACCGCCATCCACCCTTCGGGGATGACGGTCACCGGCGGATCATGTTTTTAGCAACCAGCGTTGGCTAACGCGACGGTTTTTAAAGTGAATGCGGTTCTGGTTACTTGAACAAGAGCATTTTCCGGGTTTGCGTGAAATTGGGGGTGCTCAATTTGTAAAAATAGATACCCGAGGTCAATTTCGAGCCATCCACTGGCACCTGATAGCTGCCGGCCGGCTGAACCATGTCGACCAAGGTCACTATTTTCTGGCCCAGCGTGTTGTAGATTTCCAGCGTTACTTTTTCGGCATGGGGAATGCTGTAGCTGATCGTGGTGCCGGGGTTGAACGGATTGGGGTAGTTCTGTTCCAGCCGATAATCCAGCGCTACCGACGGCCGCTCGAAATCCTCTACTGCGGTCACTTTGTTGGTATCACCGATCCAGGTTTTGCCCCAGAACTGCGGCCCTTGCCAGGAATTGTCCTTGGCAATATCAGAAAATGATAACATGCCTTCGCGGACATTCTTGGCATCGGAATCGTGGATGTTTATATCCATCGTGATCTTCATGCCGTTCTGCGGCACAAATCGCTTATCACCAGCCGCGCTACCCACTAACAGCGAATCAAAGGGGATTTTGAACTCCACCGCCCAATCCGACGCTCCGAAATTCACGAACTCATAGTTCTCACTCTCGTTGGTATATCGGGTGCGATAATCCGGGTCGTTGATGAGCTGGGTGGAAATGAGCATGAATTTATAATCCGGTTCCGCCCCGCGTTTGAATCCTTCGTGCGTTTTGGTGGTGTTGTACAAGCCAATATAGAATTCGATCACATCATCTTCCCAGAAGTTGCCATCGGGATCATAGCTATAGATGTTATCGATGACATCCGCAGCGAAATACAAATTATCCTGATCCACCGCGACATAACAGGTGGCGTTCAGGTCATTGTCATCGGCAAATGTGCCCAGACTCCAGTTGCTTTCGGATGGTTTTAGGATGAATGGCTTGATGCCTGTGGCATCCCATTCACTCAAATCACCATCCGCGGCAAAGTTGGCAGGGGGATTCATCGCAATGGTGGGCAGCCCCTTGGCAATGTTCGACACGGCAGCCGAAACAGCAAATGGCCCCACATTGCCGGAAGCATCTTTGCAGGTGACGGCATAATAGTATTGCACCGTTTTGTCTTTCAACGGATAATAAATGAAATGGGCCTGCGATTGCTGGCCTTCCATCACATTGGCAGCCACCAGTTCCACTTCAGGGGCTTCGAGGTCGGTGATCGGTGATTCACTGGCGTAGACATTGTAGACCTCACTGGCTTCGCCGGGGACATCCTGCCAGATAACCAGATTATAATATTGTCCCGGCACGCCCGCAACGCTGGTGGGTGCAGCCGGCGCAACCACATCGATTACCGGATTACCGGTCCACCAATCGGTGATGTAAATGACCTTGCCGGCAATCCCCGAGGCTTCGGCCATCAGTCCCAACACCTGCACATTCGAGGGATCGAAATTGGAGGTGTTATCCTGATACACCATTTCGCTCAATTTGAAGGCGTAGCTGTGCCATTCATTATCAGCAATCGGATTAAACACGGTGCCAACTTTGCCGGTACCACCTTCCAGTTGAACGCGCAATGCGCCCACGCCTTGCTCCGCTTTCATTTTGAACTTGAGCGTATCAGTCGGCCATTCATAATCCATGTTATAGGGCGGATTGATCGTAAAACCCATACCGGTCCAGCCGTTGCCCCATTCGTTACCCTGTACCCATTTCAAGGCATTGGTGCCAGGAATCGGGCCGGCGCCCTTGGCTACCTCAATGGACGATTGTCCCCAGGCCCAGGCGCTTAGCACTGTGGGCAGATCCCGACCATTGAAAAATACAAAGTTGCGATGTTTACGGCCTACCAGCTCCAACTGGTCAAATATAACGGTTCCTTGGCTAACATCGCCTTCGCCACCGCCACTGATGGAAAACTCAAACGAAAATCCCTTGATCTTATCGGTGTCAAGCGTACCATTGCCAGGGATACCGGCCCAGCCGGTCAAGTTAAACGCCAGGCCGCCCCACGACGCGTCGGGATCATTGATCAGAGGGAGCTGAAACTTATTCCAGCCAGGCGAGGCATCCAAAATGTTAATAAAGGAGTAATAGTACTCACATTCGCCAACCGTATAGGTATTCGCGCCGTTCGCAGCATCGCTAACCTCATGGAGACAAAAACGAAACGTTACTCGGCCGGGCAAGGACTGCGGGGTAACCACATAATACCAGAAAGCGACTGAATCATAGGCCGACCAATCATAGACCATATTCGGATCTGGGTGCCAATGCTCCAACTTGGTGTAACCGCCCCAGCTTTCGGTATTATGAACACTGTATTCCAATTTCATTGCTCCTGCTCCCTCATGGACCGGATTTGTTACATGGTTAATAAGAATCCAGCCCTTATCAGAAGCAGCGTTGGTATTAGTCTCGTAATGCTTTCCGCCGTGATTGGCAAAAAAGGCCCAATAGTTGGTGTCAGGGGATGCTTGATCGAACGAATTGATCATCTGCTGCCCCTGCGCAAATGAGGCCAGGCAGATTACTACCAGTGCTGTTAACAAAACTTGTCTCATAACTTACTCCTTCCAGTTTAGTTTTGTAACTAAAGTGAATTAGTCAAGTTGCACCACCGAGAATCTGGTAACCACAGGTTTGCCTCCGCTCGCCCTAACAGTTAGCCATAGCTCCGATCGTTCCTGGTTAATTGGGATTGACCTCAGCCGGCCACTGGTTCGAAATCGACTGAACCAGGGGCGCAGCGCCAGCTTTCCCGGATTCGGTAGTTCATGGAGAACGGACATTATGGCAAACCCGGCCCAGAAGCTCAGGCAACGCCAATCGTCATCTTAGAATTTTTTGCACATCACCTCCTAACGCCAACTAAGTACTACCATATCCACTAACCGCTTCCGATGTCTGGCAGGACTCATTCGTACGGCCAGTCATCAACCAGCCATTCGCTTCAACGAAGCAATAGCAGTTTACGCGTAGCCCTAAATTCGCCCGCTTGCAGGCGACAAAAATAAGTACCACTGGCAAAAGCACTGAGGTCGATCGTAAAAATATGGTCGCCAGCAGTCAGGTGGCCATCGAAAATGCTCTGCAAAGATTTGCCCGCCAGATTATAAATCGTTATCACCACGTCAGCCATGGTTGGGAGATATACGTGAAGGGTGGTCAGGCCGTTGAATGGATTGGGATAATTCGGCGCCAAATAAAAATCCTGCCTCCCCGTATCAATGACCGTCACCCCATGAGTAGAGGCATTTCCGACCATGCTTGCATCCATCCACAACATTCGATTCTGAATCCAGCTTTTCAGATAGCGCACTTCCGCCAGGTAGCTTCCACCAATATAGGCATTGGGCCACACATACGTTCCTAAAATCGGCCAGCGTTCGAAATTTCGCTGCTGCGCTTCACCCAAAAGAGCCGCCAGCGAGTCGACAATACCGTAGATCCGAGGGACGCTCAATACCCCTCTCCTCAATTCCTGCCAGCGCCGATTGATCTTGTTGACGAAATTCGAATCGGCCATCAACTTGCGCCACCAGAAGGGATTTTCCCAATTATCGTCCTGTTCTAAAAAATCGACCTGCCAGCCAGATACAACTGCCCCCAAATAATAATCCGCATTGCCAAACGCCAGATTATAGTCCCAGATAGGACCTATCACCAGCTTGCCGTTCTTGCTGTCGCGGTCTTTATGGAAAAAAGTACTCAGCCGATACCCATCGATATTTTTGCTCAGCTCAATGAGGATAAAATTGTCAACGAAAGAATCGACATCGATATATCGAGCAGATCCGTTTTCGGGGTCAGCAAACCAGGGGCCGCTCATCACCGTTTCAAAAGCGGTCATGAAGGTTCGAATGTAGGATTTTTGAGCCGGTGCAATCTCATCCTGATCGGGATAATGATATTGGTAATAAATTCGTTGCCACGCACCGGGATAAGGCAGAAAGGGCGATTCCCAACCGTCATTTTTGGCTCCATCGGGCTTGTCAATTTTGATGATGTAGCCCCCGGTCACAGCATCGCCAGCGATATCGGTGGGCAGCAATTTGGAAATGTTTACTCGATTCCGGTCTCGCTTGATCTTCTCCATCAGCACATAAACGCCTTCATAACTGCCGTTGAGCACCAATTCGCAAAAGCGTGTCCGACTGGCATAACGCCCAAGATCGTTCGATAACTTATAGGCCAATACGTTTCGCATCAGCGATTTATCAGAGTACGGAGCATATAAAATCCAGTCCTCCTCCGGGGGAAAACCCAGCAATGACACCGTGGAATCATTGCCAGAGTGATCTCGCGTTTCTACCGCGTATTGCTTTTTGGGAAACCATTGCGTGGTTGAGCCACGGACCTCGATGCCGATAGGCCCATCGTAATTGTTTCGGGGATCATTCAAGTTGTTTCGGTGGCCTTCGCCATTATCGATGATTCCCATGCGCGCCAGGATCTTGGGTTCATCAGGTATCTCCTGGCCATAAGTGTCGATAATAACAATTGGCAGGTTGGAAGATTGGAATTGATTGCTAAGGGGAAATTGCATGGCTCGACCATGGGTGCTGGCCGCGGCAGAAATTTCTCTGCCTGGCTGCGTACTGGCGGAAGTAGCTGGCCCCAGAACTGTCATTGCTATGGCCAAATCAAACATGTAAACAACAATGCGCTTCATTGCCGAAATCAACACTCCTGGGCTGTGCTGTATTTTAAATAAACAAAAAGAAAGCCAAAAAAACGTGAACAATATACACTTTTTAATTTTCCGCGTCAAGCACTTTTTTGACCGGTCACTTTTCAAAGTCAATTTTCGACCGGATAGACGAAGTAAGCAACTCGAAAGCCGTTTTGCCACCTCCACCACTTCTGCTGATAAGCGGCGAGTAGACCGAACTGGAATCAACGATGGACCTGCGCAGCGTCACCAGGCGATTTTTCGACAGGATGAACCGAATAGACACGACTGGATCATAGGGACAGAATGAACGGGATAAACCGGATGCAGAAGCTGGGCAACTCCCGGATCAGGTAGCGATCCCTGCAATTTCTGGGGATAGCGAGAATATTCACCAGGTTTGCCGCACTAACGGAAATCGGTTTTATTAATCCATTCATTCGTTCGAGTGATTGGGTTCATCCTGCCAATTGGTGGCATCGGGCTCAGACCACCCAGCGCCACCCAGTTGAAGACGACGAACGGCCCGGAGGATGGCGTATGAGTCGCGACTTTTTCGCCATCCCCCGCTATTCGCGATGTCAGAGGAAAAAAAATGAGCCTCTCCCCTATTTCATCTTCGCCATTATCGATGGAGTCTACCTACCACCAGGCTCGATGATTTTATTCGGGTAGCACGAACTTCCCTTCCAGACCCGCCGCAGAACTCGGCCCGATCCACAACTGAAATTCACCCGGCTCCACTACATATTCCAGATTCCAATTGTAGAAACCCAGCGCCTCTGCTTTCACTTGAAACTGCACGGTCCTCTTTTCGCCCGGCTGCAGCGAAATTCGCTGAAATCCCTTGAGCTCTTTGACGGGGCGGGCTAAACTGGCAGCCAGGTCTCGCGTGTAAAGCTGGACAATTTCATCGCCGGCACGTGCACCCACATTTTCGACCTCAGCGCTGGCGGAAATCACCGTTAAGAAATTTTCCTTCTGCACATTTATCTGCAAATTCCGGTATTCGAACTGCGTATAGCTCAAACCATGACCAAACGGAAACAGCGGTGTGCTGGGAAGGTCCAGATATTTTGAGGTAAATTTTTCGTTAGCAGGCGGACGGCCGGTGTTTTTATGATTGTAATGAATGGGCACCTGCCCCACGGTTCGCGGAAAAGAAACTGGCAATTTGCCCGAAGGATTGTAATCCCCAAACAACACATCGGCAATGGCCGACCCGGTTTGTACCCCCAAAAACCAGCTTTCTACTATTGCCGCCACATGCTCAGCAATCCAGGGAATGGCCAGCGGCCGACCATTCATGAGCACCACCACCGTTGGCGTACCGGTGGCCACAATCGCTTTTACCAGTTCTTCTTGCACACCCGGCAGATTCAGCGACGAGCGACTGGAGGCTTCGCCACTCATATCAGCGCCTTCACCGACAACAAGAATGGCCACTTTGGCCTTCCGCGCGATTTTGATGGCCTCATCAAAGCCTTTTTTGGAGGTGCCGCTGATATCACATCCTGCCGCATAACTTATCTTTTGAGACCCCAATTTCGAGCGCAGCCCTTGCAACACGGTGATAACGTCCTCGGACCTCCCTTCGCAACTCCAACAACCCAATGGTGCAATTGAGTTATTCGCCAGAGGGCCAATGACCGCCACCGATGCCAGATTCTTGCTCAGCGGCAAAAGCTGCCCATCATTTTTGAGCAATACAATCGATTTTCGAGCACTTTCCAGAGCCAGCCGCAAATGCTCCTGATTTAAAATTACTTCCTTTTCCAGTTTGGGATCGATAAACGGCTGGTCGAACAATCCTTTCTTAAATTTAATCCGCAACACCCGCCGCGCCGCTTCGTTGACCACCTCTTCAGTGATTTCGCCTTTTTGCACCAGGCTCGCCAGGTGATTGATATAAACAAAGCCCATCATGTCCATATCGACACCGGCCACCAACGCCTTTCGGCCAGCTTCCGCCGGATTGGCCGCGATGCCATGGTTGAGCAGCTCGCCGATGGAATTCCAATCGCTGACCACAAAGCCCTCGAAGCCCCATTCGTCTCGCAAAATACGATTCAGGGTAAATGAATTGGCCGACGCCGGCAGACCATTCAGTTCATTGAACGCGCTCATGATCGTACCCGCGCCCGCAGCGATCGCAGCCCTGAAAGGTGGCAAATAGATGTCGCGCAGAGTTTGGAACGACATGTCGACGGTATTATAGTCCCGCCCCCCTTCGGCCGCGCCATAGCCGACATAGTGCTTGGGGCAGGCAACCACGGCAAAGGGATCACTCAGGTTTTGGCCCTGGAAGCCCCGTACCCTGGCTTCGGCCAGCGCCGATCCCAGGTACGGATCCTCGCCCGAGCCTTCGGCGATGCGCCCCCAGCGCGGATCACGGGCAATATCCACCATGGGCGCAAAGGTCCATTGGATGCCACTCACTGCGGCCTCTTTCGCAGCCATCGCTGCGGTTCGTGTCACCAGCTCGGGATCCCAACTGGCTGCTTCGGCCAGCGGAATGGGCAGGATGGTACGATAGCCGTGAATCACATCCAGCCCAAAAATGAGTGGAATTCCCAACCGCGATTCTTTGACGGCCAGCTCCTGGAGCTTGTTATAAATTTGCACCCCAGGAAGGTTGAGAAACGAGCCGACCTTGCCCTCCCGAATCAGTTGCTCATAGCCGGGCACCAGGCCACTGACCTGATGCAACTGACCAATTTTTTCTTCCAGGGTCATCTGCTGCAATAGCGTTTGCATGCGCGCTTCGTAGTCAATTTTTGCTCCGGTATCTTGCGCCATCAATACAGTGGAAGCGACAAAGATAAAAAGCAGTAGAACCAAATTTCGGACCAATCGCATCTTGTGTCTCCTCTCGATTAGCTAACGATTACAACCACTATTTGAGATAAATCATTTTTCGAGTCTCAGTGAACCAATCCAGATCCGTTTTGGCCGTGGCCACACACAGATACACCCCGCTGGCCAATCCATCAGCCGCCTGCCATTTGATCCGGTGCTCGCCCGCTGCTTGTGGTGCGTCAACCAGCGTGGCCACTTTTTGCCCCTGGGTGTTATAAACTACGATTGTGATCCAGCCCGAACTGGGGAGTGTATATTCCAGATAGGTCACTCGATTGAACGGATTGGGATAATTGGGCAACAGACGAAACTGGCGCCCATGACGGTCATTATCGCCAATACCTGTGGCCATGGAGTTTGCTTGCCCCGGTGTGCCGCCAGGCACCAGGCTGCTTTGCCAATTTTCCGATCGTGAATTATCCAGCCATACCTGCTTTAGCTCCAGCGTAGCCCCGGTGCCGTCCGCGGTGCTGGGCCAGGGCCAACGGTCACCATAGTGCAGAGAATCGATCATCCGACCCTGGGAGTCGTAAAGCCGCAGCAATTCGCCATTTCCGTCCAAGCCAAACTGAAAATCACCTATCGCATTGGCTACCTTCGGAAAGCAGGTCGCAAATTGGTGCCGATTTTGACATAGCACCAAAAAGCCGGTACTTTCGATGACCGAGTTCGCCGGCAGATGAAAGGCATGGCCATCATCGGAATCTTTGAACGTCCAACCCGCCAGATTGATAGCGGAATGGCTCTGATTGTGCAGCTCAATCCAGTCCCCAGGATCGAAATTGGCAGTTGAATGATAATTTATTTCGTTGATGATGATGGAGTCCAGCAACGATGGCGCCTCTTCAAATTGCGCGGTGAGGGACAGGTCGCTGGTCGGTTCGATGAACACGCTGGCACTGCCGCCGTTGCCATTCAATGCCGGCGACCATTGTCGAAAGCGGAAGCGAGGGGCCGGAATTGCCTGCAATTGAATGGGCACATTTTTGAAATAGAAACCCTCCCAGGGCGATTCGGAAAGCGTGAGCGAATTCAACCGGACGCTGCCGCTGCCAGCGGGTTGGACGTTCACCGAGATTTTAGCAAATCCCGCTAATTGAAATTTCTGGAGCAAATGGGCTTTCACAAAAGTACCCCGCTGATTCGCAAATTGGCGCAACACCAGCACGTTAGACTCCCAATTTGGCGCCGAATCCCGCCACTTCGCTCGGTGCCGAGTCATTTCTGGCGCCAGAATCGCACGCAAGCTATCGATGGTACGAACGACGCGTGCGGCCACAAAGGTGGAGTTCAGATGATCGGCGAAACGATTGAGGAACTGAATTTTGAAGCGCGGGTTCTCCAGCAATTTGCGCAGCAAAAAAGTCGACCAGGGCGGATTGGGCCAGTTCGGCCCATTGGTAGCCAGGGCAAATTCCAGCGTATTGTTCCGATAATTCTCGGAATTGTACAACCCGAAACCGAAATCGGTATCGAACATGATCCAGCGCCACTTGCCCGACGGTAGCTGTGGCCGCCAAAATTTGAGATTGTTGCCCGGCCAATCGGTATTATCATAATAAATCTGCGCGATCATATAATCCAGATAGTTGTCCAGATCCATTAATTGGGCCACAGAATCATAGGTGGCATCGCTGCGCAGGTTGGCCGTTGCCAGATAGTTCTGCAGCGCTAGATAGTGACTGGCGTCGCCCTGGATAACATCGGCATTGTTTTCTAATAAATCGATTTTCTCTGGATCAACGCCATGGTGGGCAGCAAGATAGTGCTCATTGATTTTTTCACGAACGTTGAGAATGCCCCAATACTCACCGTTGAGGAAAATGATGGCAGGTCGATAGGCTTGCCGATCCACGTGGGTCTTCCGCAGCAGGGTATGCATCAGCGCGTCGCGAAAGAACGTGGAGGTCCAATCATTGCCAGAATTGCGCAGGACAAAGGACTCGAAACTCTGGATGGGAAGATCGGGAAAAATTTGGTACTTGATGCTGCTGGTCCCATACGTTTCACGCGCATAGATGGCCAGCGATTTTTGGGCATGGCCACGTGACCAACCACCATATATTTTCATGCCGGCATCAAGTTGGAAACCCGCCGTACCCGAGGGCTCATAAAATTCCACATGCACCGGCTTTTCCCAGTCCTGCCAGAAATTGGCACCAAAATACGGAAAACTGGCCTCGGCATTGGGGCCTTTGACGTAGATACCAGTATTTGCATCCCATAAATTCATGGGATCGGTGGTCAACGAGATAACCGGCAGCCGAAAATTTTCGCCGACAAAGAAGGTATGTGACACAATTGGGCCGGGCAGCGCAGCGGTCGCAAATTCCCTCGCCCGAACCACCGTGGTTTTGGTAATGGTGATTGGCCCAGTATATAGCATTGAACTGGAGGACGGTTCGGCCCCATTGGTGGTATAGCGAATGGAACCGCCCGCCACACTGGGCGTCAACGTGAGAACAAGACTGCTGGGGTATATACCGCCGGCAGTTGAAAAAACCGGGCCGGTGATGATGCGAGAGTATCCCGGCGTAGTATTGGCTTTTTCCGGCGTCGGTTGATCAAAATAGTACCAATTAGAACCGCCGTCCGGTTGTCGCCCGAGCGAAATCCCAGAAGGCAGCGCGGTGGCCGATATTTGATCCACCACCTGGCCAGCCGGATTGCAAAGGGCGATGGGTTCGCCGCCAGTGCTGATTTTGAAATTGGTATGCAGGCGAGCCAGCAGCGGCTGCAAAAATGGCGCAACACCACGACCAGGAACAACCAGCGCGGCGGTGCTGGCCAGCGTCAAGAATGGAATGATCGTAAGGTCTGAGGAACTGAGGTCATTGTTGTGCACCTGAATCGCCAGCACATTTTTGCCCGAGCGAAACAGGCTCGCTGGATTTTTGAGCTCGAATTTATCTGGCACGCCGCCTTGATACATCTGCGCTTCCCGGTAACCGCCCGCTGGTTGGTTGAAGGCAGGATGATCGCCAGGCGTACCAAGATTGGCGCGCGCAATTTCCACATCGTTCAAATAGGCCACAAAGCCATCGTCATAATCCACATGCAGCCAGGCCTGGCGAATGGTTTCGGGCTGTTCGATAGTGAACGACTTGCGAATAAAGACCGACCAGACCTGCGGTACCACGGTGGCGTCATCGCCATCGCCATAACCAAAGCCACTGGAACCCGAATACCAGGTGGCGTCATTGAAATCGATCGACCGCCAGTTGATCGGTGGTTCCGAATTCCCCAGGCGATAGCGCCAGACATCCCCCTGGGTAATGACCGTTTCCCAGATAAGCCATTCGCGTCGATCCTTGCCCGAAGCAAAGACCAGCAGCAGTTGTTGTGGGAGCAACTGCATCGGAGGGAAGATCCATTTCCGCGGCTTTCCTTCATCATCCGACAAACCATAGCCCTGCAGATCGACCGGTGCGGTTCCTGGATTGTACAGCTCGATCCAGTCCGGGCTATCGCCATCTTCATCCCGGATGATACCCGCATTCGCCGCCATCACTTCGTTGATGACGACCGATTGAGCCTGCAAGCTACCGATAGCAAAGAGAAAAGTTAAGCTAAAAATTGCCTGCGAAATCTTCATAGGTTATTTTTGTAGAATCATGGTTTTGGTGCCATGAGAACCATCGACACGAAACTGATAGAGATACACGCCAGAGCTAACTGGTTGGGAACGACTATCCCGACCATCCCAGGCCACGGTTTGAAATCCTGCTGGCAACAACTGGTGCACCAGGCTTTTGATGAGAGCGCCCTTGAGATTATAGATGTCAAGACTTACATCCTGCGGCGCTAATAGCAAAATCGGAATCCGGGTGTTTTCATTAAACGGATTGGGATAGTTTTGCGCCAGAAAAACCGTATCGGTAATCGGCTCGAAATTGCGGCTGTCCTGGATGGGCACTGATTTCAATTCGAACATAATTTGATTGATATTGAATCCTCCATTGATAAATACCAGCTTTAAAACATGAGTGCCTGCCGGAACGATCACATTTTCGGGGACTACCAATGATTGCCAAGTGCGCCAGCCGCCGGTGCTGGGCACGGTCACCACTTTGCTGAGGGGCTGATTATCGAGCAGCAACTGGATTTGGCCGCGAGCCTCGGGTGCGGCCACTCGAAAGGAAATGCGATATTCGCCCGTGTCGGCGCAGGTAATCGTATACGACACCCATTCGCCAGCCTCGATCCAGCCGATACTGTATTTCGATCCGGCTTTGTCCTGGCTCAGCTCGATATCCACCCCGTCGTTGCGATATTGGTGGCCACGATTCCATTCGGCATTGCCCAGGCCTTTGGAATTCTGATAATCGGTATCATGATAGGCCACATCCTGGTCGCCCAGATCGTAATCCACACAATCGATCACCCCGGGCAAGCGCTGAGTTTTAAAAGGACGGGAGGCAGTGCCAAAATCGGCCCGCAGCAGGGCATCCAGCACATCGGGATGGTATTCGCATCGGCTCAGCGCCAGGCCCTCGGCCATTTCCATGAGCCCGGCGGTAGCCATGGCGACCGACGGTTTGGACGCATTCCCGTTCCAGTAATCCAGCACCCGCTGATAACCGGCTGAAATTGGCGCGGAATACGGACTGGTGGTGGTAGCGACCTTTTTGTGGGTCCACCAATTCCAACCGATGTTGTTTTTTTCCAGCAATTGAATGCAATCGTAAAACCAGGTGTTGGAGTTTTCACCGGACTCGCCCAGCCAGATGGGGCAGTTGGTTTGATTGCGCAGGTTGAGATAGCTCTGGATCGCGGATAGGGAATTCTCATTCCAATATTTGTGGAAGGCATAGACCATATTCACATCGAACGGCGGAGCGAGGGCGCTAAAATCGGTGGCATACCAGCTTCCTTCGATGAACAGGATATGGTTGGTATCCACCTCACGAATGGAGCGAGCGATACGCATGTAGAGAGCCCGCAGATCGGTGTTGGTGTAGCCGGAAGGCATCACTGGCTCATTGAGCAAATCGTAGCCCGCGATCCATTCCTCCCGGGCATAGCGCTCGGCAATTTTGCGCCAGATAGCCACCGTACGATCCTGATTGGCGGGCTCGGTCCACAATCGAGCGACATTGCCATTGCTATCGCTGATATTATCTTTATTCTGACCGCCGGGCGCGCAGTGCATGTCCAGAATGAGGTAGAGCTTATTGGCCTGACACCAATCCAGCAGTTGATCGATGATCTGAAAACCGCTGTCCAGAAATACCTCAGGCTGGTTTTCGGGGGATAGCAGCCGGTAGTTGAATGGCAAGCGGATGGAATTGACGCCCCAACTGGCGATGGTACGAATGTCCTCGGCCGCCACATAGTTCTGCGTGTAAATCCGATAGAACTCGGCGGCATTTTCTTCACCAATCAACTCGACGATCATCTTTTGAATCGATGAGGGAGAACCATAGCCGGGAACGTGCAACTGATAGCCCTCCGGAACCAACCAGCCTCCCAGGCCAAAGCCCCGCAGAATCACCTGCTGGCCATTTTCATCGACAATCTGTTTGCCACTGGTCTTCAAAAAAGAGTAGCTCCGGGGGATCACCAGTCCCAGGACGATCATAAGGAGCATTGAGATTCGCTGCATCCAGCGCATGGGTATCACCTCTTCGAAGTTTATTCGATTCAAAAATACATTGCCACTCAAGAAAGGAAAGCCCACCGAAAAAAAGAATCCAATTCTGAGTCCTGTCAATCCGCCAGGAGGCGGAACTCCTACTGGCGGTTGTGTGGGAGTAAAAAATAGGGACACAAAAACGGAACAACCACAAAAACATTGCAAAATGATCACTCCGGCCCCACGAAATACGCGGAATGACACGGAATTCAAAAGCTGAAAATTCCTTTCCGTGTCTTTTCGTGTGTTCCGTGGGCTAAATATTGATAATCAATCCCATTTTAGAATTTCAAGTATAACCCAATTCTGAGACCTTTCGCTTCTGAGACCAAATAATCGTCAATTTCACTTCCGTGGGATCCCAGGTTTCTGGGAAAAAATAGAGCCACAGAAATGGAACAACCACAAAAACATTGCAAAATGATCACTCCGGCCCCACGAAATACGCGG
>CAZYNP010000006.1:129693-156958 GCA_964647995.1 uncultured Cytophagia bacterium
TAGAATTTCAAGTATAACCCAATTCTGAGACCTTTCGCTTCTGAGACCAAATAATTGCCCAACTCCTTTTCCGTGGTATTCCAATCCGCCTTTTGGCAGAATTAAAGGTCACCGAAATAAAATTACAACTGATTTGCAATTTCCTGTGCGATGAATTTCTTCCAATAAATTTCCGTTTGGTAATATAATCAAAAAAAATTCTAAAATCAATTTATTTTATAAAACCCACGGCAGACAGGGATGCAGTTTTCGCCGAAGCCGATGGGCAGCCTGAACCCCGGAGCTTGCAGCAGTTGTCAATGCCAGAGCCACCTGACAATTTTTCCTGAAAAAAAATCAACCCGCGCGACGGCCACTCGAAAAAATTTCTTGACATTTAGAAAAGATTTTTGTTTCTTAAAGCCATCCTGAAATCAACATTTAAAATCGAAACCATGAATCGTTCGACCATTCTAAAACATTTGCCTTGTCTGCTATCACCAACTCATCCTTGCAATTCATCAGTTCCAGGGAGAATTCATGATCACATCCAAACTGAATGCGATGCTCGAAATGCGCCAGGATCGCATTCGACTGATTAGCCCGGCAGCGGCGGGAAATATCCCAGTGGTTGCGGTCTCGGGCACAACGCTAGCTGAAACCTGGGAGAATGCCCTGCTCGCTTTGTATGCCTACGGCTGCGAGATTCGCACCCAATACGATGCCCGCGATCGGGATGGCAATTATCTCGACCCACCCAGCAAGGATTGCACCATGCTGATGTCCATCGAACAACCGATCGCAGAGCCGATGATTCACCTGGGGGGCATTCCCGGCGGTTTCGAAGATCTGGAAGAATATGTGCAGGAGGTTCGCGATGGCATCAAAGACCATTGGTTGCGCCAGCCCCTCGATCCCGAGGACACGCGCTGGCAATATACCTATCATGGCCGGCTCTTTGGCTACGAGGTGCCGCTCAGCGAATACGATCGGATTTTATGTGCCTTACCCGAAACTGAAAAGAAAAAATTTTATGCAAGAGAAACCGCCCATTTTTTGCTGGATCACGACTATGTGCAATTGGTGGAAAAGCAGATTCAGGGCCAAAAGCAGCTCTTCGTCCGCATCAATCAGATCGAATACGTCATCGACAAGCTCTCCAAACAACCATTTACTCGGCAGGCCCAGGCCATCACCTGGCAGCCATTTATGGATACAGACATCTATGATCCCGCCTGCTTGCAAAGTATGTGGTTCCGAATTCTGGACGATGAAAATGGACAGCCCACGCTAAACATGAATATTCGTTTCCGCAGCCGGGATGCCTACGACGCCTCGTTCATGAACTGCTTTGCCTTTATTCACGTGATGGAATATGTCGCCCAGCAGGTCCAGCAACGAACCGGCCGAGCCATCAAAATCGGTCGCTACGTGGATGAATCCGATTCTTTTCACATCTATGGCAAGCGCATCGCCGATTTCGAAAATCGATTTCTCAAAAATTTGGCCGAACGCAGCTTTGAGCAGCGCACCTTTTCCCGCGCAGATGCCGAACCGTTTTTTGAAGAACGACGCAAGAAACTGAACGAGATGTTTGGATCATAACCGATTCGATCAGCCGCATCCATCGTTCTGGCGCGAGCAAAGTGCCACTCCCCTCTGGCGTAGCTGCGGCATCCAGCACCGCCAGATGCATGAATGGGTAATGAACGTTTGCCACTATCAGATTTAGGAACTGCTGCCGGATGGATTTTCCACCATTCTGAGCAGCGCAATGAGTTGAACCAGCATTTTATCAGCCAACGGAGCACTCATGAAACGCCCCTGCAGCGCAATTTTGCTATACCTGTCAATATTCTTATCTCTGGGTACGATTTGCAAGGAAGAGAAATACAATCTCAAGGAGGGTCGCGGCTTATGGGTGACCCGCTGGGAATGGGCGATCAAGGCAGATTCCAATCGCATGGCCGTCCAACAAGCGCAAATTCACAAGATTTTTGAGCTGGCGAAGACTGCTCGTCTGAATTTCATTCTATTTCAAGTGCGCGGCAACGGCGATGCCCTGTATCAATCGCAATTTGAGCCGTGGTCTGATTTGCTGTCCGATTCATTGGGCAAGGACCCGGGCTGGGATCCCCTGGCGTTTGCCGTGCAGTTGGCCCATGAGCTGGGTCTGGAACTGCATGCCTGGTTCAATACCTTCCCTGCCTGGCGCGGCAGCAAACCGCCGCCGCATACCACGCCGGAACATATCTATCATCGACATCCCGAATGGCTGGTTTGCAATCAAAATGGCCAGCCCATGCCCTTGGGCGAACACTATGTCAGCCTTAGCCCCGGCATTCCAGAGGTGCGCGACTATTTGCAGCAGGTGGCCATGGATATCGTCGCCAAATACGATATCGATGGCATCCATTTCGACTATATTCGCTATCCTGAACAAGCGGATAAATTGGGCTATTCCCAGGATCCGATCAGCCTGTTCTTATTCAACTCGCTGGAAGGCAATCCCCACAATCTAAACTGGGACGATTGGCAACGGGAAAACATCAACCAGTTTGTGCGACAATTTTATGATCGCGCAACGGCCGTGAAGCCCTGGCTCAAAATTTCCGCAGCGGTCATTGGCAAATACGACCAGAGCAATTGGAATGGCTACCATACCGTCTTTCAAGACGCTCGCCGCTGGCTCAGCGAAGGCAAGATGGATTTCATCGTGCCCATGATCTATTGGCCAACCAACCACGCGACTGCTCCTTATGGCAAAATCGTGGACGATTGGTTGAATTGGCCGCACGAACGGTTCATTTTTCCGGGGATGATGGTCAATAACCTGGGCAGCGAACAATGGCCAACATCCGAATTGCTCAAAGAAGTCGCCATCAATCGGCGGGATGGCAATGGCATGGTCTTTTTTAGCTACTCGGGTTTGGAAACCGCCAGCCAACTGGTGTCTCAAAAAAAAGGCTTTGCTTTTCTGGCCAATCTGCCCCCGATGACCTGGAAAGACGATGTGCCCCCCATGGATCCGCAACACCTGCGCGGCCAGGTGCTTAGCTCCGGAAAAATCCTTCTCATCTGGAGTCCGCCCATTAAAAAGCTGGAGCCGACCGACATCGCTCACTACAATATTTTCCGTTCCGAAAAAAGTCCGGTTGACTTCCAGAACCCCGAGAACCTGATTCACATCACGGCCCAGGCCGATACATTTTTTATCGATACCAATGTCAAACCGGGACGCAGCTACTACTATATCGTTACTGCATTAGACCGGGTCGGCAATGAAAGCCCCCCGTCGAATCAAGCCGCAGTGACGCTGCCATTGCTGGCGGAAATTGCTCCATCGCCAGAGGAAATCGCCCGGCCTTAGGAATTTCGGGCATGAGATGGCACATGTTCGCATTACGCTCAATATGGAGGGAAAGAATGAAACCGAAAACAACAACGCCTATCTTCAGCACTCTGATCATGGTAGGACTTATTGTCGCTTGCGGAGGGAAAAAGCCCATGTTCAAAAACGTAAACGATTTGCTTTCGGTCATGAAAAAGCACACGCCAGTGGTTATTCTGGGCGATTCGAATGGGAAAATGCTGGCGGTGACTCCCGAGTATGGCGGCAAGGTAATTGCCATGTCTGTCGCCGGGCTTCAGGGTAACAACTTAATCTGGCCCAATCCCAAAATTTACACCGCGGAATTTTGGAGCAGTCGCACACGCGACTGGAACCTTGGCGGCGCCCGCACCTGGCTGTCACCAGAAGCCGATTTCTATCTGGATGCCCAACAAAACTGGTTCGTACCCGAAGCGATGGACCCCGGCCACTATCGCCTGGAACGCCAGGAGGCGAACCTTGTGGTCTGCTCGAATGAATTCAACATCAAAAACTTCAAGGGCGAAGAGTATTATTTAAAAATCGCGCGCACCATCGAACTATTGTCGACGCCACCCGATTTCGTTCCCCCGGATTGCCAATATGTTGGCATGAAATTCACTCATGAATTGATCAATCTGTCGGACAGCATCATCGGCCAGGATGTCGCCTATGCCAGTCTATGGAGCTTAATTCAACTCGACACGGCGGGAACGATGATCATCCCGATTCGCAAAGATCCCGCACACCAGAATATCACCGTGCGTGACTACGGCCCGACCAATTTCAACACAGTTCCCCCAGAAAGAATGACCATTGCCGAGGATTGGATTGCGGTCAAAATTGACGGCCGATTTCGCTGTAAACTCGGCTTTGCGCCCTGGGCGGCTGGCAACGGGATTGCCTATCTCTCCTATCGTCAAGGCAGTGACCAGGCGATGCTCTATTTGAAAGAATTTGCCGTTGATCCCGGCGCGGTCTATGTCGATCATCCCTGGGAAAAGGCTTACGATTACGGAGATGCCATCCAGCTCTACAACGACGATGGCCGCTTCGGCGGTTTCTGTGAAATCGAATGTCACGCTCCAGCCAAAATTTTACCACCGAATGACAAACTATCGCATACCGTCACTTTATCGGTGGTCATCGGTCCACTGGAGCAGTTGAAGCAAATTGCCGGTCAGAAACTGGGGGTGGATATGAATTCGGTAACCCTATATTAGTCGTGATGGCACCTGGCCAGGGATAGCTGCCGCCGCTGCTTCATTAGCCACTATGCCTGGCCCGGCTTGACAGCAATCAGGCATGGATCAATCGAATCCGGCAGTGAACATTTCCGACCGGTTATCCTGAGATCGCAGCGGAGAAAAAAATGGCAATGAAATATCGGGCACTCACAAGCGCCTATCTAATTGCGCTCATTTTTCTGCAATGCTCACATACCAAGGATTATCAGCAGATGATGAACGAGGCATTTTATCCCCAATCAGCAGTTACGATCCTGGTTACCGATTCCGGGCTGGGAGGACTATCGGTGGCGGCGGAACTGGCCGCGCGACTGCCGGGCAGCGCCCTATTTGAAAAAGTTCGCCTGGTCTTTTTCAATTCGCTATTTCATAACCAGAGCGGTTATAATAGTCTCAAAAACGAATCGGACAAGCTCCGCATTTTCGACGCCGCCCTTGCCGCAATGGCTCAGAAATATCAGCCCGACCTGCTATTGATTGCCTGCAATACGCTATCGGTGTTATATGATAAAACTGCATTTTCCCGTCAGGCCCCATTTCCGGTTATCGGCATCGTGGAAACCGGCGTCAATTTGATCCAGCAGCAGTTCCAACACGCCCCCCAGGCCGCAGTGGTTATCTTTGCCACAGAAACGACCATCGGCGCCCATGCTCACAAGAAATTGCTAATGAAGCGCGGCTACACCGCGGACCAGATCATCGAACAAGCCTGTCCCGGGCTGGCAGGAAGCATTGAGCGCGGGTACAACAGCCTCGAAACAACGAAGCTGATTGAAAAATACGTCACCGCAGCCATCAGCAAAGCGACGGCATCACGACCTATATTCGCCAGTCTGAACTGCACCCATTATGGCTACTCCCTGCAACAATTTCAGGAGGCCTTTGCCCGAACCGGTTACCCCAATCTCACCATTCTCGACCCCAATCCCTGCATGGCCGATATCCTATTTCAAACCCAGCGACCGGCTCGTTTTACCGTCGCCCAGCTCTCCATTGAGGTGGTATCCAAAACCGAAATAACGGCCACCAAGATTGCCTCGTTGAGCCAACTGCTGGAACGCGTTTCTCCGGCCACCGCCGAGGCGTTGAAAAATTACCGTTACGACCCAGAACTTTTTGCCGCCCCATTTGACACCTCAGCCATCGAACAATAGGCTCAACCGCCATCGCAACATTTCAGCTTGGCCATTAATTTTAGCACTATTTTTGCACACCCCTTTTAGCCGCAGCTCCAATATGCGGCTTGTTTTTGCCGGAGTGCCGTTGCAGTGGTGTGCGCTGCAATCTGAATTCGATCACCTAAAAATTGAGAATAGGATATGATAACTCTTCTGAAGCATGTTGCTACGAGACGCCGGGGCTTTTTGAACGTTCTGATCATGATCTGCCTGAGCGCTCCCGTGATGGGACAGATCGGCAGTGAAGGAATAGTGGCCACACCGGATTCTCAGGCCACGCGCATTGCCGAACGCATGTTACAGCAAGGCGGCAATGCCGTTGATGCCGGCGTGGCCGCCATGTTTGCGCTGGGCGTGGTGCAACCGCAGGCAGCAGGCCTGGGCGGCGGCGGCCTGATGCTCATTTTTCGGCAATCGGATCAAAAAACCACCATGATCGATTTTCGGGAACAAGCGCTGCAGCAGATCGATCCCAACGTGTATTATCAGGACGAAACTGCGTTTCGGATCAACACCAAATCGGGTTATCGTTCCATTGCCGTGCCAGGAATGATCGCTGGCGCAGCGAAAGCGGTGCAACTCTTTGGCACCAGGCGCCTGTCCGATCTTTTGACGCCAGCAATCGCGCTGGCCAGCGATGGGTTTCCAGTCAGCCGCCAACTGGCGCGACTGGTGGAAAAATACTATGATCATCTCGAATCTGATCCGGCCACCTCACAGATTTTCCTGCCGGACTGGCTGCCGGTGGAGCCCGGCCAGATTATGATTCGCCAGGATCTGGCGCAAACCATGAAGCTTATTGCCGTTCATGGCGAGCAGGTGTTTTACCGAGGTGAAATCGCCAATCAGATTATTCGAGAGTTGAAAAGCCACGATATCAGCATCCAGGCGACCGATTTGCGCGATTATCAGCCGCGGCTCGCTTCACCGCTGATCGGGACCTATCGCAATTTCCAGATCGTAACCGCGGCGCCGCCCGCGCGCGGCGGTCGCGCATTGCTCACTCTATTGCGTATCCTGCAGCTCAAAAATGTCGATCAATTTGGACTCAATAGCGGGAAATACATTCATATCGTAGCCCAGGCCATGCGATTGGCCTATACCCAACAGCAGAATTATCTGGACGAAGCGACGGGATCGGCCGAACTTCAGGAAGATGAAATCGCCCGAATGGCCAGCCAGATCGATACCGCACGAACGATTCCCTCTCCGGCGAAAATAAGTCCGGCTATCGAGCCGATCATCAATGGCGCCCACATCTCGGTCATCGATAAGCAAGGCAACGCGGTTGCCATCTCTCTTTCGCTTGGCGCCGATTTTGGCTCGGGCGTAACCATTATGCCGTATGGGATTTTGATGAACAACGCCCTGATCGATTTTTCCTCGTTGCCCGCGACAACCAATTCCATTAAGCCAGGACGCAAACCTCTCACCAACCTGACTCCCACGATCGTGCTTAAGAACGGCCAGCCATTTTTGATCCTGGGAGGAAATGGCGGCGAACAGACCGTTTCCATGCTGGCGCAAATCATCATCAACGTCGTGGATTTCCATCTGTCGCTGGAAGAAGCCATCCGTTCGCCCCGCTTCCATTATGACACCAACAGCCAAACCGTGGCAATGGAAACCCGCATCGAGGCCGATGCCATCGAATATTTAAAAAGCCAGGGCCATCGGATTAGTTTGCGGACCGATTACGATGCCTATTTTGGAAGTTGCCAGGCAGTGATGCTGGCGCCTCCCCATTCCCGATTTACGGCAGCAACCGATGTCCGACAGGAGCGTGAGGTCTATTTTCATGATGATATGGATTAGCCACTGCTGACCGATAATTTCGCGAAGGTAGGTTGATTTATTTTGCCGGGGTAAAAATTAGCATCTCTGTGAGGTGCCTAAGACAGCGACGCAAAACTACAACTCGAACTAACCAATCACTAGTTTCCATGCTCAGCCACCAGCGGCTTCCAACTGACAACAGAGATGCCCCATCAATTCTTTAATTCACACCCAATCCGAATCAATATCGTCCCAACCATCCTGCCCCAATCATCCTGCTGCCAAACATCCTGTCCCAATCATTCTGCTGCCAATCATTCTGCCCCAATCATCCTGCCCTGTCGTCCTGCTATCGAACATTATCCTGGATGGTCGATAATTTTCTGCACAATTTCTCGGGCGAGCTCGAGTGCTTCTGCCAGCGCGGCAGGCTTATCGCCGCCGATTTCAATAAAATTCGGACGGCCGCCTCCCCTGCCGTTGATCATTGGGGCCACCTGCGACACCAGTGCCTTGAAATTGTAAGGCCATTTATCTGGCGCGGCAAAAATCAGATGCGCCTTTTCCGTGCGTAATCCCAGGAGCACGCCAACATCGGCAATCTGCACAATTTGCTTGGCGAGAAAACGCATTTCGGGCAACTCTCGGTCATCGAATAAGCGAACGAGGATCCTTTTTCCCTGGGAGTTCAGTTCCGCAACCAATTCCCTGGCCTCGAAAACGACAGTCTGCTCCGATAATTTTTTATTTTTTCGAATGAGATCTCGAGCTTCGGTTTGCAATTTTTCCACAGAGGCGATAAAATCGTCTTCGCCAGTGGATAGCACTGCCGAAAGTTCCTTAAATATTTTCCATTTCTTCTGATAATCCCGCATCGATCGCCAGCCGGCCAGGAACTCCAACCGCCAATAGCCCCGTATTTTCTCTGCGCCCATGATCTTTACCAACCCCACCTGCCCTGTGGAGCTGACATGCGTTCCGCCGCAGGGATCGACATCGAAATCCTCGATCTCCACCAGCCGGATATCATCTCGTTCGGTTAATTCTTTCCGCAAGCGATCTTTATTCACTTCGTCAGGCTTCACCCAGTACGCCTTCACCCTTCGATCTTCAAAGATGATCTGCTGAGCCAAGTTTTCAACCGCCTGGATCTGTTCTGGACCGATTTCCTGCAAATCGACATCGATGGTCGAAATTTGTTCACCTAAATGCGAAGAAAGCGTCCGTGCCCCAGTGACGATCAAAAAACTCCGGGCCAAAATATGAAAGCCAGTATGCTGCTGCATGAAATCGAAGCGCCGCGGCCAGTTGATGCGACATTCTGCCTGGCCAACCTCCAGCGGGGATTTGACCAGATGAAGGATTTCATCATCCTGTTCGATCACATCCACGACTTCGATGCCGTTGATCGTGCCCGTATCGTGCATCTGCCCGCCTGAGGTGGGATAGAAGGCGGTTTGGTCTAAGATGACGGCGTGATAGGAGCCGTGGGGCATAACGCGTATAATGGTGGCAGAGAATGAAATTAATCTAGGCTGATCAAAAAATAACTTTTGAGTATTCATAAATTTTCTTTTTGCCAGCATAAAAAAAGAGCGAGCTGGAGTACTCGCCCTTTAGTAGAATGCTATTTAGTCCAATTCATTTCTTCTTCCCCAAATACTTCTCCACAAACGGCATGATCAGATCAATTGGTACGGGGAAGATGGTGGTAGAATTGTTTTCTGCCGCGACTTCGGTGAGGGTCTGGAGAAATCGCAACTGCATGGCCATGGGTTCTTTGGCGATGACTTTTGCGGCATCCGCGAGCCGCTGCGAGGCCTGGTATTCACCTTCAGCATGGATCACTTTGGCGCGACGTTCTCGTTCTGCCTCGGCCTGGCGGGCGATGGCTCGCTGCATCTCCTGTGGCAGATCGATGTGCTTTACTTCGACCAGGGAGACCTTAATCCCCCAGGGATCGGTGTGATGATCGATGATGGCCTGTAGCTCTCGGTTGATTTTTTCGCGTTCCGAAAGCAAATCGTCCAGTTCCACCATGCCCAACGTGCTTCTGAGCGTGGTTTGGGAGAGTTGCGAGGTGGCAAATAAATAATCCTCCACTTCCACAATGGCCTTGGCTGGATCGATCACGCGAAAATAGAGCACCGCGTTCACTTTTACGGAAACGTTGTCTTTGGTGATCACATCCTGTGGCGGCACATCCATGGCAATGGTGCGCAAGCTCACCCGAACCACTTTGTCAATGATCGGAATGATCAAAACCAGTCCCGGCCCCTTGGTGCCCACGAGACGGCCCAATCGAAACACCACCCCGCGCTCGTATTCCCGGAAAATACGAATGGCGCTCATGATCAGAAATAAAAATATGATGACGACCGAAATGAATGCTCCTGGCATAATATTCCTCCTCCAAATTAGGGGTTGTTCTGTTTTTCAACGATGAGTTTTAAACCATCCACATCGATGACTTTGACTTTGTCGTTCTTTTTTATTTTTTGCTGGCTGAATGCCCGCCAATATTCGCCATGAATTTTGACTTCTCCTTCTGGATCGATATTGGTGACCGCCACACCGATTTCATTGAGAATTCCCTCTTTGCCAGTGGTCACCTTCTGCCGGTGGGTTCGCAGCGCCATGGAAATGGCAAAGATAAAAAAGGCCGAGGTGGCCAACGTCACCGCCAGAATAATGCTGAGGGGCAGATGAATGGCCAGTGATGGGGTGCTTTTAAACAGCATGAGCGAGCCTAAGAGCATGGAAATGATCCCTCCGATGGTTAGTATGCCATAACTGGCAACTTTCACTTCTAAAATGAATAGCAAGGTAGCAAATAGAATTAATAAAATGCCAGCCACATTAATGGGCAGTTGTTGCATGGCAAAGAAGGCCAGGATCAAAAAAATACCACCCAATACGCCAGGCAAAATTGCCCCAGGATTGGAAAATTCAAAATACATGCCCAAAATCCCCAACATCAGCAAAATATAGGCAATGGAGGGATTCGAGATCATGTCCAGAATTTTCGATCGCCAATTCATTTCCTGGCGAATCAGCCGGGCGTCTTTGGTTTTCATCGTCACTGCGCCGGTATCGACTGTGACAGTTTTTCCATCCAATACCAGCAGCAGGCTATCCAGATCCGGACAGATAAAATCGATGACCTTCATTTCTAATGCCTGGGTTTCGGTAATCGATTCGCTCTGGCGAACGGCTTTCTCGACCCAATCGGAGTTACGGCCTCGCTTGTCCGCAATCGAACGATTGAAGGTCGCCCACCAATTAGTGGCTTTTTGGATGCCCACATCAGCCGAATCCGTTTTTCCCATGCCCACTGGATGCGCCGCACCGATGTTGGTTCCCGGCGACATCACCGCGACGTGCGCAGCGATGGTGATGGACATGCCCGCGGATACCGCACCGGCGCCGGAAGGATAGACAAAAACCACCACCGGCACTTTTGCCGCCAGTATTTTTTTGACGATATCCTGGGTGGCAGCAATCAGGCCCCCTGGCGTATCCAGTTCGATGATCAAACACTGCGCCTGATTGTCCTCGGCCTGGTCAATGGCATTGATGATAAAATCGGCAGAGACGGGATTGATCGTGCCGCCAGTGATTTTGATCATTTCCACCTGCGATGTGGAAGCTGAAAATAATACGCTTGCTGAACCGGCCAGGAGCAAGGCTGCCATACAAAGAGTTGTGATATTTTTTTGCATGAATAATTACCGTAGGTTAAAAATAAGCTATCGACGACTGAATAAATAGAGAATGACCGATAAAATCACGCTCAAGAGAATGCAACTTGTGATCGGAAAATAAAAACTGAACTGCTTTCGGGTGATATGAATGTCCCCGGGCAATTTGCCGAGAAACGGAATCTCTTTAGAGAAATACAAAATGCCCCCAAGCAGCACCAGAACGATTCCAGCGAACATCAATAATTTGGCAATTGGTTGGAGGTTTGGTTGCATAGCAAAGGATCACCTGAATTTCAAAAATAGTATTAAAATTATTTGGTCTTAGAACCGCCAGTTGGCGGTCCGCCTCCTAACGGATTGAAAGCACTCAGAATTGGCTTATTCTTGAAATGTTAAATCTGGCAACCACTGTCAATACTTGCCCCACGAAACACACGAAAAAGCACGGAAAGCAATTTTCAGCTTTTGAATCCGTGTCATTCCGCGTATTTCGTGGGCCAGGAGTGATCATTTTTCAAGGTTTTTGTGGTTGTTCCGTTTCTGTGTCCCTATTATTTTTCTCCCACGGAACCGCCAATCGGCGGTCCGCCTCCTGGCGGATTGAAAGGAATCAGAATTTATTTTTATCCTTTTTTCTGACACCTTTCATTTCTGGATGCCCATAATAAGATATCAATTCAGTTCACCAAATAATTCATTTTCGGTTGTGGCCGCCGAGTTATTTGATTACTTGGTATTTCTTGCAGATTTCGATGACTCGATCAGTTGGTATTGCCTCCGCTTTGTGCCCTTGCCAGCCGGTAATGGTCTCAGCCATGAATAACGAGTTGTAAATTGCCTCCTGCGTTGCTTCTACTGCTGCCAAAAACAACGGAGAAATTTGATCGTCCCTTAGTTCTTCGGACAGGCGAGTACGGCTTTGGTGCGAATGTGCGACCCGACAGGCTGGATGGGTCGAAAATGCAATGACGTAATCACCGCTGCCATTGGCACAGAAACCGCCGGTTTTGGCCAGGCCCAGGATAGCCCGTTTTGCCAGCCGCTTCAAATTGCGAACCGATAACGGTGCGTCAGTGGCCAGCACAATCATGCATGAACCATCGCCGGCAGTTTCGTTTTTTAAATAGTAACGCCCCAGTTCTCGCCCCACAGGCGCGCCATTGATTTCTAACACGCCGCCAAAGTTCGTCTGCACCATCACACCCAGCGCATAGCCGCCGAGCGATGACGGCAATACTCGAGAGGCCGTGCCGATGCCACCTTTATAACTAAAACAAATCGTTCCAGTTCCCGCACCGACGGAACCTTCGGGGACTGCTCCAGCTTGCGCGCTGGCGATCGCCTCCTGGACATCCTGAGGGCTCACGGCTCGCTTTTGAATATGGTTCAAATAGCTGTCGTTGGTTTCTCCAACAACGGGATTGATGGAGTATACATTTTCATTGCCGGGCTGCTGCAACGTATAGTCAATGATGGCATCTGCCGCGTTAAAAACGCTCAGCGTATTTGTCAGGATGATTGGCGTTTCGATGGTTCCCAGCTCTTCCACCTGGGTGCAGCCGATCAATTTTCCAAAGCCATTACCAACATAGATCGCAGCAGCAACCTTATCCTGAAAAAGATTGCCCCCGTGCGGCAGGATCGCGGTGACCCCGGTACGAATATCATCGCCCCTGATAATTGTCTTGTGTCCCACGCGAACGCCGTCGACGTCGGTAATTGCATTGTATTTTCCTGGATTGAGTATGCCAACCCGGATGCCCATTTCCCCGGTTCGTGCTCGCGGTCGATTCATTTCCATGGTGAAGCTGGTGCGAATGTCAATTATTAATAACAGTGCCAGAATAATTCTGGTTAGTGAGCTAAGCTGTATCATAATTTTCAAAGGCAAGCTACGCGATGTGATGGTTAGATGCACACTGTCAGGAAAAAAGATTTTTAAAAAAAAGATTTTTTCCCTTGACTTTTAAAAATATTTTTTGTTAATTATGCCAGCAAAAAAATCCCTGCAATATAAGATGGGCAAATTATAAAGAGCCAACACCTAATAAAAGGGAACTTAGCTCTCGGGCGTGTATTACAAGCCTCATCCGCCCACCGGCGGATAGTGGAAGTAAAAAGCGTTCAGGCGGTGCCCACCGTGTCAAACACGGTTCTTTGTAACCCCGTCTTGTTGCAGGGTTTTTTATTTTCGTCCGCTACTTCCATCGCTCAACCGATCTGGCGATGCTTCAGCGCCAAATGTGGCCAGGTTCGCCCGGGCTCTGCCCCTCAAGCAGTTGTCCAATAGCCCTTGCAAATTTCTCAAATACCCAATTTTGCCACTCTCAGCGACGCCCCTGCTGACCATGGCCAGACCAACCGCCAACATGCCTTGCGGACGCTGGTAGTCCCCAGTTTCATTGCTGCTGGGCTGGCTCAATGGAATCATGAATTTCAAACAGCGTATCCAGCCGCATGCGATCAAAAATTTCGCGCATCAAAGGCTGCGGACGCACCAACTTGATGCTGCCGTTGCGTTTTTTGATGATATCCTGGGCCATAATCAACACCCCCAATCCCGCACTATTCATCACACTTACCTGGTTCAGATCGATAACCAGATGCTGGACATCTTTTTCCAGGACCGAGATCATGTCCTCGCGAAAGACATCGGTGATGCCGAGGTAGATTCGCTTTTCGAGGATCGTTGCGACGGCCTTTTTGCCATCCAACTGCAAATCGATGGTTTTATATTCCATGCTCCCTCATTCCGTAGTGAAAGTTCATTTCGCATTGTAGATTTGTGGATCGACAATAAAATGCTCGCAGACATGTTCGGGCTGAACATAACGATTGGTCAATTGGCAGCGATAATAGAAATAGCCGTTATAATCTGGATTATTCAGGTAGAATGGTATTCGATATTTACAGTGTTTGCAGGATTTGCTGACCTGAGTGGCTGCCGACTGCGACCGCGATTGAGTGGGATTGATCAGCAGGTCGAGCTCGTAGAGAATCTCGATCAATCTTTCGACAATCATTTTCATCCGCACAATAATATAAATCTGCAAGACGATGTACACGCTTAAAAAGCAGAGCAACAGATAAAATATGAGATCAGAATTTTGTGATTCCATTTTTTTTCTGAGCAAAAGGCACGGTGAATTTATTCCTGATCAATAAAACGCCATGCGATCCAGACTGCGATACTGAATGGCCTCGCTGATATGCGGTGGTTTGATGGCATCGCTTTGTTCCAGATCGGCGATGGTTCGGGCAACTTTTAGTATCCGATCGTACGCCCGGGCCGATAGGCCCAATTTCGTGATCGCCATTTTGAGCAATTCTTCCCCTTGCTGATCGATCTGGCAATATTGTCGAATATCTTTGGATTCCATGCGGGCATTGCAAAAAATATGCTTCTTGCCAGCAAAGCGCCGAAGCTGAATTTGCCGCGATCGTTCAACTCGCTGGCGAATCGCCTCCGAGCTCTCCCCCGTCGCCTTGCTGGCCAATTCACTGTATTTCACCGTCGGTACTTCAATATGGATGTCGATTCGATCCAACAAGGGGCCGGAGATGCGGGAGAGATATTTTTGGATTTGTTGCGCGGTACAGGAGCATTCATGATTGGGATCGGTGGCATAGCCACAGGGGCAGGGATTCATTGCCGCCGCCAGCATAAATTGAGCCGGATAGGTGAGCGCTAACGCCGCCCGAGAAATGGTGACCAGACCATCTTCTAATGGCTGGCGCATAACTTCCAGAACATTTTTTTTAAATTCGGGTAGTTCGTCCAGGAAGAGGACGCCATGATGCGCCAAACTAACCTCGCCGGGACGAGGCACCTGACCACCGCCGATCAAGCCCGCATCGGAGATCGTATGATGCGGCGAGCGAAAAGGCCGGGTGGCAATCAACGGCGTGTGCGGCTGCAGCAAGCCGGCTACGGAGTGAATTTTGGTGGTTTCCAGCGCTTCCTCCAGCGTCAGATCTGGCAAAATGGTCGGAAACCGTTTGGCAAGCATGGTTTTGCCAGAACCCGGTGGCCCAATCATCAAAATATTATGGCCGCCAGCGGCTGCGACCTCCAGCGCCCGTTTGGCATGCTCCTGACCTTTGACATCCTGGAAATCGATGGAGTACTGACGGCTTTGCGAAAAAATCTCGGCCAGCGATACTTTGAAGGGCTCGATGGACTGCTGGCCATTCAAAAAAGCCACGGCTTCGGCCAGGGTTGCCACTGGATATACGTTGACCCCTTGAGCCATCGCGGCTTCACTGGCGTTCTCGGCCGGCAGAATAATACTTTTGTGGTTATTTTTGCTGATTTCGATGGCAATTGGCAACGCCCCGCGAATGGAGCGCAAACTGCCATCCAGCGACAATTCACCCAGCATGACATAGTTCTGGACATGATCCTGCGAGATCACCCCCGAGGCAGACAGGATGCCTATGGCGATGGGCAGATCGAAAGCAGAGCCTTCTTTGCGAATATCAGCCGGGGCTAAATTTATTGTGATCCGCTTTTGCGGGAAAGGCAGATTTGAGTTCTTAATAGCCGCGTTTACCCGTTCTTTCGACTCCTTGACAGCGCTATCGGGCAAGCCAACCGTCGCAAATGATGGCAACTGGCTCTCCAGATGCGCCTCGACTTCAACCAGAAAGGCGTCAATGCCCAGAACCGCAGCGCTAAAAACTTTGGCTAACATAGCATAACCGTCCCATTTTCACAGCTATTATATACAAATTAATTTTCAAATTGTCAACAAAAAACTGTGCTGATAACTTGAATTTCTGCCTGAAATTTTCCAAAACGATCAGGAGTAAGGGGCTGCTGAAACCAATGACGACAGAAACGGCAGGGCTAATGCAGTTATCCCATCTGAAAATGGCGCCAAAGATCATCTGGGCGGCAAAATTGGCTTCTCGCTTAGCTTGAACCGAGCAATAATTCGTTCATCTTCTAAGGAAATGATGCCAAATTTATTTTGAAAATCTTTAAATAGCAAGGAATGGGTGCTTTTTTCCAGCACTTTGAGGTATGGGTCCAAATTGCTCAGCACCTGCTGATACGCGGTTTGGGCGTCCGACGGTGCAGGATATTTGATAATAAGTTGAGAAAACGTCCGTCGCGTTTCATCACGATAATTGCCTACGACGCCAAAAATTTTGCCCTGCAATTGAAAAATATCGCCTTCGCCAAAGGTGTAAATGCTTTGCAGCGAATAGGGTCCTCGGATCAAGCGCTCGGAGCCAGGGATCAAATTCTCTGGCGGCAGCCAGTCAGGTAAATTGATCGGTGCGCCTGTCTTGATGGATGCTAACAGCTTCTGCGCCAATTCCACTGCCGCGGGCAGAATGGCTTCGTCACCAGCAAAGCTATTCACCTGCACGAAATAGCTGCCCTTGACGATATTGATCTGGTATTTATTGCCAGAATTGCGCGCGGCAATCCCGTCGATAGGAGTCTCCTGGCCGCATTTCATCAGGTAAATGCCCAGTGCAGCCAGGGCATTTTCCATACGGTAGGCTTCCAGAGAAATCTCCCGCTCGCCCTGCTGATAGTTTTGCACCAGCAACTCTTCAAAGCCAAATTCATGAAATAATTCAGCGCCGCCGTCGATGTAGCCGTAGAGATCATTTTTCAGGAACCGATGCATCTGCCCGGATTTTACCCAGCCGGAGATATAATTGTTATCCGGAAAAATGAGCTGGGCCTGACCCTGGCTAACAACAAGAAGGCATATTATCATGGTTGCGATGATCTTTTGCATTTACTACTCCTTCTGCAACAGATGAAGCCATTTCATTCATGTCTGAAGGTCCCCTCTTGATTGGACGTATCGAAAGAACGGCCAGCTTCAATAATCAGGGCTTTGATCAAATCCGAACATGGTTAATTTTCTCAGGATCAGCAATACCCAGCCCCATGCGTTCCGCATAACGCAGATATTCGGTAAAGCGCGGATGCTCGTTGACATTGACATTCATCTCTTTTCGCTTCTGAACCAGAATCTGATGACAGGTCAGATCCAATGCAAAGGGATCGGTGGCAAAAAATAAAGTATTGTAGGTATAGGTAAATTTGGCGTTGGGTCCCGGCCCGCCATCATACTGCGCCCGCAGACCATCCGTAATGTTCAACACCAGTTTGTCCCGAATCACGGGAAAGCCTAAAACTTCGGTACACACATCAAAAAACAGGGGCCGGTGAAGTCGAGCCGTATTGCAGATGGCACCATAGCCCAGGTTCTTGGTCGCCATGGAGATGCCATTGCCGGTATTTTTGAAAACCGGGACATTGATGATCTTGGTCAGTTTCTGGGTGAGCAGTTTGCCGAAATAAGAATATTGGCCATTGAAAACGTGCTGGTTCAAATACGGGTTATCTTTGGGCGCATCGACCTCGGCCCAGTAGTAGGCATTCAAATCAAAATTTTCGGCGCTGATATGCGTGCCATCGGGTTTGAGCCAATGGCTATTGTCGTCGCTTTTGCCCTCCTGGGCGGCTTCATCCATCGTTTGCAGGCCTTCGATGCCAATGCCGGGATAGCGTTCCCGGGTAAATCCGGCTTCGGTTAGCATATAATCGAACCGATCCCAGATGATGATGTTCTGGCGTTTAACGCCATTCTGGAGCAGCCAATCGATAATAGCATCCACCACTTCCAGCCGGGTGCTGATGAGCCCAGCACCCACTGGATTGACTTTGATTCCGATGACATCATCTTGTTTAAAAAAGAGCTTGAAACTCTGCTTTAAATTTTTTCCAGTGAGCGTTCGAATTCCCCGAGCCACCATTTCGTTCACGACCACCGCATTGGGCCGGTCGTCGATCATGGCCTGTGGGTGGTGGACTTCAACAACCTTTCCAGGAAAAGGGCCCGGCAAAGAGTACTGATTTCGAGGGAATTTCATGGCTTCATCAAAATTGGTCTTTGGCCTGGCGGGAGTTTCTTGCATCGCCCATAAATCGGGGGTGCCCAGAACGAGGCCCGTACCGGCTGCACCAGCAATTTTCAAAAAATCACGTCGCGTCACCTGCGTGCCGTCGATCACACTCGGATAATTACGACTTCGGCGGATGGGCATTTGATCCTCCTGCAATCAAGATGTTCATGTTAGCAAGCGATTCCCCACAATTGGATTTTTGGTAGAAATCGCATTTTAAAAAAATAATCCTCGGCGAAATAGCACACGAGTCACCAACAGCATGGTGGCAGGGCGATTCGCACACACGGAAGGCCGTTTCTTTCTACTTCAGTCGCGATATTTCTTTAGAATGTACCACCCCAGGATGGTCAACGTCATTGGGAAACAAGACTCTCCTCTCAACGGCAGATGGCCCGCAGAGGAACGCTTAAAATTTTCCAAAGCGCAACACCACCATAGCCGAGGGGCCAGTCAAATCGGCATTGCTGGAAGCCTGCGAATCGACCCCGGTCACATAACGGTAGCTGCCACCGATGCACAACCGGAACCATGGCGTCACATTGAGATCCAAAGTGGCACCGGGCTCTACCACAAAAACATCATCCTGTTCCAGATGAGTGCTGAACCGCACCTCATTGGCGTGGTAACGGAAATTGACGCTCCCAGCCCCAATTAGGGTTTGCACGGCGAAGTGCAGCAGCTTATCGGAGTTAATAACCCATTCCATCTCAAAGCCGCCATAGCCAAAGTCCAGGTATTTCTCGCCGAACGGACCGGTGACATTGGCAGCGACATCGTTGACCAGACCATAGCCACCGCCGCCAAGAATCAGGGTATGATTGATGATCCATCCCCCGCGACCACCAACCAGCACCCCCAATCGGTCATTGATGGTGGAGAACTTTACGACAGGTCCACCAAAGCCACCATGTTCAACTTTGCCAGAAATAAGTGTTTGCTGCTGCGCCCAGAGCGGCGTCGTCAGCAAAACGAAAACCAATAGCCAGGAAAATTGTTTCATCGTTGCTCCTTTTTCCACTGATTAATATTACCTTTGGCAAACGTTATGAACCATTGCGCTTAGCTTCGGCGATTCGAATACGGATCGCCGACCCGATGTTTTGAAAACACCGGCCTGGTTGGCCCGATCGCTTCAAAAATTAAGCTATAATTTAGGATGCTGCTGATGAAAATCAGTCGCTTCCTGATACGCTCTGGCAAGGGATAATGTTTCTGCCTCGCCAAACAGGCGGCCAATAAAGCTGATGCTGGTGGGGGTTCCCTCTTCAGTAAAACCATTCGGGACAACGACGGCAGGATGCCCCGTCAAATTGGTCAGGAGCAGCACCTGTCCGCCAAAGGAAGGTGAGACAAAAACATCCACCTGTTCCATGACTTTCATCATGGCGTTCATGACCAGCCACCGCAGGCGATTTGCCTGGACATATTCCACGGCAGGAATCAGCCGCGACATTCGGAATACATTGGGCCAGGCGTTCTGGATCTGCCGCACCATCAGATCGTCCTGATTGGAGCGAGTTAGTTCATCAAACGCGGCGGCTGCTTCGACATTGAGAATGATATTCATCGCATCGATGGGATAATCGGGCAGTTCAATAGGGATTAGTTCGAATCCCAGCCGCCGGAGTACCGTTAATACCGCGTCGTCATTGGCTTTGGCTTGCGGGCTTTTCCGCTCGGCCGCGAAAGCACTTTGATAAAAACCGACCCGCAGCTTCCTGGCGTCAAAATTGGGATTATAGTGAAAGGGCAGATCGATCACGGTCAAATCCTTGCCATCGGGGCCATGGATCGCTTGAAACACCAACGCGCAGTCTTCCGCCGAACGACAGATGGGACCGATCTTGTCCATGCTCCAGCTCAAGGCCATGGCGCCAAAGCGGCTCACCCGGCCAAAGGTTGGGCGCAAGCCAGTGACACCGCAGCGGGTGGCCGGGGAAACAATGGAACCGTAGGTTTCGGTTCCAATGGAAAATCCAACCAGGCCCGCGGCCGTAGCTGCCGCCGGTCCGGCCGAGGAACCACTGGATCCCTGTTCCAGATTCCAGGGATTTTTGGTTTTCCCTCCGAACCAGACATCGCCCCAGGCCAATTCGCCCACCGAAAGTTTAGCCAGCAATACCGCACCGGCATGTTCCAGCCGCTCCACAACCGTGGCGTTATAATCGAACAGTTGGTCTTTAAATGGCACTGACCCCCAGGTGGTCTGATAGCCTGTGGTTGCCAGCAGGTCTTTAGCACCCCAGGGAATGCCATGCAACGGCCCGCGGTATTTGCCGGCGGCGATTTCGGTATCCGCCTGCCGCGCCTGTCGCAACGCCAATTCCTCGGTAAGGGTGATGACACACTGCAATTTCGCATCGTATCGTTTCAGTCGCTCCAGATACATCTTCGTCAACTGCAGCGAGGTGATTCGGCGCGATTTTATTAGTGAGGCCAGCGCGGTAAGCGGCCAGAATGCCAGCTCGTCCAAATTGGCTGGCAATGGCCGCGGTTTTGGCAGGCGCATTTTGATTGATTTCGCCGGACGCGGCAATGACATGCCGGGCAATATGGGATTAAATTGCAGCGCCGGCGGCACGCTATTCGGAATGGTCAGCGAGCGAAGCTGGCGATAGCTCTCTAAATTCTCAGTTACCCCCTCGCGCATCAGTTCCCGCTCCTCAGCCGTGAACTCCAGGCCGGCGATCTTTTCAGCGTCTTGAATGATGGCGGCGGTAATCTGGGGTGTCTTCTGCTGCTGCCATTTGGCCCAGAGCACGCCTGGAAAAGCTGTTGCCGAGAGACCGAGGCTCGAAAAGTATTCAAAGAAACGACGCCGGGTTATGGTCGATTTCGACATATTCTTTTCCTTTCGATTATTGGGGTCAATCCCAGCGCGGTCAAACCGCAACCCCAGCGTGAGGAAACAGTATGTTGGGATTACACAATTCCTGAACAAAACTGTAAAAAACCGTGGCCATAGCATCGGGATGCTGGTTTTTTACCAGAAGAGGACAGGCTTCTGGTTTTCCAATCCGATATGGACACGCTTCCAGCCGGTTGAACCGTGGGTCAGATGCACTATGGGCCAAATTTTGGGTAGAGATCGTTCCACCACTCGGGTTGGCCTTTCAGCCATTTGTCGAACCAGGCTAAAATGGATTTGGTCCACAACAGTCGTTTGCTGTAAACCATGATGGTGTGATTCTGATCTTCCACTTGAATGAGCTCCACTTCTCGTCCCAGCAGCTTTAATGCAGTATACAGTTGGATGCTCTCACCGGGCGGCACATTGGTATCGGCTGATCCATGAAGCAGCAGCAATGGCGTTTTGATTTTGTCGGCCTGGAATAGGGGGCTTTGATCGATGTAGATATCTTTTCGGTTCCAGGGAAAACTATTGGCCGTGGCCACTGCGCTGTACAAATAGCCCCAATATCCTTCGCCCCAATAGCTGGCAATGGAGCTGATGCCGGCATGGGCGACGGCAGCAGCAAAGATATCGGTTTGCGTTTGCAAAAACATGGTCGTGAAACCGCCGTAAGAAGCACCGATGCAGCCCACTCGCTTGTCGTCCACAAATGGATGCGCCGCAATAAATTTCTTTACGCCATCAATAATCTCAGCCACTACGATTCGACCCCAATCGTTGACATGAAGCGCCGAAAACTCCTGACCATAACCGGTAGCGCCGCTGGGCTCCAGCACATAAACAATGTAACCCTGGCGGCATAAAGATTTTTAGGGTAGCGGCCCTCGAAGTCACGGGAAACCGGGCTGGTGCCACCGTAATAGTACACGATCAGCGGGTATTTTTTAGCGGGATCAAAATTTGGGGGATAAAAAACATAGCCGTCGATCTCCACATTCCGCTCATTCCGAAACGTCCAGGATTCGACGTTGCCAAAGACGACATCCTGAAAATCTTCATTTTCGGTATCTGCGATCACGTGATATCGGCGACTTTTCAGATCCATGGCCAGCGCTCTGGCGGGCGTAGCCGCGCCCGAGCCGGTATACACTGCGATAGGATGGGTTCGGGCCAGATCAAAGCCATCGATGACCTCGACTCCGGTTGCCAGCATCTCAAAGCGTTTGGTCGTCAGATCATAGCGATAGAGATGCCGATAGGTGCGATCGGTCGTATTGAAGTAAATGGCAGGTTCATTCTGGCTCCAGATCGCCTGCCCGATCGCGGGTGGAAATTCCCGGCTGATGGGCTCGATTATTTTCGTGGTCAGATCATAGATATAGGCCTGGGTATCATAATCATTGGGGATGACCGATTGGGGCAGATTCACACCGAGATTACCAAACATGGAGGGGCCGCCAGTGACCAGCAGCTTCCGCCCATCCGGGGACCATTGGGCATTGCCGGCCCATCGGACCGTCCAGAGCGAATCCAATTTCATGGTCGTCAAATCCAGGATCCAAAATTCACTCTTCGAATATGGTCGCTCAGCATAATCCTCGATCGACCGCCGGACTAATAGCTTTTTGCTATCCGGGCTGATGCTATTCAATTCGGTGGATAAAAAGCCACTGGTAAGCCTTCGCTTCGTCCTCTGGGGAACGGTGACCAGGTAGAGAAAGCTGCGATGGCGCCAACCGGGCAAGCGGTCAGCCATGCCTTCCAATCTTTTCAGCCCCGATTTGTTAGATTCTGGTTTTTCCACCAGGCTGTAAACGATAAAGGTGCCATTGGGGGCCCAGGCATAACCACCCAGGTCTTTGATTTTCTCCAGAATCGGCTGCGATGTTCCGCGATCGAGATCCACCAGCCACAAGGTACTGCCTTCTGGTTCGGAGGTAAGGTATGAAAAACGATTGCCCGTCGGCGCCCATTGGATAGAACCAATGGCCATGCCCCCGCGAAAGGTGTGCAGCAGGCGACCATCTTTGGTGCGCCGCAATTCGATCCAGGATTCCGTGCCATCACCGGGTGGCAGAGAGCGGCGAATGGACACAGCCACCCGTTCACCATCTGGCGCAATGGCGACGCTGCCCAGTTTGGGACCTTCTAAAAGATGCGTGATGTTCATGCGATGCGTTGGCAGCAGATCGGTGGTAAAATCGGCGTCGCTGAAAGGCTCATTAACAGTAAGCCTGGCGCGGAGCTGCCCGGGAGCGGTGATTTGAGGATCAGTTAGAATTTTGATCAGCACCCGATGTTTGCCGGTTTCCAATTTTAGATCGGCGGTCGCTTTCTTCGGTTCGGCCCGGCCGGAATCAGCAGCAGGCCGCTCGGAGCTGGATTTTTCAGCCACCATTTTGCCATCCACCAGCAGTTGCAGTGGGTGCTCGCAACTCACTTCGAGAGTGGCTTTCAGCCAGCGATGGGCATCCAGATAAGTCAGCAAATAAATAATCGCCGGATGCTCATGGGACGCGCTCGGCACCTGCGCAACACCGATAGAGTCGGCGGATAGCCGTTGCCAGCGCAGATGCCGCGATTGGTCCCAGTGAACGGTATCTCCCTCCTGGGGCCACCAGTTTTGAATGTCGATTGGATCGAACTGGAGCAGGTTTTTGAGACCAAAGGCCTCGCCTTTGACATTTTTCACGTCGTGAAAGACAGGTAGCGGAATCGGTACGGGACCCAGCTTGAGCCAGTGGCTTAGCGGGACAGTGGTCGATTGCTTATTTTCCACAGCAACTGCCAGCGTGGCGGCTCCCACCAGGCTCAGCCATAGCAATCCTGTGACCAAACATCGAACGCGATTGAGCATCTGTTCCTCCCTCAGGTTTCAACGAACATTCCAGTGCGCTCTAAACAGGCTCTGCCCGCCCGCCGACTGGTTGACCATTGGGCTAATTGATGAAACTGAATTTCAAATTAGCGCAGCGGTCCGCCGGTCGACAGATTGCGCAATGCCGGTTTTTGGAGTGGACTCATTCATCTAATTGCAAACTAAAAAAACAGGTCGGGTTACCGTGAGATACGATATTTTTTCACAAAACCAATGGGCCGATAACTCAGTTTGGCCTGGCGCAGCCCTTCATCGCCCAAATCCTGCTCGCGATTAATGTATTTATATTTCTCCGGCAAAATCGAGGCGAAGCATTTATTGACAAACTGGTAAATTCCCTTATAGGTACTGATGGCTTTTTCGAAATGAATCACAAAACTTTCGCCCCGGGCCAATTCTTCGCCCAACGTATAAGCGGCGGGTTGGCCATCCACATAATAGATGCCGCCGCATAGTTGCAGTTCCTCGGCCTTTTCCAGCGCTTCAGCGGCTGCGTGATAATCGCCGGGATTGTCGCGACCGTTTCGCCATTTTTCCAGCACCTGCAGCGCGTCGGGAAGGTATTCCTGAATCAAGGGCTTGCCTTCATAGAAATAGTTATTGATAAATGCGTTAACCAGGTTTTGCTTCTTGTGAAATTTGCGACCGGCCAATTGGGCCAGTTCCGCTCGAGAATACAGGTAATCAAAGTTATCTCGATCTTCCTGCACCTGGTAGCCCATTGCGTGCAATTGCTGGGCCTGGGTTTCGGTGGCCGCTTTCATTGAACCATAGTCCTGAAAAAGTTGGTCCAGCAGGGGTTTCTCCGGCAGACCAAAAGGCAACATAAAAAATGGCTGCTCGCCATCCCGACCTAAAATAGCGAGGTGATCCTGGCCCACCTGGGTCAGCCGATAATTATGGGTGTCACGAAAAAGATAGAGATTGGCGAAGGCAAATTCAGAAATCCCCTCTGGCAACGCCTGAAAAAGTGGATGTAGCATCGGACGCAATTCCAGGGTGATTTCGGAGGTTTGCGGATAAGCAGAAATCATTGTTTCGATCCATTGATTAATCAGAAAATCGATTACTTCCAGGGCATTCGTCCCCGAAAGTTAGACCATCTGCATCAGTTGCTATTTGACGCTCAGCTTTAAATTACTGAAATATTATCAAAAAATCAAGCGTTTCTTTTTGTCTTCAGCGTTCCGATCGACGTCATTGGTGACGGGCACCCTTATTTTTTGCCAGGCGCCAGCCATCGGGCTAAATTCTGCTGAAAACAGAATTTCGTGCTTGTGGCCTATTGGCGAATACGAAAAGCTTCTTCCCCCAAAATAAATCCAATCCCCATTCGCCATTTGGTAAAAAAGCCATTTGCGTCCCATCCTATTCGAAAATGTTTGACCTCAAGTCACAAAGTCCAGAACTTTTTTTTGCTAACTTCAGTCAAATAGTTGGTATGTTCTGAAAAAAAATGAATCCCGGACCGGAAGTTACCGTATGTCTTCATGTCGAGTTTCAGAATCATCAGCATTCCCGCGCGGTCAAACTGCGACCCCCCGCGCTATGAAATCGTATTTTGGCATTATAAGAATTATTGCACAAAACTGCAAAACGCGCTGGGCAATGGCATAGCAATCAGTTGAGCTGCTCCCGCTCCTTATCAGAATCGGTTAATTCAACTTCATCAATTCATTAACGAAAGGATCTTGTGATGAGCCACCAAACCTCAAAATGCAGCGCCTTTGTATTTTTGCTATTGTGCTTACTTTTACTCAATTTCCACCATGAAGTAAGCGGCCAGGATCAAGCGGATTCGCTGAAACAAGCGACCGCGACAGCATTAAAAGTTTTTATCGACACGCCGGATTATTTCCTGGATTTCGACTTTATCCGCACCGAGATCACGTTTGTAAATTATGTTCGTGATCGTGCCGATGCGGACGTTCACATTTTGATCACCACGCAGACCACTGGCGGCGGGGGCAAGGAATTTACCATTGCGTTTATTGGTTTAAAAGAATTTGAGGGACAGAACAATACACTCAAATATGTTTCTAAGAAAACCGATACCGAAGACGACATCCGCAAGGGACTGGTCAACACCATCAAAATCGGCTTAATCCAGTATGTGGCTCACACCGCGGCCCGGGAAAGATTGGAGATAACCTACAAACCTCCGGCAGAGGAACAAGCCGCTCCCCAAAAGGTCATCGACCCCTGGAATTATTGGACCTTCCGCACCAGCGTTCGCGGCTCGTTTGACGGCGAAAAATCGTACAAATCGAATTACGTTAGCGGCTCATTCAGCGCCAATCGCGTTACCGAAAATTGGAAAATCGCTATTGAAATGTATGGCAGCTACCAGGAAAACCGATATGACTATGGCGAGGCCATCACCTACAACGACATCCGCCGCAATTATTCTCTGGAAGGTCATGTGGTCAAAAGTCTGGGCAATCATTGGTCTATCGGAGGCGAGGCATCGACCTGGTCCTCCACCTACAGCAACACACACTTTGCCGGTTCAATTTCTTCAGGTGTCGAATATAGCATCTTCCCATATTCGGAATCGACACGGCGCTTTCTGACCTTGCTGTATCAGCTACGGGCAAGGCAGGTTGAATATATTGAGGAAACCATCTATTTCAAGACCCAGGAAAGCCTGCTCTATCAACATTTGAGCCTCTCTTACGATATCAAGCAACCCTGGGGTTCTATTTATACCTCGCTGGAAGGAGCGGAACTATTGAATGACTGGCGAAAGTATCATGTCTATCTGTTCAACTCCCTGAGCATCAGAATCTACAAGGGGCTATCTGTAAACATCTACGGGTCACTATCATTTTTGCGTGATCAAATTTCCCTGCCGCGATCCGGCGCGACCATCGAGGAAGTATTGCTACGACAGCGACAATTGGAAACAAGCTATAACTATTGGACGTCCATCGGATTAAGCTATACCTTTGGATCTATTTACAACAACATCGTCAATCCGCGATTCGGTGGATCCGGCGGCGGTAGAATTATCATGATCAATTAGCCCGCAGCATCGAATCAGTTATCGAGCGGTCATATGCCACCGGGAACATATAAGGATTTTTGGTATAACCGCAATAGACCATCACGGCCATTGAAACAAAGCGTTCGTTCCGATTCTCATAATCTTCGAAGGCTCTGGTGAACTCACTTTTTTCGTTTTTTTGTAAAACCTCACTTCTGAGCGGCCAGAGCTACTGACCGGTCGCTTAATTTTTTGAAATTTTGAAAGCATCCCATTTTAAAGCGACCGGTCAGTCCACCTATTTTTGTAAAACCTCGCTTCTGAGCGGCCAGAGCTACTGACCGGTCGCTTAAC
>CAZYNP010000007.1:0-19137 GCA_964647995.1 uncultured Cytophagia bacterium
CTTTTCCGTGGCCGTTCTTTTTCTGTGTGCCTCTAACCTTCTGACCACGGAATTGGAACGGTCACGGAAGTTTTTTTCTGTGGCGCAGAAAATTTTTGCACGTGCACAATGAATGTGCGCCGCTACGGATCCTTCGCCCCGCAATTTCCCAATTGCCTAATCCCGCAATTATTCAATTGCCTGAAGCCCAGGGTTTCACTTTACCAGTACCAATTTCGAGGTTTGTTTGAAGCCATCTCCGATAAGCTGGCAAAAGTAAACGCCGCCTGGCAATTGCGAAGCATCGAGTACCAGACGATGGTGGCCGGCATGATGCCAGCCCTTCGCTAAGGTCAGAATGTGGCGTCCCAGCATATCAAAAACCAGCACGCGAATATTCTGTCGCCGCGGCAAAGCAAAAACGATGATAGCGGCAGCATTGAAAGGATTGGGATAAATGCGCAACAGCCTGAAATCAGTAGGCGGTTCATTTCGTTTGGCAGACCGGATTCCAGTGCCGGGACTGGTTAGTCGTCGATTGAGCAGCAGCATGATGCCATCGGCAGCAACAATTTTGGTGGAGGAAACTCCCGCGGTGCCGATTTCGAGAACATCCTGGCTGCCAGTATCAAAATGACCGGTGCCGACCTTGATCCAGCCTTTATTCAGATTGTCGGTTTCATCGACCCGAACGACCTTGTTGTTATCGAACAGCAGGGTAACCGGAACATCGGCTGCTAATTGGCTTCCATAAAGCTGATAGACATACACGTCGTACCAGCCGGGCAAAGCGATGGATGCGCGGTAGTGAATTTTCGCTCCGGAACTGCCAGTAGCAGTAAGGCAGCGACCATCGAAGCTGAAATAGCTCGACGCGGCAGTGCCGGTCGCCTGAATCCAGTTGCCGGTGGGCTGTGCCAGCGTGTGATCTTCCTGGATAACGATACCCTCAGGTCGCCAGTCTTCGCTGCGATAGGGTGGGATAGCGGGTTGTTGAAAGACCTGTTGTCGCAGCGCCGAAGCCACGGAAGGTAGCCCCTCGTAGAAAAAGAAAATGCCGCCCTCCAGGCCGAGATTTCGATTCTCTTTGATGAAATTGACCGCCAGTTCCGGCGTGGCATTGTAGCTGCCTTCTCGAAGTAGCATGCCCGGATAGCAGCGCTTGTATCCGGCAGGTACTTGTTGATTGACAATTGTGCCCAGATCCCGGCGATAGTCATTGACGTTGAAACGATAGACCTGAGGCGAAATGAAATCGATGGAGTTATCCCGTACCCACTGTGGCCAGTTCTGCAAAAATAGATTATAGCCATAGGGATACACCACCGGCGTGTTGGTGACCATGATGTTGGAGTTATGGGCTTTTACCGAGTCGTAGAGCAGGGCAACAAACTCATCCAGGATTTGGGAACGCCATTTCATCCAATTGCTATCACGTGGGGAAGCTGGTGGATCCTGGCCGTTGTTCTCGGCGCGGTAGCGCTCCACATGGGCCTCATCATAGCCGAAGTCCGAAGCGATCAATTCTCCGGTGACGGAATTCTTGGTCAGTCCGTAGCGAATTCGGTCGAACATGATCCCGTCGATATCGTAGTTTGCCACCACCTCGAGGGCTAAGCTGATCAGAAATTCCTGTACTTCGGGATGCGCCTGACTGAGCCAATAGAAGCTATTGTCATCCAGGGCATCGCCGGTGGAGATTCGTTTGCCAGCCCATTGTGGATAATGCTCCAGAACCGGGCCGCGGCTGCCATAGCAGGTAGCAAATCCAAATTCAAACCAGGGGTGCACTTCCATGCCGACCCGATGGGCCTCGGCGATAATCTCGGCCAATAAATCTCGCTGCGCATAGGCATTATCGACGCGGTTGCCGGTGTACACTTCCATGACTTCGCTGGGGTATAGGGTAAAGCCATTTTCGAAAATGCCCGGGAAAACGGCATTCAAACCGGTTTTTTTGAGCGAATCGATGGCCGCGGCAATGCTGGCTTTGCTATTGAAAATGGACGAAGCGGTTTTGGTCAACCACACGCCGCGCAATTCCTTAATTTGGCCCGAGGCCACCGACTGCAGCCATAATAGGGAAATTATGCAGAGAACGATCGTGATTTTTTTCATAGTTAATCCCAGCTTAATTAAGTGAATCCGTTGATCGAAATTCTATTGGATAGCACCAGAATGATCGAATGATATTGAGTTTCTCCCATCAAATTACTTGATTCGGTCCAATGAATTTTATTTGATCCGTGCCAGAAACCTGACCGGCATCCCCGCTTGGGAAATGACCGGACGAGCCGAACGGATGAGAAGCTGCCATGGTGGCAGTCACTTTTATTCCGTTCTTCCTGTCACGAGACCTGAAGCTGGTCGATCAATTCACTGAAACCAAATTGAGTTGGTGGCGGTTGGATCGCAAATCTACCTCAGCCGGGTGATTTTTGACCCAACATTATGCCTGGTGCAGCTCAAAAATTGAAGCCCAGGGCAAAATATTGGACTGCGTCCAGCCGACCGCGATCGGAGAAGCCATAATCCACCTCCAAATTGCGGTATTTCAACCCCACGCCGAGAGCCAGTCCGCCTTCGCTGCGATCCAGAAACAATTGGCGATAGCCAGCTCGAAAAAAGCAAACGTTCATGAGCCGATATTCTGCTCCCACATTCACGTAATTATTGCTATTGTTAGGGTATAAAATATCGCTGTTGATAATCAGGTGATTGCTGGCGGTGCTCAGAAGCTTATAGCTAATTCCGAAGCGAAAATTGACTGGCAAATCCCAGGAACGAGTCGCCTGGTAGCCAACAATGCCATCATTGTTGCCGCTGACCCGCGGATCGGGATCGAAGCGGATGGCGGCGTCGGTGCCGGTCATTTGCATCTCGCCGCCGAAGTTGGAAATGCTCATGGCAATAACCACCGGAGTCAGTGGTGTCTGGTAAGCCAGGCCCAGATCGACGGCCATGGTGGAGGCATTCATGTTCCAGATTGTGGAGCGAATCAATTTCACCGTGCCCCCGATGCTAAAGCGATCGGTCAGGCTGCGGGCGTAAGTGAGCCCAAGCATCAAGTCCTGCACGTCATACTTTTCGCCGGTTCCTTCCGGTCGCTCTTCGGTGGTGACCTCGATCTGGCCCGAATTCAAGGTGTAAAAAGACGCGGCGACCTTGCCCCAATGGTTGAGGTTGAGCAGAAGGATGCCATATTCCAGATTGATATTGGCGAACCAACTGATGTGGTTAAAATAGACCTGATTCTGGACGAGATCGGCTGCCAGCGCCGGATTCCAATAGAGCGAGGTGACATCCGTGGCCAGCGCGCCAGCCGCTTCGCCCATGCTCATGATACGGCTGGCAGGGCCAATTTGTAGAAAACCGGCAGCCGTAGTGCCCACCTTCGTTTGTGCCTCGACTGAGAGGATCAAACAGAGATTTATGAACATGATAGATAAGGTTTTTTTCATGGGTCTTCATCCTTTTAGATAGCGATGCGATTAATTGATCTTATTCCAATTGAATCGATTCGTTTTTTGTGCGATTGCGAGTTCGTTCTCAATGGCCCGGCTAATTCACAATTGCAAATTTGCCAATATGCTGGCCAATGCCCGGAGCATCGACATGATAGACATAGAGGCCGAAAGCCACTTCCAGGCCATCTCTGGTTCGTAAATCCCACTTGACCGTACCGTCACTCAGGCCATTGTGTTCCAGCGTGGTGACCAGGTCGCCATAGACGGTGTAGATTCTAATGGTGCACTGCGCAGGCAAATTGATGAACCGGATGATGCGCTCCCCGCGACCGCGCAAATAGGGTTGCCGTTCCAAAATCGAGGACACCACATAGGGATTGGGAACGACTTTCACCTGTTTTAGCACCGATTCTTCCACGTCGCTAAGTTGTTTTCCTTTGAGCGTGCTGTAGCGGTAGTTATCGGTGGTGAGGAACGGAATTTTGTTGATGACATAATATTTGTCGCCATTCTGCGGGAGAATCCGCTGATCGGCGGGAAGAGGATTGCCTTCATTGTCTTTGGGTTCGCTGAAGGTGATCTTCCAGGCACGCTGGAATCGGCTGTCGCTGGGTTGCCGTTTGTAAAGGGTTACAACGCGTTCGCCTGGATCGACCCGGCCGTTTTTGGAACTCGATAACTCGTCCAGCCATACCGGCACTGGTTGATCGGATTGCAGTTCATAGACTTTGAAATTGACCGGCCCTTTGGTGCGGGTAGTGGAAGAGTTGTAGGCGCTGTCCAGTACCGCACTGGAATCGCCAAATTCAATCACGAACGATTTGGGATAGATCACATCGGGCGTCCATTGTTCCAATTCTGCGACCAAATTCGTTTTGGCGGCCGCGTCCCAGCCGGATTGCTTCACTGTCGATTCCAGGTCGGGATATTCGTTGCTGAAGTTGAGCACAAAGCCCTTAAGCAAAAACTCACGCGACCAGGTGGTTTTATAATTGCCATTGGCCTCCTTGGGAATCGGTTCATGTTCCAGCAGATATTGACCCGTGGTTTCATTGAAAATCGAATAGTGAGTGGTCAAATACGTATAGCCGGTCCTGGTGGTAACGGTATCGAATTCCACAACGTAGCTGGCATCATCCAGCAGGTCTGGCGCAATAACCTCCACCTCGATACGGCCGGTAGCCAGGCCAGCCTCATGATTGAGAACTCCGGCGACATCAGTGCTGCCGGGACTAACATCGCTGGGGGGCGCGTTCGGCGTCACTTCGGCGGTGTTGGGGTCCATATAAGTGATAATACCGCCATTCACCACGATGGACGCGGGTGATTCGGATGGGGTGATGGGAAAGAGATTTTCGAATTCCGAAATGCCCCGCTGGTAAAAATCCATGTCATAACCTTTGTCATACGCAGTGATGGCATAATAATATGTTCGACCATTGATCACATCTCGGTCCACAAAATAGTGCCACAGACCGGTATCGTCACCCATGTAGAAATGAATTCCTAACGGATTGCCAATTTCTTCGCCCAATTGCAGGGGATGGGGCCCTTTCAAGCCATCCACCAGGTCGAATTGAGCCAGAGGTTTGCCAAACAAAAATGCCTGGTTGCCCGAGGCATCGGTGATGGGCTGGACATCCAGAAACTGGGGATCGGTGGAGCGATAGATGCGATAGCCTTCAAAATCATAACCGTAAATTGGATCACGGCTCAATTCCGCCAGATCGTCCCAGATGAGCACGACCTGCTTATTCCCGGGGACAGCGGTCAACTTCGGCTGCCGCGGCGGGCGAGCGAAACGGTAGTCGGAGTCGTAGATGCGTTGCGCCACATTGCCGTTCTGCAACATCGATTGTTCGTCGATGCCAAAAACCCAACAGGTCGAAAAGCGCTCGGTCTTCCGGGCCGGCAAATTAAATGGCCCACTGCCGAAAATCCAGTATTGATTGACCGACTGCTGCGGCACGGTGAAATAACCTGGGGTAATTCTCGGCCACATTTTTTCTTCGTCGGTAATCAACACCGTGCCAAACAGTGGCGCGGTGAAACTGGTGAGCCCTACCTGATCGCTTTCGTCATTGTCCAATTTGCCAAAATTAGGCTCGCCCTGATCGGGCCGGCGGTTGCCTTCGGTGCCATCAGTATCGGGACCGGGATATCCCTCGTCCAGCGGACCTGCGCCATCGGTACCCACATCATCGATTGCGGGATTCCAATCGCCGTCTTCGTCGCCACTCCAGTGTTCCCGTGGTTCACCAAATCGGCCGATAGGTCCAAAGATGAGGGACCCGGCATCGTTCGAGCGGCTTTCATCGATCAGGCCATCGTCATCGTTATCCGTGCCATCACTCTCGATGCCCGGAGATTCTAAGAATTTCCAGCCCAGGTAACCGGGCGTAATTTCTCGGAATTTGCCCCAAACGCCGATATTGTCATGATCCCAGCCATACACCAGGTCCAGATCTTCTCGAAATGCTGCATCATCGTCTGTCGTTCCGCGGCCTCCCGGGCCAATATCGGCATAGCCGCCGAAGAAGATCGAATCGGCCTGGATATTGTAGTTATAATTACCAGCATTGGAGACCTGATAATGAATGAAGACAATATCCTTGGCCAATGGATGAGCCCATTGAAATAGCCGCGTTTCGACCTGCATGCCCAGGCCCCGGCGGTCGGGCTGATCCAGGTAGGGGTAAAATTGAAATTCCTCATTCCAGGTATCATCCATTACGTAAATCACTTCCTGGTCGGCGTTGAACTGGTTTAGACCAAAATAGCCATTCCATTTTTGGCTCCAGGTGTTATCTTTGCCGGGCCAGGAATCAGGCCAGGAATTGGGATTGCGGCTGTTGGCGATTTCCTCCTGTCCTTTAGCGGGGTTGAAATAGCCAGGCAACGGATGAAATGTGTACTCGATATTGGTCACGGGATCGATTTCGCTGGTTGCGCCGCCCGGGTCGCGATAGCCGTCGGAAATGATATGAATGGGGACCCCATTACGATCGAGCACGCGGGCGGCAATAAAGCCGGTCATCTCGTGGATGTGGTCGTGGCCAGTACCGGTGGGCCACACCCCGCCGGCGCCATCATCCGGATTACTATCGTTGCCGCGGGCAATGGTACCATAATTGGTGATGTCCGTGGATACGCGGTTGGAGTTGATGATCAACACCCGGCGCAGTTTAGGATCGCTGCGATTGGGATCGATATAGATCACGCCGGAATGCTGCGCCAGCACGGGCAGGGTTGGGAGCAAAACCATTGCCAGCAGCAGGAGCAATGGGAGCAACCATTGTTGTATCGCACAGCGCCAGCTTGAAAAGCCGGCAGAGAAACGAAAAATTTGTCTTCTGATCATCTTATTTGCCCTCAGATTAAAAATCGATTTTCAAACCAAATTTTATTTCCCGAGGCGTCGGCTGTACTGCCGGATTCAACCGATAGTCATACAGCGTATTGATTCGCTCCAGGCCGTTATTTTGGTGCGCCTCGCGATCGCGCGGATCGACTTCGGGGAACAGATCGCGGCGCAGCTTGTCCAGCAGATTTTCAACTTTAACAAACGCCTCCAGGGAGAATTGCCCCAGCTTGAATCGCCGATAGGCCCGAACATCCATAAATAGGTCGCCCTTAAAACGGCCGCTATTCCGCAGTTCGTTGATCTCTCGTTGGCGCTTGGTGCTGGGATCGGGAGGCGTAAAGGGATAGCCGGAATTCATCCGCAGGATCACGCTGCCGCCCCAATGTTGCCGGGAGTAATTCACAAACGCGTTGAGGGTATGGCGCAGATCCCAATTCAATGGAATGAGGATGGTCTGGCTTTCGGTCAATCCCTGAGCATCGAAGAATACCTGCTTGGGATCGCTGGCAATGCCTTTGGCCACCTGGTAGGTATAGTCCAGACCGGCATTCACGCCAGCGACCGGAAAACGCAGTTCTGACGACAGGGTAACACCGCGCACGGCACCGTAATCGGTGTTGATATATCGCCCATAGATGATGTCGCCACGATAGGTTTGGAACAATTCAGTGCCCAAAAGATTACGGACGTCGCGATAAAAGCCGGTGGCATCCACTACCAGGAAATCGGTCACCTGCTGTTGCAAGCCAATTTCGTACATATCGGTTCGCTGGGGCTCCAAATTGGCATTGCCCAGGAACGAGCCGTAAACTCCGGCAACTTCGAATTCCGGATTTTCATAGAGACGAGAAAACTCAGGAATCTGGAAAAATTGACCATACGATGCGTGGATCACGCCCTTCTCGGTGAAGGGAAATGCCAAGCCCAGCCGGGGAGAAAGCTGCGTTTTGGCATTGGCCGATTCATAGGCTTGAGCCGCTGGCTGGGGAAAAAGCTTATTGGCCGGATCACGCAGATCGGTGGGCACTTTTGCTTGCGAATTAAAATAATCGAAGCGCAGGCCCACGTTCACAATGAAATCGTCGATTTCGATCTTATCCTGCACGTAAAGTGCTAATTCCAGCGGCTGTTGATGGTACTGATTATGATCCAGAGAGGTTAACGGCGGAATGCGCGGATTGAAATCGCCGTACTTGAACGGATCGACATCGATCTGGTAATATTCATAATTTAGATCGTGATAGCGAGATTCGGCGCCGAATTTGAACAGATGCAGATTCGTTGCTTGCCAGACCACATCGGCTTTGAGGCCATAAGATTTGCTGGTTCGGAAAAATTGCGATGGAATGACGCCACCAGTAGAAAATGTATTCGGCGGCGGAGAACCCCGGCGATAGATCGATTGGTAACGAAGGTCGAAGGGGTCTTTATAAACATAGCTTTTCAGATCATTGAAGGTATACGCAAAATTCAGACTGTAATATAGACCGGGGGTCAAAACGTGCACCGCTTTGAAAAGATGATTGTACGCCGTGGTAAAGTCCATTGGCAGCGCATCCGGATTTAGTTTGTAATAATGGCTGTAATTTTTGCCTTCATTTTTGTTGGCCATGAGGTTGTAGCTGAATTTGATGGCGGGTGAAAGATTATAGGATAATTTCAATTGACCCGAATAGCTCTGAAAGGGATTCATGGGGATCGGTTTATTGTCGCCGGTTTGTTCGATATACCACTCATTGGGATTGGTGGCGCTGAAGTTGGAGGAGTCACCGGGCACAAATTTTCTGGTGCCATACAGCCAATTCTCCTGATCTACCACCCGGGCGGACGCGAAAAATTTCAAATCTTTGAACAGCAGGGGGCCGCTCAGGCTGGTTTCATAATATTGTTGCGCCAGAGGCTTGAAGTGGTCGATGTAATTGAACACATCGGTATGGTTCGATAGAAAGTCTCCCACATAGGCGGTAAAATTGCCAGTAAACCGATCGGTCCCATCTTTGGTTACGATATTCACGATACCGCTCATGGCCTGGCCATACTCGGCATTGAATGTTCCGCTGATGACCTCCAACTCCTGGATGGCATTGTTCTCTACCGGCAGCGCGATGGAATTAGTAAAGGGATTGGAAACGACAATGCCGTCGACATAGTATTGGATTTCTGAAGATCGGCCGCCCCGGATATGCAGGCTGCCATCCAGCCCCCGGGTCACTCCCGCCTGAATTTCCATGACATCCTGAAAGCTCTCGACCGGCAGGGCTTTGATGTCTTCGCCCGAAACTTTGGCGGAGGCTGAAGTTCGATCTTTGACGATCAACTGCCGCTCGGCAGTCACCACCACTTCCTCGCCCGCAATGGTCTGCAACTCCAATTCGAAATTGATGCGGGTGGTCTGGTCAACGGATACGCTAACCGGTTTTCGAACAACCGATTGGTAGCCGATATACATGACCTTGACGACATAGTTACCCGGGCGAACATTCAGGATGAAATATTCCCCTTTGCTATCGGTGGCCGCGCCAATGGGCAGGTCCAGTGGGATCTCCTTGCCGTTTACAATTTGAGCATTTACGATCACGTTGGCATTTGGCAGGGCGCTTTTGTTGTCGGCGTCCACCACGCGACCAGCAATCTTGCCAGTTGTTCCCGCCATAACCGGCAGCGGAGGCCGCAGCAGCAGGCTGAGGAAGCCAATGCCAGCAACATAAAGCACAAGGAGGAACAGCGCGAAAATGGTTTGTTTTGCTCTCATAAGGAAAGGTCCATTGGTTAAGGGTTCATAATGAGATTGCAGGTTTGTTTGCTATTTTATTTGACAAGTAAACTTTACAAGAAAGGACAAGGAGTTTACTAACAAGATATTAAATAAATTTATTAAAATTGTCAAGTAAAAAATTTAATCCTGGTAATTTTTTTGATTGCGACTGCCGGTGTCAGAGACATCGCCGCGGTGGGCGCAATCAACAGCGCCAGAGGGATTCTATTGGTATTATGAACTGCTCCGCTGGATAGATAAATTTTTGGTCTGAGGCGTATTTGCAATAAGGCGAAGGAAAGGTCAACCTGGCGCCAGAAAAAACGTGATAGAGCGAAGTAAGTTCAAGATGCTTTCTAACCGGAACGAATGACAGGATGCAATCGATGCCTATGCGCAGCCTTTTTGATCGGATGTCCGGATCACGCTCGCTTTGGGTGGCACTAAAATGATCCGGATCTGGTTGGTCTCAATCCGGCATCGCCGGGGTGTAGTTACCCGCTGACTGGTTGGACAGTGCCTGGCCTATGGCGATCGACAGGCGATTGCCATGCCCGAACCTGCCAATCAAATTTTGCGCCGGAGTATTCGGGTGATGCCAGAATCAGTTTTATTTGGGCTCCAGAGCCTCTTTGGCGATCTGATAACCCAATTCGATATCTTTGGCCAGGGCTTTGGGCGAAAAATTTAAAATGTCGACAAATTGCCGATCCACGGGGGGAGCAATGACAATTAAGTTGATCACACGATATTTTCGCTGCGGATCGGCTCGCCGCTGCCTAACCGCTTCGTTGATTTTCTGTAGCGTGAGGATATCTTCGCGTACGGCTTCATTGTACATGATCGAAAACGATCGAATCCCCACTCGAATCGAGTCAACAAAATCGCGCTGCTCCTCATTCATTTCCAGCGAGAAGCAATGGAGCAGATAAATCGTGGTGCAGCCAGCATCGATGGCCGACTTGAGCGGAGCGACATTTCGTGTGCCGCCGTCCACAAACTGTCGCTGCTGATAATTTACGGCCTGGAAGACCACGGGAATGGCCGTCGATGCCAATAGCAATCGCCGAAAGTCGGGGTGCTGTTTATCAATAGCCAGATAGGCACCCGATTGCAGTTGCACCACGCCAATTTTTAGATCAATGGGGCTGCTCTTCAACTTTTCAGGATCGACATATTTCTGGATGAGTCGCCAGAGCGGGGTGTTGTCATAAAGACTGCGATACAGCTTCCAGAACTTGAGCCAATTCCGCCGATAAATATCGGAATTGCCGCGAATGCTCCGCCAGAGCTTTTCCAGCAATCCCAAATTTTGTTCCTGGGCCCACATGGTGGCATTCAACGAGCCCACCGAAATGCCGGCGATGAACTCGGGCCGAATCCCTTGATCATACAGATATTTCATCATGCCCAATTGTCCGGCACCTTTGGCACCGCCGCCGGACAGCACGACGCCGATTTTTTCTTTAGCCATAATTTGTTTCTCCTTCTTTTGTTTCAGGAGGTCGCATCAGAAACCAGGCCACTGATGTAACCCGGTTTCAAAAGGTTAGTTCGAGTTGAATTTGCTGACCAGTGTCCGGATATTTTACCAATAATTGGTTGGTTTGACGATCGAAAAACCAGCCGGAGGTCTCGGTTCGGAGACGATCGCTGGAAATCACTTCATTTATGGATCGTTGATTGAGTTTAACCTGGCTTGGAATCCCGGGGAGGGCATGAAAATGAACCCGATAAGAGCGATCGCCGGGATTGAAGCGGCCCTGCCGGGGCATGGTTTGCATGACAATCTTTCTAACAGCTACGGATAGCTGAAAGGTGGTCTGGCAGTAGCCGCCGGTTTCAAAATCATACGAAAGACCATCGTCTTCATAAAGCATGGTAGCCCAATTGCCGGCTTGAGGATAAATGCGCAGAATAAGCGGGTCGGTTTTCCTTTGATCAACGTACTGCTGGGTCTCGGCCATCGGTAACATTGCTCCCGCTTTGACAAAGATTGGAATTCTGTCGATGGGCGCGGACACCAGTCTTTCCGCTGGGCCGCTAATTTTTTCATCGGTCCAAAAATCGTACCAGTCGCCAGCCGGAAAATAAACACGTCGGGCAATCTGATTTTCCTGGTAAACCGGCGCAATTAGCAGGTCACTGCCCAATAGGAATTGGTCATCCAACCCGATGGTGTTGGGGTCAGTTTGAAAGTCAAACACCAGCGGGCGCATGATCGGTTTATTTTTCGTGGCGGCTTCATAAAACGCCTGGTAGAGGTAAGGTAAAAATTGGTAGCGCAATTCAATAAATCGTTTATTGATCTCCTCGTAGCGCTCCCCAAACGACCATGGTTCCTGATCGGGCGTGTCGATGCAGGTGTGGGTACGAAACAGCGGCGTAAACGTACCCAATTGCAGCCAACGGGTGTAAAGCTCTGGCGTTGGGGCACCCATAAAGCCACCAATATCCATCCCGCAAAACGCGACACCGGATAAGCCCAATCCCAGACACATTGATATGGATAATTTTAGATGCTCCCACGACGCCACATTGTCACCGGTCCACACGGCCGCATAACGCTGGACGCCAGCGAATCCGGCACGGGTCAACACAAATGGGCGTTGATTGGGACGCATTTTTCGCACGCCCTCGTAGGTGCTGCGCGCCATCAACATGCCGTAAAGGTTGTGCATTTGCCGATGATCCGCGCCGCGACCTTCGTTGTCGAATTGCACGATGTCCGGAAACGTGCCGCCCCAGGTGGCCGGTTCATTCATGTCGTTCCAAAAGCCCAGCACTCCCTCATCGATGATGCTCTGATATAAACGACCAAACCACTCCCGTGCCGCCGGCTGGCTGAAATCCGGAAAGTAGCACCAGCCCGGCCAAACCTGTCCCTGGTACAATCTGCCATCGGGATATTTGCAGAAATGATCGCCAGCAATCCCCTCGCGACAGGCGTGATAATTGGGATCCACTTTGATTCCCGGATCGATAATCACCGCCACTTTGAAGCCCATATTTTTGAGTTCGTCTAACATCTTCCGGGGGGCTGAAAATCGTTCGGGATGCCAGGTGAATACCCGATAGCCGTCCATGTAATGAATGTCCAGATAGATGACATCGCACGGTATCTGTTTTTGGCGAAATTTGTGCGCCAGCGCCATCACCTCGCTGTCGGGAAAATAGCTCCAGCGGCACTGTTGGTAGCCGAGGCTCCACTTCGGCGGCAGCGGCATTTTGCCAACCAATTCGCCGTAACGCTCCAGGACCTTGCTGAACTCTGGCCCATAGATCAGATAATAATCCATCTCACCGTCATCGGCGCCAAAGCTGAAGAATAGATCGGTGCCCGCGCCAAAATTAAACTGGGAGCGAAAGCTATTGTCGAAATAGATGCCAAACGCTCGACCCTGATGCAAGGCAATGAAAAAGGGGTGCGATTGATACAGGGGATCGAACGTGGGACTGTAGCCGGGAATATCCGAGTTCCACATGACGAACGAATGTCCTTTCTTATTCAAGCCACGCGTCTTTTCGCCCAAACCATAAAAGGCTTCGTCATGCCATTCTTTCCAGCAACACACGCTGTGGCCGCTCCAACCCAGGCCATAAGAATCGTGATCTTTGCAGATCAATTGGCCTGCCCGGTCATAAAATGCCAGCCGACAGGGTGATTTCTGGATGACCAGGGTCAATTCGGGCGTGGCGATTTTTATGGTGGTATCCAAATCCTCGATGGAAGCAATGGCTGGAGTGCGGGAGATGGGCAAAACAGAATAAGACCGATCTTCTGGAAATTGTTCATCGGTGGTCAGCCGGATCCGAAATAAATCATCCGCCAAAATGGTGATTTGCAATCGGGCATTGGTGCAACGGAGATCCAGAATATCGTCCTGTTGCTTGAAAGCAATTACATTCCCAAGAAATTGGTAACTTCTGGAGCTGGCTCTGCCAGCAATGATTGCAGAGATCAACAGACCCATCAGGATGGTTTTGTGCATCATGGAGCCTCCAATAATCTGGATGGAACTTGAATTTGGATCGTCAGTTTACTCATTAATTTAATACAGGAGAACTTAATATGCAACCAAAAAAAAAGGCAGCGGTCTATACCCGATCCGGCGATGAAGGGACCACGGGACTTTTCGGTGGTTCGCGTATACCCAAAGATTCGCCCCGGGTAGAGGCCTATGGCACCATCGATGAACTGTGCGCGGTAATTTCTGTGGTGAAAACAACTGCCATCAGCCCGGCGGTGTTTGACCTGTTGTGCCAATTGCAGGATTATTGTCATGACGTTAATGCGGAACTGGCGTCGGACGAGGCAGGGATCAAGCTGCTAAAGAAGCGGCTGACCGCAGAGGATGTGACCCTTCTGGAAAATTTGATCGATAGATTTGATGCCGAACTGCGCCCACTGGATCACTTCATTGTGCCCGCGGTCCAACCAGCCACGGCATTTTTGAATCTGGCGCGAACCGTCTGTCGCCGAGCGGAGCGACGACTATGGGCAGCCTACCGGCAGCAAGCATTCAATAAAAATATTATCGTCTTTTTTAATCGATTGGCCGATCTGCTATTCACGCTGATGCGATACGAAGGAGAGAAAGATGGAGTTCGGTGAATTGATCCAAAAACGCTACTCCGTGCGTGCCTACCAGAGCACGCCGGTGGAAGAAGCGAAGCTGCAGCAGGTTCTCGAGGCAGCGAATTTGGCACCCACGGCAGCCAATCGTCAGCCATTCCGAATTGTTGTAATTCACACCCATGGGAAAACGGCTGAGCTAAAGCGGCTGTATCATCGGGATTGGTTCGGTCAGGCGCCTTTGGTTATTGGCATCTGCGCTATACGTTCCGAAGCCTGGTCGCGGATGGATGGCAAAAATTACGCCGAGGTCGATGCTACCATTGCAATGGATCATCTCATTCTTGCAGCGGCGAATTTGGGGCTGGGCACCTGCTGGGTCGCTGCCTTCAATCCCGAAGTGGCCCGAGAAATCCTGGCACTGCCCCCGGAGGTCGAACCGATTGCCTTCACGCCCCTGGGTTATCCGGCTGACGAGTGGAAGCCCAAAAAACGGAAGCAGTTATCGGACCTGGTACGGTATGAAAAATGGTAGGAATTAATTACCGCTGATCGTGAAGTGATGCTGATGGGTGGAAAAAAGCGAGGGGTTAGGGGAATAAGGGAATAGGGTATAAGGGAATAGGGTATAAGGGAATAGGGTATAAGGGAATAGGGAATAAGGGAATAGGGAATAAGGGAATAGGGTATAAGGGAATAAGGGAATAAAGGGGAATAAGGGGAGGTGGCGATTGTTGGGGGGTGGGAAAATGTTACTATTCCCGGCATGCGATCGGTTGGGCAACTATTTTCGTCATCGCCCGGCTGGTAATAGCTGGCCATGGCCAGTTTTCTCCCGCGACTTTTGGTGATGTGTTCGGAGGCTGATCGCCAGGCGGTTTCTGCGAAAATCGATCCATCCCTGTCTGGGATGGGATTTTCCGGCAAGATTCGGATTGGAATCTGATCAACGCAGCAGCAGGAGCCGACCCAACTGGGTTTCTTGCTCGTCGAAGCGAAGTTGGTAAAAATAGGTACCACTGGGCAATGGCTGGCCAGCATGATCCCTGGCGTCCCATTGGTATTGGTAATGACCCGGTGGCTGCGGTTCTTGAACCAGAGTTAGTACCCGTTCCCCCAACAAATTGAAAATGGACAGCTCCACGAAACCGCTCCGCTGCAATTGATAGCGGAATGTTGTGTGGGAATTGAACGGATTGGGATAATTGGATAATAATTCAAACGCTCGCGAATCCGGAGAGACCGGCTGTTCAGCAATGACTACCGGGGTGACCGCAGAGGTATCCGGTAGGAAAAAGGTATAAGCAACTCCGCCCTTGGCAAACCAGGAGCGCGATAGATCATATTTATTGAAAACATGGGCGTATCCGTCGTAGGTTCGGGCAGGATCATGGACAATGGGATCGCCACTTTCGGTAAATCCCGCCAGCATCACCAGGTGACCCCCATACAGCGGCGGGCCGATGGACATGCCAATTCGCCCACCTCGGGCCAGCACCGCTCTGGCTTCGCTCCAGGTGCGATAGCGGGTGACCGTGCCGGTGACGCCGTATTCGGATGCGTTTTGCACCACCCGCGGCCAGACGCCAAAAATTTGCCAGTAGGGGTCATAGGTATCCAGGGCAAATTTCAGCGGATCGACCGAAATATTATAGCTCAGCAAGATCATTGAAACCGTGGTGGGCGAACAAATGCTGCCGCCGAACTCGCTGGAGATGCGATATTGAGCCAGAAAAGTCGTTGGAATAAAGATGGCTGCTGGTTTGTCATTCAGAATCGCAGTGTAATCAATTTGCTGCGTGGTCCGTGCGTCACTCACAAAGAATGAAAGCAACGACAATGTCGGCGACCTCCCGCTGGCATTTTTCCGCTTCAATTCCACTGCAAATTGCCACTGGCTGGCGTAGTAATAGAGTTCGACAATATCGATATCGATTTTCCCGCCGGCGAAAGAAGTCGTCTTGGACGGCCAGAAATTGGTTCGCCAATAACCAACATCCAGCCAGGGCGACCAGGCGTTCAGATAAGGAACACGAATGAGTATCCGAAAGCCACCGCTATCTCCCGGTGCCGTGCCGTTCCAGGAGGGCAGGCCGATATTGAACGGTTCAAGCGAAGATTGTGGGGCCAAAATGAGATAGCCCGTCACAGCTCCGTCTGTTAATCGAATGCTTTTTCCATCTGCCGATACCACAATGTTGCTGATTAACTCAGCATTTTGAACCAGCGAGTCGCCCGTTTTGAGGATGAATTGTTGGTCGGGAAAGGGAACTGATTGAGAAAGAACCGTGAAGCTTGAAAAAAAAGAAAGAAAAGAGATCAAAAATATGATAATGAAAGTTTGCTGCCAATATTTTCTATTCATAAGCTCGTCTTAAAATCTCTTTCTCAAAAAAATGACTTCAACAAAATCCATTATTATCCGATTTCAATCTTATCCCCCCGAAACAGGCGGCTGCAACGTGATGATCTCACCATCGTTCGGATGATAATCCAGCCGTTTGAAATTTCCATCCACAAAAGCAAAAGCAATCAGTCCGACCGGGATTTCCAAACGCGCGAAAATTTCTTTCAAAGATAAACCGTCTTCGATTTCAACTTTTCGAGTGTATTGATCCACATCGGGCTTCAATTTTTCCCGAAGCTTGCCACCTGCTTTGAGATAGATCGTCATTGTTAATATATCCTGATTAGTTAAATCCCAATAAACAAAATCCAAATTTCAAACAAAATTCAAGGTTCAAATCCTAAATCGCAAACAAGAGGCATCCCATGCAGATCTGAGCGCCGAGTTTGAAATTTAGAATTTGGTTCTATGAAAATTATTTGGGATTTGGGATTTGGAATTTCATTTATCACATTGCTTTTGGTTTCAATTTCTGCCCACGCACTTTGGGAATGCCATGAGGCAGCGGCTTCCCGAGCTGCCCGATCTTCCTCAAATCCTCCACCACATCATTCAGTCCCAGGTCCAAAAGCACCGCCTCCGTGGGATTGCCGTTTTTATCCCAGCCGCGCGCCTCATAATACTCATCCAGCATGGCGTTGATTTGGTCCAATGAGAGAATTTTGCCCCTGGCCGGACCGCTGGGGATCGGTTCTTCGTAATAGCGAGCCGGTGGCAGGTCATGAATTCGGCCCGGGCCGCCGTTTCGTTGCAGAAAATGGGCGCGCGTTAAGTTCCAGATCTTTTCCGATGTCTTCAACAGATCGGCTTCGCTCATGTTCCAGCCCGTGATATAATGGAGCGACTCGGCGTATTCATTGGGCAGCACGTCCAGCTCACCCCAGAACAGCCGACAGATGCTGAGCGTATCGTACAGCGGCCGAATGTGCTGCAGATACACCACCACTGGCGCCTTGCCCTTGATCTCATCCCGGCCCAGTTCCAGATCGACGGTAATCGACCAACTGCGATTGTGATGCGCGCCGATGTCGGCGGTCATGAATGACAGCAGCATCGAAGGCGCCCAGCGAGATTCGTAGCCGCTGCTCTCCAATCCTTTCTGCTGCATGGCAAATTTGATGGAGTCTTTGCCCAGAATTTCCGCCGCGCCTTTGGTGCCTTTGGCCAGCACTTTGCCGATGCCTTCCTGGTAGGCGATTTTTTTCAGCAGAAATTCGAAATCATCGATGTTGCCCCAGCGCAGCTCATGTCCGTCCAGATCGGCTTTGGTGATGATCCCCTTCTCATAACATTCCATGGCAAACGCCACCACGCTGCCGCTGCTCTCGGTGTCCATGCCAAGATTATCGCAGAGATAATTGCCGTAGGTGACATCGTGAATGCTGGTCATGGCGCAACTGCCGCCGATGAGTGCGATGGTCTCGTACTCGGGTCCCTCGATATAGACATCTCCGTATTTGGTCTTAGCTCGGGAATATTTGCCGCAGTTCATCCAGCAGCCAAAGCAGGCCTTGTCGGTCACCTTGCATTCCTCTACCAATCGCTCGCCATCAATGGTTTGCCAGTTTTCATAATAGGAGGATTGAAAATTTCGGGTTGGAAAAGAAGCCTGATCGTTGGACCAGCCGACGAACAGCGCCGTCCCATATTTTTGCCACGGCGCCATATTGGGATGCGATTTGGTGCGCTGGATAATGGCTTCGGTCTGTTGGGTCAGCGATTTCAAATCGTAAATGGGGAAAGATTTGGTGCCTTTCACTGCAATGGCTTTGATTTTCTTCGAACCCATCACCGCGCCAACGCCACAGCGCCCCGCATTGCGGCCGAAATCATGGGTGATGCAGGCAAACACCACGCCGTTCTCCCCGGCTGGGCCGATAGTGGCAATCTCGAAATCTTCGCCCAGTTCCTCTTTCAATTGCTTCTCGGTATCGATGGAGCCTTTGCCCCACAAATGGCTGGCCGAGCGCAATTCCACTTTATCGTCTTCGATGAACAAATAGACCGGCTCCGGGGAGATGTCATCGAAAATGATCAAGTCATAGCCGGCGAATTTCAACTCCGGGCCGATATGTCCGCCAACGCTGGAATCGGCATGACCGTTCGTTGCGGGCGAGATTGCACCAAAGCCGCATTTGGACCCGGCGCCAACGAACGTTCCCGTAAATACCCCCGGGGCCACGATCAATTTGTTTTGCGGTCCCAATGGATCCGCATCTCGCGGCACTTCATCATATAAAATTTTCGCCACCATGCCCCGCGCACCCAGCCACTCTTTGGCCAGATATTCGGGCAGTGGCTGTTTGGTTATATTTCGAGTCTTGAGATTGATTCGCAGCATCTGTCCAGCAAAACCATACATGGGGGGATCTCCTTCATTATTTTGGTCTTTCCACAGAAAATTCCAAATCACAAAAAACAAATTTCAAACAAATTTCAAATTTTAAATTCCGAAACCTCAAACATTGTTCACAGAAAAGGAGCTGTTTTGAACATTGAGAATTGAATATTATTTGTTATTTGGAGTCTGATGTTTGTTTTTTTCTTCTTGATCCCAATAAGTTAATCGACCCTAACCAGTGCTCCGGT
>CAZYNP010000007.1:19237-148060 GCA_964647995.1 uncultured Cytophagia bacterium
TCGTTGAAATGATAGATGGTACAAATCTGACGACATAACCGACATCCGGTACAGGCAGCTTTGTTCACTTTTATTTGCATTCATTGTCCTCCGCTACAGAAATTTATGTTACAATGGGTTATGTTTGAATCGTCATCCAACAATTTTCGTCTTTTGTCGATACTTGCGTCCTTGAATTTCTTGGCGTGAATATATCAAAACGACTACTAAAAAGCAAGGGGAAATTCTGCTAAAGTGGACAGGCAACTTAAGAAAAACAATCTCATCAGTAGCATGTGGAATCAGCTTTCTCAGGCTTTTTTAATTCTGTGATCAAAAAAAATCCAAAGCATTGGGCAAGATCAAAGCTTTTCGTGATTTCGTTACTGGTAGAACTTAAAGTTCATAATTGTTGATAGTGATTTATAAGTTCATTTCATTTATCCGTTGGCAATGTTAATTTTGTTTAGCTCAACTTATAGATCAAAGCCCTGCCACATAATAAATTGGTGGATAACTCGTTCTTGTTATGTCTTAAATGTATTTCAAATAAGTGGGGTGGCGCAGCAGTAACAGCCGAATTTGAAAATCATGACTATTTGCTAAATAACGTTTGATGTTTGATTTTCTGGCGTTGCTTGAAAATTTGGTTGTGTTGTCTGCTCCTCGATTAAACGGCTTCGAGTCCCTGGGGTGATCCTGAAATCCTGCAAATGAAAGTTTGGAACGATCGCGGTGTCAATGAGATTTTCATCTTCTGGCTTTCCATAAATCTGCTTGCTTTTCTGATTTAAATTGGCTATTTTAGTCAACAAAATTCGTTGGATTATTGACTTTTCATTACGACTTATAAAGCGATATTATGAAAACCATCAACTTCATCATCTTTTTCAGCATCGTGCTGGCCATTTATGGTTCGGCGAATTATTATATTTTCATTCGCGGCTGGCAGGCGATTCCATCGGGTTCTCGATTCCGCATTCCCTACCTCATCGTTTTTCTTTTTCTGGCGCTGTCTTACATTTTCGGCAGATTCCTGGAAAAGATCTATCTGTCTCTTCTCAGCGACATTTTGGTCTGGATCGGCTCGTTCTGGATTGCCATGTTCTTTTATTTTTTCTTGATCGTGGTGCTCATCGATCTGGCCCGGCTGGTCAACCATTGGCTGCCGTTTTTCCAATTGATCAGTGATAACTATGCTAAGTTGAAACTGATTACTTTTTTTGTTTCAATCGGGATCGTTCTGGCGACCGTATTGTATGGCTTCATCAATGCTTGCGCCTTTCGGGTCCGAGAGCTGCATCTGGACATCGCTAAGCAAACCAATATGTCCAGTATAAAAATCGTTGCCGTTTCGGACATCCATCTCGGGACGATCGTCGGCCGAACGCGTTTCTGCCACATCGTGAATAAAATAAATGCGCTCCATCCCGATCTGATCCTCCTGGTCGGCGATGTGGTGGACGAAGACCTGGCCCCAGTGATCCGAGAAAATCTGGGCGAGGCGTTGCGACATCTGGAGGCAAAATTTGGCATCTATGCCATCACGGGCAATCACGAATACATCGGTGGCGTGGAGGCGGCCGTGAAATATTTGGAAGAGCATGGCGTAACAGTCCTGCGGGATAGCGTGATCAAAGTCAATAATAGTCTCTACCTGGTGGGGCGAGATGATCGCAGCGGTCGGCAATTTGCTGGCCGACAGCGAAAGCAACTGGTGGAATTGATGGCGCAGGTGAACAAAAATTTTCCCGTGATTCTATTGGATCATCAGCCCTTCAAATTGAATGAGGCGGCGGAAAATGGCTTTGATCTCCAACTATCGGGCCACACCCATCATGGTCAGCTCTGGCCGCTGAATTTCATTACCCGGAAGGTCTATGAAAAAAGCTGGGGATATTTGAAAAAGGGGAACACGCATATCTACGTCTCCTGCGGCGTGGGCACCTGGGGGCCGCCGGTACGCACCGGAAATCGGCCCGAGATCGTCCATATCACACTGGATTTTGTGAATTGATCGATGCGGATGAAGATGGTGTTATGTTTTCCAATCCGCCAACTGTCGGAATACGACCCAACGGATGAAATTCCAATGGTCAAATCTCAAATGACAAATAACACCCAAATCACAAAATTCAAAATAACCAATTTTCCTGGCTATAAAAATGAAGTGCTGCGGGCGGTTGGATAACTCCTCATTTGAATTTGGACGATTTTTTCCAATCCGCCAACTGGCCGAAAACAACCCAGCGGATTAGAGCTTATCGAAGGAAAGAACTATGGACAGAAAGCTTTTTAACGCTCTTTTTATTGTGGCTCTCTGTATCGAAACTAATTTATCGGCTCAACCACTTGCCAATCCGCCAGGCATCAGCGCAAGTTCTGCAACCGAAGTGCGCGGTGTGTGGCTGCATCCCAACTTTTTCGGTACCGATTCCATTGCCGCCCATGCCAAAATGAAATCGGTGCTGGACGAATATCTCCAGGCCGGTATCAATACTCTGATGATGCTGGTGAAAACCACCTCGGGCTATGTTTATTTCCGTAGCGCGCTTGCGCCTATGGATCCAGCCTTTCATTGGGACTTGTTCGCAGTATTTCTGCGCGAGGCAGAACAGCGCCGCATGGTCGTCCATCCCTGGTTTTGCGTGTTCACCGAAGGAGCAATCGTGGGAACGGTGCGCCAGCATCCGGACTGGCTCATTCGGAGCAAAAAGGGCGAGCTGGTCACTTCGGTCAATCCCGCGCTGCCAGAGGTGCGGCAGTACGAGATCGACTTGATGATGGAACTGGTCCAGCGATATGCAGTGGATTGGATTCATCTGGATTATATCCGCTACCCCTGCGAACCGAGCGAGGTTTATTTCAGCTTCGATCCTCAGACCAGAACGATGTTCAAAAATCATTCCGGCGAGGATCCGATGACCTGGAAAAGCAATGATTCGGGCAATCTGTTCTGGAACGAATGGCTGGAATGGAATCGGGAACAGGTGACGCAATTCATTCGTGAGCTGAGAGCGGAATTGAAGACCGTGGCTCGCCCGATACGAATCTCAGCCGCCGTCTTCCCCGATGCCGGGAATGCCAGGGTGCTAATCGGTCAGGATTGGGCCAACTGGGCTGATCAGGGGTTGGTGGAGATGCTCTGCCCCATGCTTTATACGAATCATCCTGGATTTTTCGAGAAGTATGTGAGACGAGCGATTGAAATTGCCCGTGGACATTGCCAGATGTGCGTTGGGATCGGTATCGGCACATCGCATAATCAGAACACGCCAGAGGGCATGACCGAGCAGGTTCGAATCAGTCGTCGTTTGGGTGCTGGCGGCGTGATTTTCTTTTCAGCGAACAGTTTGAACTCAAATTTCATAGAGAAATTGAAAACCATAAAATAGCTCTGAATTTAGGCTTCCAAAATCTATCAGCCAGGAAGCGCCTATAATTCCGCTTACTGATCGATGCGCCATGAAGCGAGTTTAATACCGCTCCTGCTTGAAATTCTGCAAGATGGGAGGGTCGACCTTGCGATCCACGAGTTGGAGGGGCGACATCGCCAGTTCCATTTTTTGATTGACACCAGATTTTGGTTCGTTCGCTGGGGGATCCGAATGAACGCTATCTTTCAAGTTGCACAAATCAAATTTTGAAAGGGGCAGAAATGAAACGACGCGATTTTCTCAAAACAGCAACGGCGATTGGCATGAGCCTGACGACCATGCCATTGATAAATTGCCGTAGCCACCAAAAACAAACGCTGGGTCCGGCAGGGATGATCCCCAAACGAACATTGGGCAAAACTGGCGTACAGTTATCGATCATTGGTTTCGGCGGCATTCTGGTGCGCAATATGGATCAGGCAGCGGCCAACAATCTGGTGGCTCGGGCCTACAATCACGGGATCAATTATTACGATATTGCGCCGAGCTATGGCAATGCCCAGCACCAATTGGGTCCGGCGTTAAAGCCTTATCGGGATAAATGCTTTTTGGCCTGCAAAACGCTGGAACGATCGAGAGCTGGAGCGGAACGGGAATTGCATGAATCGTTGAAGATACTGGAGACCGATTATTTCGATCTGTACCAACTCCATGCCTTAACCACGGCTGAAGATGTGGAGCAAGCGTTTGGGCCGGATGGCGCTATGGAAGCTTATCTCAAGGCTCGGCAGGAAGGCAAGGTGCGATTCATCGGTTTTTCGGCGCATTCGGAAACGGCCGCGCTCCTGGCAATGGAACGGTTCGCTTTCGATACCATTCTGTTCCCGATCAGTTTCGTCTGCTGGTTCAGTGGCAATTTTGGCGCAAAAGTGGTGGCGGCAGCCCGAGAAAAAGGAATGGGAGTACTGGCCCTTAAATCATTGGCTCTGGGCCCGGTACCGGCGGGCACCAAAAAACCGCATCCCAGGCTCTGGTACATCCCGGTGGATGACGATGAGCTCGCCAGTCTGGCCTTGCGCTTCACCTTATCCCAGGGCACGACGGCGGCTATTCCCCCCGGGGAAGAAGCGTTCTTCTGGAAAGCAGTGACCATTGCTCAGAATTTTGCGCCCATTACCATAGCCGAAAGCCAACGACTCCAGCAGATTGCTCAAGGTGCGACGCCGTTGTTTAAAGCGAGCTGAAATGCTCCATTGATATTGAGATTAATTTGGGGAAATCATTCAATCACCTGGCTCGTTTTTGTTCAGGACTTGAACCTGGTGGTAGTCGAGTATATGAATAACATGCAGGAGGATCAAAAAACATGCTTAGATTCAATATCCTATTATTTGCCTGGCTAATTTTTGCCGGCTGTCAATCGGAACAGCAACCGCAGCAAGCAACTCAGCGACCGCTGCAAAAAGTATATTATAAAAGCAATGAGGAAGTGCAGCGGCTTCGCGCGGCTGGTGCCGAAATCATTGTGCAACAGCCAGATTATGTCATCATCAAAACTGACCACATGGTCGGCATGCAGGATTTAAAATCAGAGCCGATCAAAGAGTCGGACCTGGTTCAGCGATTGGTGAAAATCTATATAAAGGATTCCACCGATCGGCAAATTGTAGTAAATTCGGGGATCGATCTCTGGCAAGTGCAAAACGATACGGCGATCGGTCGGGCGTATGACATCTACATCGAAAAGCTGCGGCAGGCGGGATTGACTGTGGAAATTATTGCGCAAAATGCCAAACAGCGGGAGGAGAAGTGATGAAATACGTGACCTATTTCGCACTAACCCTATTCTCCGTTGTGCTGATTCTATTTGGAATCAATAGCACCTGCGATAATGGACCAAGTGATCCCACGGCTGGGCGATATCATACCTATGCTGAAATCGAGGCTGAATTGCAGGCACTGGCCAGTAGCCATCCGGCCGTGGCTGCGGTTAGCTCCATCGGCAAGTCGGTTCAGCAACGAGAGCTCTGGGCGATCAAAATTAGCGATCAGGTGAATCATCAGGATGAAGATGAACCCGTGGCTGTGCTGCTCGGCTGCCACCATGCTCGCGAATGGATTTCGGTGGATGTGCCGTTTTTGATTGCCAAATATCTGTTAGAAAATTATGCTACCGATACCCTGGTGACCCGCCTGGTCAACAAATCCGAAATCTGGATTGTGCCCATGATCAATCCCGATGGTCACCAATATTCGGTAACCACCGACCGGCTCTGGCGCAAAAACCGACGCAACAATGGCGATGGCACCTTTGGCGTCGATCTCAATCGGAATTACAGCTATCAGTGGGGGGGGCCAGGTTCTTCCGGTGATACCTATTCTGAAATTTATCGTGGACCATCCCCGTTCTCAGAACCAGAGACTCAGGCTGTGCGCGACTTTTTGCAGCAAGTCTCCCCCAGGGCGTTGATTAGCTATCATAATTTTAGCCAATTGATTCTCTACGCCTGGGGTTACACCTATTCGGCTGCCCCGGATAAAGCGTTGCTGGATAGCCTGGCGGTGGTCATGGCGCACAAAATTCGATCAGTGCATGGCGTAAACTATACTGCCGGTCAATCATCTACCCTCTATCTGGCCAGCGGCGATACGGTGGATTGGCTCTATGCGTTATTGGGCGTTCCGGCCTATACGATCGAATTGCGCCCGGCCAGCAGTTTTCCAGGATTTGAATTGCCCGAAGATCAAATTCAGCCCACTTTTGAGGAAAATCTACCAGCCGCACTCTTTTTGATGAATTGGATTATGCAATAAAGTGCCGCCATTCCCAGAACGGCATCACTATGGCTTGGCCGTCATCTTAAAATTGCAAAATGGTATGATGACGGCCGCGATAGCCGCAGCAGCAAATGAGCGATAGTTCTATTTAATTCAATGGGTAATAGATAGACAGTTGAAAAATTGTCTGGATTTAATATAGTTGCAATGTGCTGCACCTGGAGGTAGCATTGCAACTTTTGGGCTCGCATGGCATACTGTTTGAACACTAAAACGCTACATGCAGCGCCCGAAAAGAATATGGTGTGCGACGTTAACTCGGGAGTCGCTGTTACAGAGCGCAAAATTAGATTATAAGGCCATGGAGAGCAAATGGCAGTTCAGCCGAAGATATCAATTATTGTAATTGCGACGCACCAAAAGGAAATTTTATTTCAGACGCTAAAGCGGCTTGGTCAACTCAGTCATCCTAATTATGAAATTGTGGTTATTAGCCCGGAGCAGGAACCCGAGGATGTGGTTTTTTTAAGCCAAAGTCGTCGGCTGCGTTGGTATCATTTTCCCCACGATCATTCCATTTTGCCTCGTAATTTGGGAGTGCAGTTGGCGCGCGGGGAGATACTGCTCTTTTGCGATGACGCCATTATTCCGACCCAACAGTGGCTGCAGGCGCATGAACGGAATTATTCCGATCCAATGATAGGTGGCGTAGCTGGCAAAATTGTAGAAGATCAAGGCGAAATCCAATCGCCTACCGTGGGTAAAATCAACCGACTGACTGGTCATTTGGTCGAAAATTTCCACAGCAACGCTCGCACCAAAATCGATTTTGGCAATGGTTTCAATTTGTCGTTTCGCAAAGAAGCTCTGTTGCAGGTGAATGGTTTTGATCGGCGATTTATCGGCACCGGCCTATTGGAAGACGCGGACGCCTGTCTTCGCATCAAAGCAATTGGATATAAACTTATTTTCGAACCCGCCGCTGGCGTAATCCATTTGCAACCAAAAGCGGCTGCGCATTCGGCGGATTTGTCTCAGCGTTGGTATTACTGGTACGGGCACAACTCGAGTCTGATGTTTTACAAGAATTTTAGTTACCGGGCTGCTCCGATCTACTTTACCTGCCGGTTATCGGAGTTGGTATTCGCCAGCCTAAAACATCGTCAATTTACCATCCTGACACGCGGGATTCAGGGGTTGTGGCATGGCTATCGGAGCTATCGATTTCGCGATGGCAATGATTTCATTGCCACCGCGCCAATCGATCGCCCGGCAACCCACGCTAAGAAAGAGCGCGCTGAATTTGCCGTTTCAATGATTCATAGGGCTGCGCACCAACCAGGCGCATCACCGCTTGGCCATTTTGGAACATCATGATCGTCGGAATGCTCTGGATTTGGTATTGCGCCGCAATATGCGGTTTTTCATCCACATTGATTTTTACGACCAGCAGTTTTCCACTGTATTCCTTGGCGATTCGCTCCAAGCTGGGGGAAACCATTTTGCATGGCCCACACCACTCAGCCCAAAAATCGACCACCACCGGCAGTTCCGATTGCTGGATCAATTGATTGAATGATGTTGGCAAATTTTTCTTCACTTATTTATCTCCACTTTTTTCTATTTTCAACTTACCGTTTTGATAATCAATTTTCAGCCGATTTCCTGGTCCGAAATTGCCCTGGAGAATGTGAGTCGATAATTCATTGATCAATTCTCTTTGCATAATTCGTTTCAGCGGCCGCGCGCCAAAGAGTGGATCATAGCCGGCCTCGGCAAAATAGCGTTTGGCTGCTTCGGTCAGCTCCGCATCCAATCCCTGCCGCAACAGAGCACTGCGAACAAATCGATCGAACAAAATAGCGACAATCGCCTTGATATTCTCTCTGGTAAGAGGATGGAACACCAGAATTTCATCGATACGGTTCAGAAATTCTGGCCGCAATCGAAGTCGTAGCAACTGCAAAATTTCGTTGCGCGTCTCCTCATAAATTTGATCACGATTGGCATCGGTCATCGACTGGAATCGCTCCATAATGCGATCCGCACCCAGATTGGAGGTCATGATAATAATGGTATTTTTGAAATTAACTACATGACCTTTGCTGTCCGTCAAACGCCCATCGTCTAAAACCTGCAGCAGAATATTAAAGACTTCTGGGTGCGCTTTTTCGATTTCATCCAGTAGCACCACCGAATATGGCTTGCGACGAACAGCCTCGGTCAATTGTCCCCCCTCTTCATAACCCACATATCCCGGCGGCGCTCCAATCAGCCGAGAGACACTAAATTGCTCCATATATTCGGACATATCAATGCGAACAATGGCGTTTTCATTGTCGAACATGAATTCAGCCAGCGCCCGTGCTAGCTCGGTTTTACCTACCCCGGTCGGTCCCAGGAAGATAAACGATCCAATTGGTCGATTCTCCTCGCTCAACCCAGCTCGGGACCTCCGAACCGCGAAGGCGATTGCTTCAATCGCTTCATCCTGTCCCACAACCCGAAGGCGCAGTCGATCGGCCATTTTCAAGATCTTCTGTTTCTCGCTTTCCAGCATTTTGCTCACCGGAATTCCAGTCCAGCGGGAAACAATCTCAGCAATATCATCTTCTCCCACTTCCTCTTTCAACAGGGCCCCTTGCTGATGAAGCTCAGCAAGTTCAAGGTTTAAGCGCTCTAATTTTTTATTCAATTCGGTCATGCGGCCATACTTCAGCTCTGCCGCTCGATTGTAATCGCCCTGGCGCTCGGCTTTTTCAGTATCGAGACGGACCTGCTCGATTTGCTCTTTGGTCGCCCGGATTTCTTTGATTTTTTCCTTTTCGGCTTGCCAGCGGCCTTTAAGCTGCAATGACTGCTCTTTCAAATTGGCCAACTCGTTCTTGATGCCATCTAATCGCTCTTTGGACGCAGCATCATTTTCCTTTTTCAAAGCCACCTGTTCAATTTCAAGCTGTTTGATACGGCGTTCGAGTTCATCGAGTTCTTCGGGCATGGAATCGATTTCCGTTCGCAGTTTAGCCGCGGCTTCATCGATCAGATCGATCGCCTTGTCCGGCAAGAACCGCTCGCTAATATACCGATGGGACAGCGTAGCTGCGGCCACAATTGCGCCATCAGAGATGCGTACGCCATGATGAACCTCATACCGCTCCTTTAGACCTCGCAAGATCGATATGGTCTCTTCAACCGATGGTTCATCAACCATTACCGGCTGAAAGCGTCGTTCCAGCGCTTTATCTTTTTCGATATATTTGCGATACTCATCCATCGTGGTGGCGCCAATGAGTCGCAGCTCGCCCCGAGCCAGCATGGGTTTCAACATATTGCCAGCATCCACAGCACCCTCGGCTGCTCCTGCCCCAACGATGGTGTGCAATTCATCGATAAACAGAATAATAGTACCCTCAGCTTCCTGAATTTCTTTGAGAACTGCTTTTAACCGGTCCTCAAATTCGCCCCGATACTTGGCACCAGCAATGAGTGCGCCCATATCGAGTTGAATCACGCGTTTATTTTTTAGTCCCTCTGGCACATCTCCGCTGGCAATGCGCTGAGCAATCCCCTCAATAATTGCTGTTTTTCCAACGCCAGGGTCGCCCACTAACACCGGGTTGTTTTTGGTGCGACGCGAGAGAACCTGAATCGCTCGTCGGATTTCATCATCTCGACCGATAACCGGATCCAGCTTGCCACGATGGGCCAGGTCAGTTAGATCGCGGCCGAATTTTTCAAGTGCTTGATATTTATCTTCAGGATGTTGATCGACCACCCGTTGCGTGCCACGAATTTCTTTGAGCCCACGATAAATCAAATCCTTACTCACTCCAGCAGCTTGCAACAGCGAGGCCGAAGGTGAACCTTTCTCGTTGAGAATAGCTAATAACAAGTGCTCAGTGCTGACAAATTCATCCTTCAATTGTCGCATTTCATTCAGGGCTGAATTCAGCACATTGTTCAGGCGTGGGGAAATATAGATATTTCCCACCGCACCACCACCAGAAACTCGAGGCAGTTTTTGTAATTCATCTTCAATACGGCTCTGAATTAAACCAATATTAACGCCAATTTTTTTCAGAATTGCTTGCGGAACTCCCTCAGCGTCATCCAACAACGATTTTAACAGATGCTCAACTTCGATCTGCTGCTGCCCATGCTCCTGTGCCAATTGTTGGGCTCGCATCATCGCTTCTTGAGCTTTAACCGTGAATTTATCTAATGTCATAAAAGATCATCTCCTTTGTTCGTTTTCAAAGTCATCGACCCAAATGCAAACAATATGCCATTGCAGTGCGCTTTAACAACCGATAGAATAACGCTATGAAAAATCTAAAAATTGCTAATGCCCGGTAGTATAATTCCTCAACAATCGATTAACCAATTTCCGCAACGCTAAGCAATATTGGCAGACATGCACCCTTGCCAATCTGTCAAATTGATACACAGAAAGCCGAGAACTTTATGGCTGCCAATATGATTGATTAAAGAGCAGAGGATCTGGAAATTATCCGAGGGCATGTTCGGGCTTAGCGATGCATTATCAATTGTTTTAATTATACAATAAAGTTAACTCAAATAACCGGCTAGTATTTGCCTCATGAGGCAGTTAGGAAACGAAAACCAATCACTTAATGCTACGGCAATGGGACATGAGGCCAGACAAAAGAAAAAGCCCTCTGCTGATGCAAAGGGCTTATATTCATGTGATCAGATGGTTTTCTCGATCGGAAGCAGTTATTCGAAGAAATATTTGACTGGATTTACGGGTTCGCCATTTTCTCTTACTTCATAATGGAGATGGGGACCTGTTGCCCTGCCCGTTTCCCCGACCAAACCAATGACATCCCATCGTTTCACTTTTTGTCCTGGTTTGACATTAATCTGCGAAAGATGAGCATAAAGAGTTTCTTTATTATAGCCGTGGTCAATAACGACGTGCTGACCATAGTCACGATTGGGAGAATAGTTAAAGGTTACCGATACCACTACCCCACAAGCAGCCGCGTAAACAGGAGTCCCTGTTGGAGCGGCGATATCAATACCAGTGTGGAGTTTGGGCCTTTCGGTAAATGGGTCAATTCTCATGCCAAATTTATCAGTGATTTTTCCGCGTTCGACCGGGATGATGGTTGGAATAAAATTCCACATCCCGTCGTGCTCCTCAAATTTGGCGTTAATCTCTTGTTGACTCTCCTGAGCAAAACGTATTCGTTCCTCAAGTTGATCGAGCCGAATATTTAGATCAGAGAGTTGTTCGCGGGTCTCGCCGGACAGGTCGCTTAGCTGGTTATTAACCGACATCGTCTCCGGCCCGCCACGACCTCCATACCGGCTGTCCTTATCGATTTCATCGAGGCCGGCAATTAGACGCTGATCGTTATCGTACTCCTCAAATTTGTCCATTCGGGCTGAATAATCATCAAGCTTTTTGCTAATCTCGCCAAGTTGGGATTTTAAGATTTGATTGGTCCGCTGTAAAGAGGTGAGCGTTGAGTTCTGGAAAAAGTTGGTTAATAGAATAGTGAGCGCCCCAATGATTACAAGCAGTATAACCAATAGCATCGTTGAAAGAACCACGACCTTTTTCCAACCAATATCATAATTCTTTACTTCTGACCCCCTTAGAGAAAAGAAAATTAGCTTGATACGCTTGTCACTCATGTCAGTCTCCTTAATTTTGATAAGAATGGTGACTTATCAATGGCAGCAGTATCATCGTTCATAATGAGGTAGGTCATGTCCTTTGTTGATTGTTTTAAGGCAAACATATAGTATACAAAATATTTTAATAATTGTCAAGAAAAAAATTAAATTTTTGTAAAAGCCATTCTATTGCAGTCGATACTAATAGTTACTTCACTTAATATCTTAACCTGCATTTTTTTATATGAAGTGTGACCAATATAATAATTTTATTTTTTGATGTCAAGTAAAATATCAACGCTAATATTTTTTATCAAATATTGATGTCCCTCATATACTACCATTTTGCCTTCGATGCGGCTTGCTTTTTTAAAGAATGATAAGAATTTTTTGTTTTGTATATTGCAAGAATTACTCTTTTGATATGCTCCAATTGGCTTGGGAGGCTGTTATGGTTGAGGTGTCATCAGGAACATGAATTGATGATTGGATGTTGTAACCCGACATTGTATCAACCACGACATTTTCAAAAATAGATGCGATATTTGTATTTGATTAGTTACCTGTAACGGCAGATTGTTGTGAGCCGAGATGAACTCGGAATCTTATCTATCAAGGCGCTATCCTGCGAAGCCGGCTTCAATTCCTCAGCGCGATCAAACCGCATCATCTGATCTCTGAAATAGTATTTTGGCATAACGGAATTCTTGCACAAAATTGCAAAAAGCGCTAGGCATTAGCATAGCATAAGTGAAAATGCCAATTTTTGAATCCCTAATTTTCAACTAATTCCCCTGAACTTTGGGATAGTTTAATATTTTGAATTTAAAAGGACGGAGGGGTTCTTCGGGTTTTGAAAGCACCAGTTTGCGGTTGGCTTTATTGTTACCAGGGGTGGTACCGAAGCACCTTTTTGTAATTACGAGGTGCGCTTGAATCGCCAGATGCGAAGTGACGATTCAAGCGTCATCTTTAGGTTTAGGGCAATAAAATCATTTTCTTGGTTTGCGAATAATTCGCGGCAGTTAAGCGATAGAAATATACTCCGCTGGCAACCGATTGACTATGTTCATCCTTTCCATCCCAGTTTACCTGGTAAATGCCGGGCGAACTTTTTTCATTCACCAGGGTGCGAATTTTTTGACCCTGCAAATTAAAGATCGTCAATTGAACATCGCTGTAGACACTTAGCGCATACGATATAGTTGTGTTGGAATTGAATGGGTTTGGGAAATTTTGCTGCAATTCGATCGTTGCCGGAACTGTGATGCTTGGTGCCGCTGGTTCTACCGGCAACAACTTCAGTGTAGCCGCAACATCCAGTTTGCCATACCCCCACTTGTTGTTTGGTACATTACCGGTATAACTATCTTTGCGAGCAGTGGAGATAAGGGCTTGGCGAATTTCGCTTACTGTTTTGGTGGGATACTGCTGCAACATCAAGGCAATCGCGCCAGCAACATGGGGTGCAGCAAAACTGGTTCCTTGAGTAATGGCATGTTTTCCATCACGCGCAACATAGGCATTGGGCCACTGGGAATAGCCAGATTTAAAAATAGAGTACTGGCTACTTGGGGGAGCATCGGCAGAATAACTGGCGGCAATCATTTCGCCTGGGGCCGACAGTTCAGGCTTCACGCGGCCATCACGGGTTGGCCCCGGACTGGAGAAACCGGATTCACTACCAATGGTCAGGTTGGGATTTTGGAGACGATTGCCATCGAGATCCGTCCAGCTTTTTTTGGTCACATACGCCCCAACCGTTATGGCCTGAAATGCGGTTCCCGGAGTTCCGACGATCATGGACCGATCGATATTGCTGGTGAACGATGCGTCCATCGAAGAGCCAGAGAGCCATAGGTCAAATCTGCCGGTGGTGCCATAAATAAAGATTTTCCAGGTTCCCTGTTTGGGTGGCTTATTGGCAAAGTAGTCGAATACCTGAATTACAATTTGTTTGTCGCCATTCAATTTGCTGGCACCGCCATAGCCATTGGAAATATAAATCGCACCATCGCTGAGGTCGTAGCTTCGTTCCTGACCGGCGGAAACGGTGCTGGTGGAAAGTCCACTGGGGGTTGTCATTTTGATGGAATAGCTGTAGGTCCCTTTGTACCACCCCTCAAATACCACATAGTCATTTGAGTTGTCGGCATTCACTGTATACGAAGGAACGTTAAATTGAATTTCATAACTGGTAACCGAAGTGCTAAAAATACCGCTGGCATGAATATCATCATCTCCATCATTGCCGGCAGAGATAACGATGGCGCGGCCTTGGCCTCCGTTTTCTTTGAGCAGATTATCGATGGCTTGTTCACTCAAATCTTTGCCATCATGCGGCCCCAGACTGCTGCCGAGACTCATGTTAATAACATAGGGCTGCTTCCACAAGGTTGCCAGGCTATCGATAAACGAAATGGCGTTTAAATAGTGAGTGGCTTCGAAATTGATACTATATTTGTCCGTCGTGGCTTTGACAACAATCAGGTCCGCTTCCGGCGCGACGCCGACATAGGTATTGGCGGGAAGGCTATTGCCAGTAGCCCGACCATTCCCGGCTGCAGAACCGGCAACGTGGGTACCGTGCCCGACATAATCTTTTTCGGTAACGTTGCCACTTCCATTGAGCGCATTGTTGATTTCTTGTTCTGTATACAAAGTTCCGCCCCAGACATCTGTCCCTCGCTCAGTCAGGTCCAGCAGGGCTTTGATGCGAGTGGTGCCATCGGCTTTCCGAAAATCCGGATGTCGCCAATCGATACCGGTATCGATGATGCCCATGATAATGCCTTTTCCGGTGAGGTTGTATTGCTGGCGCACTTGCGTGGCTCCGATTTCGGCAACGCTGACATCGTTGGCAATAGAAGCAATTCTCGGGGCCTGCAGGTATTCGATGGCCGGATGTCCAATGATCTGCGGTATCAATTCAAGCTCTAACGAGGCGGCTACAATATTCCCGAATTGTGAAAGTACTGATATCCCCAGAGCATTCAACGCCGCCCGGCTCAGTGAAGTTTTTATAAACACATTGACCGATTGAGCGGGAGAGTGTTGGGCCATTTGCTGGCAGAGGATGGGTTTCAGTTCCGGATGGTCCAGTATCATGGCCAATCTGGGATCCAGTTTTTGGTAATTCTCGGGAGCGAGCTGCCCCGACTGAATCATCTTCGGGATAGTGCTGCCCGCAATAATTAGCAGCACGACAAGATATAATTTGAATTTCATTGAATGATCTCCCTAAAGCTTTTGAATGGTGCGTGTCGAATCGGTGAGCGGGATCTGGAATTCCTTAGAGCCCTGAATTGATTCGACGAATCTCATTTTTGCTAAATCATAGATCTTGTTAGCAGGCAGTGTTGCGCTATAAATATTGCCAATGCCCGCCGTGACATGAATGCCCTTTTTTTGTAATACCATTTTATGCGATTCGGTCAGCGTTTCGCTTGCCTTGAACACCACCGCAACCGTTGCTTCCGCCTGGGCCGATTGTTTTAACGTCATCATCTTCATGCGCAGATGAGCGTCAATTTTCTTTTCCACCGCAGGGTCCTTGCACTGGGTTAAAATAAAAATAGCCGCCAGCGCCACCAAATAGCCGCGAATGTCTGGTCTCAATTTGGGTCACCTCATTTATTTTTTTTTCAATCCCCCCTGGCTGTGCTATATCATACTTCATGAAACTCAAATTGTTCAATTTGTCCTGGTAGTTACAGACGCTGGATCAAAGTTGCTGTAACGTCAGTAAGACCAAGCCCTAATCAAGCAGCCTTCTCCGGAAGTTGGCTGTTGGAATCATTCCCATTATTGCGGCAGAGACTCAATCGATCAGCCAATTTCTTTGATCGGTGCAACTGATGATAACACGATCGGCAGCGATTTGCTGTGGCAGGGATCACACTTTTTTTTCGTAAATGCGATAGGTTTTGTATACTCTTGCACCAATATTTCTAAGGGCAGTATTCATGGGTTCATTATTTTCAAGAATCCAGGAAAATTCTCCCCAATGGTAGCCTTTTTCGATGCCCCGGCGATAGGTGTCGAGATAGAAGACGGAATCGATGCCTTTATTTCGATATTCCTTGATGACGCCCATGATGATGACCCGCAGGCGGTTGATCTTTTTAGCATGGTACAACAATTTGAAAAATCCGAAAGGGAACAGCCGGCCATTGAGTTTTTTCAGCGCCTGGTTAATATCAGGCACCGCCAATGAAAAACCAACTGGCTGCCCATCCAATTCGGCAAAGAAAACGATTTCCGGATCGATGATCTGAACCAGCTCGTGGGCAATATGGTCGATTTCGCGGTCGGTCAATGGCACAAAGCCCCAATTCTTCTCCCAGGCATGGTTGTAAATTTGTTTGACTCGGGCGACTTCATTTTTAAAGTCTTTTTTATTGATGGTACGAAAGGTAAAGGGACTGCGGGCTTTTATTCGCTCTACCACTTTTATAACTCGCTCGGGAATGGCCGTGCTGCTATCCATGCAATAAGCCCACAAATCCATTGCTTTGGTGAAACCATATTTTTCGACCAATTCCTGATAATAGGGTGGATTATGGGCCATGAGAATTACGGGCGGGGTATCGAACCCATCTACCAGCAAGCCGCAGACTTCATTTTGGGAATAATTTTCAGGCCCGCGGATGTAATCGAGATGCTGGTTTTTGGCCCAGGCCATTACCGTATCCAGCAGCTTCTCGGCTACTGAATAGTCGTTGATGGTTTCAAAAAAACCGAAGAAGCCGACATTTTCATTGTGGATTTGATTGTGACGATTGTTTAAAATCGCTGCAATTGATCCCACCACTTCTTTTCCGCGACGGGCAAGAAAAAAATCCGCCTGCGAATGTTCAAAAAAAGGATGCTTTTTTTTGTCAAACAATACTTTTTGCTGACTGATGAGTGGCGCCACCCATTGCGGATCGTGACGGTAAATTTTCCAGGGAAGCATGATCAAATCGCGATAATCCGCTTTGGTTTGAACCGGAACTATTTGTATTTCAGATGATAGCATTTTCTCCTCCTGGATGGTAAATCCTATTGTCAAAGGTGATTAGAAGGCCAATGATGTTCAATCTTGCGCGGGCGATGCGGTTTAACTGGCGGGGCAGGAGCAGCAAGATCGAATGCTTTTCATCTAATGAAAACATTCATGACGGTGCCATCTTTTCGCTGCCTGATAATCTTTTTCAGAATCGCTGGTTAGCGTTCGCAATCGAATATTGTTAGGATAATTGCAGGCACTCGAATAACCACCAAGTCCGCGATCCGCCCGCCGGGGGCGTCAGAATCTTTTGGCCATAGGCCATGTTTGATTATCAAACAGTTAACTGTTGGCTGTTCCTGCCCTTCTTGATTATATGTTATTGCGCAAGGTTGAGGATCGTGGTTAAAGGTTATGCGCTTAAATTAGGCCGAACTCTTTGCCGACGCCATAAAAAATTTCCAACACCTGATCCAGCTCGTCATCCGAGTGGGTGGCCATATAGCTGGTTCGTATCAGCGAGCGACCCGGTTCAACGGCCGGACTGATGACGGGATTGGCAAAGATGCCTTTTTCAAATAGCGCTTTCCAGAAAGCAAACGTAACCATGTCATCCCCCAGGATAATAGGGATGATTGGGGTTTGCGTATTGCCGGTGTTAAAACCCATTTCATCAAATGCGGTTTTCATTTTGCGGGTGTTGGTCCACAAACGAGTCAAGCGCTCTGGTTCTTGCTGCAAGATGTCGAGGGCTTTGCTCACCGTGGCTACCGCAGATGGCGGCATGCTGGCGGAAAATATTAAGGCCCGGGCATGATGTTTGATGTAATTGACCACTTTCTTGTCTCCGGCGATAAAGCCACCCAGCGAGGCGAAGGATTTGCTGAAAGTGCCCATGATCAGATCGATATCTTTTTCCATATTAAAGTGTTCACCAGTCCCGCGACCGTATTTGCCCAGCACACCACACGAATGGGCGTCGTCAATCATGATGCGAGCGCCATATTTATGGGCCAACGTGACCATTTCAGGAAGGTTGACAATATCCCCTTCCATGCTAAAGACACCGTCCGACACAATCAATTTGCCCACCGAATTATCGTTGTTTCGTTTTAGCTGCTTTTCAAGGTCGTCCATATCGTTATGTTTAAATTTTACTACGCGACCAAACGACAGCCGGCAGCCATCAATGATGCTGGCATGGTTGGCGCGATCGCTAAAAATAATATCGTTTTTGCCAGCAATGGTGGAGATAGTCCCCTGATTGGTTTGAAAGCCGGTGGAAAAGACCAGCGCGGCCTCTTTGTGAACGAAATCCGCCAGCTTGGCTTCTAATTCTTCATGCAAGCTGAGGGTCCCATTGAGAAAACGAGAACCGGTGCAACCAGAACCGAAACGGTCGAGAGCATCGATTGCGGCCTGCTTCACGCGAGGATCCTGGGTGAGCCCCAGATAGTTGTTGGAGCCAATCATGATGAACTTGCGACCATCGATAGTTACCGAAGAGCCCGCACCAGATTGTATCGCCTTGAAGTACGGGTAGTAGCCCTGAGCCATGGCTTCTTCTGCTCGGGTAAATTTGTAACATTTGTCGAATAGGTCCAATTTTGATCTCCTTAAATAATTGTTATTTCATCGGTCGAAAAATTGACAGAAAATATATAAATCATTTTTAACAATGTCAAGTTTAAAAATGCATCGCGGGAAAATTTATGTTTTCGGCGCGAAGTCAACAATCTGGGGTTGCCCGTCGCTAAAGTTCGATTAGTCGTTTTCTTGCCAATTAAATGATTCTTGGTCAAAAAATATATTCCGCTCTTGCTTCTATTAAAAAATGTTTGTATAATATAATAGGAAAATGTTTTGAAATAAAACGAAGCACCAATTCATGGAAAAAATGATGCCGAAGGTCTTGATTACTGGTAGCAATGGTTTTATTGGGAGTCACCTGGTAGAGCAACTGTTGAAACATGGCTATTGTCTTAACTGCCTGGTTCGTCCAACCAGCGACTTGAGATGGATCAGGCATTTGCCGGTAGAACTCGTGTTTGGTAGCATCACGGATTTTGACTCGCTGTTAGCTGCAGTGAATGAGGTTGATTATGTTTATCATTTGGGGGGCACGCTCCGCTCACGGGATAAGACTGCTTATTTCAAAGTCAACGTCGAGGGGACCAAGAAAATTCTGGAGGCCTGTCGCCAACAACCGGCATGCCTGAAGCGTTTTATTTATGTTTCCAGCCAGGCGGCCGCGGGACCCAGTGTCAATGGTAGGCCGCTGACCGAGGACGAACCGCCGCGGCCAGTTTCGCTTTATGGCCAAAGCAAGCTCCAGGCCGAACAAGTGGTGTTGCAGTATCGGGATTATTTCCCGGTTACCATTGTTCGACCGCCGGCGGTCTTTGGTCCGCGCGATGATGACTTATTGAGCATTTTCAAATTGATAAAATGGGGGCTAAAACCCATTGTAGGAATGGATGAAAAACGGTTCAGCCTGATTTACGTTCACGACCTCGTGCGAGGCATTCGCTTGGCGGGAGAACATCCCCAAGCCGAAAACGAGATCTTTTTCCTGGCCAATTCGCTGGCGTATAGCTGGTTGGAGATTGAGGATGCGATTGCGCGAACCATGGGGCAACGGACGATCACCATTCGTTTACCAGAACTGGGGGTAGATTTCGTTGCCAATTTGAATGAGCAACTATGCCGTATCCTAAAAAAAGATCCGATACTCAATCGGGATAAAGTGCTGGAAATGAAACAACGGGGCTGGCAGGTGGATTGCACCAAGGCGGAACGAAAGCTGGGGTTTGTGGCAAAATATACTTTAGAACAGGGTCTGGCGGAAACCTATCGCTGGTATCGCGAACAGCGGTGGCTTTAAGCGACATTCCACGTCAATGGTCTGGCGTGGTTGGGATCAACCGGGGGCGTTGGCAACTATTTATCACTTGCAAATCATGAAATTCATCGTCGATGTCATGCTGGGGCGTCTGGCCCGGTGGCTGCGCCTGTTAGGTTATGATACGATCTATCATCATACTGCCAGTGATGATGATCTATTTTTCATGGCGCATCAAGACCGACGCATTTTGCTCACCCGAGATCGCAATCTGGCGCAGCGAATGAATCCCGCTTATTGCCTTTTAATCACCAAGCAGGATGTGCGAGAACAGCTCAAGCAGGTTGTTCGGCACTATGGGCTCAACCTTGAGGATTATCTATTCAGCCGCTGTACGCTGTGCAATCAACTGGTGCAAGCGGTACCCAGGACCATGGCCAGGGGACAGGTTCCGGATTTTATCTATGAAAGCATAAAAATATTTTATTACTGTGATCAATGCAAAAAATTTTATTGGGCCGGCAGTCATATCCAGCAGGCGCGCGCGGTATTGTCGCAATTGTCAAGCGAATTGCCAATAAAGGAATAGCAACAGCGGTTTGCTCTATTCGAGAGGTGAGTTAAATCATGGCAAACAGCACAATCTCTCCCCAGGCCCTGGCCGAGGAGGAGCAAAAGATGAGGCGGTTGCGGGTGGTAGTCGATTTGGCTGCGGCTGTGCTCCAGCAGGGCAATCTATCGATCACGGAAGCCGTGACGCTGATTCGTGCCGTTAAAAAACAGGTGCTCTACCTTTTTCCGGATAAAGAAGCAACTTTCGACTTGATTTACAAACCTCGATTCGAACGGCTGGTGAGAGAACTACTGGAGCGCAACTAAATGATTACAGCCGCAAGGCCAGCAGCGCGCGATGAGGGAGTGCCCGATAGATCGCTATGGCATCGTTTTGGGCAATTTCTAATTCAATCCAGCGGAGATTGGCCGGTAGATGGCCCTGCAGCAGCGCCACGATTCGATTTTCGAGAATATAAGATTTTAATTTTGCGCTGTAGATCCATTTCCAGAAGCGACCGCGCCAGGAGGGCGATTGAGTTTGCCTGATGTGAACGATCAGGTTTCGATCGAATTGCAGCGTAAGGTAGACATCATTTTTCCCCAATTCAGTGTAGGGTTCGGATTTGGTCTGGCTGGCCTCGAGGGTGTCTTTGGGTGCCTTTTTTACCTTAATCGGTGCTTTCGGAATGCTTGACCAATCTCGTTGCAGCGTAAACGAACTGGACAGCCAGTTCAATACTGCGCCGGTCGCTTGCAAGTGTCTGAGCGCGCGGCTGCTGCGAAATTGTTCGATTTTGCAGCTTCGCACATCGACCCCTCGGATTTGCAAAGCGACAACACTGTCTCTCAAATTGATGCACAGGCCAATCGAGTCATTTTTGGACATCTGGAGCTGAGCCTGCAAAAAGGCCTCTTCGGTCTTCAACTGATATTTCTTGTAAGCCAATTGGATGGATTCTGGTGGGAGCGATTTCGCATTTAAAATATTGGCACCATTGACCACGTCATTGGTAGCCGAGACGCTTAAATTTTCGTTCAGATCAGACCATAGCGGCAAAACCACAACAAACGCCAACAGCACCAGCATGGGAATGGCCGAGAAAACAATGAAAAATAGCGGCGCCAGGCGATGGCGATTCAGAAACAAAAATGGCCTTTTCAGTTTAGATATGAACCAACTCATCATTTTCTTTAGATATCGAACCAGCAACATGAACCAATCCCCCGCTCAATAAATGAACACTTTCGACCCTACCTGCATGTTCTTGTAGACAATTTCTAATTCTTTATCCGCCAATCGAATGCAACCATGGGTTACCGGCAGTCCCAAATAGCGCTGATAGAGCGTCCCATGGATCAGATAGCCGTCGCCCAATGCCAACGCATAATCGCCCAACACTCCCGGTTCATAGCGCTCATTGGCGTACGGCGGCGGAACCGGTCGTCCTTCTTCGATGAACGCCCAGTCCGGCATTCGCCAGACGGGATTTTGAATTTTGCTTTGAATTCGAAACCGGCCTCGTGGCGTTCGAAAGATCCATTGCTCGCTTTCATCAGCAGTCTTCAAGAGCGTATAGCTGCCGGTGGAGCAGATGCCCTGATGCAAGATTTTGTCTCCCGCCTTCAGGGTCATCAGGTTTTCCGAGGTATTTATAATCAAATATGGCTCACGCGGGGTGAGCTGGCGCCGGAGCCGGCGGAGCATAGCCAGTTTCTTTTCCAGCCGTTGCACATCTTTTTCCAGCGCCCGAATATTGATATCAACGGCGTCGGCTTTTAGGGTTGGCGTTGGATAAAGGGCGTAGCCCCAATCGGAAATCGTGGGCGACCAAATGATGATCAACAAACCACCTAACAACCCTATCCCCAGTCCAGCCAAAATTGCTTGAACGATGGTCACCAGCCCTCGTTTCGATGGACCCGGGACATCGGTTGGTTTCTGAGGTTGATTTTTGAAATAGTATTGTTTCATTGCGTCTAACTGTAATGTTGTGGCGTTGTTCAATAACAAATTATCAGCCGTTTTGCAAACTGGCGTCACCTGAAATGTGCCTGGGCTTGGAGCCATCGGCTGTCAATTTTTATTGGAATTTTGATGGTTATTGGCAAGGCCTTTTATAGAACCCACAATCGTGACTGGAGTTCCCACCTGCACCAAACTGAAGAGGCGATCCATGTCATCATTGCGAAGTGCGATGCAGCCTTCGGTCCAATTAACGCCTTTGCCACCATCCCCGTGAATTTCGATCAAGCCACCAATCTGGGCAAAGCGCGAAATCTCGCCCCGTTGTTGGGCGGCTTCAAATTCTTCGAGGTCAGTCTGATTCGGATAATTGATCGCCAGCGCTTTATGATATTTGCTGCGGCCGGATTCGACTTTTTTGGTAATGAAATACTGTCCTTCGGGTGTTGCGCGGTCGCCACGAACTCGTTTATGTCCCAACCAGTTTGATCCCAATTCCACCGGAAACTCTCGTAGCAACTGACCCTTATGATAGACTTGCAGCACATGCGCCAATTTATCGACGATGATAACCACAGCGCTGCTATCCCGGGACCAGGCGATGGTCTGCTGCACCCATTGACGCCATTTGGGCAGACCCAATAAGTACGATTTCAATTTTGATTCTGCTTCCTTGTCGACGCGACCAATGAGTGTTTCGGCAAGTTCGAGATTCGCGGCAGCTTTTTTATAGGCACGGCGGTTTAGCGCGGCACGACTTTCCAGCACCAATAACTCAGCTTTATTAAACTGATCCCGAGAGGAACCGCTAATAGGGAGTTGATTATAATTGTTCTTAAAATCGTTGATCTTCTGTTGCAATAATGAAATCTCAATTTGAACCACGCTCTTGAGCGAATCCTGTGCGCGTTGCGCTTTGTTTTTTGAGGTAACTGCTAACTGGTGGGTTTCAGTGGCCAATTTTTCTAATTTTTTGAAATTGCGTTTGAAAAAGAGGCGATCGTTTTGCAGTCGCCACTCGCGCATCATCTGGCGCCATTTATTTTGGGTTGCATCGAACTGTTTGGGTGCATAAATCTCAGCACCTGCCTGGCGGGCGCGGCTTAATGCCATCCGGCTGCGGGCAATGATTTCTAATGGTGGCATTTCATACGAAGCAACGGCCACAATGGAAAGCACCATAACTGATATAACACCCAAAACAATGGCCAGGAGTTTTCTCCGTCGCCAAATCGTTTCGAGAAAATGTCCTAATTTAACTTTCGCTGTCGTGCGAGCTGTCCACATCATAGGTCAAACAATTTGTAAATGAGTGCTTGATTCTCATTCTGATTTCGAATTTTAGCAGAGATTATTTGTTGCCCGATAGAATTCGGTTAGATAAATAAAACCTCGATCTGCTGCTTCTGTCTTGCTGCAGATCGAGGTTTTGATTTTTTTAAAACAAAATAGATTGTTAACTCAATTAAGCGTCACAATTACTTTTTGCCGTAGCGTTTTTCGATAGCGGCTTTCAACTCGTCGATGATGGATTTCACTTTTTCTAATCCGGCAGCCAATTTATCCTTCGCAGATAGAAAGTCGCCATTATTCATCAGAGTTGTAACATCAGCCATTGAGTTCTCGACGGTCGTTAGTTCGTTGGTCATGGCTTCCAACGCTTCCCTACCTTCTTTTCCGCGCGGAGCTTTTTTCAACAGCTTCTTCGCTTCGTCTAACGCAGCCTGTAAGTCAGTGCTCAACTGAGTGGCCTGGGCTTTCACTTCCTCTTTCTTGGGACCAACTTGATCTTTAGCCTGGTTGGCTAAGGTGACGACGGATGCCAGCAACGCTTTGGCGCGGTTGTAGTTGCGAGTCAAGGCAAACTTGGAGTTTTGTTTCTCGATTTCGGCCAGCGCGGCGTTCAGTGAATCCTGAACGGCATTGAATTCAGCCGGCAGATAGCGATCTGCTTCGGCGGCTTTCGCGGCATCCAGTGCAGCCTTGGCGGCATCAACTTCTTGTTGCGGCGCTTTGGCGCAGCCGATGACCATCACTAATGCTAGAACGACGAAAAGGGTTAGGGTTAGATTTTTGATTGACATACAGAACCTCCTAAAATAATTGATTTATGTTAAGATTAACCTTGCGATGTTTTCATCGCAAATTTGTGTTTTGGATTTCCAATTAGCTAAAACTTCTTCCATTTTCATGCATCTGTCGGTTGGTGGACAAGACCTGACAGCGCCTCACCGTCTGTTCGTCATGAAATTTGACAATGTCTCCTTTTAATTACGGCTGGGCAATCTAATATTACTCGAGTGATGAGCAAATGGGGGTGGAAAGCTTCCCATAGAGTTGTGAAGGAGCTTGTCAGTAAACAAGAGAGAAATACTTATACAGCCAAATAACGACAAACGATGATAGATTTCCCCTGTACCTATTTGTGTCATACATCGAATGAATTTCAAATTTGTCTCAACGGTATGCGTCTTAGATTTGCTCCTATTATGTTTTCCTTCTGATTAAGTAAGACGATCCATCATCTGTCGCAGCTCTGCCTGTGCTTAAATTTGCGCTAAATATAATATATTTTTTTTATAATGTCAACATATTTTTTATTTTTTTTGTTACAATTCATTTATTGATGCTTGGTTGAATCCCGGATACATTTCGAATCCAGAATCCAATGGATTGATTGACCATACAGGAGCAATTAAAAATGAACTGCCCGGTGGCGAAATAAATTCCCCGGTGACCGGTTCATCAATTTAGCCAGGATCGATGCTCATGGTTAAAACTGCTAATGGCGGCCAGCCGACCGTCGGTAAGCCACAGGCGTCAACCCAGGATTCTATCGGCCACAAAAGCACAAAGAAGCGAAGCATCAGATGCAAACTATCATTTAAAATGATGTTATTCTATTACCAGGTTGATCGTGCATTTTTGGCAAGATATTTTAATAAACAAAACTGATATGTGAGTCTACTCGAATCGGACTCGAAAGCGAATCACGCTAATTCAGGCGAATTATCTTTATTGAAGTTGCAATTCGCGCATCCGCCGGTTGGCAGACAGCGGATTTAGCGATTGGCGAAGTAATCTCATTAATGCTTATTATGCCTATTTTCGAAAATACTGTTAATTTTCTTCGTGCCTTCGATTCTTCGGGGCAGCAAAATTTTAAGTCGACATCCCAAAAGTATGGGCGGGCCAATTCGGGCGAATGAGTGTTATTGAAGTTCAGGTGAATGAAATTAAATAATCTCAAGAAACAGCGGTTCAAACCGAGGCCATGGGCTTCCTATTTACCGCTTCAACGAGCATGTGCGCCAGTTCATAATGGTTTTGCTAACACAACACTTTTCTTGAACGCGACCTTTTTGCCAAGTTCGAGCTGCAATGCCTCCATGTAAACAATATAAATTCCCAGAGGGCAGATATAGCCCTCATCGTTGCGACCATCCCAGAGAAATGAGCCACTCATCCCAATTGGCCGGTTGTTCACCAAAAATCGCACCAGTCGCCCTCGCACATCAAAAATTTTTACCTGAACTCGAGCCAGGTTAAATGGCAATTGATAACTGATCAACACCACCTCATCTGTTCCATCCCCATCCGGCGAAAATGGATTGGGCGAAATGTCCAGTTGAGCGCCCTCAGGCAGGACCTCGGCCCAGATGCTATTGCGTTGCCCCGGCGTTCCGCCCTGCAGGCTGACGCTGGAGCTCCAATTGTAACTATCATTGCTGGCCCCCAGCGGGTTGATCCGCTCAAGCGAGATGTTCACATCGCCGCCCCACGCTTGCCGAAAGTCAACAGCATCGATGAGATTGTGGTTGCTGTCGAAAATATAAATTGCATCTTGCTCGTTATTGAAGCCGGGCCAATTGGCAATGATCAGCCAGAAACTGGAGTCGAGAGGGTACCAATTTGCTACCGTCGAATCCTCTGCCAGCACCAGAAAAGAATTGGGAGGAATTGCCAGGCTTTGATTGGTCAATAGGATTTTTCGGTTGCTATCGGCATCGGAGAATTGCCAGTGGTCTATATCAACGGAAATACTTTGCGGATTATACAGCTCCACCCACTCGCCGCGATCGGTAGTAGTGTGGTACATGATTTCATTGATCACCAAGCTCTGCGCCGCGAAGCCGATGCTCAACGTCGTGACGAAAACGTTGTTGTGCAATTTCCAATCAACCAGCGTTTGGACTTCGGCTCGCAAACGGTAGCGTCCGGCTGGCGGCGTGGGAATGGGCATGGAAACGATAATGCTATCACCGCGGCTAAGAATTTGATTCCATGAAAAGGGACTACCGATCTGCTCATCGGGTGTGAAAAGCTGATCGTGGTTGAAATCCGCCTGACAGACCAGTTGAAAGCCATCGCGATGAGCAAAGCGACCAACATTTTCTATTTTAATCGAAATGGTCATCGGTTCATTTGATTTTGGTGCTGAAGGCTGGAAATAGCATTTGGTAACGGCCAGATCGTAATCCATCGGAGAGAGGCTATTGAGCCACAGCGGCGTCGCGCCCGAGCTATCGATCGCTGGTGACCAGTTGGTGCTGTCGTCACTCGGTTGCTCAAAATCTATTCGTTCCAGGGAAATACCAGCCTGCGGGCACCAGCGAAGAACATAGGCCATACTGTCGATCGTATGGCCAGAAGGATCATAAAGCAGCACCTGATCCGCGGAATTATTCAAGCTGGGCCACGAAGCTGGTACAATAAGCCGGGCAGAGACGGAATCCGGGATCGGATAGCCCAAATCAGCCGATTGTGCGATCAGCAGATATTGGCCCGGTTGCAGCCAGAGCGGCTGGTGACTGATGAGATGGCGGGCGGAGCGATTGGCATCGCTAAACTGCCAGCCGGACAGATCGATGGCTTCGCCGCCGGGATAAAAGAGCTCGATCCATTCACAGCCATTAAGCGGCGGCTGAAACATGATTTCATTGATAACCAATTGCTGCCCACGAAAGGGAATAAACATTTGACTGATGATTTTGTTGTTGGTGGTATCTTCGTCGGCGGGCAGTATCAGGTGGGAGATGAGTTGATTAAGTCCCTGGCGTTGAGGAGCGATCTTCTGCACCAGTTGCGTCGAATCCAGCGGCAATAATGGCCGTTGATGAAATTCGGCACCTGCCACCCATTCGGTGGCCTGGGATTGAGCATCCCGATTATCATCGAGATAGAAATTGATACCAAAATCGGCAACGGGCAACAGGCCCTGATTCGACACAGTAGCCTCGATTAATAGCGAATCCTGGCCGATGAGAGTCAACGCTATTTGCAGGCTCAAATCGTAATCTTTAGCAGCAATGCTATTGCGAGATCCTGGCGTGGCCCCGGCTGCGTTTTTGGATAAGCCCCAATTGCCGGGCTGGTTGGCGTTTTGATTCCAGAACTTGCGTTCCAGAGAAACACCAATCTCGCTGCCCCAGCCGGACTTGTAATCCACCTGATCGATGAGGGTTCCAATAAGATCAAAAAGAAAAATAGAATCGCCATTATTATTTAAAGAGACAAAACCACCCCGCGGTACACAAACAGTGAACTCGAAGTCAGGAAAGTCTGCCACTACGGAGCTATCTTCGGCAATTATCAGAAATCCCCGGGGAGGCAGGATGCAGGTGGTATCGGTTAGCAAGATTCGGTTGTTGGTACGAGCATCGGCAAAGCGCCACTGCTGCAAATCGATGGACTCGGTGCCGGGATTGTATAATTCAAACCATTCGGCCTGTTCAGCGGTGGGGCGGTACATGATCTCATTAATAATAAGTGACTGCGGTGGAAATCCTACTCGCACCTCAGCAACTGCTTTATTATTTGACCAGAGCTCATCGGTTGCGTAATCCACTGTCGCATAAAATTGATGCCGGCCGCTGGATGGAGGTGGCAGATCGATGCGGTAGTGCCGACTTTGTTGCGGGGGCAAGGTATCGGCAAGGGCGATGGGCTGATCGATTATTTCAGTAGATTGCAATGACTGATCGGCATTGATGTCTTCAAAGAAAGTCAATGTTAGTGGAGCAGCTTCCAGCAATCCCTGATTGGTAATCGCTGCGACGAGAGCAACCGGTTGCTGTGGTGGCGCTGCATCTGGAAAACCAACGAGGGCTACTGCAATGTCGTGCGCCAGTTGTCGCATGCTATTGGTTGCGCCAGGAGTGCCATGCAAATTTTTACTATTAGCCCAGTTAGAAGGCGAGTCGTCGGGTGATAGAATGATTTTCTCGTCAGAATAACCCGGTAGATTATCGAGGGAATAGGAATAATAGGCCACCGTGTCGCCGTTGCCGGCAAGGAGTATGATTGGTTCTGGTTTGCTATTGGATAATCCGCCCGAGCCAAAGGCGGCATCATTAATAGTCAAAATCAGAGCGGTTTCGGGGATCAATCCTTCATAATCTTTGGAGTTATCGAAATACCCCGGATCGATAATGATGCCATACTGCTGCGGTCCCAGCCGCGTTCCGCGATCGAAGGCCGTAATCACATCGGCATCGGTGCCGTCGCTGAGCTGCCAGCCAGCCAGGTCGATACTGTCAGTGGCGCTCAGGTTGTAGATTTCGACAAATTCATTATAATATTCGCTTCCCAGTGGATCAAACATGATTTCGGAGAGAATGATCTGCCCGGGGGCAGATCGAGCGAGGGCGAGGATGATTATCACAGGTGCCAGAAATGTTCTCCCATAGATAAAGGAAAAGGATTTCATAATCACCCGCAGTTCGAGGTATATTTTCCGGACGTTAGTTGCCAGCCAGGTGATGGCCCTGATGAAAAATTGACGGACTGGAGCGAACAGCTAACTTACTGGCAACTTCAATTAAGTTACAGGCGGTGGCTGTGAGTCATTGGATTTCCTCGCCAAGATACATAATTTTTTGGAAACAAGCAATGATTATTTTTAATCTGAACCAACCGGGATCGGCAAATTTTCCCAGCGCAGCAATCGATCGATCGTCCTGATCGTTGGCCGGGTATGTTTTGCATCCCGCTGGCGAGAAATTTTTATTGACTTTTAGGGGAAAAAAAACTATATTGTGTTTCATTTTAATTTATAAATAGGCTTATTGTTATGATTTATATTTTTTGGAGGTGCAATCCGGATGGAACGGATGAATCAAAGTTTATTGTATCGAGGCCTTTTCATTGTGGTAGCACTGGTGGTGTCGCTCTGGCTGCTCTATCCATCGATCAGAGTGGCCAGGTTTCATAGCCTCCAGGAGCAGCAGATTGCCAGGCTGCAACAACTGACTAATTTAAAATCCGGTGAACTTAGAAATGCGCTGATCAGTGGCAATCTGGAAGCCGTGGTCTTGAATGCGTTGAAGGAATCATCCAATGAAGCCACCGCCAGAAGTCTGGTAAAGGAGGCGATGGCGCTGAATGATAAAATTTCTGCCAGTGAGAAGCGGGCGATTAAACGCGGCCTGGATATCCAGGGCGGCACTTTTTTGATCTATGAGGTGGATTTTCCGAATTTTCTGATGATTACTGCCAAAAATCCGGATCCAATTCTGAAGCAAACGCTTTCAGAAGTTGATATCGAGGCCAAAAACAAGGACCTCGATTATTTTGATGTTCTGGAGACGAAGTTTGCTGAGAAAAATTTGTCCATCAGCCGCTACTTTGGGAAAAAAGGTGAGTCTGACGGCAAGATCATTTCGGATCTTCGGAAGAGTTCTGAAGATGCCATTGACCGCAGCTTGCAGGTGTTGCGCAATCGTATCGACCAGTTTGGTGTTTCGGAACCATCCATCACCAAGCAGGGGGGACGCCGAATTGTGATCGAATTGGCTGGAATTTTGGATGTCAATCGTGCTAAATCTGTCATTGGCAAGACGGCCCAATTGGAGTTCAAATTGTTGCGGGAAGGTGATTATGCCCGCTCGATTCTGATGAGAATCGATGAAGTGGTCAAGAAGCGCCGGAGTGGTTTGTTGGATTCGACCACTTTGGCCAGCGTTACCACCAGCGATACCACCAGCCAGGATTCCCTGGGCGCCAAAGAAAAAACGCGCGCTGAGAAAGAGGTAAATTTAGATGAGCTGTTTGGTACGACGGCCAAAGATCAAAATAAAATTGGACAGGATACTTCGCTTTCGGTGGACAAAGACCTGTTCGAGGAGCATCCGTTCCTGTCGCTATTGGGCAATGTCGGCAATCAAATAGCAGCGCCAAAACAGAATATGAGGGCGGTTGATGTCATTTTAAATTATCCTGAAGTCAAGAAAGTAATTCCCAATGAGTCGGAATTTTTATGGCATAACGAGCCACAGAGAATTGGCGAAAAGGATTGGTACTTTCTCTATCTGGTAAAAAAGACGCCTGAGATAACCGGTGAATACATTGAAGACGCCAATGTCAATGTCGCCGGAGAGGGGGGACGCGGCGGCTCCATGCAGGGAATTGGCAATGCCGAGGTCATCCTGGATTTGAACTCGAAAGGTGCTAAATTATTTTCACGAATTACCGGTGCCAATGTTGGCAAGTTTTTGGCGATTGTTCTGGATGGCAAAGTGGCTTCGGCGCCCCGAATTAATGAGCGGATTCCGAACGGCCGTGCCAGCATTACCGGGATGCGCGATGTCAACGAGGCCAAAGATCTGGTCGTTGTGCTCCGTGCGGGCGCTTTGCCAGCGAAATTGGAAAGCATCGAAGAACGAACCGTAGGACCATCATTAGGCCAGGATTCCATCCGCAAGGGGCAATATGCGGGTTTTGTTGGTGCGCTGCTGGTGATCATATTTATGGTTATCTACTATAAAATGTCCGGTTTCATTGCTGATTTTGCCGTGGTTTTGAATATCTTTCTAATTTTAGCTGCGCTGGCAGCAGTCCATGCGACGCTAACCTTGCCCGGCATTGCCGGTATCATTCTGACCATTGGTATGGCCGTGGATGCCAATATTCTTATTTATGAACGAATTCGGGAGGAGCTTCGGCATGGCAAAACCATTAAGGCCGCAATTGATTTGGGCTACCAACGTGCCTTCATCACGATTTTGGATGCGAACCTGACCACTCTCATTACCGCCCTGGTCTTGTATCAATTTGGGACGGGTCCCATTCGTGGTTTTGCAGTAACCCTGTCGATTGGTTTAATAGCGAATATGTTTACGGCTATTTTCGTGACTCGCTTCATTTTTGATTTTATAACCACTCGCTGGGAAATCAAAACGCTTAGTATCTAATTCACAAACTGAATGCTCTCTTTCGGTGGCCAATGGTTTCTCGCGGCATCGAAAGGCATGGTTATAAAAAAGGTAAAGAGGACGTAGCAATGCGATTGATTAAAGATACTCATATTGATTTTGTCGGCACCCGCAAAATCTGGATTACGATCTCCATAATATTGATTAGTATCGGCATTATTTCATTGATTCTCAGAGGTGGGCCCAAATATGGTATTGATTTTACCGGTGGCACATCCTTGCAAATCCGCTTCGATAAAAAAGTTGACATCGGAGAGATTCGGCGCATTCTGAGCGACATGGGGCTTGATAATAGTGAAATCAAAGAGTTTGCCATTGGCAATGAATTCCTGATCCGATTGCAGCAGCAGGCGCAGATCGAAGCCCTGACCGATAAAGTAATCAGTGAATTGAGCACTAAATTGGCCGGTTATAATTTGGAGCTTCGCTCGCGTGAAACCGTTGGGCCGCGCATCGGCAGCGAACTGCGCCGCGATACGATCAAAGCAATATTTTTCTCGCTATTGTTGCTGCTCATTTATATCAGTTGGCGTTTTGAATTCAAGTTTGCCGTCGGCGCTGTGGTGGCATTGTTCCATGATGTGCTGATTACGTTGGGCTTTTTCTCGGTCTTAAATCTGGAAATTTCATTGACCGTGGTGGCGGCATTTTTGACGCTGATTGGTTTTTCATTGAACGATACGATCGTGGTATTCGACCGCATCCGCGAAAACCTGAAAATTATGCGCAAAGATAATTATGTCGATATTTTCAATATCAGCATCAATCAAACCCTCAGTCGGACAGTTTTGACTTCGTTGACCGTCTTTTTTGTCACGCTGATTCTGCTGCTATTTGGCGGCGAGGTGTTGCGCAATTTTTCCTTCGCTCTTACGGTTGGCATTATCGTTGGTACCTATTCTTCGATTTATGTTGCCAGTCCGATAGTGATTGGTTGGTATATGAGCACCGAACGGAAAAAAGCGGCTCGGGCTTGATTGCAAAATTAGCGGAAAGCCTATTGTGCGAGCTGTCGTTTGATATTGCCAGAGTAGCCCAGCTTGGATTGTGTATTAATTTATAGGGTTCTGCTCTGGAACCGGCAAGCGCAAACGCAATTCTAATTAACTAACTTGACGACGAATTGGAGGGAATCGACAATGACACTAAAAGAAAAAGAACTGAATGGCGTTGTGGTTTTGGAAATGGCTGGTAAGGTAATGGGCGGTCCGGATGCTAATTTATTGAGCGAAAAATTGCATCAGTTAGTGGATCAAGGCAAGACCAAAGTGGTTGCCGACCTGGCAAACGTGAGTTGGATGAATAGCTCCGGTCTGGGGATTCTAATTGGTGGCTTAACCACCATGCGCAACAACAAAGGCGACCTGAAGCTGGCGAACGTGACCGAGAGAATTCAGAGCCTGCTGATCATTACCAAGTTGATCACGATCTTCGAGACCTTCGAAAAATTGGATGACGCAATTAATAGTTACCAAAAATAGAAGCAGTTGGTATCTCAAATTAGCTTCTAAATAGCAAACTCCGAACGATTGACGTATCGGAGTTTTTTATGGAATTAATCAATGAGGGCAAGATGGCTGTTGCTGTTGTTGTTGGCGGTCAATGGGGGGATGAAGGCAAGGGCAAAATTGTCGACCTGCTCAGCCAAAAGGCTGATGTGGTTGCTCGCTTTCAGGGCGGGGCCAATGCCGGGCATACAATTGTGCTGAAGGGAGAAAAATATGTCCTGCATCTTATTCCCAGTGGCATACTCCATCCGCAAACAATTTGTGTCATTGGCAATGGGGTTGTCGTCGATCCGGCGTTGTTGTTCGAGGAAATAAGATTTTTAGAATCAAAAGGAATTGCCATTGCGGGCCGATTGCTCATCAGCCACCGCGCCCATGTCATTTTGCCCTATCATAAATTGCTGGATCAAGCGCAGGAGGATTATAGTGCCTCCGCTAAAATTGGAACCACTGGCCGAGGGATTGGGCCAGCGTACGTGGACAAAGTGAATCGAGCCGGAATTCGTATTGTTGATCTATTGGACAATGAGGCGTTGAGAGCCAAAATCGCACTTCATATCCAACAAAAAAATGAAATTCTGGCCAATATCTACCACGTGGAACAATTGGATGCTGCCGCAATTACTCGAGAATATCTCTCCTACGATCAAAAGATGGATGAATTTATCACCGACACTTCGCTGTTTCTAAACCAGGCGATTCGAGCTGGCAAAAAAGTATTGATTGAGGGGGCGCAGGGGACTTTGTTGGATATTGACTTTGGCACCTATCCCTATGTCACGTCGTCCAATCCCATCAGTGGGGGCGCTTGTGTGGGATTAGGAATTGGGCCCACCCGCATCGATCGCGTGTTGGGGGTCATGAAAGCCTATACCACTCGTGTTGGTCAGGGCCCATTTCCGACCGAATTGCCGGCGGACAAAATGGAATACCTGCGCCAGGCTGGGGAGGAATATGGAGCAACGACCGGTCGGCCGCGTCGCTGTGGTTGGTTTGACCTGGTTATCGCCAGCTATGCGGTCCGAATAAATGGGCTGGACGCGCTGGCAATTACCAAACTCGATGTGCTTGATTCCCTGGCCGAAATCAACATCGCAATTGCGTATCGTCTGGGCACGAAACGGATCACCAATTTCCCTGCCGATCTAAAAACCCTCTCGCAATGCGTGCCGGAATACATCACGCTGCCCGGCTGGCAAACTTCCACCCGAGACATCAAACGCTATGAGGATCTGCCGCCGCAGGCGCAGCAGTACCTGGAAACCATCGCATCCTTTCTGGAAATTCCGGTGGGTATCATCTCCGTGGGCCCGGAGCGCGACCAGACCATCGTTCGGGATTCACTTGATTTTTAGTCGGAGCGGTGGTCCAATGCCACTATTCCTCGAACCCCCTCAATCTGGCGGCTGGATTTGACGCTGCTTCTGAAGTTTAAATTTGCTTCACAATCAGCAAAAATCGATATAAGCATTTTCTATTTGACAGAATTTAGCAATTATGCAAGATAGCCGTTACATTCCCTGGCTATCAATTTATTTCTGAGAATACGATGGAATAGTTCCAATTGCAAAATTGGAATTATTTTCTATATTTAGGCTTCGCAATTAGCACTCTCTTGGGAGGAGTGCTAACAATTGAAGTTAATTTTCAAAAATTCAACATAGTGCTAATGTACAAGTAAGTGAACAATTTTAACAGGAGGAATAATTATGAAGCTTCAACCCTTAGCGGATCGAGTGGTGGTGAAACCCAGCGAACCGGAGGAAAAGAAACAGGGTGGTATCATCATTCCTGATACGGCGAAAGAGAAGCCGCAACAGGGCAAAATAATTGCGGTCGGCCCCGGCCGAGTAACCGATGATGGCAAAAAAGTCCCGATGGAGGTCAAAGCTGGTGATATCGTTCTGTATGGAAAATATTCGGGAACTGAAGTGACCGTTGATAATGAAGACCTGCTGATCATGCGGGAAAGTGATATTTTAGCGATTTTAAAATAACAGCCATGAATGCTCAGGCAATATAAACCTATTATGGAGGAATTGATATTATGCCGAAGATGCTAAATTTCGACACTGAAGCAAGGGCCCTGTTAAAAAAAGGAGTCGACATGCTGGCGGATGCCGTCAAAGTGACCCTGGGCCCCAAAGGACGCAATGTCGTTATCGATAAAAAATTTGGTGCCCCCACCATTACCAAAGATGGTGTTACCGTTGCCAAAGAAATTGAATTGGAAAATCCTTTTGAGAATATGGGCGCCCAGATGGTAAAAGAGGTCGCCTCGAAAACCAGTGATGTTGCTGGCGATGGCACAACCACAGCGACCGTATTGGCCCAGGCGATTTTTCGGGAAGGTTTGAAAAATGTGACCGCCGGCGCCAATCCCACCCATCTGAAGCGCGGCATTGATATGGCCGTGCAAGCGGTGGTGGCTGAAATCAAGAAAATGAGCAAAGATCTTCCCGGCAAAACCGAAATTGCCCAGGTTGGCAGCATTTCGGCAAATAATGACCGGGCCATTGGTGATCTGATTGCCGATGCCATGGAAAAAGTCGGCAAGGACGGCGTTATTACGGTTGAGGAAGCCAAAACCACCGACACCACGCTCGATGTGGTAGAAGGAATGCAATTTGATCGTGGGTATCTGTCGCCTTATTTTGTGACCAATGTCGACACGATGGAAGCGGTATTAGAGGATGTTTTCATTTTAATTCATGACAAAAAGATTTCGGTCATGAAAGACATGCTGCCAATTTTGGAAAAGACGGCGCAGATGGGCAAGCCGTTGCTGGTGATTGCGGAAGATGTCGAAGGCGAAGCGCTGGCGACGCTGGTGGTCAACAAGATTCGCGGCACGCTGCGAGTGGCTGCGGTTAAGGCGCCAGGTTTTGGTGATCGTCGTAAAGCCATGCTGGAAGATATTGCCATCCTGACGGGTGGTCGGGTGATTTCTGAAGAGACCGGTTTTAAATTGGAAAATACCACGCTGTCCGATCTGGGCAAGGCCAAACGAGTGACCATCGACAAGGACAACACCACGATTGTCGAAGGTGCTGGCAAGCCAGAAGATATAAAAGGCCGTATTAACCAGATCAAAAAGCAGATTGAGGTAACCACTTCGGATTATGACCGGGAGAAATTGCAGGAACGCCTGGCGAAATTGGCTGGCGGTGTGGCTGTGCTCAAAGTCGGTGCGCCAACTGAAGTGGAAATGAAGGAGAAAAAGGCGCGGGTCGAAGATGCGCTGCATGCTACCCGTGCTGCGGTTGAGGAAGGCATTGTTCCCGGTGGTGGTGTGGTTTACATCCGGGCGATGAAAGCACTGGACAACCTGAAGGTCGAAGGCGATATGAAAATCGGCGTCAATATTGTGCGCCGCGCGCTGGAAGAACCCATTCGCCTGATCGCCGAAAATGCCGGCCATGAGGGCTCGATTATTGTTCAAGAAGTGAAAAATCATGATGGCGCTTATGGTTTCAACGCCGAAACCGAGAAATTTGAAGATCTCATGAAAGCGGGAGTAATCGATCCCACGAAAGTTTCTCGAATTGCGCTGGAGAATGCTGCCAGCATTGCCAGCCTGCTGTTGATGACCGAAGCCGCGATTGTGGAGAAGCCGGAAGAGCAAAAGACTCCTCCAATGCCTCCAGGTGGCGGAATGGGCGGCATGTATTAATTTTTCCCAAACTGGCCCCGATATCAAAAATATCGGGGCTTTTTTTTTAGCTTGACAAAATTGAATTCTTTTAATATATTACCAGCAGCAAAAACGGTGAACAAACGCGAGCAAGCATCGCCATAGGGCGCGGTTTTCGATGGGGTATGACTGGCATATTTTTAGGTTTGGGATCGAATTTAGGGGATCGGCTAACCAATCTGCGACGCGGCCTGACAGAACTTTCCGCAACCAAGGCAGTTCAAGTGGTTAACTGTTCTTCAGTTTATGAGGCAGAGCCTGTCGGCTACCGGCAGCAACCCTGGTTTCTCAACCTGGCCGTTGAAATCGATACGCTATTGGATCCGTTTCAGCTTTTGACCTACGTTCAGCGCGTTGAACTGCGGGTCGGTCGCGAGCAAAATTTTCGCTGGGGGCCGCGTGTCCTTGATATCGACCTATTATATTATGGAGATTGGGTGATCAATCATCCCCGACTGGCGATACCCCATCGGCAGCTTAAGTTGCGGCGCTTTGTGCTGTTGCCATTGCAGGAAATTGCCGCTCAGTTTCGGCATCCTGAATGTCAACAAACTGTCGCTGAATTAGCCGCTGTTTGTCCCGATACCAGCCAGGTGATACGGTTTCTGAGTGCAGCGAACCTATTACAGATTGCCGGAAAATGAAAATTTCAGACTTAGCTTACATTGCGATCGATGGCGTCATTGGTGTTGGCAAAACCACTCTTACTAATATGCTGGTGCATCGATTTCATGGCAAAGCGATTTATGAGGAAGTGGATGAAAATCCCTTTTTGGCTGATTTTTATGAGGACCCCCGGCGCTTTGCTTTTCAAACGCAGATGTTCTTTTTATTAAGTCGTTATCGTCAACAGCAAGAGCTCCCACAGCGGGAATTGTTCCACCAATTGATCGTGGCCGATTACACTTTCTGGAAAGACAAAATATTTGCCTATTTGAACCTGGACGCGCGCGAGCTATTTTTATATGAAAAAATTGTGGCGCTCATGGAGCGGGATATTCCCCGGCCGGATATCGTGGTGTATCTAAAATCAACTCCGGAGCGATTGATGCAAAATATTCATAAGCGCGGACGTCATTTTGAGCGCAATATTTCATTCGAATATTTGCAATCCTTGAACAAGGCCTATAACAATTTTTTTAATCATTATAACGAAACGCCGCTACTGATTATCAATACGACCACGATGGATTTTGTAAAGAATGGAGCCGATTTTGAAAAAATTATTGAGCTTTTGTCCAGTGATATCACGGGCACATTTCACTATGATCCATAAGTTGCCAGGTGATCGTCGCCTGAAATGGTTCAATGTGCTCCTGGCCGGGCCGTGCCAATGGTGGTTGCGGTGATGAGTGCTGGACGAATTGCCAGGGTTATCCCAATTGCACTGGGAATTGAGCGGTGGCTTCGTTGTATTCCGGTGACGAAATTTGTGGCCGCTGTTTGGCCGGCAAAATCGAAAATCCAAAGATTTTTTAGTGGATGGAGTGAATATGTTTCTATTTAAATTGATTCGATTGATCATTTTTTGGATCTTGATTTATTTCATTTACAAATTGATCAAGAACCTGTTGCATTCGCCTGAGCCAAAATCATCCATCAAGGGGAGCCCGCGCGAGCAAAAGCCGCTGGATGTTTCGGACGCCGATATCGAGGATGCCAAATTTAAAGAGCTTTAACAATCGTTGCTGCTAATTTTGGGAGAAAATGCGATGAAACCATAGGAGTTGTCGGACAATAGTCGGGTCGATCTGGAAACAGGAAATCTTGGGAGCGAAAAAATGAGCGAAAAACCAAAGCGAGAGGTATGGGACAAGACTCAGATTGTTAAAAAGTTAAAAATCTATCAGGAAGAGCATCAGCGGCTGACGGTTCTATTTAATATTACCAGGAACATTTCTACGGAATTAAAGCTGGATCTGCTGTTGCTCATTATTATGGATGAGGTTAGAAAGGCGCTGAAGGCGGACCGCTGCACCGTCTTCTTATTGGATCGTGATAAAAAGGAGCTTTGGTCAAAAGTGGCCCACGGGGAGCGGGACATTCGTTTCCCCAGCAATTTGGGCATCGCCGGACATGTGGTGGCGACGGGCGATGTATTGAACATTCCGGATGCGTATGCCGATCCGCGTTTCAATCCCGAAATCGATAAAAAAACGGGTTATCTCACTCGAAACATCCTGGCTTTTCCCATGCGCAATCGGTTGGGTGAGATCATGGGTGTTTTTCAGGTGTTGAATAAATATGAGGGTGCGTTCACCAAACAGGATGAGCAATTGCTGGATGCGATTTCTGCCATTGCCGCGACGCAATTGGAGAACGCCCAGTTGTATGAGGAGCAGAAAAAAACATTGGAGAGTTTTGTCGGGACGCTGGCCAGCACCATCGACGCTCGCGATCCACTTACGGCGGGTCATTCCAATCGCATCGCTCTGTATTCCGATGAGATCGCTCAAATGATCAATTTGCCGCAGAAGCGTCGCGAATTGCTCCGCTATGCCGCGCTGTTGCATGATTATGGTAAAATCGCCATTCGCGAAGCCGTGTTATGCAAGAATGGTTCACTATCGATTGATGAATATTGCCATATTCAAGAGCATGCCGCTTACACTCAAAGCATTCTTGAAAAGATCAATTTCAGCCGGGATTTTAAAGACGTTCCCAAAATCGCCGCCTCGCATCATGAAAAGATGAACGGCTCCGGTTATCCAGAAGGATTGGTGGGCGATCAGATCCCCATCGAATCGCGCATTTTGTCGGTGGCCGATGTGTTTGATGCACTGACCTCGAAGCGCCATTATCGCGATCGGATGGAATTCGAAAATGTGATGGATATTCTAATGAATAACGCCGGCAGCCATTTCGATCGTAATATCATCGAGGCATTCAAGAAGATCAAAATCGATCGCCTGATCGAAATCCTCGAAGAGGAATATAGTCAGGCACTGGATCAGAAGGACTTGCGCTATCTGTCGCATTTTGAGATCAGGCATCTGTTGGAGGTCATTCGGGATGGTCCATTGAATGATGAAGAGAAAAAAATGTCGGAATTATTTTATAAATATTATTATCGAACCTATCTGCCGGTGGTGCCAAAGACGGGACTGCCAGAAAATGTCGTCCAAAGAAGTCGGAAACTGGCTGGCATGTAAATGAACAGACGTGTGACAGATTTTCTGCTAATTGCGGCCATTGCGATCGGCAGCCTGGGCTGGCCCATACTTGGTTGTTCGCAAACGGAACGGGACCGATCGGCGGCCCGAGGAGACCGGAGTGTTGCGGCGAAAACCGATAGCGTCAAATCTCCTCAGGGCGCCATGCTGCGATCTCTGATTTTTCCTGGCTGGGGACAATGGTACAATCACCACCGATTGAAGGCGGTGGTCGTGTTTGGTGCTGAAGTTGGTTTGCTGGCCAATTCGATCTATTTGAACCAAAAGTGTCAGTCCAGCCAGACAACGTTGGAGCGAGAGTTCTATATCAATAATCGCAATCTATCCAACTGGTGGCTGCTGGGAGTGATCCTGTTCAGCATGGCTGACGCGTTTGTCGATGCCCATTTATATCGTTTTGATGAGGGTCCGGAATTGTCATTTTGGCAGTGCCGGCCGATGATAAGTCACAGCGCAGGAGTCGGTTGGGCTTGTTCATTGAGAATTTCATTTTAAACTTACGGAGCAGGAGATAGAAGTGGCAGGTTCAGAATTATCGCGCGGAAACTGGTCTTCTAAAATCGGTTTTATTCTGGCGGCTGCAGGGTCAGCCATTGGTCTGGGGAATATCTGGCGCTTTCCATTTGTCACCGGGCAAAATGGCGGCGCAGTATTTGTGCTCATCTATGTGGTCATTGTGGCGTTGATTGGATTGCCGGTGATGATTGCTGAGTTGTCCATTGGTCGCCACACGCAACGAAATCCAGTGGGCGCGTTTCAAATGTTGTTCCCGCACAGCTTGTGGAAGATAGTTGGCGCGGTGGGAGTATTGACCGGCTTGGGAATTCTCTCTTTTTATGCCGTAATCGCGGGATATACGCTGGGTTATTTTTTGAAAACCATCCTGGGCAGTTTCAACCAGATTATTTCGGGAGAACAATCGACCCAGATCTTTCAGAACTTCTCCGCCAATCCCTATCTGTCGGTGAGCTATTTATTTATTTTTATCTGCTTGACAGTGGTTGTGGTCATGGGAGGGATTGCGGCTGGCATCGAGCGATGGAACAAAATTCTTATGCCGTTGCTGTTTGGCATTCTTATTGTGTTAGCGATATTTTCAATGACTTTGGATGGCGCCGGCAAAGGCCTGGCTTTTTATTTGAAGCCCGATTTAACCAAAATTACTGGCCGAACCATCGCTCAAGCCCTGGGCCAGGCGCTCTTTTCGCTAAGCCTGGGCATGGGTACCATGTTGACCTACGGTAGCTATCTCTCTAAAAAAGAAAATCTCATTACCTCCGCAGGTTATGTTTGTCTTTTCGATACGGTGATTGCCGTCGCAGCGGGTTTTGTGATCTTCCCGGCGCTGTTTGCGATGAATATGGACCCTGCCGGTGGTCCCAAATTGGTATTTGTGGTATTGCCATCAATTTTTGCCAGGATGCCGGCGGGAATGATTTTTGGCACGCTCTTTTTCTTGTTGTTAGCTGTGGCTGCGCTGACGTCGACGGTCTCGCTGCTGGAGGTGCCGGTGGCCTATTTCGTGGATGAGCATCGCTGGCCGCGCAAGAAAGCCGTGGTGGCGATGGGGCTGGTGGCCTTTGTGCTTGGCATTCCCTCGGCCTTATCCCTGGGAGCCAGTTCGGCGCTAACTAAACTGGTTTCTGAAAATTTTGGTTTTCTGGATTTGATGAATGCGATTTTTGGGAATTACTCACTCTCCATTGGCGCCTTTTTCATTGCCATCTTTGCTGGTTATCAATGGGGAACGAAGGCGGTGGCGCGCGAAATTCAGGCGGAAGGGAATGTTTTTTATTTTCGACGCTTATGGATCTTTTTGATTCGGTTTATTTGTCCGATTGCGATATTTATTATTCTGGCATATATTGCCTGGACTGGAGAATATTTTTAACGATTGGATGAAATATGGATAGAGACGAGGCCTATCAATTGGCGCGATCCAGATTTTCGAATCGGAATTTGTTTAAACATGTGCTCGCGGTGGAAGCCGTGATGCGGGGGCTGGCGGATCACTTTGGCGAGGATCGGGAGCGCTGGGGATTGGCCGGTTTGTTGCATGATCTGGATTACGAAGAGACCATGCATGATCCGGAGCGGCATACGCTGGTGACCGAGGCGCTCCTGGCGCCGTATGCACTCGATCCCGAGATTATCGAAGCGATCAAATGTCACAACGATAAAGCCCCGCGCAGTCAATTGATGGGCAAAGCCATTTACGCCGCCGATCCGGTTACCGGCCTGATCGTCGCCGCAGCATTGATGCATCCGGAAAAAAAATTAGCCGCGATCGACGTCGATTTTATTCTGCGCCGTTTCAAGGAGAAGCGATTTGCAGCCGGGGCGAACCGCGAGCAGATACAGACCTGCGCGGATTTTGGGTTGTCTTTGGAAGAATTCCTGAGCATTGCCTTGAAAGCGATGCAAGGGATTAGTCGGGATTTGGGGTTATGAGGAAGGTGTTTGGTGGATTGTTGTTCAGCCTGGTACTATGGACCCAGATGGAAACTCTCGCCGCCCAATCAACGGCTGAAGCAAAATTTCAGCCAGACCCAGCCACCCGTTTCAAAGTTGCGTTTACCTGGTCCGATTCCTGGTTCAGTCGTGATAAGATGCACCATTGCCTCGCCAGTGCGTTTTTGACGACAGCGGGTTACTATTTTTTTCGTGATGAAAGCCAATGGCGTGGTGCGCAGTCACTGCGGGGTGGGATCGGTATCTCCATTTCCCTGGGCTTGCTCAAAGAGCTGCGCGATGGCATTGCCCCTGGCCGTGCGTTTAGCTGGAAAGACCTGGTCGCCGATGGTGCCGGGACCGTTTTGGGGATGGTTTTGGTTGCTCGTTTTCGATGAATTGCCGCGTGAGTGAGAGGAGTGGTGTTAATAGATAATGATTAGTTCCAATTACGATAAGCCGCGCGCCGAATGCGCGATTATTGGAATTTTTGGCCTGCCTGATGCTGCCAATTATGCCTATCTGGGATTGTATGCGTTACAACATCGGGGTCAGGAAAGCTCCGGCATCGTGTCCAACCATCGCGGAACTTTTTATAAACATGTCGATCTCGGGCTGGTGGCCGACGTATTTAGCAAGATTGAAACCTTAAATCGTTTGCCGGGCGACCGGGCCATCGGTCATAATCGTTACTCGACCACAGGATCGACCCAGTTAATCAATGCGCAGCCATTAGTGGTTAGCTCTCGCTATGGCCCAATGGCCATCGCTCATAACGGCAATTTTGTGAACGCCCACTCGCTCCGAGAAAAGTTGGAAAAAGATGGTGCGATTTTTCAAACGACCACCGATACGGAAGTGGTATTACATCTGATTGCCCGATCAAAGAAATATCATTTGGTGGATAAAATCAAAGATGCGTTGGGGCAAATTCAGGGTGCGTATTCCTTAACGCTCCTGACGCGGGACGAGCTCATCGGCGTGCGCGATCCCCACGGCTTTCGTCCGTTGTGCATCGGGAAAAAAGATGATGGGTTTATCCTGGCATCCGAATCCTGTGCGCTGGACATCATGGATGCGGAATGGATTCGGGAAGTGCAACGGGGCGAAATCGTAGTGATCGATCGGAACGGCCTCACAACACATTGCTTGTCACAGCCTTCGATGGGGCACGCTTGCATTTTCGAATTCGTCTATTTTTCGCGACCGGATAGCCGCATCTTCGGGGAGAAGGTGGATAAGGCCCGGCGGCGGCTGGGGAAAAACCTGTCGCTGGAACAGCCGGTGGAGGCCGACCGCATCATCGCCGTGCCCGATTCCAGCAATACAGCAGCACTGGGCTATGCCCAGGAGTCGGGAATCAAATTCGAGATCGGATTGATCCGCAATCATTATATTGGCCGAACATTCATCCATCCCGTTCAATCGATGCGCGATTTCAATGTTCGGATCAAGTTCAATCCGGTGCAGGGAATTTTGAAAGATAAGCGTGTGATTATTGTGGATGATTCCATCGTTCGTGGAACCACGTTAAAACTGCTGGCGCGGATGATTCGGAAATCGGGCGCCCGGGAGATACATATTCGGATCAGTTCGCCACCGATTCGATTTCCCTGCTACTATGGCATGGATTTCCCGACACGCGAAGAATTGATCGCCAACAATATGTCGGTGGAAGAAATTCGGCGCTTTCTGGAGGCGGATTCGTTAGCCTATTTATCGCTGGAGGGCTTGATGCAATCGGTGCCCTCGGAAGTGGGCGGATATTGCACGGCCTGCTTCAGCGGCGATTATCCAATTATGCCGGAGCAAAAGATCGAAAAACTGCAACTGGAAAATGGCATTGTGATCGATTAGATGAATGAGCGACTGAAATTTTTGGATTATTTTTTTGTGCTAAGGCCAACGCTGTTTTTTCCGGTGTGGACGGTATTTCTGGCTGGCCTGCATGCCAATGCGGTGTTCGCTCCCCGACCAACCCTGCTGGCCGAGGCCAACCTCTCGGCTCAACATCGGATTTTGGTAGCTCTGTTGCTCTCGCTGCTGATGGGGGCGATATTTATCTTCAATCAGATTGCCGATATCGAGACCGATCGTCAAAATAACAAGCTCTTTTTTATTGCCAATGGGATTATTCGAAAATCCGTGGCTGCTGCCGAGGGCATTTTGCTAACGGTGGTGGCTATCGTTGGCGCATTTTTCCACAGCTACCCGCTGGGGGCGATGTTCATCACCATTTTTTTGATCTGTGGGGTGATTTATAGCTTCAAACCGTTTAGCTGGAAGGATCGGCCGATTCTGGGGATCGTGGCCAATTTTGGCGGTGGCTGGTCAGTGGCCGCTTGCGGCTGGATTGCGGCGGGTGCTACGAGCTGGAGCTTTGCTCTCCATGCCGTGCCGTATGCATTGGGACTGGTGGGGGTGTATTTATTGACCACATTGCCAGATATTGACGGTGATCGGGCGGCCGGAAAGATCACTTTCGGCGTGCAGTTCGGTTATCGAGTGACCATTTATTGGGCGCTGATTTTTGAACTGGCCACGGTGGTCATGTCGTTCTGGCTGAAGGATTATTTGTTGTTGGTTCCGGCGGCGTTAGCAGCGCCACTGTTCATTGTGGCCTTGATTCGCCAGAACCTAACTGCGGTGTTGCATGCAGTGAAGTTCACGGTACTTTTGGCCTCATTGGCGGTTTGTGTGAAATATCCCGGCTACTTTTTGGTCATTGCGGTGACGTTCTATTTTTCCAAATGGTACTATCGGCGGCGGTTCAATCTGGAATATCCCAGATTCGCAGCCTGAAATTGGCCCGACTTTGGGAATGGTTAAACATAACTCGAATGATGTCCTGGCTGAGCAAATGAAGACGATTGAAATAAAAAAGGACCTGTGTGACTTCTGCGGTACCTGTGTCGCGGTGTGTCCGGTGGATGCGATTGAGCTGTTCGAGGCGCGGCTGGCCATCGATGCCGCAACCTGTACCGTCTGTTTAAATTGTATCAAAGTCTGTCCGCTGCAGGTGCTGGAGTTGACGACATGAACGATGCCTATGATATTATCGTGGTTGGTGCCGGGCCGGCTGGCTCGACGGCTGCTTTTTATGCCGCCCAGCAGGGCGCAAAGGTCTTGCTGCTGGAAAAGGATCGCGAAATTGGTATTCCGGTTCGTTGCGGCGAAGCCGTTGGCGAAAAAGGCATCCGTCAGGTGGTGGAGCTTCGGCCAGAGTGGATTGCCAATCGCATCGAGGCCGTCCGGTTGATCGCGCCCGATGGCACCCGTGTTACGGTGCAGCACGAGGACATCGGATTTATTCTGGATCGCAAGCGATTCGACTACGATCTGGCAATGATGGCGGCGCAGCAAGGGGTGAACATCATGACCAAAGCCTACGTCTGCGGACTGCTGCGGGCAAACGGCGCTGTTGCTGGCGTGGAAGTGCAGCATCTGGGAAATAGGTATCAAATTCCGGCCAGGATCGTTATTGCCGCGGATGGGGTAGAATCTCGAGTGGGACGCTGGGCTGGTTTGAAGACGAATGTGCGGCTGCGGGATATGGAGACCTGTGTCCAGATGGTCGTGAGCAATATCACGCTGGAGCGCCAGTTTTGTGATTTCTATTTTTCCAATCAAATGGCGCCTGGCGGCTATATCTGGGTTTTTCCCAAAAATGAACATCTGGCCAATGTGGGATTGGGGATCTCGGGTGAGTACGCGGCACACAAACCCCCGTTGGCCTATCTGCGGGAGTTTGTGGCCTGGCGATTTCCCAAAGCTGCGATATTGACTATGGTGGCCGGTGGCGTCCCCTGTGCGCCATTGATGGAGGAAGTGGTGACCGATGGCTTGATGCTAATTGGTGATGCCGCGCATCAGGCGAATCCGCTAACCGGTGGTGGCATTGTGTTGAGCATGCTGGCCAGTCGTATCGCCGGCAGGGTGGCTGCTGAGGCAATCAAAGACAAGGACGTGAGCAAAAAGCGATTGTCGGCTTATGCTCGGGAGTGGGAAAAAACGCATGGATCCTCGCATCGGCGTTCGTATCGGCTTAAGGAAGCGGTCTACAAATTGACCGATGATGATTTGAATCGAACTGCGGCGGCCATTGCCAGCATACCGCCAGAGCAGCATACGATTATCAATATTTTTAAAACGGCACTGATTCAACATCCCCGCTTGATTCCAGACATCATCAAAATTTTTCTTGGGGGGAACTGAGGAGTTATCCAGATTCACGGAGGCGGTTATGAGAATGAAAGTGATATTGGGAGTCGCCATTTTGTTGCTGGGGCTATCACCAGCCAGTTGGAGCCAATTGCAGGTGCGTCAGAAGCGCTCCAATCAATTGACCAATTCGGCGGTGCAATTGATTAAAGCGCAAAAATTGGAACAGGCCAAATCGCAATTAGATCAAGCGATTCGACTGAATCCCAAAAATGTTCTGGCGCACGAGTTGATGGCGTTGATAAATTACCAGCAGCAAAATTACATCCTGGCGCGCAAGCACGCCAATATTGCCCTGGGCTACAATGCGCAATCCCCGCGCGCGCTGTATGTTTTGGGCTTGATCAATTATCAGCAGGGGAACCAGCAGGAGGCAAAAAAACAATTGGAGACCTCGGCCCGCGCGTTGCGAGATCCGGAGGAGCGCCGGCGAGTTAGAGCCATCTTGCAACAACTGCGGGCGAATGTAAAAGAAAAGATGGATGAGCCACCAACCCAGGCTGTTCTGCCTGCTGGTGATGAAGATGTAGACTACATGCCTTATATCGCGGTTTTTCCCTTTGATGATGCCAATGCCCGAAGCGAACAAACAAAATTGGGCCAAACCGTCACCGAGATGATGGTGACGGCCTTGATCCAGGAGAATAAATTTACGGTGATGGAGCGGGTGCAGCTCGAAAAAATATTGCAGGAACAATCGCTGCAGCAATCCGGTGCCATCAATGTCGAGAGCGCGGTGGAGGTGGGAAAATTGTCGGGCCTGGAAGCAGTGGTCATCGGTAGCATCAGTCAATTGCGAAGCACCATCGAAGTGGACGGGCGGCTGATCGCGGTGGAAACGGGTCGCGCAGTGGCGGCGGCCAGTGCCAGCGTCAGCAATCCTGATGATTTGCGCGAGGCAGCTAATCAAATTGCCCGACAGCTCTCAGCTCGAGCGCATTTGCTTGCGCCAGAGGCAGATAGCACCGCTGGCGGAAAATCCAATTGACGGCCCAGGGTTGGCTGGCGAGGTCGGCCACCAGGAGATTTTTGATTTGTTAGAGGTGTTGTAGTGATCGGAAAATTGACTCAAAAATTGTTCAAGACACGAGAAGGAATTGTTGGCAAGCTGGCCAATCTGATTCGATTGCGCCATGATATCGATGATGATCTGTACGATGAGATCGAAGAGATTTTGATAGGTGGTGATATTGGGGTGGCAGCATCGATGCAACTGATCCAGGAACTGCGTCGGCAAATTCGTGAGCGGGGCTTGCGCGACTCTGGCAGCATTATGAATGCCCTGAAGGAGGCGATGATTCGTGCGTTTGAAAATCAGGCGCCAAACGCCGCTGCTCCGATAGATGATAGCTATTTCCAGCCGCAGCGAAAGCCATTCGTTATCATGGTGGTGGGGGTGAATGGAACGGGCAAGACGACAACGATTGGGAAACTGGCGGCTCAATTTCGCAGCCACCACCAAAAAGTGTTGATCGCTGCAGCCGATACGTTTCGGGCGGCAGCCTCGGACCAACTGGAAATTTGGGCGCAGCGGGCCCAGGCCGAGATTATCCGCAATCAGCCCGGTGCCGATCCAGCCGCGGTGGCCTTTGACTCGCTTCAAGCGGCGATTAGCCGGCATCTGGATGTGCTGATTATCGATACGGCGGGCCGGCTGCATACCAAGTCGAATCTGATGGAGGAACTGAAGAAAATTCGCCGGGTATTGGGAAAGCTCATGCCGGATGCGCCGCAGGAGACACTGCTGGTTCTGGACGCGACCACCGGGCAGAATGGACTGAACCAGGCACAGGAATTTGCATCGGCGGTGGGGGTCACCGGCATCGTTTTGACCAAATTGGATGGCACCGCCAAGGGCGGCATTGTGCTGGCGATCAGCCAGGAGCTGGGGCTGCCGGTGAAATTTATCGGCATCGGCGAAACGCTCGAAGATCTCCGGCCCTTCAATCACGTGGAGTTTGTCGAGGCGTTGTTTCAATGAACATCTTTGTGTTGACCCTGGGGTGCCCCAAGAATGTTGTCGATTCGGAATATTTGCAGGCGGAACTGGCCGCCGGTCCGGTGCGCTTCGTCGATCAGGCGGAGGCGGCCGATGTGGTCATCATCAACACCTGTGCTTTTATTTTGCCGGCCCAGGAAGAGGCCATCGAAGCGATCCTCGACGCAGTAGCGCTGAAGCAACAACGCAAGATTCAACAACTCTACGTCACCGGCTGTTTGCCGCAGCGCCATCTGGCGGAGCTGCAGCGGGCGATTCCAGAAGTGGATGGCTTTTTCGCGGAGCAGGACTTTGGCCGAATTGGTCGGTTGTTAAGCGATCGGCTGGGAATATCGCGGGTTCGTCCGGTGAGCCGACGGATGTTGCAGACGCCATCACACTATGCGTATTTGAAAATTGCCGAGGGGTGCGATAATCGTTGTCACTATTGCACCATCCCGCTGATCAAGGGCGGCTACCGCAGTCGGCCGTTGGCGGGGTTGCTGGACGAAGCCCGGGAACTGGTGGATCATGGCGTGCGGGAACTAATCCTGGTGGCGCAAGATACAACTTATTACGGATGGGATCAAGGGCAGCAAAGCCGCTTGCATTCGCTTATCCCATCGCTCGTCAGTCTGGAAGGACTGGCCTGGCTGAGGTTGCTGTACGCGCATCCGGCTCATGTGGATGAGCAACTGCTGCGGATTTTTCAGACAGAAACAAAGCTCTGCCGTTATATTGATTTGCCGATCCAGCATATTTCGGACCGAATGTTGGCGGCGATGGGCCGGCCGACTTCTGGCGCTGCTATCCGCAGGCTGATTGAACGGCTGCGAAGCCACCTCCCTGACCTGGCCATTCGCACCACGGTGATGGTTGGCTACCCTGGCGAAACGACGTCGGATTACGAATTGCTGCGAGATTTTCTGGTCGAAGTGAAATTCGAGCGGCTGGGTATTTTTAAATATTATGCCGAAAAAGGAACCAAAGCCGCGCGGCTGCCGGATCAAGTTGACGAGAAGACCAAAGACGAGCGCCTGGAGGAACTCCGACTGGTGCAGGCTGATATTGCTCGGGAGAAGAACCTGGAACTGATCGGTCGGATTGTGCCGGTGCTGATCGATGAACCTGATGATATTCCGGGCGTGTACCTGGGACGAACCCAATGGGATAGTCCGGCCATTGACCAGGTGGTGCACGTAACCGGCGAACTGACCTGCGGTGAATTTTATTCGGTCAAAATCGAATCGGCGGCTGAATACGAATTGTGGGGAAGCGTTGAGGCTGGCGAGCGGTAACTAATTGGATATCGGGAGGAGAAAACCACCATGAAAAGAACCACAGCGCTGCCACTCATCCTGGCAGTGATATTGTTCATTGGCAGTCCACCGAACGCGGCCGCGCAGCCGGAGTTGGATCGCGGGCGATTGATGGAGGTCCCGAATTTTTATTATGACCTGGTAAATGTCGCATCACCTGATTCCGAACTGAGTCGCTTGCAAATTTATGTTAAAATCGCTTATGAGAATCTGCAATTTATGCAGGTCGAAGGCCGATACCAGGCTCAATATGAAATTTCGGCCATCATTTTTGATCGTGATGGGAACCAAGTTGATGGTCGCACCGAGGATGAAACCGTTACGGTGGAGCAATATGACCTCACCAACTCTCGGGTCAATTATAGTACCAGCTATTTGAAATTTGATCTGCCGGCAGATAAATATAAGATCAGCCTGGGACTGACCGATCTGGAGACGAAAAGCACCCGAAAGGTGAAAGATCAAATTCAGCTCCGCGATTTTCGTAAAAACAATTTGATGCTGAGCGACCTGGCGTTCGTGCGCGAGGTGCAGGTGGACTCATTGGGCGTGAAATCGTTCCATCCGGACATTGCCGAAGCCATTGTCGATTTGCGATCGGATCTATACGTCTATTTTGAGATTTACAGTCGCGTGGTCGAGGATGAGAATTTCACTATTTTTTATCGAATCAAAAATTCCAAAGGCAAAGAAATCCAGCGCCACCTCTATAAGCGCAGCAAAGACGCGCGACGGACACTGGAATATTTCCAGATTCCCGGGGCACGTCTTTCGCAAGGCCCGTATGTTTTAGAACTAAAAATCAGCAGCGCCGAGGCCGGGGCCGAGGCCAGCAAGCGATTTTTTGTGCGCTGGGGGAACTTGCCAGCAACGGTGTCGGATATCGATCTGGCCATCAAGCAGTTGAAATACATTGCTGCGAAAAAGGAGCTTGATGAATTCAAAAAAGCGGCGTCGGATGAGCTGCTGGATAAGTTCGTTCAATTTTGGCGCAATCATGACCCCACGCCAGGCACCGAAGCCAATGAGTGGATGGATGAATATTATCAGCGCGTGCAGTTTGCCACCGATAATTTTACGGTGTTTCGCGATGGATGGAAGACTGACATGGGCATGATTTACATCATCTTTGGGCCGCCCAGCGAAGTGGAGCGCCATCCCTTCGAGAGCGGCTCCAAGCCGTACGAAATCTGGTACTATCACAATATCAATCGCTATTTCGAATTTATGGATGAAACCGGTTTTGGCGAGTATCGCCTGCTAACCCGCTCCTGGGAAGCCTGGCGGGATTTGATCCGAAACTATTAGCTCTACTTAGTCAGATTAATATAATCATTCTTTTGGGGACCACATTACATTCCCCCTGGCCCTCTTCAAAGGGGGGAACGATAACAAGTACCCCCTCAATTGGCGGGGGGATTTAGCCGGATGTTAAGATGTGTAAGTACCGAAAATTTGGTGGTTATTTTTAATCTGACTAAGTAGTATTAGTCATATCAGGAGGATATTTGAAGTACGGAATCAAGCCGCGGCCATTGACCCCCGGTGCGACAATCGGCATCATTTCGCCGGCCAGTCGCCCGCTGGATGAGACCCCCTATCGCCAGGGATTGGAATACTTGCGGCAGTTGGGTTATTCCATTTTAGAGAGCGAGCATGTGCTGTTTCGTCGCGGTTACCTGGCGGGAGACGATGACGATCGGGCGAGCGATTTCAATGCGATGTTGCAGAATCCTCAAATTGGTGCGATCTTTTGCACCCGTGGCGGCTACGGTACCCCACGGCTGCTGGATCGCATCGATTATGATGCCATCCAGGCAAACCCCAGGATCGTGGTTGGTTACAGTGATATCACAGCCCTGCAACTGGCGATCTGGGCGAAATCTGGGGTGATCACTTTTTCCGGGCCGATGGTAGCTGTGGAAATGGGCCGAGGGATCGCCCCGTTCACCGAAGCGAGCTTCTGGAGCGCGCTATCGCCATCGCAGTCGCCGCGGCTGCTGATCAATCCGATAGACAATCCCACCCGAGTGATGAAACCAGGCCGCGCGGAAGGTCGCCTGTTGGGAGGCTGTCTGTCGCTCATCAATGTGCTATTGGGTACACCGTACTGTCCCGACTTTAGTGGGGCTATTTTGCTGCTGGAAGATATCGATGAAGAGCCCTACCGCGTCGATCGCTACCTGGCCCAGTTGCGATTGGCTGGAGTTCTCGATCAGGTGAGCGGAATTGTGCTGGGGCAGTTCATCGATTGTGTGCCCAGAGATCCCGAAAAGCCCAGCCTGACTGTGGCCGAGATTTTTGATGATTATTTGGCGAGCTTGAATATTCCAATCCTGGCCAATTTTGCTTATGGTCATAGCGGGGTAAAGCATACGATTCCCATCGGCAGCCGCGCAATTCTGGATACGGCGCAGGGAGGACTGATTTTGACCGAAAGCGCGGTGGCTGAAATCAATTTTGTTTGAGGAAGAAAAATGGCCCACTTAAAAATTGCGATTTTGGCGTCTGGCCGCGGTTCCAATTTTGAGGCCATCCTGAACAATATCAAGCAGGGCAAATTGCATGCGACCATCCAGGTGGTTATCAGCAACAAAGCGACTGCTGGCGCGCTGGAAATAGCTCGCCTCAATCAGTTGCCAGCAATCCATTTGTCGAGCAAGGATTTTCCGGATCAGGAACAGTTCGATCAGCGCTTGCTTGCCATCCTGCGTCAATATGACGTCAACTTCATTGTGCTGGCAGGATACCTGAAAATGCTGAGCCCGTTCATCGTTCGGGAATTCAAGCATCGCATCTTGAACATCCATCCTGCGCTGTTGCCATCATTTGGCGGGAAAGGGATGTATGGGCATCATGTGCATCAGGCGGTGCTGGATTATGGCTGCAAAGTAACGGGCGTCACCGTGCATCTGGTGGATGAAGCCTACGACACCGGCCCCCCGGTTTTGCAGCGCTGTGTGCCGGTGGAGGATGATGACACCGCCGACAGCCTGGCCGAACGAGTGTTGAAGGTGGAGCATCAGATTTATACCGAGGCGCTGCAACTGTTTGCTGACGACCGGATTGAGATCGAGGGCCGGAGGGTGCGGATCAGAAAGCGGCGGTGAGAGCGCCACAAAGTAAGTGGTGCCGGCAAAAAGAAAGAACGGCCACACATGATTAATAAAAATGGCGCCGAATCGCGCCATCGTCGCCGCCAACCATTGCGGCAATGGTTTTGAAATTCATGACATGAGAAAAAACCTTCGGCCAGCAGTTTTTGAAAGACGATTTTAAACGGACGATATGATGCGAAACAAAATGCCAAAAGCGGTTATCCCGCGCTGGTTGCTACTGGCGCTGCTGTGGAGCGTGCCACAATTCGCTTCAACTCAGCCGGCCAACGACCTGGTGGATGTGCACAAGCTGGATTCGACCATCGTTATTGATTTGCGATATGCCACGGCTGATAATTTTTTGCATGATACGCTATACTCGGCCAATATCTGTCTGTTACGTGCACCGGTTGCCGCGCAATTGGTCAAGGTCCAGCAAGCGCTGCGCCAGCAGGGGTTCGGTTTGAAAGTGTGGGACGCCTATCGCCCGCTATCGGTGCAAAAGAAAATGTGGCAAAAATTGCCTGATCCGCGCTATGTAGCTGATCCCGCCCGGGGGTCGATGCACAATCGTGGGGCTGCAGTTGACGTGACATTAGTGGATTTGACGGGCAGAGAAGTGGAGATGCCCACCGCCTTCGATGATTTCAGTCCCCGGGCCGGAAGCGAGTATCCTCATGTCAGCGAGGCGGCGAAGCGGCATCGGCAGATTTTGCAGGAAGCAATGACCGCATTTGGCTTCCGAACGATCACTTCGGAATGGTGGCATTTTTATTATTACCATTCTCGCGACTATCCGTTGCTTGATGTTCCACTGGATGCATTCCGGCCACAAAGATAGCGCTGTTCCAGTTTAGGGCTAAGAAATAGCCTATGCTTTTAAAATTCAATCTGAGTTCTAATTCCTCGTGGTCAGATGTCATCTCAACATCCTGCTTTGCCCCGCTACAAAGGGGGGATTTGGGAAGGTTCCTTAGAAGGGGGGATTTAGGGGGGATATTAAGTGGCGTGAATAGTGTATTTAGTTCGTGGGGCGAGCGTGATCATTTTCAATCATCATGATTGATTTTTGAAATTTAAGTTCAAGATCGTTAAGTGCAAGTTCAAGCAGGCTGTAGAACCGACCGGCAAAATTCATAATTCTATCAGGAAGGAACCATGAACAAAATCAAACGGGCGTTGATTAGCGTATACGACAAGCAAGGCGTGGTTGAATTAGCCAGGACATTGCAACAACTAAACATCGAGATCATCTCCACTGGTGGCACAGCCAGATTGCTCCAGGAACATGGCATTCCCTGTCTTTCAGTTGCCGAAGTCACTGGAGCGCCAGAAATGCTGGACGGTCGCGTAAAAACATTGCATCCCGGGATTCACGGCGCGATTTTGGCCCGGCGTGATAATCCCGATCATCTGCGTCAATTAACGGATCAGGGGATCATCCCGATCGACATGGTTGTCGTCAATCTCTATCCGTTTGTAAAGGTGATTCAGCAGCCTGATGTGAGTCTGGAAGAGGCTATTGAAAACATCGATATTGGTGGTCCGACAATGATCCGTTCGGCGGCAAAAAACTACGCCGATGTGGCGGTGGTTACTTCGCCGGAGCAGTATACTGCGGTAATGGAGGAACTGGTAGCCAATGGCGGCGCATTAACGCTGGCAACGAAACAGCGATTGGCAGCGGCGGCTTTTCAGGCTACCCATCTTTATGATGGTGCGATCAGCAACTATCTGCACGGCTTGCAGGCGGCGTCGGGCTATCCGTCGCGTCTGGCATTGAATCTCGAAAAGGTTCAGGATCTACGTTACGGTGAGAATCCGCATCAGACCGCGGCGTTGTATCGTGATCTGGGTGCGGCCATGGGCGGAATCCCGGAATTGGCGCAACTGCATGGCAAGGCGCTATCGTTCAACAATTTGCTGGATCTGGATACCGTTGTCAAAATTCTAAAAACGTTCGAGCTCCCCTGTTCCGTGATCGTCAAACATAATAATCCCTGTGGCATTGCGGTGGGCGAGGATGTCGATGCGGCATTCGATAAAGCGCTGGCCACCGATCCGGTTTCGGCATTTGGTGGAATTTTTGGTTTCAATCGACCGCTGGAATTGAAAACGGCACAGAAATTAAAAGATATTTTCATCGAAGTCATTGTGGCGCCGGCTTTCGAGGCGGACGCGCTGGAGGTTCTGGCCACCAAGAAGAATTTGCGATTGATCCAGTTAAATTTAAGCGAGCCTTTGGCGACGGAATTGGATTACAAGCGCGTTGCCGGTGGCTTCCTGGTGCAGCAGGCGGATGTGATTGCTGAAGATTTGGCCGCTATGAAAGTGGTGACGCAGCGGCAGCCGACTGCCACCGAATGGAAGGCGCTGCAATTTGCCTGGAAAGTGGTGAAATGGGTGAAGTCCAATGCGGTCATCTTTTGTCAGGCGGATCGGACGATTGGCATTGGAGCGGGACAGATGTCGCGCGTCGATTCCTCGATGTTGGCCATCGATAAAGCGCGGCGGGCGGGATTATCGGTAGCGGGGACGGTGGTCGCGTCGGATGCATTTTTCCCATTTCGTGATGGCGTGGATGCCGCGGCTGCCGCTGGAGCTACGGCCATCATTCAACCCGGTGGCTCGGTTCGTGATCGCGAGGTGATTCAAGCCGCAGATGAGCATCAACTGACCATGGTGTTTACCGGTGTGCGTCATTTTCGACATTAGTGATAAAAGTCATTGAATATTTCCTTAGAAATTTATAAATTTAAATCTAATAGTAAGGCTAAATCTCACACCACGGGGTGGGAAATTTAATACCTGTAAAGGAGTTGATATGCCGTTTTCTTTTTTTTCAGAACTATTGGCAAGTGATATTGCTATTGATCTGGGTACTGCAAATACGCTGATCTACCTGAAAGGCAAGGGCATTGTCGTCAATGAGCCGTCGGTGGTGGCAGTGAAAAAGTCGAACCAGGAAATTGTTGCTTACGGCAGCGGTGCCAAAGAAATGGTGGGCCGCACGCCCGGTGAGATCATTACGGTGCGACCATTGAAAGACGGCGTTATTGCTGATTTTGAATTGGCAGAGCGAATGATCAAGAATTTCATTCGCAAGGTCAAAATAAATCGTTTCATTCGGCCGCGCATTGCCATTGCCATTCCCTCGGGGATCACCGAAGTGGAGAAACGGGCGGTGCGCGACTCGGCGGAGCATGTGGGTGCTCGGGAGGTTCATCTCATCGATGAACCCATGGCCGCAGCGATTGGTGTTGGTTTGCCGATCCATGAGCCGGTGGGTAGCATGGTGATCGATATCGGCGGCGGAACGACCGAGATCGCGGTGATTGCTTTGTCGGGCATCGTCAATTCCAATTCGATTCGCATCGCCGGGGATGAAATGACGGAAGCCATTGTTCAGTATTTCAAACGAAAATATAATTTGTTAATTGGTGAAAATACGGCTGAGTTGATCAAGTGCACCATTGGCTCGGCCGCACCCTATGACGAACGCGGCGCGTTGACGGTGAAGGGCCGCGATCTGGTTGCTGGCATCCCGAAAACCGTGGAGATTGTCGGCGAGGAGGTGCAGGAAGCTCTGGCCGAACCAGTCGACGCCATTGTCGAAGCGGTAAAACTTTGTCTGGAGCAGACACCGCCGGAACTATCGGCGGATATTCTGGACCGAGGCATCATTTTGACCGGTGGCGGCTCATTGTTAAAAGGTCTGGATGAGCGTTTGCGGCAGGAGACCAATCTGCCCATCGTTGTCGCCGAAGATCCATTAACCTGTGTGGTGCGTGGAACAGGTAAGGTATTGGATAACCTGGAAAGCTATCAGAAAGTATTGACCAAAACCAAAAAGGATTATGTAGTTTAATTGGCTGATGCGGCCATCTGCATGAGTTTGTGGCCTCGTTTGATGGTTTGATAGCTTTGCCGATGACGACTTGCTGCGGCAAAAGTAAACGGTGAGCCATTAAATGATTTAACATGAGCGTGGGCTATGTTTTTTTCTCGAAATTTCTCTGCCTTTCGCGACTATACCTTGTTGCTGCTGCTGATCGTGGTGGCGCTCGTCATCATTTCGAGTAACCACAGCCCGCAGATCGAGTATTTCAAAATGTGGATGATCGGCTGGATGGGTTGGGTGCAGGAAAAATGGTATGCCATTGAGCAGTATTGGGATTATAAGCAGCAGAACGAGCAGTTGCGATGGGAAAATACCCGGTTGGCGCTGGAAAATAGCTTCGCCTATGAGATGCGGATCGAAAACGCGCGCTTGCGGCAGCTCATTGGTTTTCAACAGGAGCATGCTATGGATATGGTCGCCGCGCGCGTCATTGGAAAAGGCTCTCGCCGCGGGATCAATAGCATCGTGCTCGACGTAGGCCGGGAAGATGGGGTAGCCAAAAATATGCCCCTGGTCGTGGCCGATGGTCTGGTGGGAAAAATATATCAGGTTGGTAACAGCGAAGCTATCGGCCAGTTGCTGCTGGATCAAAATTTTCGAGTGGGTGCCAAAATTCAACGCAGCCGGGTGGTAGGGATTCTCCGCTGGAGTGGGATCAGCGAAATCTGTTTTTTAAATGAAGTGCCCCAGCGGGCTGATGTTCAGGTAGGCGATACGGTAATTACCTCTGGCTACAGCGATATCTTTCCGGCTGGTTTGAAGATTGGTCAGGTGGTGCAAACGACGCCTTCGGCCCGGGGATTATTCCGAGAAATTCAGGTGAAGCCGTTCGTGGATTTCGATAAGCTGGAAGCAACTTTTGTGATTCGGGAAAAACCGATTCAGCCCTGAGAACTCAGGATCTGGGCCACATTTCGATCCTGGCACCAGTTTAACTAAAACCGATGATTGGCATCTGGCGCGGCCAGTTGATGCAGGCGGACCTAAAATCAAATCGCAAAGATCAGGCTCATGAAATTTGTCAAATACACTTTAATTTTTCTGGCAATTCTTTTTATCGAGAGGAATCTAATTTCGTTTGTAGCGATCAGCGATATCACTCCGGATCTAATTTTGATTTTTGTCATTATTTTTAGCCTGCGCGAAAACCGGCCGGAATCGACCATCGTCGGATTTGTGGCCGGTTTGATGCAGGATGCCTTTACGACCTCCTTTTTTGGTCTTTCGGCGTTGACCAAAGCCATCGTTGGTTTTTGGGGGTGCTTTTTCCATCAGCCCAAACGGAAATACGCGCTGGTCTATTATATGGGAACATTTCTGTTGCTGGTGCTAACGCACGATATCATCTATCAGGCTGTTTATCGTCTGGGGGGCCAGACGAAATTTTTTAAATTGCTTTACTATCATGCGCTGCCGGGCAGCTTGTATACTCTGTTCGCGGCGGCCCTGATCTATCTCATCTTTGGGAATTGGTTGTGGAAGTATCAAAGGACGTCTGACCGATTATGATGCGCCCAATTATCCTGATTGAAAAAAAACATTACCTGTATTCAATTTTAGTGATCATTCTCTTTTTGATTTTGATCGGCCGATTTTTTTATTTGCAAATTTATAAACGTTCCTTTTATTTCGAGGCTTCGGAAAGGAATCGCATTCGCGAAATCGTGATCGAGCCCCCGCGGGGGGTTATTCTGGATCGAAAAGGCGAGGTACTGGTGGATAATCGACCATCGTATTCGATATATGCGATTCCTTTTGAAGTGAAAAAAGCAGATAGCGTTTTGAAACTGGCCGCCCAAATCATAAATATGACGCCAGCAGAGATAAAAAGCATTATTCGCCGGGAAGCGAGTGGCTATTTTTATCCGGTAAAACTAAAGCGCCAGATCGATTTTCAAACCTTTGTCCGCATTGAAGAGCAGAAACTGGATTTACCGGGGATCATCTATCAAAGCGAGCCCCGTCGCTTCTATCCCGCTGGTGTACGCGCCCCTCATGTCTTTGGTTATTTGGGCGAAATTAATAAGGACGAGCTCAATAAGCCAGAATATAAAGGCTTTCGTTTAGGCGATGTGGTTGGTAAAAAGGGACTGGAAAAGGTTTATGAAACCGCATTGCGCGGTTTGCGAGGGTATCAATATGTGGAGGTCGATGCGTATGGTCGAGAGATTCAACGACTCAAGGATAAGCCCGAAGTCCCGGCCTTTCCCGGCAAAAATCTTCATTTGACAATGGACGCCGATCTTCAGCGCTGCATCGAAGCGAGGATGGATACCCTGCGCGGCGGCGCGGTTGTGGTCGATTGCAAAACAGGCGGAGTTCTGGCGTTGGTGAGCAAGCCGGATTATGATCCCGAGATTTTTACCAAACCGGTGCCGGCCGATCTATGGCGCAGCATGTTGAACGATCCCGGCAAGCCGCTGTACGATCGGATGGTGCAAAGCCTCTATCCACCGGGATCGACCTACAAGATTGTGCTGGCCGCTGCAGCGCTGGAAAATGGCATTATTCAGCCCGGCTGGAAAAACTTCTGTCCCGGCTATCTTTCATTTGGTAAAAAGGTCTTTGATTGCTGGAAGCAGGGGGGACATGGGGAGTTGGACTTGATCGGCGCGATTGAACAATCCTGTAACGTTTATTTTTATAAATTGGGCCTCCGAACAGGGTTGGATACGTGGGCCACTTATTCGCGGCAGTTTTTGTTTGGTCAGCCCACGGATATCGACCTGATCGATGAAAAAGCCGGCAGTGTGCCGGATCGGGCGTATTTCGATCGCGTGTTTGGCAAGGATCGCTGGCCCAAGGGGCTGGTGTTGAACCTGGCGATTGGACAGGGCGATCTACTGGTAACGCCGCTGCAAATGGCCCGGCTGGCGATGATTGTCGCCAACGAAGGAGTTTATTATCCGTTTCACCTGCTGGATTATCTGGAAGATCCTACTGATGGGAAGCGCCAGTATGCGCGCCTCGATTCGGTTCAAATCAAGGGAATTTCTCCGGCAACATACAAAATTATCAAACAGGGAATGTATCTGGTGGTTCACGGCCCGTCAGGCACTGCCCGAGCTGCGAGCTATGGCGTTATTAAAGTAGCCGGCAAAACCGGCACGGCTCAGAATCCGCATGGTGAACCGCATGCCTGGTTCATTGGTTTTGCACCGTTTGAGAATCCCCAAATTGCATTCTGTATTTTGATCGAGAATGGTGGCTCCGGCGGTAGAGTGGCCGCGCCGATCGCTCGGGAAATTATCAAGACCTATTTTTATGGAGCCGAAGAAAGCCATGGTCAGATTTAGTGAGATTAAAATATCCGATGATGACTATACGGTTCTGGTGATTACTTTTATGCTGCTGTTGATTGGCCTGGTGGCTATTTACAGCGCTTCGTACCAGGTTGAAACGCCGGAATTGCGGGCCAATTTCCCACATCAATTGGTGTGGGCGCTAATTGGCATTATCTTCATGATCATCACCATTCTGATCCCTACCAGTTTTTATTACATTGCCTCCTATTGGCTGTATGGATTTTCGATCTTGCTGTTGATTATTACGCTGCTCTCCGGTTCAGATTCGCCGGTCTCCCGCTGGATCGATATCGGGCCTTTTCGATTCCAGCCCTCGGAGTTTGCTAAAATTGCGGTGATTCTCGCCCTGGCCCGTTTCCTCTCTTATGAAAAAAGAAATTTAGAGAAATTCAAGGATATCGCAATTGCCTTTGGCATTGCCTTTTTACCATTTATGTTGGTGGCCAAACAGCCCAACCTGGGCACAGCCATCGTATTTCTTGGGCTACTGCTGCCTGTTATCTATTGGGCCGGTCTGCCAACCTTTTATCTGTTCGTGGTTGTTATTCCGTTCGTCGTCATGCTGGCTTCTTTTAATTATTATACCTTCTTTTTGGCCATGGTGATTATTATCGTCTTGCTGTTCTTGTTCCGAAGGCGATTAGCTATTTCCCTGGTCATTATGTTATTCAATATTGCGGTAGGCATCGTCACGCCGCTGCTATGGAATCAGTTGCATGTTTACCAGAAACATCGAATATTAACCTTCCTGGGGCTGGAGATAGACCCCAAAGGATCGGGGTACCAGGTGATCCAGTCAAAAGTGGCCATCGGTTCCGGGGGGGTGTTTGGCAAAGGTCTGTTCAATGGCACGCAAACACAGCTCCGCTTTCTGCCGGCACAGCATACCGATTTTGTCTTTTCGGTCATTGGTGAAGAAGCCGGTTTTGTGGGGAGTGTTTTCGTTATTATCCTGTTCTTGCTGTTGATATTGCGGGGTATTCAGATCGCTTCCAAGGTACGCAACCAATTTGGCGGCCTGGTGGTATTAGGTGCCGTAACGATTTTGGGCTTTCACATTATTGTCAATATCGGAATGACCGTAGGGATGATGCCAGTTACGGGATTGCCCCTGCCATTTTTGAGCTACGGCGGATCTTTTTTGATTGTCTGCATGATTTTGATCGGTTTGATCATCAATGTCTCCATCAGGCGCTTCAGATATTAATGCATTTACCGCCAGATCAACGGTGCTGGTAAACGAATTTCAGGTTGGGCTGGTCGATATTCCATGGTGACGGTCTGCTGCTGAGGGCTGCCGTAATCGCTGATTGCGGCTCGAACAACCAAAAAGTGATATTTTGCGGGCTTAAGAACCTGTTTCAGGGGTGCAAGCGACAAATATTTTAGAAAAATGAAAAAATTGCTTGACTTTTTAAATAAAGTTTGATAAATTTTTACAAATAAATTCTACAAACTCTTTCACTTAGAACAAAGGAGGAAAGTTTGATAAAAAAATCTTTTTTATTAAGCTTCGCCATCCTCATTCTTTGGTGTTCAAATTCGGCTTGGGCTGGAGGCGAACAGACGAATTTTGGCATTGGTATCAAGGGAGGCATCAATCGTCTGGAAGGGGATTGGAAGAGTCCCGCATTTAAGCCCTGTATTTATGGGCAGCTCACCTATAATCTGTTCGATTTCTTAGCCATTGGTGCTGAGAGTGGTTATTCGGTGGTGGGCCCGAAAGACAATCCAGCCATTGAAACGATTATCATCCCTTATGAAGGTCACCTCATGTTTTCGTTTTTTCCGCTGGCGAAAATTAATCCATACGTGATCCTGGGCGGTGGTGGATTATATTGGAACTACACCATCGATGGTCAAACCGCCCTGGATACCCTTAGCGGAAAATATCGTAAGGGCTATGATTCATTTATTAAAAGCGGTGGGGGGCTGGAAATTGTGCTGAACAAAGCGCATAGTTTTTACTTCAATATAGGTGCGACCTTTCGTTATTCCCTCACGGATTGGTTCGATAATATCAACTCTGGCAATGAGAACGATGGCGTGATTGACATTCACGGCGGCTTTACTTACTACTTTCGAACGACCACCCGCGGTGATCGCGATAATGACGGCGTTCCTGATGAGTTGGATTTGAAGCCGGAAATAAAAGAGGATCCTGACGGCTATCTGGATCATGATGGTATCCCCGAAGGTGTGCCGCCGGTGACCGTTGGCTTTGGAAGCAGCACTGCGAGCGACGCCTCTGTGGACAAAGAGCCGCCGGTGGTTATTCATTCGCCGGTTCATTGCATTGAGGCTGGACGTGATATCAAGATCGTGGCTGAGATCAATGAAAATCAGAAATTGCGAGCGGCTTCCATTCTGTATCGTCCTATTGGGCTTGATCGATGGTCAATCGGTCAACTGCGACCCATTGGGGGGACACTTTACGAGGGTGTGATTCCGGGCCGAAGCGTCAAGAAGCAGGGGGTGGAATATTGCGTGATTGCGGTTGATGAAGCCATCAGTGGCGTTGGCTATTGTGGCCTGCCCAAATTGCCAGTGCGGGTCGAGGTGTTGGGCCATCCCAAGATGTGGCGTATCGTCAGCGGCACCGCAGCTTTCCTTGGCTGGGGGGCTTCAGGATACATGATTTTAAAAAAGCAGAAATAATTTAGAGAGGGGAAAGCCATGAAAACAATTGTGCGCTCAGGAATAATAATAATCTTAGCGCTGGCTTTGGGGATTCTTGGTGGTTGCAGCGCCAGCAAGCCGCCTGCCACCACGGCTGATAAAAGCAAAGCCGGCGAACAAGATATGACAGAGATCGATCAGTTGTTTGGCATCTCTGATAAGGAAAAAGCACCAGAAACCGAATCCAATGCTGACGAAACAGAGGTGCTACAACTATTGGGCATTAAGCCAAATCAACCGGAGACGCCAGCGGTAACAGAGCCAGCCAATGCTCAAAAAGAAGATCAATTGAGAGCCGAACTCAGTGAATTGGAACGAAAGTTAGCCGAAAAGGATTCCGAGATCCTTAGTTTGAAATCCGATTTGATGGCAAAAGAGGACAGGATTTCCAAACTTGAGACGGGATACTCGCAGCAGGTTCAACCTCGAAGTGCAGCCCGTGCGACTACTGGAAGTTTTCGCGACGATTATCAGGCCGCGCTGGCCGAATACAACAGTCGCAACTACAAAGTCGCCATTCAGATGTTCGAAGAGCTCTTGGCGCGCGAGCCGGCCAATTCGTTATCTGACAATTGTCGTTATTGGATTGGGGAATGCTACTATGGCCTGGGAAATTTCAACCAGGCGATTATCGAATTCACGAAGGTGTTTTCTTACAACCGATCCAACAAAGCGGATGCGGCACAATTGAAGCTGGGGCTTTGTTATTGGCGATTGGGCAATCAAGAACGTGCCAAGCAGGAGTTCGAACGTCTCATTAGCGATTATCCCAAGAGTGAATATGTGGCTAAAGCTCAACAATTTTTATCGCGACTTTGATTGAAAGCCACAACGGTTTGAAATTAATGAAAGGTCGACAGGGATCCATTTTTTCCTCTCGACCTTTATTTTTTGTATTGACTTTAAACGAAAAATCTATATATTATTGGTTCAAAAATGAATGGCTAAGAATTGTGAAAGGTGATTTTGTTGACCATGTCGAATAGTTCACATGAACCTCCGCAGTTGCGTAAAGATCCTATTATTGGGCGCTGGGTAATTATTTCTACCGATCGAGGCAAACGTCCCTCGGATTGGACGGTGGAACCCGAGAAGAAAGTGGGTGGCTTTTGTCCCTTCTGCCCGGGGAATGAAGACAAGACTCCGCCAGAAATTGGCGCCGTTCGCAAGGAAGGGACTGCTCCCAATACGCCGGGATGGATGGTGCGAGTGGTGTCTAATAAATTCCCGGCGCTGAAGATCGAAGGTGAGTTGAATCGCCGGGGCGAAGGTATTTTTGATCTGATGAATGGCATTGGCGCTCATGAAGTGATCATCGAATGCCCGGATCATTTGATCGAGTTGGCGGATCTACCGGTGGATCATATTCGGAATGTGTTTCGGCTGTATCGTGAGCGCATGATTGATTTGAAGCGGGATATTCGGTTCAAATATATTTTGATTTTCAAAAATCATGGCAAGGCCGCGGGCGCATCGCTGGAACATTCCCACACCCAGTTGATCGCCATGCCCATTATTCCGAAACGAGTGGCCGAGGAGCTGGATGGGGCCCATAAATATTATAGCTTCAAAGAACGCTGCATTTTTTGCGATATCATCCGGCAGGAAATGCAATGGTCGTCTCGTCTGGTGCTATCCTCGCCCAACTTCATCGTTTTCGAACCCTTTGCTGCTCGTTTTCCCTTCGAGACATGGTTGCTGCCGATCAAGCATAGTTACCGTTTCGAGGATATTTCCGATGAAGATGTTTACGAGCTGGCCGCCACGATGAAAGAGACTTTGCAGCGCTTGAATAAAGTGCTGGAAAATCCGCCCTATAATTTTATTATTCATACCTCGCCGTTACAGGATCAGGAGTATTTTGAATATCACTGGCACATCGAGATCATCCCGAAGCTGACCAAGGTAGCAGGCTTTGAATGGGGCAGCGGATTCTATATCAATCCTACTCCGCCCGAAGATGCAGCGAACGCGCTCCGTGACGTCCAGCTTTAAGCGGGAAGACGGCAAAACTTAATAGTCCCAAACCACTGATGCGATGATTGAAAACGGTACCATCCATTTTACCAGCATGAGGTAATTATGCAGAGCATGTTGAAGATCATGTATATTTCCTCAGAAGTGGCGCCCTTTCTAAAAACCGGCGGTCTGGCCGATGTGGCCGGCGCGTTGCCCAAAGCGATTAAAGATCTAAATCATGATATTCGCATTTTCATGCCCAAATATTCGACGATCAATGAGCGCCGCTATACGCTGCGTGAAGTCATCCGGCTCAAAGATATCGAAGTTCAATTGGGAGCCAAAAAGATCCTGGCCAATGTCAAATCGGCCTTTGTCCCGGACTCCAAGGTGCAGATTTATTTCGTCGAAAGCAAGGACTATTTTCAAACCGCGGATTTTGTCTCGATGGCACCAGAATGCCAGCTTTCCCGCAAGCTGGCAGAGCAAATCATTTTCTTTAACCGGTCTATTTTTGAGATATTGAAGATATTGCATTGGCAACCGGACGTCATTCACTGCAACGATTGGCAAACAGCGTTGATTCCCTTTTTTCTGAAGACAACCTATAACAGCGATCCTTTTTTCAGTCGCATCCGTACGCTGCTGTCCATCCATAACTGGGCTTATCAGGGGATTGGTGAGAGCGACTGCCTGCCGCTATTGAATGGCGATCCTAATTTGGCGGCACTGGGGGACACGATGGCAGCCGAAGGGGTGGTGAATTTTTTAAAGATCGGCATTATCTTTGCAGATATGCTGAATACCGTTAGCAAGAATTATGCGCAAGCGGTGCTGACCTCAGACGAGTATGCGTATGGCCTTTCAAGTCTGTTAAAGTCGAAGTCAAAGAATATTTTAGGGATTACCAATGGCATTGATTCTAAGGTCTGGAATCCGGAAACTGACCCGCTGATTCCTTATGCCTATTCCAGTAAAGATCCGACGCCGAAATTGGCCAACAAGCGTTTTTTGGTGGAATCTCAGGGGCTAAAGTTCGACGAGCGAATTCCGCTGATGGGCACGATCTCGCGGTTAACCAATCCTAAGGGATTTGACCTGATTACCGAGGCGTTCGATGAACTCATGCAATTGGACCTGCAATATATTTTATTGGGCGTAGGAGATGAGAGATATCATCGCTTTTTTCAAGCTGCGGTTCGGAAATACAGGCAGAAGCTGGCTGTCAATTTGAAATTCGACGAGCAACTGGCGCATCAGATAGAAGCGGGCTGTGATTTGTATCTCATGCCATCGCGGGTAGAGCCTTGTGGATTAAATCAATTGTACAGTTTGAAATATGGAACAATCCCGGTGGTGCACGCAACTGGTGGCCTGGCCGACACGATTAAGGATTATGATGCTGAAACGGGCCGCGGTTACGGATTTGTATTTCAGAAATATGCTCCCGAGGCGATGATAGATGCGGTCAAGCGTGCGTTGGCCATATATCAGGATCGGGAGAGCTGGCGCAAATTGATCGACCGGGCGATGCGATTGAATTTTTCCTGGCAACTTTCGGCGGAGAAGTACATTCGACTCTATCAAAAGCTTATCTCATAACCAGCCAGGTAGAAATAACCGTAGCTGATTCGCAGTTTTTTTACAGTACTGAAATTGACTAACTGCATGTAAAATTGTCGACTTATTTTGTTCCACATTATAACAATGTTTCGCCTCAAAACAGAATCGCCAGCGTTGGGCTGTAACGTGGGGCGAGCCGCGCGTTGATAAATTGAGAGATAACCCACATGCCTCCCCTACAATTTGATGGCATTGAATTTGCTGGGCAAATGGCGAATCACGTTCTTTGTCTGCAGATAATGTCGGAGCGGTTGTTTGTGACAGCGTGGTGGAGGCTGACATTGATTACAGATAAAGAGGAATAATGCAGGGTATTGAATTTGTGTTAAACAGGATTGGTGCCAGAGGCGATATTGCACTGATCCGCATCAAAGGTTATATCGATACCACCACGTCTGGTGAGGTCTCCAGCTATCTTACCCGGTTAATGAGCCAGGGCGTTTACTTGCTGATCGTGGACATGGGGGGCGTCAACTATGTCAGTAGTGCCGGCTGGGGCGCGTTTGTGGGTGAGATTCGTGGCATTCGAGAACACGGGGGTGATTTGAAGATCGTTCAAATGACCCCGGATGTTTTTGAAGTATTCGAGATGCTGGAATTCAATCGGATTCTCGATTATTACGATACCATCGAAGAAGCGGTGAACGACTTCGATATTAGCATTGGGTTGGATATTACCAAAAGCATGCCGCTGCCAGGCGCCTCACCAGCGGCAGAGCCGGTCGCCGTTTCAATACCATCTCCAAGAACGGTGGGCAAAGCAACTGCGATCAAAGGTGACCAAAAGCAACGCCCGCGTGCCGGTTTTACCAAAGCACCAGTTAACGAAGCTACGTTGCCGTTGGTGGAAAAAATAAAACTGTTGGTTATCGAAAATCCCAATGACGGCGCGTGGAAAATAAAGAAGAAACTCAATACCCAACGCTTCGGCTTCGAGTCGATTAGCTTTCTGAAATGTCGTGACATTCTCAAAAAATATAATCTCGAAACCAAAGAGAAGAGACATCGCTTTTATCGGTCACGATGATTCAGCCAACGCTGGTAGGTGCGGATGAGGTGGTTTTACAGTCGATGCAAAAATAAAAGCCCCTGCATTTTGATTCACAAAAGGCCGGGGCTTTATTTTCAGGTAACATTAACTTAAAGGATGGCGATTATGCAAAGGCAATTTTTCAAGCTGGGGGGCGTGGTCAATTGGCTTTCAATGTTGCTATTGGTGATGGGGGTTGTTCTTTGCCAGATGGTGGTGGCAGGCGTTAAGGGTGGCGGAGGCAATGAATTTTATCCGGGCGATGCGGTTCGGATTACTGTGATTGAATTGGAACGAGGGACTGATCGGCGGACGCTGGACCTAAGCGGTGATTATACCATTAGCAGCATGGGGTACATCCTGTTGCCGTTGATTGGCAATGTGAAAGTGGTCGGGCAGGATCGGGTGAGTCTGGCCAAGCAATTGTCAGAATTATACAGCCCGTATTTGAAATCTCCCTATATTACCACGACGCCCCTGATTCGCCTGACGTTAATGGGCGCGTTCAATAAACCCGGCTCCTACCGCATCAACCCGGAAAGCTCGCTGTGGGAGCTGATTAACATGGCTGATGGTCCCAAAGAGAACTGCGATCTGAACAGCATTCGCGTGGAACGTGGCGGTCGGGTGGTAATTAAGAATTTGTTGGAAGAATTTGAAAAGGGACACTCGTTACAGGATATTGGGATTCGTTCGGGAGATCAAATTATTTCCAAAGGCCGTGCTACCCTGGGAATCGGTGATATTATGAGTTATACCTATTTTGTTATGTCCGCGGTTTCGTTGTATTTTACTATCAAGAATTATAATCGATAGCTGCGCTGCGAGATAAAGGAGTGGAAGGTATGGCTGCGCCAAATGATATGTTTTTTGAAGATGATGCCAGCGAAGAAGGGCTGGATCTGAAACGCTATGTGGGGGTGTTGCTCAAGCGAAAATGGCTTATTTTAGCGATTGTTGTATCCATTTCTTTGCCCTGGATGTATTACTTGAAGAAATTGCCACCAACGTATGAAGCTTCCTGCCAGATTCGGTTTCGTAATCTGGAACGCGAAACAACCGATGATATGATCAGCTTCAGCCGCATTACGGAATTGAAAAGTCGTTCGTTTGCTGAAAATGTGGTGGCACAGTTGGGGCTGACGCTGGATATGGGCAAAGATAAGGGCCACGTGCTGCGGCAACAATTTGTCGAAGAGTTTTATACCACCAAAAATCCGATCCCGGGACAATATGTTTTTCGTGGGCAGAATGATGGCCTTTACAAGTTATATCGCTTGTTCGAAGGTCGGGAAATTTTGGTGGATGAGGGGGCATTGGTTCAAGCGGCCATGGTGCCACGAACCACGGACAGCGGCTTTACCTATCGGCTGGCGTCTAATTTCACTGGCCTGCCGCAGGAGATACCATTTCGGATTACCCAATTTCGTCGGGCGGTGGAATCGTTTCAGGAGCGAACCACTATTGACAATATTGGGGGCAATTTGCTGAAGGTGACGATGACCGACCATGACCCAGCCCTGGTCGCGCAGATGGTCAATCGACTGGCCGAAATTTATGTTCAGGAGAGTCGGTCCCTGAAAAAGAAAAGTACCGAAGATAAACAAAAAATTCTGCGGGAGCGATTGGTGCATATCAAAGAAGACCTGGATTTATCCAAAGAGCAACTGACCAATTTCCGCAGCACGCATTCTGGCAATCTGGATACGGAGACCAAAACTCAATTGGATGAAAGGAGCAAAGCGGAGGCGGAACAAAAGAGTTGTGAAAGCGCCAAAAATGCATTGCAGGCACTGTTGGATCGAATCGATAGCCAGAAGAGCGCTGGCACCAATCAGCGTGACCTCAAGTACACCTATCGGCAGTTGACCTCGCTGTCGACGTTCGATAGCAATCCGCGCATGGGAACCTTAAAGCTGGAATTGGCCGATCTGGAAGATCAATATGAAAAGGTCGTCGAGAATTACTCCGAAAATCATGCCCGCGCGCTGGAATTGCGCAATAAAATTGCCGAGGTTCATGACAAGATCAAACAGGAGGCCACGTATCATCTGCAGGAATTGAATCGAAAAATCGATAATTTGGCCAGCCGCATTAGCAATCTCGATTATCGGCTAAAGAACCAATTGCCAGCGGCGGAGCTTAATTTAGCCGAGCTGGAACGCAAATATAAAGCCAATGAGGAGCTTTATAATAAGGTGCAGGCCGAATTGCAGGTGGCTGAATTGACCGCGGCGGTGGAAACCGAGGATGTCGATATTCTTGACCCGGCTTTGACGCCGGAATATCCGGTAAATCGCGACAAGCAGAAGAAAGCCATCATGGGCATCGTATTGAGCCTGGCCTTAGGCGTGGGGCTGGCGTTGGGGCTGGAGTTTTTGGATAAAAGCATCAAGACTGTGGATGATGTCAAACGCTTTTTGCGCCTGGATGTGATCGGTGCCATCCCCAACATCGATTTCAAAAACATCCACGATTATCAGGATTCGGAAAAGATCAAACAGATCGATCAGCAATTGGTAACTTATGACTATTCACCGACACCCGTGGGCGAAGCCTATCGTTCGCTGCGGACCAATCTGGTCTTTTCCAAGTCCACCGGTCGTATTCAATCGTTTGTGATTACCAGCACCGCGCCCGGCGATGGCAAATCGTTTACTGCCGCGAATGTGGCGATTTCGATGGCGCAACACAAGAGCAATACGCTGCTCATCGATGCCGACCTGCGTCGTGGCGTGCTGCACAATACGTTTGGCATTCCCAAAGAACCAGGCCTGACCAACTATCTGACCGGTATGATCAGCTTCCAGCATATCATTAATGAAACCCTGATTCCCAATCTGTCCATGATCAGTTGTGGATCCCTGTTGCCGAATCCTTCGGAATTGTTGGGTTCGCACCAGATGAAACGCTTTCTGGACGAGGCCAAACGCAAATTTGATATCATCATTTTCGATAGTCCGCCATTGAATGCCGCTACCGACGCCATCGTCATCGGCACCCAGGTGGATGCGGTGGTGCTGGTTATTCGGTCGGGGATCACCGACCGCAATATTGCCAAGCAAAAGCTGGAGATGTTTCGCAATGTGCCAGCACGCCTCCTCGGCGTGATCCTCAATGGGACGACGGCCGAGTTTGGCCATGATGGCTATAGCTATTATCATTATTAGGGCAGGATTGCTTATGGATTATTTGATTACCGGTGGGGCTGGTTTTATCGGTTCACATCTCATCGAACGCCTGCTGCAACAGCAGGAGCGAGTGGTTTGTCTGGATAATTTCAATGATTATTATGATCCTGCTGTGAAATGGAACAATATCGCCGCTGCCCAGCAGCAGGCGAACTTTCGACTGATCGCCGGTGACATTCTTGACGAAGCGCTGCTGGCCAGGATTTTTCAACAGCATCATTTTGATGTGATTGTTCACCTGGCGGCTCGGGCTGGGGTGCGTCCATCGGTGCAGCAGCCGCAGCTCTACCAGGAGGTCAATATTCGGGGGACATTGAACCTGTTAGAAATGGCGCGTGAACATCGGGTGAAAAAATTTATTTTTGCGTCCTCTTCCTCGGTTTATGGTAATAATCAAAAAGTGCCATTCGCTGAAAGCGATCCCGTTGACAATCCGATTTCACCATACGCTGCGACGAAGAAGGCTGGCGAACTGATCTGCTATACTTACAGTTCCTTGTATTCCATTGGAGTTAGTTGCCTCCGATTTTTTACAGTGTATGGCCCGCGCCAGCGACCGGACATGGCAATCCACAAATTTACCCGGTTAATTGCTGCGGGTGAGGCCATTCCCATTTACGGCGACGGTCAGAGCCGTCGTGATTTCACCTACATCAGCGACATCATCGATGGTATTGTCAGCGCGATTGAGCACTGCTCGGGCTATGACATCTTTAACCTGGGAGAATCGCGGGTGATCGCCTTGATGGATTTGATCAAGCTAATCGAAGAAAACCTGGGACGCACGGCAGCGATCAATTGGTTGCCGCCGCAGCCAGGTGATGTGGCCATGACCTATGCCGATATCTCCCGGGCGCGAACCAAATTAAATTACCACCCCCGGGTGAATATCGCTGAGGGCATTCGAGAATTTGTGCGCTGGTTTCAAGCAACGCACTTGAATGAAAGGTAGCAAGCGCAAGCAACTACGGTAAGTTATCGAGTCGAGGACAGCTATGGTTAAGGAAAAAGAAGCCTTTCTGGTCAACATCATCAAGATAACCGATGCGGTGGTGATTATTGGGTCGTTCATTCTGGCATATTTTATTGACTACGCTTTTCGTACCATCTATGATTTCCGTGATATGGCGTATGCCATCGCTCCAACGCTCGAGGGCCTGATCTATTTTTCATCCAAAAATTGGCCATTGACGGTCTCTTTCGTTCCCGTCTGGTTGATGCTGCTGTCGTCATTGGGAACTTATCATGATTTTCGCACCAGACCATTCAAGAAGGAACTATTGATTATTTTCCGCTCGGCGGTGTTGTCGATTATTGTTTTTGGGAGTATCTTTTTCCTTTTTCAAATGAAATATACCAGCCGATTATTTATTGGCATTTTTACGGTGACGACGGTATTGAGTCTGATGATCGAAAAACGCCTGTTCTCTTGGTTACTCGATCGAATTCATGAACATGGTTTCAATCAGATTAATCTGCTGATCGTTGGCACTGGCCGTCGCGCACAAGAGTTTATTCGGGTGGTGAAGCAGCACGCCAATTGGGGGTTGCGGATCGTCGGGCTGATCGATGATGAACATGGCATGTATGGCAAAGAGATCGAAGGCTACCGCGTCCTGGGCCGTCTGCAGGATATTCCGTTTATCTTGCATCGCAAGGTGGTGGATCGCGTGATCTTTGTTGTGCCGCGACTCTGGCTGCATCGGCTGGATGATGTGATCCTGGCGTGCGAACGCGAGGGCATTTCGACTTCAATTTCCATGGACCTGTACGATTTGAGCATTGCCAAAATGCGCCAGACCAACTTCAGCGGTTTTCCCTTGCTGGAGTTCGAGACCTTCCAGGCCAAAGAGTGGCAATTGTTTTTCAAACGGATGATGGATATTTTGATTTCCGTGGCAGTTTTGATCCTGGCTTCGCCAATCTATTTAATTACGGCGATCGCCATCAAGCTAAATTCCCGCGGGCCAATTTTCTACAGTCAGGTCCGTTGCGGCGTGAAGGGGCGAAAGTTTACGCTCTATAAATTTCGTTCGATGATTGTTGGCGCCGAAATGAAGAAAAAATATCTGGAAAAATTGAATGAGATGGATGGCCCGGTGTTCAAAATCAAGAATGATCCTCGGATCACCAAGGTCGGCCGGATTATTCGAAAATTTAGTATTGATGAACTGCCACAATTTATCAATGTGTTAAAAGGGGACATGAGTATCGTCGGGCCGCGGCCGCCATTGCCAGTGGAAGTGGAAATGTACGAAGTATGGCAACGCCGTCGCCTGAGCATGAAACCCGGCATTACCTGTGTTTGGCAGGTGAGCGGCCGCAACAACATCAATTTTGATCGCTGGATGGAAATGGATCTGGAATATCTCGATCACTGGTCGCTGTGGCTGGATTTCAAGATCATGCTTAAAACCATCTTCGTAGTCCTGACCGGATACGGCGCAAGCTAAATTTTTTGGGTTCGATGGTTGACGAGATGATAATCCATCTGAGGCCAGGCTTGCTGCGCGTGATGGGTTAAACTCGACAGTTCCCGAGATCATGGTTCTTCGGTTTGGCACGCCTCTGACATCGAAACCAACCCACAGTCTCGATCCGGAGCCGTCAACAACGCCACTTACCTCAGTGCTTCGACCGAAGCCAATGTGTTGGCGACTATGCCAGTTCATTACTGCGGCCCAGGTGGAGCTGGCAGATACACGAAATATTGGAAATCAGCAGCAGACAGGACAATCCCTGGAGCAATCGGGGCTGGTTGCCCGAACTTAACATGGACGGGGCGGCTAACAGTCCTGTCGGCCAGAACTATTGGACTTCAAGGATGGAATGATCGTGATGAAGATTCTAATGATTGCACCACAACCATTTTTTCAACCTCGTGGGACGCCGATCAGCGTGTTGCATCGGCTGAATACCTTGAGCAAATTGGGTCATCAGATCGATCTGGTGACCTATCATTTGGGGGAGACCATCCCGTTTGAGCGAGTTACCTATTATCGGATTCCCAACATCCCATGGGTAAAGAAGATCAAAGTTGGCCCGTCGAAATCCAAGGTGGTGTTGGATGTGTTCGTATTTATCAATGCATTGAAATTGTTGTTGAAACAGAACTATGACGTAATTCATTCGCACGAGGAAGCTGGATTTTTTGGAGCATGGTTGGCCAAAAAGTTCGGGGTGTTGCATCTGTACGATATGCATTCATCGTTGCCACAACAATTGACCAATTTTCAATTTACCCGGCTGAAGTTTTTGATCCGAATTTTTGAGCGATTGGAGCGTCAGACCATCGAGCGTTCCGATGCAATGATCACTATCTGTCCGGAACTGTATAGCTATGTGGCCCAGCATTATCCCAATAAAAAGCAAATGCTCATCGAGAATGTGGCCGACAATAGCGCGGTGTTTCAACCGGACGCGGCGACCAATAACATTCGTGAAAAATATCACCTGAATTCGAAAACCATTATTCTGTACGCCGGGACTTTTGAACCCTACCAGGGTCTGGATTTGCTCATCGAAGCGAGCCAGTCGGTAATCGCTCAAAATAAAGATGTCATCTTTGCGCTGGTTGGGGGGAATGCGAATCAGGTGGAGCAATATCGTGAGCGCGCCCGGAAAGCGAAAGTGAGTGACCACTTTCTTTTTACCGGCCAGGTGCCACCGGAGATGGTACCGCAATTTCTGGATGTGGCGGATATTCTGGTAACGCCTCGTATTGAGGGCAATAATACGCCGCTCAAAATCTATTCCTACCTCAAATCGGGCAAGCCAATTGTAGCCACCAATCACATCACGCATACGCAGGTGCTGAATGACCAGGTGGCACTGCTCACCAATTGCAATGCCAGCTCATTTGCGGATGGAATTTTGCTGCTGCTGAATGATCGCGGCCTGCGCCAACAATTGGCCAGTAATGCCCGGGCGTTGGCCGATGAAAAATATAGCTATGAGGCCTACGTCCAGAAAACTGCCAGTATTTATAATTTTCTTGAACAAAAAAAGCGGCTCATAAAGGAGATGCGATAGCCATGTGTGGGATTTGTGGGGTGGTTTATTGTGAACGGGAACAGGCAGTCGACCCGCTGGAATTGAAAAAAATGTGCGACGCCATTATTCATCGCGGTCCTGACGACGATGGCATGTATGTTCAACAGCAGGTCGGTTTAGGCATGCGGAGGTTGAGCATTATCGATCTGGCTACTGGCAAGCAGCCCATTGCCAATGAAGATGGGCAAATCTGGATTGTTTTTAACGGTGAAATTTACAATCATCAACTGCTGCGCCAGGAATTGGAGGAGCAAGGGCACCGCTTCAAGACCAAAACCGATACTGAAGCGATCCTCCATGCGTATGAGGAGCATGGCGAAAACTGTGTGCAGAAACTGAATGGCATGTTTGCGTTTGCCATCTGGGATCAGCGAAAGCAGCAGTTGTTCCTGGCGCGTGATCGCCTGGGCATCAAGCCGCTGTACTATTTTTTCGATAAAAGGCGATTGGTGTTTGGGTCGGAGATCAAGTCGATCCTTCAGGCCGGAGAAATTCCCCGTCGTATTGATCTGCAAGCGCTGGATAATTTTTTGACGCTGGAGTTCATTCCCGCGCCACTCAGCATCTTTCAAGACATCAAGAAACTGCCACCTGGCCATACACTGACCTTACGTAATCACGATATCTGGATTCGGGAGTTCTGGGATGTTCAGCTCACCTCGAATTCGCCCGACCCGATTGAAACCAGACAGCAACTCCGCGATCTGCTGCAGGATGCGGTGAAAATCCGACTGATGAGCGATGTGCCGCTGGGCGCTTTTTTAAGTGGCGGCATCGATTCCAGCACCATTGTGGCGCTGATGGCGCAGGTCATGGATGAGCCGGTGAAAACCTTCTCGATTGGTTTTGAAGATTCGACCTATAATGAACTGCAATATGCCCGCCTGATTGCCAATAAATTCAAAACGGAGCATCATGAATTTATCATCAAGCCCAATGCGGTCGAGTTGGCCGATCAACTGCTCAAGTTTTTGGACGAGCCGTTTGGCGATTTCTCCATCTTTCCCACCTATCTGGTGTCAAAAATGGCGCGGGATTATGTGACCGTTGTGCTATCGGGAGATGGTGGGGATGAGCTCTTTGCGGGCTATGATACCTATCTGGCCGATAAAATAGCCAAGAAATATTATCAGCGTTTGCCGCAGGCTGTTCGTGGCGGCATCCTTGACCGATTGTTCGATCTCATCCCACCTTCGCCGAAGAAAAAAGGGCTCGTCAATCGTGCGAAGCGGTTCATCGAAGGAATGAAATTGCCGGAAGATATTCATCACATGCGATGGATGGTTTTTTTGCAGCAAACCGAAAAAATGCTTCTTTTCAATGAAGAGGTGCAGAGTGGCCTGGTGGCGACGGATCCTTACAAATTCATCCGCCATTATTTTGCCAAGGTCTCCTACAATCATTCTGATGAGATCAACAAGCAAATGTATGTTGATTTAAAGATGTATCTGGTGGACGATATTCTGGTCAAAGTCGATCGCATGAGCATGGCCACTTCGCTGGAAGCGCGGGTGCCGTTTCTGGATTATCGCTTTGTGGAATTGGCTGCTTCCATCCCTGGCGAATTCAAAATGCAGGGCAAGAAAACCAAGGTGATCCTCAAACAGGCGATGGAAGATTTGCTGCCGCCTGAGATTTTATATCGCGGCAAAGAGGGATTCAGTATTCCCATTAAAAATTGGTTGAAAAAAGAATTGAAGCCGCTGATGCTGGACACGCTGGCGCCTGATAAGCTGAAACGAGAGGGCTTCTTCAATCCCGATTATGTACAGAAATTGATCAAACAGCACTTGAAGGGTACCGAAAACCACAGCCATCGGCTCTGGGCGTTGATTATTTTTGGTCGGTGGTATGATCTTTATATGAGTTGATGGTGAGACGTGAGATGGCAAAAGTGATCAGTGAGCAGTAATCAGTAATCAGTAATCAGTAATCAGTAATCAGTAATCAGTTATCAGTTATCAGTTATCAGTTCTTGAACCCTTTCAAAGGTGGCAAACCTTTGAAAGGGTGGTAGCTTCACATCTCACATCTCACGATTGCCGTCTCACGAAAAAATCCATGTCAATCCGCGTGATCCGTGTCATTCGCGTTCTATATTGAAACTAAAACAATGAGGAAATTTATGAAACGAGATTTGAATGAGTTGAGCAAGTATGAGTATGACGTCGTGATTGTTGGTGCAGGAATTTATGGTGTGAATGCCGCCTGGGACGCGGCGCTGCGGGGCTTGAAGGTGGCGCTCATTGATAAAGGTGATTTCGGCTCTGCCACTTCTTCCAATAGTTTGAAGACGATCCACGGCGGCATCCGCTATTTGCAGAATCTGGATTTCAAGCGAATGCGGGAATCGATTCATGAGCGAATGGTATTGATGCGGATCGCTCCGCACCTGGTTTATCCGCTGCGGGTGGTGATGCCCACTTACAGCTATAAAATGAAAAGCCGTCCCGCCATGATGATGGCCACGTTGATGAACGATATTGTCGGCTTCGACCGCAATCAATTGGACGACCCCGCTAAGTATATGCCGAAAAGCTATACTGTGCCCAAAAAAAAGGTTCAGGATTATATTCCAGGCTATACCAAATATAATCTGAATGGTGCGGCCATCTGGTACGATTGCCAGTGCTACAACACCGAACGGCTGCTGCTCTCCTTCATCATCTCGGCAGTGGAACAGGGTGCTCAGGCAGCCAATTATGTGAAAGCAATTGGATTTCTGAAAGAGGGGAACAAGGTCACTGGCATCAAAGCACAGGATGCTCTGACAGGCGATAAATTCGAGATTCGGGCGAAAATGGTGGTCAACAATGCAGGCCCCTGGGTGGATGATGTGCTGATGAATCTGAATGGAAAATTGCCCGATCAAAATTTCAAGCTCTCCACCGCCATGAACCTGATCGTCAATCGCAAGCTGATGGATAATGCGGCAGGGCTTTCGGGGCCATATCAATATGTGCATCCCGATGGGACAGTTTATAAAGCGCATCGCATTTTGTTTTTTGCGCCCTGGCGGGATTACACGATTATTGGCACCAATCATCTGGTCTATAACGGCAAGCAGGAGGACTATAAAGTCACCGAGGCGGAGATCCAGGATTTCCTGGCGGCGGTGAATCAGGCGTATCCTGGCGTCAATATCAAGCGGGAAGAGGTGACCTTTTTCCATGGCGGCTTTCTGCCGATGGCCAAGCAGAATCCCCAGACAGGTGAAGTCGGTCTGGAAAAGCATTACAAAATTATTGATCATCGCCAGGATTTTGGGGTGGATGGCTTGATTTCGGTGGTTGGGGTGAAATATACCACGGCCCGAGACGTTGCCCAGCGAAGCATGGATCTGGTTTTCAAAAAAATGGGCCGAAAAGTTCCCCAATGCCAGACCGAAACTGTGCGCCTTTATGGCGGCAAGATCGATCGCTTCCAGGAGTTTATGGTCCAGGCGGTTAAAAGCCAGCCCTACGGATTGGATGAAAAGGTGATGCGACATCTCAGCTTCAATTATGGCACCAGCTACAATGAAATTTTGAATTACGGCGCTCAGGACCCCAAATGGGTGGAATTATTGCCCGACTCAAATGAGGTACTGAAGGCAGAAGTGCTCCACGCCGTGCGAGCCGAGATGGCGCAGAAGCTGTCTGATGTCGTTCTCCGCCGAACCGATCTGGGAACGGCCATGAATCCTGGTGAGGCGGCGTTGAGGGAATCGGCGAATATTATGGCAGCGGAATTGGGGTGGGATGAGGCCAGGGTGAAAATGGAAATTGAAGAAGTCGAGCAAATTTACAAGCCCGCCTGATGGTGAGGCAACGCAATTAGGTAATTGAGGTAATTAGGTAATTAGGGTCTATTTCAATGAGAATGAGTAACAAATTTTCCTAATCGCCCAATTACCTAATAACCTGATTACCTAATTACCCAGTTACCTTATTACCCCAAGAAACGGAAAGGATAGTAAATGAATAACAAGGTTTTAGTCACAGGCGCCACAGGTTTTACAGGTGGATATTTATGCGAAGGCTTAGTCGAGCGTGGCTATCAGGTCAGGGCGTTGTCTCTACCCAATCAGGATATGTCGAAATTAGAAAAATTAGGCGTCGAAGTTGTCATTGGCGATTTGACGAAAAAGGAAACATTGGCGGCGGCAGTGCAAGATATCGATGTCGTTTATCACATCGCTGCTATCTTCCGAGAGCAGGATGTTCCCAATAGTTTGTTTTACGATGTCAATGTCGGCGGCACGAAAAATCTGTTGGAAGCATCCCTCGAAGCGGGTGTGCGAAGATTTGTCCATTGCAGTACGGTTGGCGTTCAGGGCGAGATCAAAAATCCGCCTGCTACGGAAACGGCGCCCTACAATCCTGGCGATGTCTATCAGCGCTCCAAAGTCGAGGGCGAAAAACTGGCGCTGCAATTTTTCAAAGATCATAAAGATAAAATCGAAGGCGTGGTGTTCCGTCCCGTGGGGATCTATGGACCTGGCGATATGCGGTTTTTGAAGATCTTCAAATTCGTCAATAACGGCAAATTCATGATGATCGGCAATGGCAAGGTGCTATATCATCTCACGTTTGTGAAAGACCTGGTGGATGGGATCATTTTGTGTGGCGAGCGAAAAGAGGCGGTTGGCGAAATTTTCACCCTGGGTGGGAACGAGTATCTGACGTTGAATGAATTTGTCAAATTATTGGCCGACGTGCTCGGCGTGAAGCCGCCCAGACGCCGCATCCCTGCCTGGCCTGTGTGGACGGCAGGATTGCTGTGCGAGATTTTATGCTATCCCTTCCGCATCCAGCCGCCGATCTATCGACGTCGGGTGGATTTTTTCATCAAAGATCGGGCCTTTGATATTTCCAAAGCAAAGCGATTGCTGGGCTACAATCCGAAAGTCGATCTTCGGACGGGTTTGAAATTGACGGCGGATTGGTATCGTTCGCAAAATTTATTGTAAGAGATAGAACGCGGATTGAACGGATCGAACGGATTGGGACGGATTTTTTTTTAGGTGAAAAGTAATCAGTGATCAGTAATCAGTGCATAGTCATTAAATTCACATCTCACGTCTGCCATCTCACAATAAAGAAAATCCGTTCCGATCAGTCAAATCCGTTTTATCCGTGTTCAAAAATTTAAAAGGAAAAATAATGAAGAAAGAAACCGTAGAAATCCAAAAGGAGCTGTTTGATCAAAAAAAATCGGCCTTGAAAAAATACCAGGAACTGATCATCGGGAAAAAAGGGCTCTGGTCATTGATCAAATACGAGTTCATTATGACTTTTTTTAGCGCCATCCCTGGCGCTCTGGGACTGGTGCTTCGCATGAAGCTATATCCTAAACTAATGGGCAAGGTGGGCCGAAATGTGACGTTCGGACAAAATGTGGTGCTCAGGCATCCCCACAAAATCGAGATCGGCGATAATGTGGTAATCGATGATAACGTGGTGCTGGATGCGAAGGGGCAGGATAACCAGGGCATCAAAATCGGCAGTGGCTCGTTTATTGGCCGAAATACCATTTTCAATTGCAAGAACGGCGACATCATTCTGGGCGATAATGCCAATTTCGGGTTCAACTGCCAGATCTTTTCCGCCAACAAAGTCGAATTTGGCAAGAATGCTCTCATCGCCGCGTACTCATATTTTATTGGTGGCACCCATAATTTCGACAGCACGGATAAGTCGCCATTGGAACAGGGGAGAAAGGCGATTGGGATTACTATTGGCGACAACATCTGGATTGGGGCAGGTGTCTGCGTTCAGGACGGGGTGACCATTGGACGGGACTGCATCGTCGGCACGGGTGCTGTGGTTAATTCTAATATCCCTGATTACTCCATTGCCGTTGGAATTCCTGCTCGGGTGATCAAAAATCGGAGAAACCAATCTGGTAATAGGCGAAGGCGAAATTCAAAATCCTCAGAAGGTAATCCCAAATCCCAAAAAACAAATTCCAAATAAATTCCAATTTCAAAAATTCAAATTCCAAACGCTCGGTTTCTGGTCATTGGAATTTGTGACTTGAAATTTATTTGGAATTTGGGATGTGTGATTTGGAATTTAAATTTAAAGGAAGATGAATCAATGCACAAGCGAATGCTTTATATCAGTGTTTACGACCCCCACGTTCCTTATACAGGCGCTGGCGTCCGTGGCGGAGAATTTGTGACCAACCTGGCGAAACGATTCCATATCGACCTGATCTATCTCGAAGGCTCGGGCCATCCTGGCGATGCGCTGCTGGAGGATAAATTCGAGTGGCGGGTGCAGGGTGTTGATTCCAAGATCAAGCTGCCGTTTTCCATGCGGAACTATTTTATCTCCAGCAAACAGATGCTGCTGGAAGCCGAGAACCTGCTGACCCAGAAGAAGCACGATGTGGTTTTGACCGATTACGGTTTGAGCGCCATTTATGGGCTGATGCTGCAGAAGAAGTATAATGTGCCGTTCGTCTATTGCTCGCATAATATCGAATATCGCCAATATTTAGGCAAGGCGAAAAAGGATAAGCGCCGCTATCTGTTTGTGCCCTATGTCTACTGGTATGAGAAAAAGGCGGTGAAGAAATGCGATTTGTTGGTTCCCATTTCCGTGCAGGATGCTGATTTTTACACCCGCTGGAAAAGTCGGGATAAAATGCACGTCGTGCCCCAATGTTTCAACGAGAAGATCTTCAACCCCTATTACGATCCGCCCAGGAACGATCCCAAAATCGTGCTGTTTTATGGCAACTACAACATCTCCACCAATCGGGATGCGGTATATGCGGCACGGGATAAGGTCGTGGATCGGGTGGTGGCCCAATACCCCAATGTCAAATTTCAATTCATCGGCGCCAATCCGCCGAAGGACATCCATCATCCCAATATGGAATTCCTGGGCTTTGTCGAACACCTGGAAGATCATGTGAAAAACTGTGACGTGATGATCTCCCCGATTTTGCAAGGCTGGGGCATGCCGACCAAGATCATCGAATCACTGGCCTGCGGCAAACCGATCATTGCCACCGAAGCTGCTGCCCGAGCCGTACCGAAAAAATACCGTACGCTCAAGGTGGTAGACATCGACCATTTCGCCGACGCCATTGTCGAGGCATTGAAAGCCAACCATCCTGTGGATGCCAGCGATTTTGAATTGTTGAAGCAGGAATACACCTGGGCAGGTGCGCTGGAAAAATTGGCGGAAAAAATTGAGGGGATTTTGAAATAGGTAATTTGGTAATTCGGTAATTGGGTAATAAGGTAAATAATACAAAAGTTTTTTAGCTCTCATAACCGCCAGCGGGCGGTCCGCCTTTTGGAGGAATGAAAGGTCTCAGAATTAAAAAAGAAATTTTTTTTCTGAGAGCTTTCAATTCTGATGCCAAAAATTTTTGTGTTCTGGTCCGTTCAAATAGGGTTGAGCAAATGATTGTTCTAAAAAATTAAATTAGCGGAATTAGAATAATTCGTTAAATTAGCGGTCTTGAGAGGTCAGCTTTCAAGCTCGTTAAATAATTCATCGACACTCCTGACGTGATGGAGCTCTTGGCCAGCTTCGGATTTTCGGATCGTTTCAGCAGTAAGCTCGTTAGGTATTTCATTTGTAGTTGGAATGACATTCTCAAAATGTTTTTTTGATGCATATTCCTGTTTGGCAATCTCAAATTCATTTTCTAAATCAAAATGCTTGGCAAGAATGTAGTCGTCCAATTCTTCATCATCGATTTTAACCAATAGCGCATAAGGATGACCATCCTGGGTGATCACGATATCATCATTCCCGTTCGCCAATTGGATATATTTAGAAGGCAACTGAGCTAATTCTTTAATATTGACAAATTCCATGTTCAGCCTCTTTGAATAGATCGTTAGTGATTTCTTGAAAACAATATAAATATTAAATCGGAAATGATCAAGTAAATTTTTTTATTGGAACACGGATCGAGCGGAGGCAACGGATTAAAACGGATTTTTTTAGATTTAAAAAGAATCCGTTCAGATCAGTTCGATCAGTTCAATCCGTGTTCAAAAAAATAACATCCGTTGGCTTCATCTATCCGTTGGGCAAAAACTAAAGACTAATCAATGCAAAATAAACAATACAACATCGTCAAAAACATCATCTACTCAGGCATCTCGACGGTGACGACCTTCTTCCTGTTCATCCTGCTGGCGTTTGTCGGCAGGCTGCTGGGCAAAGAGGAGTACGGCGTTTTTACTACGGCGCTGAGCATCGCCACCATCTTCGAGATGTTCACCGATTTTGGGCTGCGAGACCTGAGCGTGCGCAATGTGTCCAGGGATAAAAGCCTGACCGAGCCGTACATCGGCAACCTGCTGGTGTGGAAAATCCTGATCTGGTTTCCCATCTTCGCCGCCATGATGATCATCATCCATTTCATGGGCTACGACGGCCAGACCAGGCTGGTGATCTACATCCTGACCTTTTCGGCGTTCCTGAAAAACATCAAATACACCTTTCGCATCTTTTTTCAGGCGCACGACATGTTCGGCTGGGACACGGTTCTGGTGATCTTCGAGCGCACCGCCTTGCTGGTGCTGGGACTGGCGGCATTATTCTACTGGAAATCCCTGTTGCCGTTTGCGATCTGCTTCACGGCCATTCGCCTGTTCGATTTTCTATTTTTGCTGATTATTCTGCGCTGGAAGATCGCCCCCATCAGGCTGAAGTACAATCTGGCGATGATGAAAAAATTGCAGCTCGAAGCCCTGCCGCTGGGGCTGTTCTTTGTCATCCTCACCGTCTTCGCCTACATCGACACGGTGATGCTGTCGTTGATGCGAAATTTCAGCGAGGTCGGCTTGTACAACGCCGCTTTTCGGATTTACGAAGGCGTGACGATTATCCCAACAGTTTTCTGGCTGGTGATTCTGCCTCGCCTGTCCGAGCTGTACCCCACCAATCCAGGACACCATCAGCGGCTGGCGACCAAATCGGTCAAATACATGTTTATCGGCGGTCTGCCCGTGTTGACCTACGGCATCCTGTTCTCGGATTTTTTGATCAATTTCTTTTTCAAAGGCGAGTTTGCGCCTGCCGTGGTCACGCTCCAGATTCTGTTTCTGGGCATAGCCTTCGAGTACCCCAACTGGATGGTGAATTCGACGCTGATCTCCATGAACCGTCAGCGGGTGATCATGTTTCTCGGCCTGGTCGGGCTTGGCAGCAAAATTATTTTGAACCTCCTCCTGATCCCCAGGTATGGGTACAATGGCTCGGCCGTAGCCACGGTCATCGCCGAATTTATTATTTTCAGCGGGGCGATCCTCTATTTATATCGCCATCAGATCAAGCTGCCTGTGCTGAAATTGGCGGTGAAGCCATTGCTGGCATCGGCGGTTGTTTTTATCGCCTTCAAATACCTCAGCGCTATCCCGATGATCCCGCTGGCGCTGGTGACGGGTTTGATTTATGTGATCCTGATTCTGGCGATCAAAACATTCGATCGGGAGGAGATGGGAGTGATTTGGGAGGGAGCTCGGACGATGCTTCGGAAGTAAGGGGATTGATGGGGAAAATTCCAAAAAACAAAATTCAAATAACAAATAAATCACAAAACTCAATAGCCAATTTACCAAACAAAACGTGGAAAGCTTTGTCGCTCATGAAGCGAAAATTCCACCAGCGAGTTTGCTACAGACATTTTGAAAATTATAATAGTTGGGCATTGAGAATTATTTGAAATTTCCTTTTTGTCTTTTGGATTTTATCCGATTGCACCGAAGTTTGAGGCATTGAATATTTGAAATTGAAATTTATTTGTATTTTGTTTTTTGAGTTTTGGAATTTTACACAATAGGAGAACGAATGATCTGGGGAATAATCAAAAACGATAAAAACGCAAAAGTCTCAAAAGAACTATTGAACAAGATGGGCAACTATCCCGATGGGATATTCGATCGAACCGAGGTCTATCTGGATAATGAAATCGGCCTGGGCAACCAGCCGCTGCCGACGGTGCCAGCGGATGATGGCAAGCCAGTGACCAATCAGGACAAATCCCTTGCCGCTGTCTTTCAGGGACAACTGTACAATCGCAAGGAACTGGCAAAGGAAGGCAACTGTGAAAATGATGTCCCTGCCGATGTGATTTTGAAGCTTTATCAGAAATTCGGAGAAAGCTTTGTCGCAAAGCTGAACGGCAAGTTTGCCTTTGCCATTTATGATCGGAAGAACGGGCGAACCATTTTGGGCCGAGATCGGGTGGGAATCGAACCGCTGTTCTATTATCAATCCGCCGATCAACTCATTTTTAGCACCAGTCTGGCGGCGATCGTCAACCATCCCGAGGTGGGCAAGCAGCTCGACCATCGGGCGTTGGTGCAGTTTCTGCTGTTCTGCTACAACCCTGCCCTGTTCACTTTTTTCAAGGACGTCCACAAATTGCGTCCAGGGCATCTGCTGATCGTGGCCAACGGCCAATCCGAGCTGAAACGCTACTGGCAGTTGTCGTTTGCGGAGCAGGATCAAACCGATGAAAACCAGGTGGCCGAGCGCCTGCTCGATCTGATGCGCCAGGCCGTGGCCGACCAGTTCGATCCGTCGCTCAGCCGAGGCGTGTTCCTCAGCGGCGGCATGGATTCCAGCACCATGGTCGCCCTCACCAGCGAACATGCGGCGGGCGAGCTCAGCTCCTTTTCGTTCCGTTGCCGTGGCGAATCGTTCGACGAATCCCATTATGCCCAAATCATGGCCGATCATTACGGCACTCGCCATCATCTGGTCGAATACCAGCCCGACCATGTCAATCTCATGGCTGAAATCGTCAAACTGCAGGACGAGCCGTTTTGCGACCTGGGCATCAACATTGCCACATACCTGCTCGGCCGAGAGGCGCAGTCCGAGGTGAGAGCCATCTTCACTGGCGATGGCGGCGATGAGCTTTACGGTGGGCATCCTGTCTATGAAGCCGATAAGATGGCGCAGAAGGCGGATAAAGTGCCAGGATTGTTGCTCAAGCCCGTGCTGTTTGCCGCTTCGCACCTGCCCGATTCGGATAAGAAGAAGAACTTTGTCGTCAAAGCCAAGCGGTTTGCCCTGAGCTATGCTTTTCCCAGCGAGCTGTTTTCCCATCGCTGGCGGATTTATTACACGCCCCAGGAGCTGAAAGCATTGATGACGGATCACTTGTGGGATCAAGTAAAGGATTACAATCCTTATGAAGATATCTATCAATTCAACCGTGAAGCCGACGGGACTGACCAGTTGAGCCGTTCCCTGTACAGCGATTACCAGACCGTGGTGGGATTCTACCTGCGCCGCATCGGGCTGCTCAAGCACTTCGGCATCGATGCCCGTTTCCCGCTGCTGGATCACCGCCTGATCGAGTATTGCGCCCGAATTCCGTCGGATTTGAAGATCAAGGGCAATTCCGATACCAAATATATTTTCAAGAAAGCCATGGCAAAGGTGCTGCCCCACGATATCGTCTATCGCAAGGACAAGCTGGGCCATAGCATCCCCATGAAAAATTGGATGCGAGAGAATGCTATAGTCAAGCAGTTCATCAGTGATCAGTTATCCGAATCAGCCATTAAACGGCGAGGGCTGTTCAATCCTGCGTTCATCAAAGGCTTGATGGATCAGCATCAGAGCAAGAAGGCGAATTTCTCGCATCGGCTCTGGGCGCTGGCGGTGTTGGAGTTGTGGTTGGGGGAGAAAAATATGTAAGGCTTAATTTAATTCGCCTGAGGATAAATCCGTCAGGCTAAGAGATGGAAGCATCCTAAATGATGCTGTTATGTAGGACAATTTATCGTTCTTGCACATCTGAGTCTGTCGGTTTACCGACAGGTGGGTGAATGTATAAATAAAGGCGAGAATGCCCCGATAGGGGCAAAATGTTTATAGAAAAAATGACACCCAAAATTATAGCGTGCCGTAGGTACGAAATCTCATGTCGCACCGTTGGTACTCAATGTTTTTGGGATTTGGCATTTGCTATAAACATTCTGTCCCGCTGGGACAAATCTATTAATTCAATTGATACTAAAAAGGCTTGATTAAAAAAAGCACCGCCATCGGGATCTGTGTTCTGGAAATATATTAAAGTAGTCCAACTAATTTTAAATAAATAGCTCTGATTGTAGTAAAAATATCATAGGAAGGTGAGATGTAGCCAACTTCTTGTTCAAGAAATATTTTTAAAACTGGCTGACATAAATAAACCAAAGCGTAAGACGGGCCTGGAATTTCCTGAGATAAAAATTCGTCGGGGATCTCGACTGTTAATGATGTTTCTGTTCCTCTGCTTGATAGGGGAATGACTTGAACATAATGAAAACTAAGGTTTTTATTTAATTTGTCATCTTGAATCACCAGAACATATCTTTGTTTATGATAAGCTCGAACTTTTTGAGGATGATCTTCAGGTAAATTATCGGTGGGAAATTTTATGATTGGATTGATAGGATCATCAGGCACTTTATAAATGCCACCCTGGCGAATTTCAATAGCGGGAATGAGCTTATTTAAAAACTGTTCTTTGAGATCGGTCATGAATTCAGGGCGACTTCATTGGTAATTTTTAAAAGTGGACTCATGTCATTATAGACTTCGATTCCGATTAAGGCGTCTTCAGCAGTAAAAGGTTTTGCTTTCTTGAGATGATCTCGTAAAGCCCGACGCTCCCTTGCCAGTAGATCAACATCCTTTTCGGTGAAGAACGGCGGCTTGAGGACTTTCCACCCGATATGAATCTGGTTATCTCTTGCTTCTCGCTCGACAAATCGCTGCATGGGAAGGGTTTGATAACTCAGCCCTTTGATAATTTCGGTGGCTTGATTAGGTTTTGATTTGATGATGTTTCTGATGAATGAAATTTTTGGCTCAAAAATTGATGCTTCGATTTCTTGAAAGCAGTTAATACTCGATGCGTAGTAAGCAATTCCCTTACCGATTCTTTTTGAGGATATGATTCCTTGTTCAATTAATTTTTTGAAGCGCTGTTTATAACCAGAACTCACGGGGCCCATGTCGAGTCGAATAATAGGCACTTCGGTGAGATGTTCACCAAATTTTATGAGATATTCGAGTTCTAAAAAATAAATGGTCTTAACCAGTTGAACCGTTTTTATCCCTGGAATTTGAGATGCGATATACCGAACCAGTTCATTAAAGCGAGTATGTTTGTTGGTAATGTTCATATTTTTTTAAGAAATTCAAATCAATAACTAACAACGAAGAATCAGGAAGATTGTCAACGGTTTAAGATAAGAATAATAATTCAAATTTTCAATAGATTTTTTTAATTTCTGATATCTTAGAAAGCGGACTATAAAATAAAAAACCCGAGTGCACAGGCAACTCGGGGCCAACAAGACACGACGTCTTGAAGGGAGGATGGCTGAATCTATTAAAAATATTTTTGAGTTTCAAGAGTTTTTTTAAAATTTTGAAAATCTAATAGACATATTTTAAAAGATGCTATTGCCCAGGATCATTTAAAAAGGACGATAACAAAAAAGCGTAATAAGGGATTAGAACAACCTTATTTTTTTATGAAACCTTAGTAGCAGGGAAGAACAGCCAACAGCAAAACCTTATTGCCTTATTTGGTCTGAGAATGAAATATTTCAATCAGGCAAGAAAATAAGGTAATAAGGTAAAACAAAAAGCTAATGCTTGAGCTACTAAGGTTGTGGATGATAAAATAGGCTCGCCTGAGGATAAATCCGTCAGGCTATGAAATGGAAGCAGTCGCAGATATCCGCCGATGAGCGGAAGCTGGTGCCCAGGAATAAAAGGCTGACGCCTTAATTCCCTGGCGCTGGAGTGGGCGAATAAATAAATCCAGGCAGAAATGCCCTGTAGGGGCAAAGTGTTTATAGAAAAAATGGCACCAAAATTATATCGTGCCGTAGGCACGAAACCTCATGTCGCACCGTTGGTGCTCAATATGATTTGAGATTTGGTTTGGCTGCAAACATGCTGTCCCGCTGGGACAGAAATATTAATTGACTATTCATTCTGAAAAATATGATCCCAACAAACAGCAACAATCCAATCAAAGACCTGTTCGGTTTTTTCGCTGGTCTAAAAAACAAAGAATACCCAGAATTTCTCTATAAAAATACCAGTCTGTCAGAGATTCCTGTGTTCTGCTATCATTTTATTTCGGCGGCGGAGTTCGAGGCTCATCTGCAGCATCTGCAACGAAATGGCTATGCCACGCTGACGGCGGATGAGTTTTATGACGCCAGACAAAACGAAACGAGCGCTTTCAGCCGTTCTGCGGTGCTGACGTTCGATGATGGGGACAAAGGTTTTTATGATGTGGTATTTCCATTGCTGAAAAAATACAGGATGAAAGCCGTCGTTTTCATCATCCCTGGCTGGCTTGGCAAAGAAGGAAATCTGACCTGGGCACAGGTTGAGGAGATGCACGAGAGCGGGCTGGTGGATTTTCAATCGCATTCGCTGCAGCATCCAGCGATTTTCACCTCGCCGAGGGTGATCGAATTCTATCATCCTGGGATGAACGGGATGCAGAACTGGAATATGCCAGTAATCCAGTTGCAGGGTGTCGATCGGTTCGGAGAAATGCCGCCTTTGGGCAGTCCCATTTTTGAATTCGATTCGAGATTTTCCGAGCGGCTTCGTTTTTTTCCTGATGAACAAGTTCAGCACGCCTGCCAGCAATTGGTGCTGGAAAATGGTGGGACGGCATTTTTTAACAATAAATCATGGCGGGGGAAATTGTTAAATCGGGCAAATGAATTTCAGCAAAACGGCCTAATAGCAGGTAGATTTGAGAGTTCTGATGACCAGATAGTGGCGATTCGGGCGGAGCTGGAAACTTCGAAAAAGATTATCGAAGCAAAATTGCCAGGGAAAACGGTACGTCATTTCGCCTGTCCCTGGAATATCACTTCGGCGTTGACGCAGAAACTGCTGGTAGCGACGGGTTACAGGACCTCCTTCGTGGGCATCAAGGATGTGCCCCAGCCAGATGATTTGCCCGAGGATTTTTTGACGGTGAAGCGGATCAGCGGGGATTTTGTGCGGTGCCTGCCTGGCGAGGGGAGACAGTCGTTTATGAAAGTCATTTTATCGAAAATGATGAGGCGGATGAAAAAGGGATTGATGTATTAAAATAAAAATATAGAAGAATGCCCAACGGATAAAAACAACTCAACGGATTAAAAAATTAAATAAAATTCGTTGGGTTGTTTCAATCCCTTGGAGAAAAAATATGGAAATGATATGAGCGCTCATAAAAAAGTATCAGCCGTTATCCTGAACTGGAACCGAAAAGAGATGCTGCTGGATTGCCTGCGGTCGATCAAGGAATTGGAGTATCCGATACATGAGATCATTGTGGTGGATAATGCGTCGACGGATGGCTCGGTGCAGGCGGTTCGAGAGGCGTATACAGATGTGGTGCTAATCGAAAATGATAAAAATTATGGGGCGATTGGTGGAAAGAATATCGGTTTGCGGCGGGCATTGCAATCGGATGTGGAATATATTTACATGCAGGACAACGACATTGTGGCGGCCAAAGATGCGCTGGGCAAATTGGTGGAGGTAGCGGAGGCCGATTCCAGCGTTGGGATGGTGGGAGTTATGATGTATGACTACAGCAAGCCCGATATCATTCTTTCGGCTGGCGGCATCATCGATTGGACGCAAAATATTTCCCGTGGCCGGGGCGACAATCAGAAAGATGTGGGCCAGTTCAATAAGATCGAGCCAGTGGATTATCTCTGGGGCGGCGCATTGCTGATTCGAAAGAGTGTGCTGGAAACGGTCGGTTTGTTCGATGAGGAATTTGTCGGCTATTGGTTTGAAGATTCCGATCTGAGCGTTAGGGTAGCCAGGGCCGGATTCAAGGTGCTGTTCAATCCGTTCGCCAAAGTCTGGCATAAGCCCCATGCTATGGCCGAGCAACTTTCCTATCGGAAGAAATATCTGGCTGCGCGCAATGCGATTCGTTTCATGAAGAAACATGCTACGCCGCTGCAATGGGCCAAGTATTTGCTGTTTTCAATTGGCGGCTTGCCCTACATGTATTTGCGAGATGTTTTGTCGGGAAAGAATTTGGGCGGTGCTCGGGGCAAGGCCAAGGGCATCTGGGATGGTATCTGGAATAATGATAAGGCAGTGGAGGCGATTTTGAAAGGTAGCTTTGGAAATTCCATTATTCAGAAAATCAATTCTAAGTAATCTTCAATAATCAAATTCCAACTTCTGAGGATCTATTCATTTCCTGTCCCTTTTCACGTTTTTGCTGCCAGATATCTTAAAATTCGATTATGGAAAATGCGTTAGCAACCATATCAAGAAAAAGGGAGATGCAATGAAAGATCAGCAACAGAGATTTGTTCATATTATTTTGGGCACGAAGGGCGAATTTGTTAAAGTAGCGCCTATTATTAAAGAACTGGATAGTCGAAGAATACGGTACAATCTCATTTTTACCGGGCAGCACACCAAAATCCTTGAAGAGCTGCTGACAGTTTTTGAAATTAGACAGCCAGATTTTTATCTGCATCAAAGGGATGGTGATATTGTACACATGAAAGAAGTACCTATTTGGTGGATCAGATGCATTATCAAGAGTATCAAATACAAAACGGAATTGTGGCAGAGGCGAGCTGGGGTTTGTTTATTACATGGTGATACACCCAGCACATTTTTAGGTCTGATAATCGCCAAGCTTCATAATAAGAAAATTGCCCATATTGAATCAGGATTGCGCTCTTACAATTTTTTAAATCCATTTCCAGAAGAACTGATTAGAATCCTTACCACGAGATTTGCTGATTATCTTTTTGCTCCTTCCGCCTGGGCCGCCAATAATTTAAAAAAGGAACCTATCAGAGGAAAAATATTCAATACCGAAGGGAACACGGTCTTTGAGGCAATCGAGTATGTTTTAAAGAAAAATGTGCCGCTCACATTTCACGCTCCCTGTTATGTCGTTGCCGCGATTCACCGTTTCGAGACATTATACATGAAAGAAAGATGCGCTATGGTCGTTGAATCGATAAAAAAAGTGGCAAAAAAATGGCCTGTCATATTCATCGCCTATAAACCTACCGTGCTCAGGTTAAAAGAGTATGGGTTGATGAGCCAGCTCGATGGGAATCAGAATATAATAATAAATTCTTATTATGATTATTCAAGCTTTATCAAATTGATCAGTAATGCTGTTTTTGTTATTACTGATGGCGGCGGTCTACAGGAGGAGACCTATTATTTAAATATACCCTGTCTGTTAATGAGAAAGACAACCGAGCGACCGGAAGGCTTGAATTCGACGACCTATTTGTCGAATTTTAGCATGTTGAATGTGGATTATTTTTTGAATCATATTGAGAGTTTCAAGCGAAAATCAATTTTAATTAAGCCCAATGCTTCAAATTTTATTGTTAATACTTTAATGGAAAGCTAATAAAATGAAGATTGCCGCCTTGAGGGTCGACATTGATACCAAAAAGGGATTGGACAAAGGGGTTCCTCTGCTGTTAGGTATGCTCAATGAGTTGGATATCAAAGCCACTTTTTTTGTTAATATGGGAACTCAATGGAATCTCAATTCAATTTTGCATACTTTGTTTAGAAGCTTCCGGGAAATCCCCTCTTCCAGAAACAAAATAGGGCTAATAGCGAAATTGGGTCTTGTTGATTTTCTAAAAGTTTTAATCCATCCAAAACAAGAGGTAGGCAACTCAAATTATTCCATGATTCAGGAGATAAAAAAAGAAGGCCATGATGTTGGACTCCATGGCGGTCTTGATCATTCCACCTGGTTGAGAAACTATGCTAATTTTTCTGTAGCGGAAATTGAAAAATTCATCATGCCAACTTATTTATCAATGAAGGCCTGTTTAGGGATGCCTCCCAGGGGCTTTGCATCTCCCGGTTTCGTTTCAGATAAAAAATTATTGAAGATTCTAAGCAAACTTGATTTCATTTATGTGAGTGACGGATTTGCTGAGCAACCCTATAATATAAAAATTGGCTCCAAAAAGATGCTGCAAATCCCGATCACTGCTGGTAAAGATATTCCGTTGATTGAATATTATGCTGCTAAAAAGCTATCTGATTCAGTCATCCAAAAAGAAATATTGAAAATTATCAACCAGAAGGAAAGGGAGAATAAGCCCGTCATCTGGTATATCCATGCTCTGTTTGAACCCATGAAAAAAATGGGAATTGTTAAAAACCTGATGCGCCATTTGAAGGATAAATTCGAAATTACTACTTTTGACCAGATAGCAAAAATGTCATGGTAGAAAGATCATGGATGAGTTGTTGTGCCGGTGATTGATAATAATAATTTGCTAAATTCAAATTTTGCTGGCAGACCATGCTTAAGCACGGGTTGGCAGGAGTGTGCTGGAAACGGTCGGTTTGTTCGATGAGGAATTTGTCGGCTATTGGTTTGAAGATTCCGATCTGAGCGTTAGGGTAGCCAGGGCCGGATTCAAGGTGCTGTTCAATCCGTTCGCCAAAGTCTGGCATAAGCCCCATGCTATGGCCGAGCAACTTTCCTATCGGAAGAAATATCTGGCTGCGCGCAATGCGATTCGTTTCATGAAGAAACATGCTACGCCGCTGCAATGGGCCAAGTATTTGCTGTTTTCAATTGGCGGCTTGCCCTACATGTATTTGCGAGATGTTTTGTCGGGAAAGAATTTGGGCGGTGCTCGGGGCAAGGCCAAGGGCATCTGGGATGGTATCTGGAATAATGATAAGGCAGTGGAGGCGATTTTGAAAAGCAACTTTGGAAATCCCAAAACTCAAAAAACAAATCCCCAATAATTTCCAATGCCGAATTGTCAAATTTCAAAGCCATGACAAACCAGGTTTCTGAGAGAAATCTGGTTTGTTTGAGTTTTGGGAATTAAAATTTGAAATTTATTTGTTATTTGGCGATTGAATTTTGGAGTTTTTCTATTTAAATATCGAATCATAAAAGATGAATTATAATTTGGTAATGAAGAAATTTAAAAATGCCAACCCCCATTGGTCATTCGCTACTCGCAACAGCCATTTTTTCAGGCGTCAATCGAAAGAAATTAAAACTCAATTGGTTTGATTATCTTGTTTTTCTGTTCCTCGGTATCTTCCCTGATCTCGATTTCATCCCCGGATTGATTCTGGGCACGCCGTCCCGCTTCCATCATGGCATGACCCACAGCTTGTTTTTTGGCATAATTATTGGAACATCAGCAGGGCTGATTATTGGCTGGCGAAAGCGGAAGAGTTGGTTGCCATACGCGCTGTTGTTCACCGCGGTTTACTTCAGCCATTTGCTGGCCGATTTTTTAGGTGTGGATACCCGATTTCCGTACGGTGAACAATTGTTCTGGCCGTTCTGGCAAGGTTATGTGCTCTCACCAGTTCCAATATTTCTTGATGTTTATCGGTCTTCGTCCCGAAGTGATTTTTTAACGAGTTTATTTAATTTTCATAATTTGCAGGCCGTGTTGGTCGAATTATTAATTTGTTGTCCGATTTGGTTGTTGATTCAATTCAAAAATGTTGCTCGAAAAAAACGGGCATGTGACAATGGTGCCCTGCATACAAACTGAAACACCAGTTTAAAAATGAAACAGTTGCCATCGGTTCCGGTCATGGAAAAAAATATTCACATATCGCTGGTAGTCCCGCTCTACAACGAAGAGGAGAATGTTCGTTTGTTGTACGACAAGATTCACGCGGTGCTGGAGGGCCTGGGCCAGTCGTATGAAATGGTGTTTGTGGATGATGGCAGCAGAGACCGAACGTTTGAAATTTTAAAGTCGATCCATGACGAGAATCCGCAGGTTCGAATCATCAAATTTCGCGGCAATTTTGGTCAATCCGCCGCGATGGCCGCAGGATTTCAGGCAGCGCGCGGGCAGGTGGTGTTTGCCATGGACGGCGATCTGCAGAACGATCCCCAGGACATTCCGCGACTGCTGGCGAAATTGGAAGAGGGCTATGACGTGGTCAGTGGCTGGCGCAAAAATCGCAAAGACAAACTGATCATTCGAAAGGTCCCTTCGCGGATTGCCAATAAGCTCATCTGCTCCGTAACCGGCGTGAAACTCCACGATACTGGCTGTTCGCTAAAGGCCTTTCGTGCGGAGATTATCAAGCGGATCAATTTATACGGGGAACTCCATCGCTTCATTCCGGCATTGGCAAAGATCGAGGGTGCCAGAATCACCGAAATGGTGGTGACGCACCATCCGCGGCAGTTTGGCAAATCCAAATATAATATCACCCGGACGTTTCGGGTGATCGTGGATTTGATGGCGATGAACCTCTTTATTCGCTATTTGCAAACCCCGCTCCGGTTTTTTGGCAAGATCGGTGCACTGTTTATTACGTTTGGCCTGATGTCCATTTTATGGATGATGTACCGAGTCTATCTTTTTCATAAGCCAATGATTGACATTAATATTTTATTGACATCGCTGTTTTTATTTATGGCAACCGGGGTACAGTTTTTCGTCTGGGGCTTATTGGCCGATTTGATCGTCAGGACTGGCAAGCGCCGCAGCGTCTATCTGACCGAGGCCCCGCTGAAGGGCAAGGCGACACGGAAAGATGGAGCAACGTCATCGGCCGAATAGAAGGGACTGGGGGATGCTTGTTGTTGAACGCCGCGGCTGGCATTTGGGCTGCTGCGTTTTGGTAAGTTGTTGCCAGAAAAAAATCATAAGTTGAAATAGAATTAATTCAAGAGAAATGACCATGGCGATCACTACGAGCCTTGTGAATGAGAAACAGGTGATCATGGAAAAAATGAGCTCACAACCTGCCGGTGTGAAGATTTCGGTCATTGTTTCGATTTATAATCTCGAGGCCGATATCGAGCACTATTTTCAGACGTTGCAGGACACGCTGGAAGGCCTGCGGGAACCGTTCGAAATTATTTTCATTGATGACAACAGTGTGGATGGCACTTATCGCAAATTGATTCAAATTGCGCAGCAGCATCCGCAGGTCAAGTTGATCAAGATGCGATCGCATTTTGGTGAAGCATCGGCGTTCGAGGCTGGCTTTAAAATGTCAGTGGGAGAATGCATTGTGTTTTACACCACCCGTGTGCGGCCCGATGCTCGAGATTTGCCGGCTCTGCTGGCTAAATTGCGAGCTGGTTATGACCTGGTGGTGGGCTGGCGTTCCCCACGCAAAGATGGAATGCTGAATAAGATCATTTCGTCAATGTTCAATTTCATCATGCGTAAAATTTCAGGTCTAAAATTGAACGACATCAATAGTGGCATTATTGTGGTGCGGCGGAACGTGATCGAAAACATCCAGATCTATGGTGGGCTGAATCAGTTTATTCCTATTTTAGCCAAAAAGCAGGGGTATCGCATCACCGAGGAAAAGATCGCCCAATTGCCGGGATCATTCCGCAAATCCAAATCGCTCAGCGAGTACCTGCAACGCAGCCTGGATATTTTGACGGTAATTTTTTTAACCAAGTATTCCAAAAAGCCGATTCATTTTTTGGGCTTCGTCGGCGGTGTGCTGGTGGTAGTGGGCGGGATCATCGATCTGTATCTGTTTTTCTATCGAATTTTGGGATTTGGCTCGATTGCGGGCCGCCCGTTGCTGCTGTTGGGCGCATTATCGTTGGTGATTGGAATTCAGATGATCGCCATGGGCCTGATTGGGGAGATGATCATCTTTACTCATGCCGGTGATATTCAGGAGTACAACATTGAAGAAGTCATCGAATAATCGGCTGGAGAACGACGTGAAAATTGCGGTTATCATTCCGGCCTACAACGAAGAGCAGACGATTGCCAATGTCGTCAACGAGTATCGGCAAGCCCTGCCCGAGGCGACCATTTATGTGGGCGACAATAACAGTCGCGATCAGACCGCAGTTTGCGCCAGAACCGCCGGGGCCGAAGTGATCGCTTGTGAACAACAGGGCAAAGGCAATGCGGTGCGAAAAATGCTGGACCTGGTGGAGGCCGATATTTATGTGATGATCGATGCGGACGAAACCTACAGTGCCACCAATGTTCGAGAGCTGCTGGCTCCGGTGATAGCGGGCCAGGCCGATATGGTGGTGGGCGCACGACGCCAGGTTTCTAAAAAGGCCTTTTCTATATCGCATAAAATTGGGAATAAAATATTGACCACGATCTTGAATCGCATCTTCAAGGTGAAACTCAAAGATATCCTCTCCGGTTATCGTGTGATGAGCCGACGGATGGTGGATAATCTGGTTTTATTGGCCGAGGGCTTTGAAATCGAGACCGAGCTGACGATTCGATCGTTGCAGGAGCGCTATCGAATTCTGGAAATCCCCATCGATTATCGCAATCGGCCCGAAGGCTCCAATTCCAAATTGAATACCTGGGGCGATGGGTTTTTAATTCTGTACACAATCATCACGCTCTTTCGAGATTACAATCCCATGCTCTTTTTTGTTGGCCTTTCGCTATTGTTTCTGGCTGCGGGCATGGTGAGTGGATCGTATATTTTTATCATCTATTTGAAGACGGGATTGATGTATCACATCGGCCTGGCGATTTTTACGGCGTTGAGCATCATGCTATCGGCGATTATTTTTATGATGGGACTGTTGTTGGATTCTTTCCGAAATAGTTGGCGCCTGACGCAAGAAAGCATGCGCCGCAATCGGTTTTTGATCCGAAAAATATTGGCATCGAAATAGAAGCATCGGTGCTCGAAAAACGATCGCCGTTAACAGTAGATCATGCGAGCAATTCCCAATCGCTGTTTTCGGATAGTTTGGCTGTTCCTCGATGATTCGATGAAAGTGAAGGCAATAGTCGAGGTTGGGGTAAGTTTGATTTGAGATGAATGAGTGTGAAATACAAAGGTAACATCGGTGACAGTTTTATTTTATTGTAGCAAATTTCCTCCATTGGCCGGCGGGGCAGGCACCAATGCCCACTACATGGCAAAATATCTGAGCGAACGAGGTCATCGTGTGCTCATTGTCTGCGAGCATGCTCCCGGGTTAAAGAAATTTGAGCAGATCAATAAGAATTATCTCGTCTACCGGGTTCAGATTCCGTTGCTGAAGAATCGAGGTTCGGGTATCTATTTTTTGCTTCTGTGCCTGGGTATTGCCATGAAGGGCATCAGGCTCAGTTGGCGAGAAAAGCCGGAACTGCTGCATCTGTTCGATGCCGCCACCGGCATGGCCGGTTTGATGACGCGGCTGTTGGTCTGGAAGCCCAGCATTTATCTTTTCGGGGGCAGCATTGTTTATGAATACATGTGCAATGCCTACCGTGGCAATGGCTGGGATCCGACATTGGGCGAAAATTATACCTGGGAGCATGCCCGGGGGTTATCAAAACTGCTGCTGCTATTGGAAAAACAGTTTTTCCTGCGCAATGATCGAGTGTATACCAATGCCCAATATCTGGCCGATATGTTGAAGCAGCATTTGCAACTGGACCGCTCGAAGGTCACGTTGATTTACAATGGGATCGATACCGAATTTTTGAAGAAGGAAAACTTTGCCAACATTAAAAGCGAAATCGGTATCGACCGTATGATTTACGTGGGGGTGCGTTTTGTAAAATACAAAGCGCTGGATGTGCTGATCAAAGCGGCGAAGCCGATTCTGGATGAACTGGATGCTCATCTGGTGATTGGCGGCAATGGGCCGGAGGAGCAAGCGCTGAAGCAACTGGCGGCTGGCCATCCCCGAATCAAATTCCTGGGCAATCTGAGCTGGGAGAAAAACATCCAGTACGTTCGATCGGCCGACGTTTATGCGTTACCAACGCTGGTGGATAAAACTCCCAATTGCATCATGGAGGCGCTGTCATTGGAGCGGCCATGTATCACCACCGACATCGATGGCGTGAAGGAGCTGATTCCTGAGGGGGGCGGCTTATTGATACAACCGAACGATATTGTGGGATTGCGGGATAATATCCGCTGGGTGTTCGAGCATCCCGATGAAGCCCGGGCGATGGGCCAAACGGCCCGGCAGTACATGGTTCGAGAATTCGATTGGAAATTGACCTGCCAGCGCATCGAGGGCATTTATCAGGAATTGCTCGCCGCTTGAATCCCTCCCGATGGTGAGATGGAGGGGATTCCCCGGAAAGTTGATGTTTAGAATGTTAGTTTGGGCTGGAATAATTAGATGAAGATTGCCTATATTGAAGAGCTATTTAAATTGGTGCCGCACGGCGGGATTGCGGTCTGGTCCAAGCGACTGACAGATTATCTGGCAGCGGCGGGCCATGAGGTTCGAATATTTTCCTACACCGATGGGATCGACAATCCGTTGCCAGCATTTTTGAATGTTTTTCCTAATTTGCGGGAAATCTTCATTTATCCGGCCATGGGCAAGCAAGCGATCCGAAAATTGGACCATCATTTCGATCTCGTTCAATGTGTATCGCCGCACACATTGGTGGCGAGCAAGCCGAAAATTCCTTCGGTGATTTCGGTGCACTATTTGATTTCGCGGCAGGCGGTCATGCTGGGGCAGTACCTGCCCAAGCGATATAAGGTTTTCTTTAATTTTTTTTCTTATCACTTGTTTCGTTATTATGAAGCCCGCGGGTTTCAAAACGCGGATTGTATCACGGTTTCGCGGCAGGCCTACAAAGACTATTTGATCCAGCGCATGAAGTTGCCGGCCGAGAAGATCAGGATCGTCAAATACGGGATCGATCATGAATTTTTCCGGCCGGGAACCAAACGACCGCACCATGAGCGAACTGCGCTGTTCGTGGGCCGCGGTTCGTTGCCCAAAGGGTTCGACGTGCTGGTAGAAGCGGCCAGTAAAATCAAGGGCAAGGTGCTGGCAGTGGCCTCCCAGATTCCAACATCGCTGCAGCAAAAAATTGCTCGCCTGCCCAATTTCGAGGTTAGAACCGGATTGTCGCAGGAGGTGCTGAGGGAGCTCTATCAGAAGGCAACAGTGTACGTGATGCCATCATTGACGGAGGGCAGCCCGATTACGACGCTGGAGGCAATGGCCTGTGGTTTGCCGGTGGTCTGCACGTCGGAGGGTAGCGGCGAATATATCGAAGATGGCGTCAACGGATTTGTGGTGCCCTTCAAAGATGCAAATCAGCTCGCGGATCGGGTCAATAATCTGTTAGCAGATCCGGAATTGGCTCGGGAATTTGGAACTTTTAATCGCCAAAGGGTTGAAACAGAATTAACTTTGCCGGTAATTGCCAATCAAATTCAGGCGATCTATCGGGAGATGGTCCAAACCAATGGCGGAGTCTAAGGCAAGGGAGCGCCAAATCGTGTCGGCCAGGTGCTATGGGCGGCACAGTTTTTGGCTGGAAAAGATGCTGCTTGATTTGGCCAGCGGTTCGATAGTCTGATTGGCGGATCATAATTAATAAATAATTGGTATCGAGTTGGAGGGAGAATCCAAAAATGAGTTGGTCGAACAAACAGGTGTTAGTGACCGGCGCCAGCGGGTTCATTGGCAGCCATTTGACGGAGCAGTTGGTGTTGCTGGGAGCTAAGGTGCGGGCGCTGGTGCATTACAATTCTCGAAATCACTGGGGGCATCTGGAGACGCTGCCGAAGGCGGTGAAAAACGAGATCGAGATTATCCTGAGCGATATTCAAGATCCCTACGCCATGCCCAAAGCTGTGGCCGGCTGCGATGTGGTGTTTCACCTGGCAGCGCTGATCGCCATTCCCTATTCCTATCGCGCGCCCGTATCCTACGTAGAAACGAATGTCAAGGGCACGCTCAATATCATGCACGCCTGCCTGGCAGAAAAGGTGGGTAAAATCGTGCACACCTCTACCAGCGAGACGTATGGGACGGCGATCTACACGCCCATTGATGAGCGCCACCCGCTGCAGGGGCAGTCGCCGTATTCCGCCAGCAAGATCGGCGCCGATAAGATTGCGGAGAGCTTCTGGTTATCGTTTGATCTGCCGGTGGCTACCATTCGGCCGTTCAATACCTACGGTCCCCGGCAATCGGCGCGGGCGGTTATTCCCACGATCATTACGCAGGCATTAACCCGCGATGAAGTGCACCTGGGTGCACTGGATCCAGTGCGAGATTTGAATTTCGTGAAAGACACGGTGAATGGATTTATCAAAATTGCGGAATCGGATCGATCCATCGGTGAGGTGATCAATATCGGTTGCGGTCAGGGGATTACCATTGGCGATCTGGCCGCTAAAATATTTAAACTGTTGGGCAAAGAGGCCAAAATCGTGACGGACGAAACGCGTCTTCGTCCCCCCAAAAGCGAGGTCTTCAAGTTGATCTGTGATCATCGCAAAGCTAAGCAGCTTTTGAACTGGCAGCCGACCTATACGCTCGATCAAGGTCTGGAAGAAACCATCGCCTACGTTAGAGAGAATCTGGATTTGTACAAATCAGAACTTTATAACCTATAAGGGGTGTTTATGCAAGCTGTGATCTTAGCTGGGGGCAAGGGTACTCGGCTGAAACCCTACACAACGATCTTGCCGAAGCCACTGATGCCGATCAATGATAAACCGATTCTAGAGATCGTGATTCGCCAGTTGAAAAAGTACGGGTTCGACCAGATCATCATTGCCGTGGGGCATCTGGCAGAATTGATCGAAGCCTATTTCGGCGATGGCAGCAAATGGGGAGTACACATTTCGTATTCGCGTGAAGACAAGCCGCTGGGAACCGCAGGCCCGCTGACTTTGATTCCCAATCTGGCCGATACGTTCTTGATGATGAACGGCGATATTTTGACCGATTTGAATTACGCCGAGCTCATGGCATTTCATAAAGATTACAATGGTCAGATCAGCATTGCGACCTACAACAAAGAGGTGAAGATCGATCTGGGCATTTTAAAAGTAGATGAGCAGCACGAGATTTACGAATACATCGAGAAGCCGACACTGGTATATCAAGTGAGCATGGGAATTTATATCATCGAGAAAAGCCTGCTGCAACTGATTCCCAAAGGGGAGTATTTCGATCTACCCGATTTGATCAAGCTATCGTTCAAAAATCATTTGAAAGTGCTTAGCTATCCATTTAAAAAATACTGGCGGGATATCGGCCGCAAAGAGGACTATGAGCTTGCCCTGGAGGAGTGCGAACGGCTCAAGATTGACTCCATTGTGTAATTGATTAGACAACTCAGGGATTATGGAAACTATCGAGACATCACCAAAAAATCATTCATCGAAGATCGTCAACTTTATTTTTATAGTGCTGGTTGCGGTCGGTTTGGCGTTGATCATCTATCGAAATAAAGACAATTTCAGTCAGTACCAGGACGCATTGATGAGTATTAATTACTGGACGATGCTGGTTGTGCTAATATTGACCGTGGTTGCGATCTTATTTCGAAATTGGAGCTGGTATTTTTTGCTGTTGCCAGTCAAAAAAGACATTTCGTTTTTGAACCTGTTTCGAATCTCCATCAATGCGCTGGTGGCCGATTTTACCGTGCCCGGAAAATTAGGAGTTCCCGTCAAAGCAATCCTGCTGAAGAAAACCGAAAGCATTGAAGTGGGCAATTCCTTGCCGTCCATCTTTGGGGAGATTTTTATTGAGCATTCATCGGCGATTTTGATTGCTGCGATCAGCGTGCTCATTGGCGGTCATTTGACCAAATTTTTCGAAGCCAGTCAGCACATCATCCAGGCGCAGGGCGTGTGGCAATTTGCCTTGATTGCTACTGGATTGGTGGGAGCGCTGCTGTTGATTTTTCTCATTTTTAAAAATAAATTGCGGCGAACCAATTTTGTTCAGAATTTCATCCATACGTTTCATGTCACCAGAAAACGCCTGGATTATTTATCGCTGAGCTATCTCATTACCATTGTCAATCTGATCGTCAGCTATTATGTGGTCTGGCTGGTATTGCGGACCTTGGGACATCCGGAGATCGAAATTACATTTATTATTTTTGCTGGCACGATTACCAATTTAATCAGTCTCATTTCACCTATTCCTGGGGGAGTTGGGGTGAAAGAAATCACCATCTATGGAATGTATGATCTCTATTTTCAATTAGGAGGAATCGCATTCCTGGCGCTATTGATCATGCGACTGGTTACCTACCTGTCGCTGTTCCTTTGTTTTCTTAGCGAACGAGCGGTGACGGGGCTTATTTTAGCTAAAAAGAAAAAAGAATATGTTCTCACGCCTTAAGCATCGTTGATCAACTCCTCCGAGAATCTATTCTGAGTTATCCTTAGCAAAGTTAAATTTCAATCCATGCGACCGATCATGAATTGTGGTGCGTTACGGGTATGATCACGAAAGATACAAAAACGCCGTGGATGTATCTGTTGGGGGCTGGCATTGCAGGATATATTGTCACCATTACCTATCTAAGCATCCTGCGGATGGAAAGTTTTTCGGCCTCGGTATATGATCTCGGCATTATGATCCAGACAATCTGGAATACCAGTCAGGGGCACTGGCTGCAGGAAAGCGTGAATATGGGCTATCCCATGATGCGGTTCTGGATGGCGCATTGGGAATTCATTTATGTTTTGATTGCGTTATGCTACAAAATCCTGCCCTCGGCCTATACGATCCTCTTCCTTCAAACCGCGGTCGTGGCCCTGGGCGCTCTGCCAATTTACTGGCTGGCGAAACAAAAGTTGAATCACGAACCCATTGCGTTTGCCTTTGCTCTGGGCTATCTGCTGTATCCTGCTATCCAGAACGCCAATCTGGCGGATGTGCATGGTGTCACCTTTGCGGCGCCGTTTCTGTTGTATGCCTTCTATTTTTTGCTGCAGCAGAAAAAAGGACTGTTTACCCTCTTTGCTGCATTGGCGATCTTATCGCGCGAGGATTCGGCACTTATCCTGTTCATGATGGGTGGCTATGCTTTTTTTGAATTGCGCCAGCGAAAACAGGGCCTGCTGATCGCGGCTGTCGCTGGTTTGTGGTTCTTGCTCTGGTACCAGCGGATGACCATTCGTGCCCTATTGGGTCTGCCGGAATTTGTTATCATGGAGGGTGCGGAGGCGCATTGGGATCACCTCGGCCACATGGCGCAGGATCCATTTTATCTCTTCAAATTTTTGGCCAAAAAATACAACATCTATTATTTTATTTTTTTGTTCGGCCCGGTATTGTTGCTCAGTTTTTTCGATCCAAAAACGTTGCTGATCGCCAGCCCCATGTTCGCGATCAATTTGCTGAGCAGCTATTATTACACCCACGATGTGGAGCACTATTACAGCGCTACCATTGCGGCGTTCATATTTATCTCGGCCATTATGGGCACCCGGCGGCTGCTGGGCTATTTCGATGATGCCGGCTCCCAACGGCACCGGTTGAATTATTTGGCGATGGCTTTGATCGCAGCGGCACTGGCGTTCTTTGCGATCAAATCGAATGTCTTCGATGTCAAAAAATGGCAGGTCACCGACCACCATCGGGTGATCAAAAAAATCATGCGACTGATTCCCCCCGGTGCTTCGCTCTCGGCGGAACACAAATTACTGGTGCATACGGCAGCCCGCCGCGAGCTTTATGTTTTCAATGACAATGTCGGTGCAGTGGATTATATTCTGTACGATTTTTATGCTCCACGGGTCAATATTGTAAGCCGGAAGCAGTTCAATATTCCCTTTACCTGGCCCGATAACGATTCTATCCGCAAGGTGCTGCGTGATCCCCGGTATGGTATCGTTGCGTTTGAGGATGGCGTTTGCCTGCTCCAGAAAGGTGCCAATTATGAGGCGGGATTGCAGATGTTGGCTCTGGCCCAGGAAAAGGAAATCAGTCAGCCAGGGCCGAAAGAAATTGCCCCGAACCTGAAATTTCTTGGCTACCGTCCCCATGAGACGCTGCGGTACTATTATGAAGTGAGCCGATTGGGCGATATTGCCTGGAAGCGGGCGTTGCACATCACCTGCTACTGGCAGAGCACCCTGGCGCAGTCGGAAGCGACATCACTGCTGTTCAGGATGCAACATGATTCGACGTCCTTTTATAAATCGCAGGTACCGGTTTTTGGCCTTTATCCCCTGGCACAATGGCCATCCGATGAAATAATTCGGGATGAACTTTTCTGGGAGCTGCCGGACTCGGCCAGGCCCGGAAGCTACCAACTATCGGTCAGCCTGACGGGGTTAGAACCGCAGGGGCTGTTTGTTCCGCTGCTGGATGTGGAGATCAAGTAACTCCTCGCTGAGTTGGCTTGGGGGGCGAACGAGTCTGGCTGAACAACCGGAGTTAGCCAGGTTGATCCAGAAGAGGGGTCGGCAGCGAAGCTGATCGGCAAATTGAATCTAACATATACTTTTGGAATAATCAATGTGATGAGGGAGAAAAAATGAGTATCTGGAAAATTCCGCTATTCGACAGCGATATCGGTGCGGCTGAAATTGAAGCCGTGACGCGCGTGCTGAATTCCAAATGGCTAACTATGGGCGAGGTGACCCGGCAGTTCGAGGAGCGATTTTGTGAGCAACTCGGCGTGAAAAACGCGCTGGCAGTATCGAACGGTACCACGGCTTTGCATCTGGCGAATGTGGTGCTGGATCTTGGCCCGGGCGATGAGGTGATTGTGCCATCATTGACTTTCGTGGCCACGGTCAATTCCATCTTGTATACCGGCGCCACACCAGTATTTGCGGATGTGACCGGACCGAATGATCTGAATATTTCGCCGGAGGATATTGAACAGAAGATCACGCCTAACACCAGGGCGATCATGGTGGTGCACTATGCTGGCTATCCCTGTGACATGCCCCGCATCATGGAGATCGCTCATCGGCACCAATTATATGTGATCGAAGACGCTGCCCATGCCCCGGGCGCGGGCATCGATGGCCAGAGTGTGGGCATGTTTGGCGATTGTGGTTGTTTTAGCTTTTTTTCCAATAAAAATATGGCCACGGGCGAAGGCGGAATGCTGGTGACTCGCCGCGATGATCTGGCGGCGCGAATCAAATTGCTGCGGTCTCATGGGATGACTTCGTTGACATTGGATCGCTACAAGGGGCATTCGTTTTCCTATGATGTGGTCGCGCTGGGCTATAATTATCGCGTCACCGAAATTTGCTCGGCCATTGGGCTGGTGCAACTGGAAAAGCTGTCTGCCAATAATCAGCGACGAGCGGAACTGGTGGCCTATTACCGGGCGGCCCTCGCTGATGTCGCTGGCATTACGCTGCCGTTTGAGCCGCATATCGGCACTTCGGCATTCCATATTTTGCCCATGCTATTGCCGCCCCAGACCGATCGTCAGGCGTTTATGGATTTTTTGAAAGGCTACGGGATTCAGACCAGCATTCACTATCCGCCGGTGCACCAGTTTAGTTTTCATCGGCAATATGTTCAATCCGGGGCTGCGTTGCCGCGCACTGAGGAACTGGCCAGGCGGGAGGTCACCTTGCCACTCTATCCGGCGTTGACCGAACAACAGGTCGATTACATTGTGGCGGCTATCAGGCAGTTTTTCGGCCAGCGAAGTTGAACCTAACCCGGAATGGCGATGGCAGATGAAAATTTGTCAACTCACAGAGGAGCGACTGGCCGCGTTTTTTGAGTTCAATACCAAGATCAATCCCGACCAGCCGCGCATTGGGGAGCGGTTGCAATGGCAAATCTTCGAAAATCCCCGATTGGCGGATGCCCGGCAACCCACTGTTTTATTGGCGATAAATGAGCACGATCGATTGATCGGGCAGCATCTCCACAATCCGATGGAATATTGGTGGGCCGGCGAGATGCAGCACGGTTTCTTTGGATACGATTTTTTTGTGGACCCAGCGTGTCGCGGTCAGGGGGTTGGTAAGGCGCTGGCTAAAGCCGGTGACCGGCAATTTTTTCCGCATTGGGGTCTGGGCGTTTCCGAACGCTCGAAACAGATATTGCTTTCATTGAACAATCGAGTGGTCGGAGAACTGTTCATCTATGTTTGGCTCCGAAACGTCCTGAGCCCGTTGCACCTGGCCAGTCATGCGTTGTTCAATTCTGACCGGCGATTGAAACAGCGGGTGCAACGACCGGTTTCATTGCCAAGAGAATTGATGGTTCGCGGCCAACGCTTTGCTCTGGTAGATCGGTTACCGCAACTTGCTGGGGAACCGTGGCCAGCCGATGTGCTGCGATTTTCTCGTTCGAGTGATTTTTTGGAGTGGCGTTTTTTTTATCCAAAGTTTCGCTATGCCGTTTATCTGCTCGATGAGCAGCAGGCAAAAACTTATTTTGTGGTTCGAATGATATGGGCGCGTGGGTTGTATCTGCTGGCGCTGGTGGACTATGGGGTGCCATTTGCTGATGGGGATCGTTTTCGATCCGTGGTGCGCGCCGCCAAATTGTTGGCCCGGATCGTCCGCGCCGATGGTATTTTTACCATGAGCTCGCATCAATTTTTTGATGCCGGCTTCGCCAGCGAACGGTTTTTTAGGCGAAGGCAACCCATTGACATCCTGACCAATGCACCGCTTTCGGTTGCGCCCCAGAAAATTGCCCGGCGAGAATTCATCGTCGCGACCATGGCAGATTCCGATCTGGATTTTTATTTTGATTTCGTTTGATCGGCGAAGCGGACAGGATCAACAGAACTATCAGGACGAATGGCCCACGCGGGCCAGCCTGGTCAAGAATCAGGCCGGTATTGATGGCTGAATCTCTCACTGCCGAACCATCAGTGCCCTAACAGGTAAGCGGGACCACAGCATTGGAAGTGGCACCGAATGTCTGGTTGATTTTTCGGAGGGAAGGAGTCGCCCTGGCCGGGCAAAACAGCACCTGCGCTTGGGCAGCGTTTCGCCTGTCAACGGCCTGCTGGCATCGAGGGGTATTAGTCGGGTAACGTGGCGAGATGTTTTTTAGATGGTCTGAATTTGCGTATCGGAAACTACAGCTATGAGCAATCCGGTTCAAGTAATCGCTACCTCCGTCCGCCAAATGAAGACCGCCAGACGAAGATAGCAGTTATTGCAATAGCGCCTTGAGTTGAATTTTGATAACCGATACGATGGATGTGAGATATTTGGTGTGACCTGGTGGATGGTTATGGATGTTTAAGCTGGAGGGATATAACGAACTTGCATGAAATAAAGCTAATCATACGGAACCTGTTAGGTGGAATTTTTGCCGCCAGCCTGATGGTATTGGGTGTGTATCATCGCGCGAAAAGGCGCGCCGAGTCTCAGCCCCAGGTGACACCGTTATTCTTTCATACGATCAGCAAAGACCTGTTCAAGCGATGTATGCTCTGGTTGAAAAAAAATGGCTATACTTTCATTTCTACCGAGCAGGTGGTTCAAATTATCAAGCATCAGCAGCCGATACCCCGAAAAGCAGTATGGATCACCTTTGATGATGGCTGGAAAGAGAACATGGATACGGTGATTCCGGTCGTTATGGAGTTGAATATTCCGGTGACATTTTTCATCTCCACCGAGCCGGTCGAACAGAGTGGTATCTTTTGGTGGACTTATGTGTCACGATATGGACGCTATCTGCCGGCTGCTTATAATAACCTGAAAAAGATGCAGGCAGTGGATGAAGATCGACGGCGGGAACTGATCAAAGAATTGGAAGCAAAATTCAATGGCAAACTAAAGCGCGAGGCGATGGAAGTGCAGGATGTAATTCGCATTGCTAAGCAACCACAGATTACCATTGGATGTCATACGGCGCATCATGTGGTGATGTCCAATTGCACCGATGAGCAATTGGCCCAGGAGATTGTCAGCTCTCGCCAAAAATTAGCAGAGTGGACCGGCAAACGCATTGTCCATTTCTGCTACCCGGATGGCTATTTCAATGAGCATGTGATCGAAATTGTCAAAAAGCACGGCTTCGAATTAGCGGCCACTACCGAAAATCGGTTTATTACCGGCCAGGAGGATCCGTTTGCGGTGCCGAGATTCTGGGTTCGCGGGGAGGGATTTTTTATCGAGGCCAAATGTCAGATGCTGGGCATCTGGGTGCCGCTCATGTGGAAGATTCAAAAGTGGCTGGACTTCGATGCCAATTTCGAAATGTTATTCCAAAATTTTTCCAGGATATTATTAGAGTATTTTTAACATCGGGAAAGTGAATTGATATGCGAATTGCGATTATGGGAATCCGTGGTATTCCGGCGAACTATGGTGGCTTCGAAACGTTTGCGGAAGAGTTGAGCACGAGGTTGGTGGAAAAGGGGCATCAGGTTACGGTTTATGGTCGCTCCAATATTATCAAATTCAGTGAACGGTGTTACAAAGGGGTGGAGCTGGTAATTTTGCCCACCATCAGTCATAAATATTTTGATACCGTAGCGCATACGTTCCTCTGTGTGTTTCATGCGTTGACACGAAAGTTCGATGTTGTCTTAATTTGCAACAGCGCCAATGCGATTTTCTCGTTTATACCTCGCCTGAAGGGACAGAAGGTGGCTGTGAATGTGGACGGGCTGGAGTGGCAGCGAGACAAGTGGAACCTGGCCGGCCAATTATTTTATCGCGTTTCTGAATTTTTGGCAACATTTTTGCCTGATCAGGTGGTCACGGATTCGACATTTATTCGAGAATACTATTGGCGCCGGTTCAAAAAGTTTTCCACCTACATTCCGTACGGCGCGCCGACCCAAAAAGTCACCACCCTGGAGGTGCTGAACAAGTTCAATGTTGAACCAGGTCGCTATATTCTCTATGTAAGTCGCCTGGAACCGGAAAACAATGCTCATCTGGTAGTGAAGGCGTTTGAGCAGGTCAAAACGGATTTGAAGCTGGTGGTGGTGGGTGATGCGCCCTACAGCACGAAATATATTCGCGACCTGAAGTCCACTACGGATCCCCGGATTGTTTTCACCGGCTATGTGTTTGGGCAGGGCTATCGGGAATTTCAGTCTCATGCCTATTTTTATGTGCAAGCCACTGAGGTTGGAGGGACGCATCCGGCTTTGCTCGAGGGAATGGGGTTTGGCAACTGTGTGCTGGCCAATGATGTTCCTGAACATCGTGAAGTAATGCGCGATAGTGGTCTGTTCTTCAAGACCAGCCAGCAGGACGATCTGCGGGACAAGATGCAATATCTGGTCGATCATCCAGAAGTGGTGAAAGATTATCAAGCCAAAGCAGTTGCCCGTATCGCGGCAGCGTATACCTGGAATCGCATCGCAGACCAGTACGAAACGCTGTTTGCTAAGATGAATGGGGGAAGATAAATGTCGCCAGATAACTCGTTATAGCAACAGGAAATCAGGGATCAAAATGGTGGTGCAGGGAAAGTCACATAGCAACTTCTGGCCGCGACATCAAACGATGATGGTGCTGGGCGGCATTTTTTTGCTGGCACTGCTGTTTCGCTTGCTGCTATTTCGGTATCGGTTTGCCATTGGATTCGATGAGCCGCATTATCTGCAATTGGCGATGAGCGGACGCCTGAATGGACTGCGAGAGATGTTTCATCCCTATTGGCCACCGGTTTTCCCCGCGTTCATCGCCCTGTTTTCGTTGGTCAGTTCCAATTTGGCGCTGGCGGGACGGCTGGTCTCCGCGCTCATGGGCAGTGCCCTGGTGCTGCCGATCTTTTACCTGACCGGCCAATTCTTCCCGCGACGGGTGGCTGTTGTTTCAGCGCTGCTGATTGCCTTTAATCCGCTGCTGGCATTTATGAATACCTCGATCATGGTGGAATCGACGTTCATGCTGCTGGCGATTTCTGGAATTGCCATAAGCTGGCAGGCGATCCAGCGCAATTCGACCTGGCGGGTGGCCCTGGCTGCCGTGTTCTGGAGTGGTGCGTATCTGACGCGACCGGACGGGATTGGCTTTTTGTTGGTTTTTCTGGCATTTTTGTTTTTCCGGCTGCTGCTCTTGCGCCAGGCCGGCCAGTGGAAAAAAACGGTGATGTTCATGGTGGCAGCGATCGCCTGCTTTGCCATCACGGCCGCACCTTACGTGAGGTATTTGCACCAGCAGATCGGCAGGTGGAGCCTTAGCTTGAAATGGGAGGTTGGCCGCATCGACATCGATCAATTTCGAACGCTATCCAATGATAATCATTGGTTGCCGGTGGATATGGCCTATCATCAGGGCGATTTTACCCGAATCTACGATTTGCCAGAATTTTCCCGGCAAATGGAAACGAACCACTATCTGGCGCTGAAAGAAAAGGCCGCGAATTTTTATCAGGCACTGAATGAAGCCGTCCCCGGCCTCCTGTCCAGCTTCCTGCTGATCTTGCTGGCGGCGGGTTTGAGTCGGATCGAGTTTACCTCCGAGCGGATCTGGTTGACGGGCTATCTGCTTGCGATCATCGCTTTCTTTTGGTTCATTGTGGTGCCGTTGTTCTATGTCAATGATCGCTACCTCATCCCGGTGTTGCCCCTGTGCTTCATCTGGATTGGCAACGGAGTGGTGTTGCTGTTTCAGGCGCTAACCGGCCTGGCTTCGCGGCTGTCGATCCTGGCACAACAAGCAAGCTGGCGGCGGAATACGCTGGTGTGGCTGGTTATCAGCGGACTGCTGGTGGGGCTTGCCTATCTACCGGAAATTGGGCGGGTGGTGACGCTGGATCGGCATTCACGGGAGATCTGGGCGGACGCGGTTGAGCACCAAAAGGCAGGTGACTGGCTCCGGCAGCAATCGTCTACCCCGCCCATTTTGATGGCCCAAAATCATTCGATTGATTTTTATGCGGGCAATTACAATATTCGCGAATCGATCAATATTCCCCGCAATGAGTGGCCTCGGGTATTGGAATATGCCCGCTATCGAAAGGTTCAATTTTTGGTTATCAATGAAAGGTACTGCCAGGAGTGGTATCCCGAGCTGTTATTCTTATTGCGGGAAGAGAATATTCCGGCTGAATTAAAATTGGTTTACAAGGACATCGATCCGAAGTCCGGATTGAAACTCCTGATTTATCAGTTTACATCATCAGCGCCCACGAGTTGATATGCTAAAGAAATACGAACCATTGATTTTGAAAGCCTTTGTTTTCTTGATTCCCTATAATCTGGGGGCGGGATTTTATGAGGGAACGAGAATTATCTTTGCCAGCGATATTTTTCTGTTCCTGCTGATTGGATCGTGGCTTGTGGAAACCAATGGCTTTCAAAAAGGACATTTGTACACGGTTGGCGCGTTCAAGCCGGCGCTATATATGATCGGCTGGAGTGTGTTCGGCGTATTGTTTGCTATTTCCCAGATTATCGGCAGCATGGCGCTGTTCTGGGAAATCAAGGCATTTATTTTTTATCTCTATGTGACCAATAAAGTCATCACCCGCGATCGTCTGAGAGTTCTGGTGGACTATTTGTTGATCGGGATCGGAATCCAGGGCATCATCGGCCTGGCGCAAAAAGTCAAGGGCGGGCCCCTGGGGCTGGATCGATTGGGCGAATCAATGGACGTGATGGTTTCAGATATCTCGCGGGTGGTGGGAACGCATTTCGGCCCCAACCGATTGGGGGCACATTTGATTCTGTTGTTACCCCTGGCCATCAGTCTGTTTATCTTTGTCAAGACCCGCAAGTACAAATATTTCTATGGCGCGATTACCCTGGTAGCGATGGGTGGCTTGTTTTTCTCATTATCCCGCTCGTCGTGGGCCGGATTGGTGATCAGCATCTTTTTCATGGTACTGGTGCTGATGCGACGAAAAAAGCTGTCAGCCAAGATGCTCAAGGCCATTCTGGTGGTCATCATCGCCATTCTGGTTATCGGCTATGTGTTCTGGGACATTATCGAACAACGGTTCGAGCGCGGGGGTGATGCTGAAGATCGCAAGCTGATGATCGATATCTCGTTCATGATCCTGGAGGCGCATCCCATTTTTGGAGTGGGATTGAATAATTATCCGTTTCACTCCTTTCATCTGTTTCCATTTTGGCATCCAGTGCATAACGAATATTTGCGCATTGCCTGCGAGGCGGGGATTCCCGGGCTGATCTTTTTCCTATGGTTTCTTGGGTCATTTCTCAAGGAGGCCTATCGGGGAACGAGATTGAAAGACAAATATCTGAGCGCCATCTGCCTGGGTGCCCTGGGGGGCATGATTGCGTTTCTGGCTGCCGTTTTTATGGGGCCGATGTACATGCACTATCGCCTGAAGCTGATCTTCTGGATTTTGGGTGGTCTGGCAGTGGCGGCGAAACGGATCTGGCGGATCGAAATGATGCAACTCCAATTGGCCAAAACCAATAATGTAACTACCGAGGCTCAGCCAATCAATGAAACAGAAGCGACAAAATATTTCGTCCATCGTCGAGCATAAAAATTGTACGCAGTGCGGAACCTGTGTGGCTATGTGTCCAACTCGAGCGATTTCGTGTCACCAGCATCCATCCCAGGGACTGTTGCCAGTGGTGGATGATGCCAGATGCACCGAGTGCGGCATTTGTCTGGCTGTTTGTCCGGGCGAAAAACTGGATCTGCCGCAGCTCAATCGCGCGGTGTTTGGCAGGATTCCAGAGGATGAATTGTTTGGAAATTATATTCAGATCTACACCGGCTACGCCCTGGACCGACAGATTCGATACAACGGTGCTTCGGGCGGCGTGGCCACTGCGATACTGGATGCGCTGCTGCAGCAACGGCGCATCGATGGGGCAGTAGTGGTGCGGATGAGTCAAACACGACCACTGGAACCCGAAGTCTTCATCGCCCGCAACACGGCAGATTTGATTTCCGCCCAGCAATCGAAATATCTACCGGTACCCATGAATGTTGCATTGCGCGAAATTCTAAAAGATAAACATGGCAAATATGCTGTGGTCGGTGTGCCGTGCCATTTTCATGGCTTGCGATTGGCCGAGCAACAAAACCCAAAACTGAAGGATCGCATCGTCCTGCGCATGGGCTTGTTTTGCGGCTTCAATCCGACACTCTCGTCGACCAAATATCTCCTTCAGCGCGCCGGGGTGAAGGATTTCGATCAAGTCAAGGATATCAAATATCGGGATGGCGACTGGCCCTGTGGTTTTCGCGCCATTATGCAGGATGGCAGCGATCATTTTCTTTATCCCATCGAGGAATTTTTATTTTCACATTATGTTTTTGAACGGCGGCGGTGTGCCCTGTGTCCCGACCATTTGAATGAATTGGCTGATCTGGCACTGGGGGATGAATGGCGCTCGGATTTAAAGGACGATGCTGAAGGCTGGTCCCACATCATCACTCGGACGCCGCTGGGCGAGCAGATCGTGCAGGAGATGGTCCAGGCCCAGGTGATCCAGGTTCAGGCATCGAAACCAGAGGTCATTTATAGTGGCCAGCGAGCGACGATGATTTTCAAAAAGCGCGGCAACCACGCCTTTGCCTGGATCCAGCGGCGGTTGGGGAACAAGGTCCCCGATTATTTCGAGAATGCACCGCCCAGGCTTTCCTGGCGCTACTATCTCGGATCGTTATTGATCTGGTTGATTCCCGCCATGTTTGAAAATGATTTCCTCCGGAGAATTTTTGTTTGGATTCCGACCAAGGTCTGGAATCGGTATCGGCTGTTGTTGCTGCGGCTGTTCCGGAGTTAACCGCAAGGCGATTGAATCAGCCTGACGGATAGGATTGAATATGAAAATTTTGATGGCAAATAAATTCTATTTCATCAAAGGCGGCTCGGAGCGTTACTATTTTGAGCTTACGAAAGTATTGCGCGATCATGGCCATAAGGTGATCCCGTTTTCTATGAAGCATCCGCGCAATTTCGCCTCCGAATATGCCGACTATTTTGTGGATAATATCGAGTTCAATCTGGATTCGCGCTGGGAGAAATTGAAAAATAGCCCGCGCATTGCCGCACGAATTCTGTACTCCATCCATGCGCGCAAAAAGATCGAGCAATTGATCGAGGACACCAGACCCGACATTGCCCATCTGCACATGATCGATCATCAGATGTCGCCATCGATCCTGCATTCGCTGCAGAAATACCAGATTCCGGTGCTGTTGACCGCGCACCAGTTGAAGGTCATCTGTCCCAACTATCGCCTGTTCAACTGGAACACCAAGCAGGTGTGTGAAAAATGCCTGCATGGCAATTACTTTTATCCGATCATTGAAAAGTGTCATAAAAATTCCCGGCTGGCTGGACTGTTGTTGACGCTGGAAACCTATCTTCATAAACTGTTGCGCCTCTATGAAGATTACGTGGACATCTTTCACGTTCCCAGCAAGTTCTACGGTCGCAAGTTCGTCGAGGCGGGCATCCCTGCGGAAAAGGTTCGGCAGTTGTATTACACCATCCGCATCAATGATTATTCGCCACAGTACGATTCGGATGATTACTATGTTTATTTTGGTCGGCTGGAGGAAGCCAAGGGGTTGCTTACCCTGCTGCACGCCGCGGAACAGGTGCGCCGGTCGCAATTGTGGTTGATTGGCGAAGGCTATCACCGACAGGAATTGGAAGAATTTGTGACCAAACGAAATCTGACCCAGGTGAAGTTTTTGGGCGGCAGATGGGGCGAGGATTTGAAAAAAATCATCTCCCGCGCCAAATTTGTCATCATCCCATCGGAGTGCTATGACAATTCGCCGCTGGTTGTCTATGAGGCGTATGCCATGGGCAAACCGGTCATCGGTTCGGACATTGGCGGCATCCCCGAACTGATCGATCATCAGACCACCGGCCTGCTCTTTCCGCCAGGAAATAGTGAGGCCCTGGCAGATAAGATCCGCTTTCTGCTGGACCAGCCCCAACTGCTTCAGCAATACGGTCGAAATGCTCGGGCGAAAGCGGAGCAGGAGTTTAGCCCGGAGGTGCACTATGAGAAGATCTATCAGCTTTATGAAAGTTTGACGAATCGAAATTGATCGAGGTTAGAATTGACAGCTCTGGCTAAAAAAATTGTTACCAACTCCTCCATGCTGATGGGGGCAGAGATATTCAGTCGCTTCATTCGGATTGCATTGGTCATTGTCTCGGCGCGGTTGCTTGGCGATGAGAACTATGGCAAGTTCTCCTTTGCCATGGCGTTCACGACGCTGTTTTTGATCATCGCCGACATGGGCATCCATCAATTGTTAGTGCGAGAGATTGCGCGCAATCTGGAGCAGGTAAAGAAATATCTGGCCAATGCGTTGACGATCAAATTCTTTCTGGCAGCGCTGAACTTGTTCTTGGTGGCTGTTATTATCAATTTTACGAATAAGCCGACCGACGTCATTGTCACGGTCTATATTCTGGCCGTCTGCCAGGTGGTGCTGTCATTTGGGGAGTTGTTTAAATCGGTGTTCCAGGCCTTTCAGCAGATGAAATACGATGCTATTTCCACGCTGCTGCAATCGGTGCTGGATACGGTGCTGGGCGTTGGAGTGCTCTGGTTGGGTGCCAGTTTCAAGCAGTTGGCCTGGGTGTACCTGGCGGTGAGCGCGATCAATCTGGTCTATTGCCTCGTCATCGTGGTGAAGAAATTTACGCCGTTGACGCTGGATTTTGACCGACCGTTGGTGAAGTTTTTGATTCGGGAGGGGCTGCCGTTTGGCATACTCTATTTCTTTGCCATGATGTACACTTATATCAGCAGCGTTTTTCTGTCGTTCATGGTCAGTGACGAGGCAGTGGGCTGGTACAATGCCGCTTATCGCCTGGTGTTTGCCATGTTGTTTATTCCCATGGGTACCATGAAAGCGGTGTTTCCGGTCCTGTCCAAATACTACAAAGATTCGCTGCCCGATTTCAAACGGCTGTTCGAGAAGACGTTCAAGGTGATGGCGTTTGTCGGCATCTCGCTGGCCTCACTGGTGACTTTGCTATCCCAAAAAATAATTCTCTTGCTCTATGGCCAGGAGTATATCAATGCTGCCGCGGTGTTGCAGATTCTGGTCTGGTCCACTGCGCTTATTTTCATCACTACCGTAATGACGCATACCACGCGTTCGTCAGATCGGCAGCGGTTTACGGCCAAAGCGGTGGGTTTCAGTGCCTTTCTGAACCTGGGACTGAATTATCTGTTGATATCTAAATTTAGCTATATCGGCGCCGCCTATGCCACCCTGGGCACCGAGGCGTCGACATTCATCTTGCATCTGTGCTATTTGTGGTTCAATTTGGTGAAACCGCCGCTCTGGAAGCTGGTGCCCAAGATTGCCCTCATCAACCTGGTTATGATGGTTTACACCGTGCTGTTGATCAACGCCAATTTGTTTCTGGTGGGGATTACGGCGCTGATGGTCAATCTGGCCATGGCCTGGATGACGCACTATTTCTCGAAAGATGAGTGGCTCATGTTTCGGGACGTGCTCCGATTTTCCAAGGGCTGAGCGCAGCACCGGCAGAAAATAGCTGCCAAACTGACCGGGCTGGCGCCTGGCGTATGGGGTATGGATCCAGGTGCGTGGAGGAAGGTGATTGAGGCAGGCAGCATAGGATAGAGCCGTAGACGGTGCGCCGATTGGATGACAGAAGGGGCTGAAAACAGCAATTAGATGTTAGTGGAATTAGCAATAGGTATGCAAAGCAATCGTTCGTTTTTTGAAGAAAACCATCTCTGGTGGAGATAAACTCAATGTGTGGTATTGCAGGTGTTATGAATTTTAATGGTCAACCCGTATCGTCGACGACGATCCAGAAAATGACCGACATCATTCGTCATCGCGGGCCAGACGATGAAGGGCAGTATATTGCCGGTTCTGTGGGACTGGGACATCGGCGGCTGAGCATCATCGATCTTTCGGAGAAGGGGCACCAGCCCATGTCCAATGAGGACGGTACGATCTGGATCGTCTACAACGGGGAGATTTATAATTATCGCTCGCTCAATCAGGAATTGGTCGCCAAAGGTCATCGAATAACGAGCAATTGCGATACCGAATCGATCCTCCATCTCTACGAGGAGTATGGCACCGACTGCGTGCATCATCTGCGTGGGATGTTTAGCTTTGCGATCTGGGATTCGAAACAGCAACTGCTATTTGCGGCGGTGGATCGTTTGCGCATCAAGCCGTTTTACTATACCCAGATCGGGGACACTTTTCTGTTTGCCTCGGAACTGAAGGCGATTTTAGCTTCCGATCTCTATCAGGGAAAGCTCAGCTACGAGGCCATTCATCATTATCTGTCATTTCAAACCGTGCCCGTGCCGATGACCATCTACGAAAACATCTTCACCCTGCCGGGCGGCCATGCCTTGACCGTTCACAACGGCCAGGTGGATGTTTTTCGGTACTGGGATATTAGCTTCGAAGTGGCCGATGGCTATTCCGAAGAGCTTTACAAAAAGCAGCTTCGAGAATTGCTGGCACAATCGGTGGAGATGCGGCTCATGAGCGATGTGCCGTTGGGCGCCTTTTTGAGCGGCGGCATCGATTCCAGTGTGGTGGTAGGTTTGATGCACGAGGCACAGCCGAGAACCTTCAAAACATTTTCCATCGGCTATGATGTCGGAGGCAAAGAGTACGATGACACCTATTATGCCCAATTGGTTTCCCGGCGCTATCAAACGGATCACACGGTGCAAGTCATCAAGGCGGGCGATGTATTGAGGGAATTGAAAAATTTTATCTGGTATCTGGATGAACCCTCGACCGATGCGATAAATAGCTATTTTGTTTCCAAATTGGCCGCCAGAGATGTGACGGTGGTTCTCTGCGGCCAGGGCGGTGATGAGCTGTTTGCCGGTTACCAGACGTTCGATCTTTTGCTGGAATTCATGGCGCGCGATCGCAAGTGGGAACGCCTGCCAACGGCTGTCAGGAAAGCGCTGGTTAATGTCTACCAGGCCATGCCCGGCCGCGTGAAAAAGAATCCATGGGGCGAGAGCATCGATCGGTTCCTCTTCTGGTATGGATCGTTTGTGAAGAAATATAGCACGCTGCGAATGGAGCTGACCGAGGCGGAGAAGCACCAACTATATTCGGAATTGATGCGGCAGCAGTTGAATGGCACCGATTCCCATGCGATTTATCAGCGTTATTATGAGCAATTGCCGGCCGCGGTGGATCCCATCAATCGGGTCTCCTATCTGGATCTGAAGGTGCACCTGGGAGATGTGCTGATGCGGGACGTCGATGTGATGAGCATGGCGTTTTCGCTGGAGACGCGGATTCCGCTGATCGATCATAAATTGGTGGAATTTGTGGCTACTCTTCCGCCAGCATTGAAATTAAAAGATGGAAAGAAAAAATATATTTTTATCGAAGCGGTTAAGGATTTGCTGCCGCCAGAGGTGCTGACGCGTCGCAAGCTGGGCTTTGCGTTTCCCTTTCCCATCTGGCTCAAGAACGAATTGCGACCCCTGGTCGATTTTGTGCTCTCGAAAGAGGTGATCGAGCGCCGTGGGCTGTTCGATTTTGACAGTGTCAACCGATTGAAGCAGGATTTCTACAGCGGCAAAAACCTGCGCTATCGAAAAATCTGGGGACTGGTAATTCTGGAGCTCTGGCTGCGGCTGGTTCAAGAAGGCGATCACCAATTTTTTGAACGGCTCAATGCCGCTGTGAACCTAAAAATGGATTGACTTCGGCGTGGTGTTCTGGGTCAATATGATTTGAATTATGGATTATCTGTCAGTTGCTAAAAATATATTCGATTACTTAGCCAGACATCAGGTGCGGCAGGAGCAAATCGTGGCTCCCATCGAGAATGGGCTGGCGAATATCGTGCTGGAGCATCCCGTTCAGGGCACGATCGAGGATCGAATTCAATTGCCAGACGAAGGTCATTTTCGTTTTCATGGCATTGGATTGAAATTAGTAACCAGGCATGCGCACCAGGCAGTGCTGGATGTTTATGACAGCGGTGGTATTTTTGATGCGATTGATGATCTGGTACCGGGTGAACATTATGCAACAACTCATTTTGCACTGCTTGGTGCGATTTTATTCCACGAGCATCCTGACCCGATGCTGCTGGAACCGGTCAAACGGGCGATTGATTTTCATCTACGAACCTCGCCCGATGAGTATCGATTTGGAAGCTGGATGTATCACTGGGATTTTGATAACTATGCGTTTTTAGAAACCTATCGTTTGCTCAAAGATGTCTTGGCGCCCAAGGAGAAAGCTCGGTGGGAGCAAGGGCTGAGGCAGTGGCGGGAGAATGAAAATAATTCGCTGACGAACTGGATTGCCATGCGGGCCTATTCGGCACGGCTGCGCTATGAATTGTTCCATGCGATGACGGATCGCTGGAAATGCTGGTGGCGATTGAAACGGGTGCAGCGGGCCGCTCACGCCGATGGCTGCTACGACGACTTTCGGAACAGCAGTCGTCCCATTCAATATCATGTCTTTACGCTGGCATTATTGCACCGGATCTGGCTGCTCCAGCGCGCCACTGCGCTGCAGCGCCAATTTTTGGCCGGAGTGAGGTACTTTATCCCCTTCATCGATCCAGAGGGTAGCTTCAATTACCTGGGACGCGGCCAGGAGCAGATCTTCGGTTATGGCGTGGCGATTTACGTGCTGGAGGCCGCCCAAAATCTGGATGAGGAAAACGCACCGCTGTATCAACGACTGCTGGAACGGCTTTCGCGTCATCTGCTCCAGTTCGAACGCGGCGGAGTATTCCCATTGGTGCTGAATAGTCATGACGACCGGGAACGATGTGGCTGGTACGATTACCACCACTTCTCCGTTTACAACGCGTTCCTGGGGGTCTGGTTGGCATTGGCGCACCAAGTGCATCAGCCCTCGGTGGCCTCCAATACAGAAGCAGAAGCTGCCGATGCCGGACCGACATTACATTTTTTTCAACCAACAAAAAACGTCATTTTCTCGAATCGGGAGTATTTTGCCGTTTTTAGCGCGGGCACACCGGAATACTTGAGCGAACCTGGCATCAGTCCAGTGCATCTGTGGTTTCGGGAGGTCGGTTGGGTGTTCTCATGCCCCGGAGGGCCAACATTGGATAAATACGGCAAAATCTATCCGGCGGAGCAGATCGAGACCAACCTGCTGGCACCGCTGGCGCGACGGTCGGCTACGGCATGGTTATTGCCAGCATACAGGGATGGCAAAATTCTTTCGGCGACGCCCGGCGAAGTGGTGTTGAGCTTCGACTATGGCCTTTTTTACCTGAAACGTTTCGTCTTTTTTGAAGATAGGCGGCTGGTTGTCGAGGATAAATTCCATTTTGCCGAGAAGGCCACTCTGGAAGAGTTCCGCTATTTTAATTTCCCGATTGTAACTGACAAATATAAAATTGAAATTGGCTCGGGTCCGCAACTGCGGCTGCTCAGCGGAAGCGCGGCATTGCAGGTGGATTTGCTGAGGTCTGATCTGGGCGAGCATCGGTTCGAGAAATTGGAGACAATCAAAACCGCGAAGGGACTGGCGCAGGTGGTGGCATTGCGAAAGCATGGTTTCGAAATATTGCCCGGACAGGAAAATCATCTGCGATTTGCCATCGAAAGGGCTGGTTCGAATTCTCCGCAAAAATGAGTAGTTGCGACAGGCATGAAGATAGTTTATTTCAATTATCTGTATGATCTCCAGGAAAGCTCGGTGGGAGCGGCGGTACATTTTCGTGAGCTGGCTCGGGCGCTTGAGGAGCAAGGACACGATGTCAGGCCCTATTTTTTGAACCAATTTACCAGTGTTGCGGCTTCGGTGAAATCGCCGGTCCGCGGATTTCTGAAACGAAAGCTCTGGCGTTATCTGAATCAGGTGAACGCGCTGGTTTCTAATTTTCGGTATTTCAAGAAAGAGTGGCGCATCCTATCGGCGGAAAAGCCTGATGTGGTGCTGGTTCGATATAATCTGTTGAATTTTTCATTCATCCTTGCGGCTCGGCTGAAAAAGATACCGGTAGTGCTGGAAGTGAATGCCCCGATGGCGTATGAAAGCCGGCAATACGCAAGCTATGCTGTGCGGATACCCTGGTTGCCGGAATTTATCGAGCGGAAGTTGCTGCAATGGTCGGATCGCGTCATTGTCGTTTCCAGGGAGCTGCAACAATATTATGAACGATGGCGCATCCCGGCTGCCAAAATGATCGTGGTGCCCAATGGGGTGGATGAGCGCCGATTTCAACCGGAAGGGATGAGCCAGGAGATACGAAATCGGTATGCGTTGCAGCAACAGGTGGTGGTTGGCTTTGTCGGCTCGTTTCATTTCTGGCATGGTCTGGAAAATTTGATTCACTTTATTAAACTAACCCTGGCTCGCTTTGATGGCGTGAAATTTTTGTTGGTAGGGGAAGGGCCGCTCAAGCGAGAGTTGGAGCAGAAGGTACAGCAGGATGAGCTGACCGATCGAGTGATTTTTGCTGGCTACGTACCCCATGATCAGGTACCCGCCTATCTTTCGGCCATGGACATTGTGCTGGCACCATATCCGCGGCTGGATTTTTTCTATTATTCGCCATTGAAGCTTTTCGAGTATCTGGCTGCCGGTAAAGCGGTCATTGCCAGTCGCATCGGCCAGATCACCGAAATCATTCGCGATGGCGTGAACGGCGTGCTGTTTGATCCCGATAATTTCGAGGACTTACAGCGCCAATTGTTTTCACTCATCGAGAATGAGGCTTATCGAAACCAATTGGGAAAAAATGGCAGAAAATCAATAATCGAGCACTATACGTGGCGGCATACTGCCCAAAGAATATTGGCCGTCATGGCAGAGATGAGGATGAAGGATAAACAATCATGAGTTACACGTTTTATTCGTTTCGCGATCGCACGGCACAGGATGAACTGCAATGGGAGAATCAAAGCTTCGATGGCCTGGTAAAAAGCAGTCGGACGCGCACGCTAATGGATATTTTTCAGCAATACCTGGATCGCCCGAAGATGAAAATCATCGAAGCCGGCTGTGGCATGGGCACGTGGATCTATAATTTGAAGCAAATGGGACATGATGTGATTGGCGTGGATTACATGCAATCCACAGTGGACAAGGTCAAGGCGTACGATCCTGATTTTCCGATCGAAGTGGGGGATGTGCATCAGTTGCGTTTTCCGGATAGTGAGTTTGATGCCTATGTTTCGCTGGGCGTCATTGAACATTTTCAAGCCGGGCCGCAACAGGCGCTGCAGGAGGCACGGCGCATCCTGAAGCCCGGCGGTCTGGCATTTATTACTGTGCCCTATTTGAACCTGTTTCGTCGGCTGGTGACTCATAATTTGCGGGATATTTATTTCACCGGTCGCCGGTTATTGGGAAAAAATTATTACTTCTGGGAATATCGCTACACCAAAAAAGAGCTGCGAACATTTCTGGAAGCGGCGGGTTTCGAGGTCATTTTTACCGGCATTGATGATTATCGAACGAGCGACCAGGATCACCATATCGGCTTATGCGCGGATTTTTTCTTTCTACGGTCGCGGAACGGGGAAATTTGGGAGTTGAATGCGCCCGGCAAAATGATTTTGAAGGTCGGCAAGCTATTTTCGCCCTGGCTGTTCTGCTCGGGCTTGCACATGGTAGCCAGAAATCTAAAATAAAGTTAAGTTCAGTGAGTGGATGAAGCCAATGGAATCGAACAAACGAATCAATGTATTGCAACTGGTGGAAGGTTTTGGTTGGGGCGGAGCAGAGAAGAAGTTGCTGGAACTGGTAAAATGCATGGACCGGTCGAAATTCAATACCATCATTTGCAGTCTGGGCCTGGTGGAGCATATCCGGGATGAATTTGAAAATATCGGGGTGAAGGTTTACACCATCGGTCGCAAGAAGCGCATCGATGTTAGCCTCATTCCCCGGGTCGCCAGGCTGATGCAGGACGAGCAGATCGATGTGGTGATGAGCACGCTATTTTATGCCGATGTGTTGGGACCGCTGGCCGGTCGATTGGCCCGGGTCAAAGCGATCTTTTCCTGGGAGACCATTTCCGCGCCGGAATGGCTGTACAAACGTAGGCTATATCCCTACCTGTTTGCCATTCGCTTCTGCGATCGAGTGATTGCTGTATCACAGGCGACGGCACAATTTCTGATAGAGAAACGAAAAGTTGCGCCCGAAAAAATCATGGTCATTCCGTACGGTGTCGATCTGCAGAAGTATCGCAATGGCGATAATTCGGATATCCGGCAGAGATTGCAGCTTGGGCGGGACGAACTGGTGGTGGGCGTGGTGGGACGGCTTCATCCGCAAAAAGGACATCGCTATTTGATCGAGGCCGCGGAAAAGATTGTGACGGAAATACCAAATGTCAAATTTGTATTTGCCGGTGATGGTGATTTGAGGGGCGAACTGGAAGCGCAGATTCGGTCCCAAGGATTGGAAAACAACTTTCGCATTTTGGGCTATCGCGATGATATCCCCGAAGTGATGCGGGCGTTCGACATTTTCACCTTGCCATCGCTGTACGAAGGTCTGCCCAATGTGGTGCTCGAGGCCATGGCCTGTGGTAAGCCGGTGGTGGCTACGGCGGTGGATGGCACGGTAGAAGCCGTGGTCGATGGCAAAACCGGGTTGTTGGTTCAGCCCGCGGATGTGGACGCGTTGCGACGATCATTGATCACGTTGCTGCGCGATCGAGAACTGGCCCAACGGATGGGCAAAAATGGCCGGCTGCGTGTGGAAACGCAATTCTCGCTGGAAAAGCAGGTGCATCGATTTGAGCAATTGTATGAGTCTTTCGTGAACCAGCGAAATTAGCTCGTGATTGCCTGATCCGGCTCAACTGAATGGTTGGAAAATTGAACTGCTGATCAAGGGGGACAAGTTAATTCGATCAATTGAACCATTGATATCGTGTTAACTCAAGTGTGGCACAAATCGGTGGCAATTCCGAAGGATACCGGTAGCTCACCTCCAACGGCCCAACGCCGCCAGGAGAGCAGAACCGAAGGATCGGGAGAATGGCCTGGTCAGGTTTTTAAATTCATTGGTGATTACCAATGGCCATTTATTCCTGGAAAGCCTGGTTTGCTGGTGGCAGATAAGTGGTATGGATGAAGGTTCCTTGGTGAAAGTGGCGTCGGCTTGCTATTTATGGGTTCAAACGATATCAGAAGCTAAATGAACAACAAGGGGCTGCAACTCAGGGAGAGGTTTTATGGAATGGTTGTGGAAACGAGCGGGGGAAAAGATCAGAATCTGGAAATTGACAAGCGCGATATTAATCCTGAGCGTGATTTTGGGGCTGGCGATGAGTTCGCCGTTGATGGCTCAAAAGCAGCATCGCTATCCCCGATTGGCTAATTTTCATTTTGGCAAAGCGCCTGCCGAATGGTATGCAAAATTCGACGTCATCATGTGCAGCCAGGATTATGACAAAATCAAGGCCATCAATCCGAATGTTTATACCTTCACCTCACGCGATTGGAATGTATGGGAGATCGGGGAGGCTCCGCCAGAGGAGTGGTTCGTTCGGGACTCGCACAAGAACAAAGTGTGGGTTGGTTATGGCTATCTGATGGATATGAGCAATTACTGCGGTCGCAGCTCGGCCTATGGCGGTAAACGCTACAATGAGTATCTCATTCAGGCCACTATCGAGCAGACCGATAATCCTGTCTTCGATGGTTTCTTTTGTCAGGGTGTCTGGGATCATCCTTATGGCACGCAGGATGTGGATCTGGATAAAAATAGTGTGAATGATTGGACCGAGCATGGACGCGGCTGGCTGGAAGACGTCTGGCTGGAGGGAATCCACAAGACTGTGACGGCTATTCGAGCGCAGTTTGTCACCAGGAACAAACTATTGATCCTCAATACCGGCCGTTTCCATGACTTCGAATGGGAAAATAGCAACGGCCTCATGCTGGAGCATGATCATACGCCATTTCATTTTTCCTATTTCAAGCAGATGTATGATAGCTGGATGAAAACGGCGCCCGAGCCCCATGTGCTTTTTGTCGATACCGAAGCCGAAACCGCCGATAACTATCGCGACATGCGCTACATGTTGACCGCGACGCTCATGGGCGATGGCTATTTTAGTTTTACTGACAAGGGCTCTGGCGAGCATGCCTATAAAAAATATTATGACGAATTTGATTTGGATCTTGGTTTTCCCACTTCGTCGGCATTGGAATTAGCCAATGGCTGTTGGGTTCGGTTCTTCGACAATGGCGTGGTCATCACCAATCCGACTGCATCCAATCAGACGATCGCCGATAGCGATTTGCGAAAATTTTCCCAATATGCCGGTCCCTATTACCGGTTTGAAGGGGGGCAGGATCATAAACAGAACAATGGATCGCAATTGGGTCAGGTGACCCTGGCTGGGGCACCGGGATCCAACGGCACTTTTGGCGATGGCATTATTTTGCTGAAGTCGCCTCGAGTGGTAATTGCCGATATTATCATCGATGACAGTGAGGCTGCCACCTCACCCGGTCAATCCGCTGCTTCGCTGACTGGCAGTTGGGCGCATGAAGATAACTCTGGTGATGGCTTTTATCAGATGGCATATAAACCCTGGAACAATATTTATCGCTATGCCAGCTCATCATCTGGTCGGGGCGAAAATACGGCCACTTATGTTCCAACCATCAATGTGGCTGGCATCTATGAGATTTATGAATGGCATGGGTATCTGGGCAATAGCCCCGGTGCGGTTCAGGAAGCGACCAATGTACCTTACACCATCAGCTATAGCAGTGGCAAAAAAAAGACGGGTACGATCGACCAATCGGCTAATTATGGCCAATGGAACAGCCTGGGAACTTTTTATTTGGATCTGGGAACGGCCAACAGCGTCACGATCAATAACAATGCCAATGGCCCGGTCATTGCCGACGCCTTCAAATTTGTCTTCAAAGAAAAGGAGCAGGATGCGGTTTTGCCCAATGCCCCGCAGCAGTTGCTCTGCGACATTAAAACCGAAAATAGTCTCCATCTAACCTGGTCGGAGCCGCTGCCGGCCAGCGATGGGGATGTGGCCTCGGCGTATGAAGTCGTTCGAGATAATAGCCAGGTCGCAACCACGCTCACTACAGCTTATATGGATGCGGGATTATCGGAAAATCGCAGCTATAACTACGAAGTCTATGCTATCGATAATGTAGGCAACCGCAGCCAATCTCCGGCCCGGGGCACATTCGCCACTCTGGCCGACTTGGTGAAGCCCACAATTGTTGCGGTTACCCCCACTGATCTCACAACGGTGGAGGTGGCGTTTAGCGAAGCGGTCGAACGACTGTCGGCGGAAACGGTTGGCAACTATGCCATCGATCATAACATTAACATTTCCTCTGCCACGCTATTGGACGATCAGAAGACCGTACGGCTCAAAACCAGCGCCCATGTAGTTGGTGAAACATACACCATCATCATCAACAACGTTCGCGACCGAGCGCAGGTGGCCAATGTGATTAGCCCCAATAGCCAGGCGACCTACACCGGCAACGGGGGTCCGATTTCAATTGTGATGGCGGTGGATGATGATTACAAATTGTATGTCAATGGCGTGCTGGTTGGCTCTGGCAATGAATGGGAAACATCGCAACAGTACACCGTTCCCTCGATCGCCGGGAAGAATGTCATCGCAGTGAAATGCCACGATCAGGGGGAGCGAGCCGGACTCATTGCTGAGATCGATTATCATGGCAAACATTATGTCTCCAATGAAACCTGGCGGGTGTCCACTGCCGAGCAAACTGGCTGGGAGCAAGTGAATTTCAATGATAACAGTTGGCCGCACGCGACTGCTTATGGCGTGCATGGTTCGGCATTACCCTGGGCGCAGTATCGCAATGTTCCCGGCATCGCCGTGAATACCAATGTGCAATGGATCTGGTCGGCAGATAATTTGAATGATGATCTGATCTTTCTGCGCCTGGTGATTTCCTTGGGCGATGATACCGCGCCCCCAGCGCCACCCACTGGAGTTACCATTCGTAACCCATGATTGCCGCCAAAATTCAAGTGATGGATTTGAGAGATGAATCAACGGATCAGAACCAAACGACAGAGCCGCAGATCGGGAAATTGGAAAAAGTTGCTGAGCGTCATTGCTCTCTGTGGTGTTATGGTTATATTAGCAAAAAACCAGGCCTGGGTCAAGTCGGTTGTCAGGCAACAGCCGGCGCTGTATCGCCTCGCTCAAACGAGCAAAGGGGCTATTGACAGTCGGTTGTCGCACTGGCGTCAAAAAATGAAACCGGCTCGCAAACCGCTGACGAGTGCCACCATCACCGTCGATGCCAATAACGCCATTGAGCGCTATGACAAATTTTGGGGCGGTATCGGCAGTGACTATTTTTACAGTGGGGTGACGTTGCCTCAGAATCGGGCGTTCTTCGAGTTGGTGGCAAGCGCCAATGAGACGCGACCGGTATTCACCTATTATCGCGCGCATAATATATTTTCGGATCGCGATGCGCCCAACGGCGATCCCTGCGGTGGGAAAGTTTATTCCGAAGATGAGTCCGGTCAGCCAAAGTACAATTGGGAACGCGTCGACCAGGTTTTTGATGCGATTCTGAAGGCCAAATTGAAACCGATTGTGGAATTTGGCTTCATGCCCGAGGCGCTGACCTCGAATCCACGGAAGCAAGGCGACTGGCATCTGGCCAATGTGGCGCCGCCCAAAGACTACTCCCGGTGGCGAAATTTGGTCTATGAAACCGTCCAGCATCTGGCCGAGCGCTACGGCGCACAGGAAATCCAGTCGTGGTATTTTGAAGTCTGGAATGAGCCTGATCTGTTCGAGCATTTCTGGGTCGAAGATCCGCGGCAGCCGGGACAGACTCTGTTAAGCGAATATTTGAAGTTGTACGATTTTACCGTCGACGGCGCGCTGGCGGCCAATGATCGAATCAAAATTGGCGGTCCCGCGATTGCTGGCTGGCCGTATGTGCTGGAGGGACTTATCCACCATGTTGGCGCAAAGCAGGGATTGCGACCGGGCCGGCTCGATTTTATCTCTTTCCATCGGTACGGCGAGGTTGAGGCGGATATTATTGAACCATCTCAGCAGTTACTGAAAAAAGCCCTGGCGGCCGATGAGAAAAAGGTTAAGCAGATGCCCTTTCTGTTGACCGAATTTGGCCCGACCACCCAATCCCGGGAACAGTGGAAGAATAGCAGCTATGTGGCGGCGTGGGTCTGTCAAACCATTGATGCATTTTTTGATTTGGGTGAAAGAAAAGGCCCGCTGTTTCGACCGGCGGCCATGGTCTTTTGGTCCAGTGTCGGCACCAATTTTCGTGATGGCGAGGGCATGATCGCCTCCACGATTGGCCCTGATCCGCGCCACATCGTAAAAGGTCCGGTATTTAATGCCTACGAAGCGCTGAGCTACCTGGGTCCGGAACGAATTTTGTTAACCGGAACGAATTATGGGGATAAGGTGCATGGCCTGGCCACCAAACATGGGAGTGAGTCGGTGGAAATTTTGTTATATCGCATCACCGATTATTGGAACACAACGCCGGATTCCATACCAGTGGCGCTGAATGTCGTCAATTTGCCATTCACTGATTTCTTCATCCAGCACTATGTCATTGACGAGCAGCATAGCAATGCATTTAGCGCCTGGAAGAGAATGGGCAGCACGGCGCAACTCTCTCCGGTTCAAATTGCTCAACTGCAGCAGAAAGATGATTTGGAACTGG
>CAZYNP010000008.1:0-26439 GCA_964647995.1 uncultured Cytophagia bacterium
CACATTCGGCCTGAGCCAGGCTCATAAATTCCGATATCAAAGGCTCAATCGTCTGTTCCAGCGGGATCGCCTGGCTCAAGAGATGCGCGATGCGATTGGCGGCTTTCAGTATAGCAAATTGGGTATCGATGTCGTCGATGCGAAGAGTCGCTTCGGATTTTTCTAATGGAGTGTTCAACCTGTCCTCCTTTGCAGCTTTTTTGGGCAACGTGACTGTCACCCGCCAACTGGCGGGTGACAGTCACGTTGTTCGAAACTAATATTTAAAGTAAATTCAATTCCCTTGCTACTTCAAATACATTGGGCAGCTCTTTTTGCCAGAGCCATAACGGATTCAGCCAGAAGCCAGGCAGAATTTGTGAATGCAATTTACCTTCTTTCAAGCCGATCACTTCATATTTGCTCTGTTCATTAAGACAATACAGGTCCATTCGCTCGGCATCAGGATCGATGATCCAATATTCCTTCACCCCTGCCTGTTGATATTCATAATATTTTTCACGCCAGTCTCGGGACAGACTTTCAGGGGAGACAATTTCTACGACCAAATCGGGCGCGCCTTCGATGTGATTTTTGCGCAGGATTGACAGGCGTTCTTTCGATACAAAGATCAAATCGGGCTCGCGACGCAAGCCAGGCCGTAATCGGACTTGAATTCGACTGCTCCCGCATAATCTTCCCAGATTATGTTTTGATATGAATAGATTCAATAAGGTATTTAAAAAAGTGCCAATATGATCATGTTCAATCGAGACTGGCGAATGCAAAATAACCTCCCCATCGACAAATTCAGCTTTCACCTCTTCGTCGTACCAATTTACAAACTCTTCCTCTGTCATTGGCGCGGGATATGACAGGTGCTCGGTTTCTGATAGTGCTAATGTTTTCATAACAATTCTATCATTGTTAAATTGTTGATATCCTTTCAAAGGTTACAAGCCTTTGAAAGGATTTATTGTTCAAGCTACTTTTGCTTTTTTCTCCTCCAGAACATAATGCGCATAAATCCAGGTGAGCACCTGCTGCAGCGTTAGATTTTTTAATCCTGCCTCTGGAATATTGTAGCGATAGGAAAGTGGTTTTTTGTTTAGCTTCTCGATAATGTCGAAACAGGTTTTATCGAAATTATATGCCGAAAAAGCCAGATATTCGCCTGTCCTGGCATCTCTATCGACTTGCAAATCTCCTAATCCTACAGAACCATAGCCAGTAATTTCGATGTCGTCAGTTTCATCAACCACCCCGAAATCCAGCATGCCTGGTGGCATAAAATGGATGGAAATGTCTCTTGCCATAATTGTTTACCTATAAATATGTTGCTCGTTTAGATCCAGTTTTTAAATATAATACCTTTGGTTGATTTTGCCAAAATTTTACTTTGCCGCTGGCCTGTGGATGAAAATTATAAACAACTTTTTCTTTATCAACTTTTACTACCAGAGCAAACAATTCCTGTTTTTGCTTTTCTTCAATATGAATTTCTTTATAATAAACCAATGTTCTTCCTGAGATGTCTTCTGGATCGACAATAATAATGCTCGGATCCTTTAAAACGGATGGAATTTTCTGGACATAATTTAACGTGTATGCTTGAGTTCTCCTGCTTCCCCTTGCATATTTGATATATTGATCCGCTTCCTCAGTAAAATAAACTTTATTGCCCAGGACATCTTCTACAGCATAGATAACAGTTTGCAATGGGATATCATCAGAAACGTAGATGATTTTTCCAGCCTGAGTCGTATCAATTGCTTTGGTTTTATCGCGCTCATTTTTCACACTTCCTCCTGATTCCGTTCTAAATTTAAATCATTATCAAACCAAAATCAAGCAGAATTTTTAGCATTCCTAAACCTCTAAGGTTTAGGAATGCTCATCTCGCGCCGCGCCTCACGCGCTACCTACTATTGCCCATACCGTTCCCGCACAAAATCCTCCAATCTCGTCAACGACACGGGATATTTTTTGAGCGTCTCAGCCATATCGAACGTCTGATCGGTGGTATCAAAGTTGATCCCCGCCGTGATCATGCGGCTCATTACGGGATTAATGGGACGCATCAAAATTTTCATCACTTTCATCACAGGAAGGGGTGTGTAACTGCGCTTAGCGGTTTTACCAGTAGCTTGCTCGATCATTGCAATGATCTGTTCGGTGGTAAAATTTTCTGGTCCGCCGATCTCGATCACCTGATTCTTCGCCTTGGGATCTTCCAGTCCGATCTGCGCAAAGCGCGCCACATCTGCCACGGCCACATAATTCACTGGATTTTTCCCCCTGCCGAAAATCGTGGCTTTGCCTGTTGTCAGAATCGGTTGGGCGATCATCTCCACCCAGGACTCCATGAACGCCGCAGGACGGAGAATCGTGTAGCTCAAGCCGCTGGTTTTCAGATATTGCTCCGTCTGGTATTTGATGCGAAAGAAATCGACAGGGTGATCGGGACGGACGCCGAGGGCTGAGGTGAAGACAAAATGTTTGACGCCAGCCGCTTTGGCCGCATCGATGAGATTACGATTGCCCTGGCCATCCACGACCTGCGGGCTACTTTGGCCTTTGCCCTCGAAGCTATGGCTGGCAGCAAAGATTTTCTCGATTCCCTGGCACGCCTGATCCAATGACTGCCGATCCCGAACATCTCCCACAACAACTTCTGCGCCGAGTTTTTTCAACGCCTCGGCTTTTTCAGGCGTACGGGTCATGGCACGAACGGATTTGCCTTCGCTCAGCAAGTTTTTAGCCACGGCACGGCCCAGATTTCCTGTGGCTCCGATAATGAGAATCATATTTTTTCCTCCCATAAAATGTAGGACAGGTTGGTAACCTGTCCAATTGAAAAATGTAGGACAGGTTGGCAACCTGTCCTACAGGCGAAGGGCAACCTTCGGAGGCTGATCTCCATTCACCGCCCGATTCATCGCCAGCGTTTGCTCGTAATAGTCAATTGACCTGTAAAGATACTACAAGAACTCAAAATAAATGAATTGAACAAATTGTTAAGAAGAATTAGGGAGAGATATTTTAACTTATGATCTCTGTCATACCTGCTTATTGCTGCTCTAATCGAATCAGTTCCTCAATTCTCTGAACAAAGTCTTTCATCTCCTGAAATAATTCCAAAACCTCATCTCTGGAGAATTTTATGTAATCGCCATAATCGCCCTTGGAACGTTTATCATACGCCCGATGGATGATCTGACCATATTTCAAATCCACAATATTCTCTTTCACAAAATTCTTATTGAACCAGCCAATGAGTTGCAAATGTTTTGAAGTGTTGAATCCGTGCTTTAGGGCAAGAGCTGTCAGAACATAAAACATACCATAATAAATTCTATTAATGGCGAGATTCAGCTTGTCATTCTCAATCAGGAATTGAGCATCTTCAATGGCTTCTTTTGCCTTTTGGATTCGATATTCGATTAATGTCTTTCGATCCTCATCACGGAGTGTCATACGGCGACTCCATATTCGATGGCTTCAAGGATGAACGGTTGTCTGCCAATCTGGCTATTCAGCTCGTGCTGGGAAATAATTTTAACATCCGTCACAATGTCGTACTTTAAATCGATCTCATAGCATAGGTCCAAAATTTTGTTTTCAGTGCACCAGTCGTAATCATTTTTAAGGACAATCAGGATATCATAATCTGAATAGTCGCTGGCTTTGCCATTGACTTGAGAACCAAATAAAATTACTTTATCAACAGAATCAGTAAATTGATGTTGGATTAATTGTTTTAGTTCTTTCAGTATCTCGATCTTATTCATTCAGCATTCCCTGCGTGATTTCAAAATTAGATGGTACTCGTTTATTGCTATTTCTAACATAACAATTAATTGCCGAAATTGCAAGCAAAATTTATAGGCCTGTAGGACAGGATGGCATCCTGTCCATTGTGGGGCAGGTTGGCAACCTGCCCTACATTTTCAGACAGGTTACCAACCTGTCCTACATTTTTAGACAAGTTATCAACCTGTCCTACAGCCATTTACAATAACTCCACTCCCATTTCTCCCACGAATCTACCAATCCTGCTTTCACAGGATTGTTTAAAATATACCAGATAATTCGCTCATATTCTTTTTCATTTCGCACGACATGATCGTAGCTTTCATCCTGCCAGAATTGCCCTTCCCTGCCCAGGATCAAATTTGCCTGTCGTCCAGTGTATCGCTTCAATGAATGCATGATTTTCGCCACACTGTAGGGCAGGATGGCATCCTGCCCGTTGTGGGACAGGTTGCCAAGCTGTTCTACATTTTTGGGCAGGTTAACAACCTGCCTCACATTTTTAGACAGGTTGCCAACCTGTCCTACAGCGGCAGCCAACGGCTCAATCACCTGGTGTACATGATTCGGCATGATCGAAATACAATCCAAATCATAGACTTTCCCATCCCGATAGCGGATGCTGTCATAAACCAGTTTCGCAATTCGTGGATCACTCAGCCATTTCGGACCTGTTTCGGCACGATCTAAATAAGCATCATATTTAGCAAACCAACGACGTTCAAATTCATAGCGTAGCTGTCTGCGTTCCTCGACATCCTTGATCTTTGCCAATTCCCGTTCTTTTTGTTCTCGCTCCTGGCGCAGTTTTTCCATTACCGACTCTGGCAACGAACCCGCCAGACGATAGGTGATGAAAAGCTTTGCCCGAAGGGGTTGATAGTGAGGTAGCTTGCGTCGATATTGGGCCTGGTATTGCAATGTATTCATGGTTATGCTCCTTACCTGTGGGACAGGATGGTATCCTGTCCGTTATTATTGTAGGACAGGTTGGTAACCTGTCTTACAAGGCCGCCAACCACTCAGCCTCAATTCTCGTACTGAGATGGTCAGGACCCAAAACAAAACTGAGGGACAGGATGGTATCCTGTCCGTCATTTTTGTAGGACAGGTTGGCAACCTGTCCTACAGGCGGGGCAGGTTGCCAACCTGCCCTACAAGCGGGACAGGATGCCATCTGGTTCTACACTGGCTTTTGCATTCTCAAATCTTGAGCAATTTTTTGAAATTCCGCTTTCCCTCGAATCAGGTTAAAGCTCTCCTCCGACTCCAGTGTCGGCAGATCGGCCCAGCCACATTGAACCGCTTTTTGCAAGCATTCCAACGCCTCCTGCGGATGATTCACAAAGGCATGATAACAGGCAAAATCGTAATACGCATGCGCATCATTGCCTTCCCAGGTCATATTGAAATTAAAATCCTGTTTCTGGCGAAATAGCAATGCCGCCGCATCGAATTGGGCATTGGCTTCCTGGGTGCGACCAAGCTGATGATAAACTCTGGCCAGACCGAGGCGGGCACGGGTCAAAATATAGCCCATACCCATCGCCTTCGGGGCTGCGGTGATAATTTCAACGGCCTGCTGATACGATGCCAGCGCTTGATCATAATTTTTGAGATAGAAATTCACCTGCCCCAGCCCACAATAGGTCTGCGCCATCAGCGATTCTCGGTACACGTGCTGAATCCCCTGGAGCCGAGCCAGGGAGCGCTGATAATAATCGATTGCTTGTTCATGTTCATGGCGGCGCAGCGCCAGGTTGCCCCGCAGCGTTAAGCCGCCAAAGAATTTAACCACCATCGTTTTTCCAGAATCCTCGATTTCCACCGCCCGATCGAGATAGGTTTGCGCTTCATGATATTGTCCATGAAGCATGTAGAGATAGCCCAGGTTCATGGACGTGGCGATATAATTCGGCTGCAACTGATAGGCTTTCTTGAAGTGTCGGATGGCATCGGCATAATGCTCGGTTTTCAGTCCCGTGGCCGCCTGGCCCCAATAAGCTGCGGCCAGATAATAAAATGACAGATGATCATTCGGCTCCAGCTCCACCGCACGAAGCCCCATCTGAATCGATTCCTCAAATTGCTCCTTGCGAAAATAGGCGTATGCCAGATAGAGATACGGCTCGGCCAGCTCGGGATCGAGCTGCAGCGCCTTTTGCAAATAGGTCATACCAAGCTCTAAATCCTGGACATTGGTTTGGGCAATGAACCGAAAGATGAGGGCGCTGCCTAAACCCGAATACGCCAGCGCATAATTGGGATCGAGCGCAATGGCTTTTTCATAATAATTTTGCGCCTCTTGAAAACCTTCGATATTGAATTGATAGAACAACTGCCGCCCCTTCGCATAGTACTCGTATGCCTTCAGCTCGATGGTCTCGGGAATTTGGATCTTTCTGATTTCCGACCGAGACAGGGCGAGGTTGAGCGAGTCCATCAAAGCAGCGATCAATTGATCCTGCAGCTTAAAAATGTCATCCATCGTGCCATCGACTTTGGCTGATCCCGCCAGACTGCCCGTAGCCACTTCGGTGCAACGCGCCGTGATACGAATAGTAGTGCCCAGCTTCTGATAAGCGCCCCAGACGATCCAGCGCACCTTGAGCATATTGCCCAGATCGATCATCTTTTCTTCGGTGACCTTTTGCTGCGGCAACTGCGCAATGGCCCGTGCCACCATCTCTCGACTGATGACCCGCAAAGCCGAGATGCGTTTGAAATCCACGGTCACTGTCTCGGCAATGCCGCCTCCCAGCCAATCATCAGCGGGATTGGCCGTGATGTTCGTAAAATCCAGCACCACGATCGTGTTTTCCCAGGTGCTAACGTCTGGTATCTTTCGCTGAACCGCCGTCCCTTTGGGAAGCTGCAGATGTTCTAATGCCTCAAGTAATTCCCTCACCGAAGCATATCTCATGCCCGCATCTTTGATCAGCGCTCGGGCGATAATTTGTTCCAGTTCAGCAGGAATTTTGGGTCGAATTTTTGAAATGGGCTCTGGCGTTTCGTGAAGAATCGAATATACGATGGCCTGCTCGTACTCACCACGAAATGGCGGCTTGCCTGTGAGCATTTCGTACATCACCACGCCAAGGGACCAAATATCGGTGCGCTCATCCACCTCGCTGCCCAGGATTTGCTCGGGTGACATGTAAGCCGTCGTACCCAACATCGTCCCCGATTTGGTAATGGATTTCGATCCCACCAGCTTGGCCAGTCCAAAATCGAGGATCTTAACCAGGCCATCGCTCAGCACCATGATATTGGCAGGCTTAATATCCCGATGGAAAATCCCATGCTCGTGCGCACTGACCAGCCCCTTGCCAATTTGTGTAGCGATATCGATAACGCTGGTGATTGGCAACTGGCGACTGCCAACTGGTGACTGCCAACTGCCAACTTTCTGTTTCAGCGTTTCCCCAGCATAAAACGCCATGGCAATGAACATCTGCCCCTCTTCAGTTTGATTGATTTCATAAATGGTGCAGATGTTGGGATGATCCAGCGCCGAGGCGGCCTGGGCTTCTTGAATGAAACGCTGCTTTGCTTCGAGGTCAGCCGTCAGATTGGTGGGCAAAAATTTGAGCGCCACATGACGTTTGAGCTTGGTGTCCTCAGCTTTATAGACGACGCCCATGCCGCCTTCGCCGAGTTTCGCTAAAATGCGATAATGAGAAATTTTCTGACCGATCATCTTTAATTTTGCTCCCCAAAATGCAACAAGGCATAACCATCGCTCTGGCTATGCTTTGAGTAAATTTCGCCCCAATAGAAAATCCCTGCTGCCTGTTGTTATAGGCGGTCTTCAATCAAAGTCGCCCGCTGGTTTTGGGTTCAATTAGAGTATGGAAAAAAATTCTCAAAAGCCAGGAAACATGCTGCTGATGAACGAATACCTGACTCCCAGGTGGATGATAGATTGCATCGCTATTGAGGCTGATGTAGGAAAATTTAATCCATTGGATTCATCTATCAGTTGGGGAAAATCCTAGAAGAAGCCATCCACCAGGTAAATGCCCTGTAAGCGAATCACCCAAAGGTTTCCGTCCTTTGAGCGCACCGAGACTGCTACTTGAACGTTGCCACCGCCCGATCCACGGTTTCGTAGGTATCGAACACCGTAATCAATTTGGTGATCATGAGCAAGCTATTGATCTTCTCGGTTGCTCCTGCGATTTTCAATGTCCCCTCGGCGCTGGTGACGGAAGTGAGGCAGGAGATCAACATGCCCAGGCCCGAGCTATTGAGCCATTTGACGTTGGATACATCGATCACAATTTTCTTGATTCCATCACCCAGCAGACTTTTCACCTTTTCGTGAACCTCTCTGGTCTCCTCGCCGCCCATGAGCTTACCACTGATCTGCAGCACAGCAACATCGCCTTGAATTTTTTCTTTTACTGCCATATTTTTTTCCTCCCAGATGATTTTTTAAGTCAGTGCCATCCGCCAATTAGCGAATGGTATTGGATCAATATCTATTGAGAAAAACACCGTGATTTGCCATAGTGGCTACTTTCTGCGAGTCAAAAAATGTAGGTTACACTTCTTGCTTTGTCCATCTTTCAATTAACCAGAGATTGACCAGCGTCTCAGGTAAAATACCCCGTGTGCGAGCCTGTAGCTCAACCTGGGAATAAACTTCTGGATCAATCGTAACCCGTCGGCGGCGCTTCGCTCGGACTTCAAATTCAACTTCTTGAGTTTGATCCCAATAATCAGCCAGGCTATGGGTATCCCAAAATTCAGCAATTTCTTCTATCGAACGAGCCTTTGAAATGCTGGTTTGTCTTGAATTTTTATCTTTTTTCATAACGTTTTCTTGCTTTTTTATCCATATCTCTGGCACTCAAAATCAAAGCGGAATTTTTTGGTTTGTAAATGAAAAATACAATCAACTATCACACTGCATTGGTTTGGCCGCTGGCGGAGTAAACATTTTCTCCTTTCTCGTACCCATATTCAACGAATCGATAATGCGGACGATTGAAGAAAACTTCCTCAGCCTCTTCTTCTGAGACATGATGTTTGACAGCAAGCTTTTCAGCAATATCAGGGAGCCAGATAAAATTATCAATATACATAAAAAAATACCACTCAATCAGTCAAATTGCTGCTCTGCAAAATATATAAAATAAATCCTTAAATGTCAAATAGAAATTTTAGAGCGAAAGATATTTTCCCACAACAATGAAATCCCACGGAAATGAATTTCTTGTGGTTTTATTTCTGTGGTCTAAAAAATTTTTATTCTTTGGACAACAATTTTCCTGTTGATGAGGTAATTTGCAAATACCTAAACACCTAATTACCTAATTACCTAATTAACCTAATTACCTAATTACCTAATTAACCTAATATCCAATTAACCCTGCACCAGATACAACTGCCACAAATCCCGTGTACTGGTACGAAGAATCGGTGACAGCGCGAGCTTACCCGTGGCGCCGATATTATGTTCTAAAAACTTTAGCTCAGTAAATTTTTCTTTAATTTCAGCATCAAGCGTCGCCCGAAAGCCAGCATTCCGTAGGAGCAAGACGCCTTTCGCCCGAATCGCTAATTCCAGATGAATTCTCAAAAAGCAAAGCATATCGGCAACCACCTCGCCAGGGAACCTGGTTTTGAGTGATTGCAAATAGCGGCCGATTTTTGTCTCCGCAATATTGCCTGTTAAAATATATTCTAACAGTTTCACATCACTATCCATGCCCAGCTCCAGCCAGTGGCGAACGATCTTCTCGCTGTGAGAGAAAATAATCGTCATGACCAGCGGCAGTGTAATTAATTGAGTGATGGTGGTAAGGACAGGCGGCAGGAGAAAATGATTAAACGCTGAATGGATGAAAATGGCAGTCATCAGGCCAGGCAAAATGCTGATGAGCTTTTTATTTGATCGCTCTGAAAAGCTCTTAAACAAAATCGCCAATATGGCGGTCGTTCCCCCATGCATGACCGCCGTGCCACACCCTCGAATCAGCCAGACCAGTAGATTGGATTGATGCAACGACTGCAGGTAATAGATATTTTCAATGACCGCAAAACCAGCGCCAATCGCAAAGCCATAAATTGCTGCATCGACCAGAAATCCGACTTTATTGGCTCGAATCAAATAAGCGATAAAAATCGCTTTCAATGTCTCTTCGATGACGGGTGAGACATACCTGGTGTAGTTGGTGATTGCACCAGAGAATAATGGCGAAAACCAGTTGTTTAGAAAATAAGCAACGATGGCAACAAATCCACCGATGAAAATCGTTTGTATCACCGCTATTAGCCTGACCAATTTATAACTATCCAACGACACCAGGGCGATGAGAAAGAGAAGGACTGGAAACAGGCTGAGAGCGATTTTGATAAGAATAAACATGATTCGATTTTAGATTTTAGATTTTTGATTTTAGATTTACGATTTACGATTTAAATTTCCAACGGATTGAAACAATCTTCCTTCGGCAGATTTCTATTAATTGATTCGCCGAAGGAGAACCCAACGGATGAAATTCCAAAAAACAAATTCCAAATACCAAATAAATTTCAATCATCAATAATTAATGATCAATGAGCGGTGATAATTCAATATTGATTGTCAGCTTTTCCACTGTCTTTTTATCACCAGGAGTATTATTTAATCTGCTAAAAAAATCTCCAACGGATTGAAATAATCCAACAGACAAAAAAAATAAAATCCGTTGGGTTGTTTCTATCCTTTGGAAAAAAAATTTTCATCATAATATCTTTAAAGAAACCATCCATTCACTCGATGGTTTATAATTTTTCTCATACGCCAGCGCATAGCCGAAGGAGATGGTCGAATTTAATAATGACCAGGTGACCAATCGAACATCCATCTGGCTCCCAATATTCATCAGCCGTCTTTGGTCTGGCTCAGCGTCAAAATTCGTTACAATCGCTGATGAGAAAAGCGATAAACGTGCCCAACGGAGATAAAAACTGGTCACGCCAACGCGACGAAATCGCAGCGGCGGCAGGGTCCATTCGAGCATCAATTTGCCGAAATTGGTGCCGCCAATGGCATTCAACTCCACGCCAGGGAAGCTGTAATATTCTCGATAGCGGCTTTGCTCCTGATAATCGATCCAATTGTTGCCAAAACCGCCGAAATAATAATTGGCAAACGGCTCATCTCGATCGCCAAAGGAATAACCCGCCGAGCTTCTGAACCATAAGGAAGAATGAGCAATCGGCAATAAAGCTCCATAATCAAAGCTGGTATAGAGCCGAGGAAAGAATTTCGTGTTCACATAATTGGTCCTGGAAATTAACCGCCAGGTTACACCTTTTTCATACTCAACCGCACCCAGGGATTTGAGCAGATACGAATAATTTAATCTGGCGCTGACTGTTAAAAACCGATCAAACGAAGTCGAGATATTTTGAAAATCAGGCAGCCGTTCCAGACCACCATAGCCAGCCAATTGGATGGTATAGTCCAAAATTTTTGGTTTATTATAGAATAAAGTGTTGTTATACTGCAGCCCTAAAGAATAGCCTTTGCGACTGGTTTTGGTCGGCCCAAACAGATCATAAAAATCAGTGGCATTATAGGCGCCATTCAGCTTCCAATTCCAATGATGATATTCAAAATTGAGATGGAATCGCTCATTCGCCTTTAAAAATTGATAGGGCGAATAAGCAGCAGTGAAATAAACACCATCGATGCCCCCTAATGGATCCTGAAGATTGACACGCAGTCCATACGCCACGACATCTTTGTAACCCTCGATCACGGGATACCCAGAAGCGAGCTTCATCGTTTTCAATCCGTGATAGCTGCCTGATGAAATTGTCAACGTATCGAGGTCGATCAGCGACGGCGAAGGGGGATCGAGCTTCCAGGTTTTTAAAACAGGATATTTTTTGATAATTTGATGCCCCAGGTACTTGATCGCTCTGACATTTTGTGGCTCAGTCGCAATCATCACAGGATAAAAACCCTGTCCCGAATAACGAAAAACGATCAAGGAGTCGTCCGCTATGGGCACAGGTCTAAAAAAGCCCGTTTCGCAATTGGTCAGGGCTAAGGTCGTTTTGGTTTCAAAATCATAACGATAAACGTTGGAAACGCCGCTGTAATAGGATGTCCCATAGAGATATTTGCCATCGGGAGAGAACACAAAATTTTGTGGGGAATTATCCTCGAATTCCTCAAGAAATTCATAAGAGTTATTGCCTGCTAACAGCTTGTTGATGTCCCAGCGAATCAGGCTTTGCCTGCCATTGATTTCAACCAGCGATGCGGAAAGATAAGCCCCATCAGGGGAGATGTCAATATCAAAAATGTCTTTGCCATATTTTAATGCCAAAACTTCTTGAAACTGGTGATACGGAGCAGGAACCCTGACCAAACTTGAAAAACCATCTTGATGTCGCACGCCCCAGATGGATTTATCGATGGGATTGAATGCCAGGTCGCCCATTCTCGATCTTCTCAACAGCACGGTCACCTTGCCCGTTTGAATATTGACAGCGTTTAAATCCCGCCAGGAGCTGCTGTTGTGAGTAGTGAAAAATAAACGGTTGGAGGATGGATCGTAGGCCAGCGACGTCACATAATAGAGCGCTGGCGTCGGCACATGACAAATTTTATGAATCGAACCATTACCGATATCGATCGCAGCGATGTGCGCCATCTGCCCTGGGAAATTCACACCCACGTACAGTTTTCGGCTGGCGGCATCGTAACAGGCTCGTGAAACCGAACCCAGTGCCCTGGGATAAACCACCCGATATGGGGTAACTGGAGTTAAACGGATCGAATCCAGGTTGGCTCGCTGCCAATCATGCTCCCAGGCGATCCATTTTGACCATTCATCATCCAATGAAACGCCGTAAACATTTTTAAATTGCGCAGAAAAATAACGCTGGCTACCTTTGGTTCGGTTATACCATTGCAGCAATTTCTCGATGCCGTATTGATTGGCAAGGTAGCTGACAAACCTTGTCCCATAAAGATAGGAGTTGACGCCGATCTGAAAATCAATGGTCGTGCCTTCAGATTCCAGACCCACCACATCATAAAAATAACTGCCATCGAGCACCATGGTTCGGAACACCATTTCATCGTAACCGTTCTGCGCCCTGCCAATGCCACCCGACATCCAGGTTTCCATGAATACGGCGATGCCCTCGTGATACCATCGGGGACAGTACCAGCGGGGTGTGGTCAGAAAACTGTAAATCATCGAGAGCGGGTTTTCCGCGATGGGCGAAACCTTGCCGCCAAACAAAGTTCTAAAAAAATTGTCGATTTGATTGGCTTTGTCGGTTGCCAGCACGTGAACCAGCTCGTGGTTCATCACCCAATTCATGCGCTCGTTGGTCGGTGAGGTTTCATAAACATAATCAAACGGCTCGATGCCGACATTGATGTAATTCCAGGGAATGGTGCTGGTGCCTGCTGAGCCATAGTCATTGAAATCCTGGAACAGAATGGTCACCTCTTCTGACGGCACATAATTGAAGAGCGCCCGATGAAATTTCAAAGAGTTTTCAAAACAGCGAGCGGTGTGGGGCAGGAGATAGGAATGATTTTTATCATAATAAATTAGCCGCAAATTTTTGGTTCGCAGTGAGTAAAGCGGAACCTGAGCCTTTAAGCTGGCAATCGTAGAGAAAAAAATTATTAATAGGAATAATTTAAAAATCGGGCTGCGAATCTGGTTGGGGAATGATTTAAGGATTGGTAGTGGTTTCATTTGAATAGTCTCACATTTATTTATTGGACTTCGTTAATGTAAGGATGACCAACTACAGCCATAAGCTTTTATCCAAGCATTTATATAAATGTGGAGTCGCAGGAGTGCGGTGCCTTTATGCACCGCAGAAAAACAATAAAATTTAGACATCTGCAAAATTTGAATATTGCTATCATTTCGAACGGATCCGCCAACTGGTGGAGGAGTGAGAAATCTGTATACCTTATAATACCAGTTCATTAACCAGATTTCTCTCCGCCGATTAGCGGATCGAAATGACAATCCATCTTATTTTGCAGTTCTCTAAATAAAATTAGTAAAGGAGAAGACGCCTCCGCATCTCCTCCTCCTGTCATTTTTTGAATCTGATCTAATTTTATTCTTTCAGCGACTGATCAAACGATTACCAACTGATTACTGATCACTGTTGACTGCTCACTGGCGACTGCCCACTGAAGACTGCCCACTGAAGACTGAACCAGCTATTCCTTCTGCTGCTTTTCCAGCGATTGTGCTCGTTCCAATGCTTCGATTCTTTCCAGCGTCTGCGATCTTTCCAGTTGTTGCATGTTTTCCAAGGCTTCATTTCGCTCCAGGGCAGGCATCTTTTGCAACGCTTCGGCACGTGCCGAGAGTGGCATTCTTTCAAGAGTTTGCGCTCGCTCTAAAGCTGGCAATTTCGCTAACGCCTCTGCTCGCTGGAGAACGGGCATTTTATCTAAGGTTACGGCTCGTTCAACCAGTGGCATTTTTTCTAACGCCTGGCTTCGTTCCAACACTGCCATGTTTTCCAGCGTTTGGGCTCGATCCAAAACTGGCAGTCTTTCCAATGCCCGAGCTCGTTCTAAGGCAGTCATTTTTTCCAGCGTCAAAGCTCGCTCCACCACTGGCATTTTTTCCAGCGCAAAGGATCGCTCAATGGCTGGCATTTTATTTAGCGCCTCAGCCCGTTCCAGGGCAGGCAGTTTTTCAAGGGCTTGTTGGGATTTTTCCAGAGCGGCCATCTGCTCTAACGCTTGACTTTTTTCCAGCGCACCCATTCGTTCTAACGTTTCGGTCCTGGGTAAGGTTTGCATGAACTCCAGCGACTGGGCTCGCTCCAGGACAGCCATATTCTCCAGCACCTGAGCCCGTTCCAAAACAGGCATTTTTTCCAGTGCTTCGGCTCTTTGTAAGCCTCCCATCCGCTCCAAGGTTTGCGCTCGTTCTAAGACGGGAAATTTTGCCAGCGCTTCGGATCGTGCCAGAGCGGGCATTTTTTCCAGGGCAAGTGCCCGCTCGATGACGGGCATCTTTTCCAGAGCCTGTGATCGTTCCAGTATCGGCATTTTCTCTAGCACTTGAGCCCGTTCCAATGCTGGCATCTTTTCCAATGCTGCGACTCGCTCTAACACAGGCATTTTTCCCAATTCGGCAGCTTTTTCTTGTAATGCTTGCAACTGTGCTGAATCTTCTGCCTCTTCGCCCTCAAGCACCACATCCTGATCCGTGATCTGCTCGGCTCGATGCTTTGCCGCTTTTTCAGCCCCACCAATAGTTCCCTTCAAATCTTCGATTGATGGAGGCTGATACAGGAGTGCAAAGTAAAGAATCGCAACGACAGCTACAACTGCTACACCGATTAACAGCGCCATTCGAGATTGTTTTTTCATGGTCGTAACTCCCTTTTTGGTTAATATTGGATTTTAATTTGATTAATTTTACTCTAAATACAATTCAATTCGTGTAGGACAGGTTGCCAACCTGTCCTACAAAATTAATTTCACTCTAAATACAATTTAAAAAATTAAAAGTTGGTGAAGGTTTCAGCTTGTAGTACAAGTTGGCAACTTGTCCTGAACGTGACCGTCATTCGCCAACTGGATGATGCTAACGTTCAATATTCTACAAAGAAATACTGTGTGTAAAACGCACTTCCTTCGCTACGGATATTTTTACTACGATGGGCTTGCCATCAGCAACGACCTCTTTGAAGAACAAACGATATCGAATGTCTCCCAAAGCTGAAGCTCGTACATCATTTCCACCGAAATCAAAAGCAATTTTGGATCGGCTACCCGAGGTAAAATGAGAAAATTGCAGATGAGATTCATCATATTCGATTCGGATGTCGGTCGCTTTCAGGCTGCTCAGGTCAGTCTCGATCACCACGATATTTTCCAGCCGTTTAATAACGATCGTTCCATTGATTTCAGGCAGAGCAATCGGCATGTTCCGAATGGTTTTGAAACCCGACTTTTCATCCACCCCAATCGTGCCATAAAAATCTGTCACCTCCAACCCCCGTTTGGATATCACATTTTCAAGCAGCACTGAATAAACCAATATACCGACCAGGATGCCCAGCGCAAACGCATACGCCAGTTTCGGGATGGGTTTTGTAAGCAGGTTCGGCACGAATGATTTGAATCGGAACGGTTTTTTGGCTTTAACGTAGCGTTTCAAATCGATGGAATTCATCACGTATGTTTTGATGTGGGGCGAGGGCTCCAATTTTGGAATTTTGCTCAGCAGCTCAGACGTCTGGTGAAGCTCGTCATAAAAATTCTGAGCCTCTGGATTGGTACTGAGATAGCTGTGCAGCCGCTCCTGCTCTACCTTTGTTATCACGCCATCAATTTCTTTATTGATCAATTCAATATATTTTTTATCAATCATGTCCTACGATCCCTCGTTTGATTAGCACATCTTTCAACATCTGTCGGGCGGTATACAATCGGGATTTTACTTTCTGTTCAGAGATGTCAAAAATATAAGCCATTTCTTCATAAGAAAAACCTTCGAAATGTTTCAATACGATCAAAGCTCGATGCTCCGGCTCGATCTCCATCAACGCCTCCTGAATCCGCTCACTCAATTCCAGTTCGTTGTATTTTTCTTCGGGCGTTTTTTCCTTTATGATGAAATCAGCATCCAATTCCGATAGCCGTTTTTTCTGATTCATCAGATTCAACGATTCGTTCAGGGCAATCCGATAGAGCCAGCTAAAAAATTTAAATTTTGGATTGAAGCTGCTTAGCTTTTCATAGACCTTAATGAAGACAGACTGGGTGATGTCCTCGGCATCATCATAATTATCCGTCATTCGATAAACGATATTGAAGATCGTTTTCTGGTATTTGTCGATGAGCGCCTCGAATGCCCTGGTATTTCCTGCCAGGCACTCTTGAACCAGATTGGTGTCAGTGTTTTCAATCATAATTACAATTCAAAATTGAAAAAGTTGGTTTCGTTTGATTTTAGATTTAATATTTTAAACAAAAACTTTTAGAATAAATTTTTGAAAGTAAAAAAAACAGCTACCAACGGATTGAAACAATCTTCCTTCGGCAGATTTCTATTAATTGATTCGCCGAAGGAGAACCCAACGGATGAAAATTTTTTTATAATATCCGTTGGGTTGTTTCTATCAGTTGGAAAAAAATTGGCTGCTCCGATTTGACGGATTTTCAATTCCATTTTGTCCAAAAATCTGACCTAAAATTTTTATTGACTTCTATCAAAACATTTTTTATATTGCATCCACAACAATTCTTAAAAATCAAACCAAAGGAAAAAAATGGCACTCAAGACAAAAACATTAAGCCATGATCAGGAGCTACCACAACCGTTTTTGGAGCAATTTGGTTTTCAGCCTCAAGAGCCTCTGAAAGCCATATACGGTAGCATGGGAGTTTTGCTGCTCCGAGCATCTGCCTCACTGACCGATATTCTCCTGGCTTTAGAAGAAATTAAGGCCACTTATCGAAATGAGATTAGAGACCTTGATCAAGAATGGGATGATTTTACCCTTGCCGAAGAATGGTTAGCGCCTGAAATATAACCGAGGAGCTTTCTATGGCTGTCGAATTAGCTAACAACTTTTCAAAGGGTAGCATCTATCTGGTAGATCCTCTGACTCCTCTGGTGACCTGTCCTCAATGTGGCAATCAATTCATTGCTCAGTATTCTGCTACGATTGAAGAATTCGTATGTAACAACTGTGGTCACAAGTGCGACCCCAATTTTCTTCATCGAGGGAAACGCCCCGTCCTGGTTATTCAAAATCCCAGTTATGATTTCCTCAATACGATTACCGTGATTCCGATTACCTCGCAGCCTAAAGCAAAAGGAAAAATTGGTGCTATTTTTATAGCGAAAGGTAAACCTTCTGGCCTTGACAAAGATTCCTGGGCTTTAGTCTGGCAGGTGAGAACCCTGAATAAAAACGTATTTTTCAAGGAAAATTATCTGGGTAAAGTATCATCTAAAGTCCTTAATCAAATCAATTCAGCCCTGCGAAAACATTTGCTTTTGTGACTTCAAAACTCCCTATTTAGTATTATCCCAACTTAGATAGGTCAGAATCCTAAAAATCCTGAACTGCTAATCCTCCAAAAAGACGGCGGACAAGTCGAACAGATTGAACGGAATGAAACGCCTGCCTGTCGGCAGACAGGGATTTTTTTTAATAATAAAAATTAATCCGTTCATATTCGTTCGATCAGTTAAATCCGCGTTCCATAAAATTTATCCGATCTCAAAAATCATATCAAATCCCGCATACTTGAAAACATCTCGAATATGGTTGTTCATGTTGATCAATTTTAATTGCTGATTTTTTTCAGTCAATCGTTTTTGGGTCACCAGCAGGACGCTCAAGCCAGCGCTGGAGATGTATTCCAGATCCTTAAAATTCACCACAGTAGCTTTATTGATTTTTTCAAAAACAGCATTGGCGTGTTCCACCTGGGAAGCATCAAAACGACCTGATAACAAGATTTCATTCGCCTCATTTATTTTTATCTCGAACATATTTTCTCTCCAGGTATTAGATATCTAAATGACGAGCTTCTTGCTCAAAGTAAGAAGTTTTTTGGGAACGCGGATTGAATGGATGAAACGGATTAAAACAGATTTTTTTATTAAAATTTTTATCCGCTTAAATCCGTTCGATCAGTCAAATCCGCGTTCTATTTTTTCATTTAATAATCTTAATTAAAGTAATTTTGCTTGTTCCATCTTGATATTCGTAATCGATCTTGTCCATAAATTTTTTAACCAAATGAATTCCCACGCCACCAGCTTCACGTTCCGCAAGAGGCTGGGTGGAGTCATACACTTTCGCTTGTTTAATGTCATACGGCGCAACTTCATAGTCCGTCAACGCAACAATGACCTTGTTGGCGTCCTTTGATAGGTCAATTAAAATATCATGAGGATTATCGGCATGATATTTCACCATATTGGTGAACAACTCCTCAACCGCCAGATTGATCGCAAACGAAATGGACTCATCCAGCTTGTGTCGAGCTACGAACTCTCCAATGAAGTCGAAAATTATTTCTAATGAATTGATATGTCTTTTAAATTTTTTTTGGGTCATAACTGTAGATCTATCACAAAGATTCTTTCCCACAGAAGTGTAATCCCACAGAAATGAATTTCTGGTCTTTTTAATTCTGTGAGATCATTCGTCATACGGCGGAGATTCGCCTCTGGCGAATTCCATTTCTGTGTCCCCAAAAAGCTTTTGCACTTTTGGCATAGACTTAACTTTCGAGGAACTAATTACCCAATTACCTTATTATCGAATTACCCAGTTACCTAATTACCTGATCCCCCAATTCCCTATTTGCCCAATTACCCAGTTACCTAATTACCCAATTACCTTTATAGCAATCATCAGTACATCGTCCGCTTGCTTCGCTTGACCCGCAAATTCAAATAGCCTGGATTTTACATGTTGAATAATCTCATCGGCGGATTTGGACGCCATTTCTTCAACCGCCTGAACCAGCCTCGCCTCTTCAAACAACTCCTGATTTTCATTGATCGCCTCGGTCACGCCATCGGTGTAAATCAAAAAGAGATCGTTGGGTTGCAAGGGGATCTCTTTCACTTCGTAGTCGCATTTTTTGACCAGATTCAAGGCGCAGCCCTTCAATTCAATTAACTGGCAGGATCGGTCCAGGCTATTGTAGCACACGATGGGATTGTGTCCCGCATTGGAAAACCGCAATACTTTTTTATTCAGATCAAATATCAAAAACATCATGGTGATGAAAATGTCTTTAGGAGCGATGCGAGCGATGATCGAATTGATTTCGGATAAGCTATGTTCGGCTGAAGAGAATTGCTGAACGATGGTCTGCAGAATGCCTTTGACCATCGTCATCATCATGGCGGCTGCGGGACCGTGACCTGAAACATCAGCAATAACAATTCCGATCCGCTGATCGCCCAGCCAAAAATAATCGTAATAATCCCCAGCGACTTCCTCGGCGGGATTGAAATAGCTGGCGATGTCCAGATGCGGAGTGATCGGAGCTGCTTTGGGTAACAAATTGGTTTGAATGCGACGTGCCAGCGATAGTTCGAATTCCAGCCGCTTCTTCTCCAGCGCCTCTTCCTGCAACTGCGAATTGCGGATCAGTTGACCCGATTGGGCAGCAATGATGGACAGCAGCCGCAGGTCATCGGCGTTGAACGGCTCCTGGGTCTTTTTATTCATCATCATCAGGATGCCGATGATCTTTGCCTGACTCCAGATGGGCACACAGAGCACCGAGCGAATCTCTTTTGCCTCCTGCTCCGATGCCTTGAAACGTCCGTCGGTTGCCAGGTTATCGATCATCAATGGCTTTTTATTTTTGAGAATCCAGCCCGTGATATGGGCGCCGACCCGATAGGGCATTTGTTCGTGAGTTCGATCCACCTGACGGATGAGGGTGCGGAACGGCGTTTCCTCCTGCTCCGTGACCAGCGAGATGGAACCCTGCTCCGCCTTCACTGCTTTGATCGATTTCTGAACGATGATGTCCAGCATCTGCCTCACCTCCATCGAGGAACTGGCAGCGATGGCAAGGTCGTTGAGCACCGAAAGCTCCTCGACGGCGATTTTGAGCCGCTGGATTTCTTGTTCTAATTGTTGGATGTTTTGGGTCTCTGGGTTCATTTTTTTGCTCTACCTTTTTCAACAATTACTCATTGTAACTAAATTCCAGTGGCAGGAATTTGAGAGCAAGGGTGCGATTGAGTTTGGTGTCCTTTGCTTTTTACCCCGTGAGATAATCAATTTATAATTGTTCCATTTCTCTTAGTTGCATTCTTCGTTATCCAATTGGCTAATACAACTTTTTTTATCTCACGGGATGAAGGATGAAATAATCCCTCCAATTATTTTTATGATCCCCCTTTCAGTGCCTGCAATCTCGCTTTGGCATCCTCAACTTCTCCCATCTCTGGGTCAGCGTCGTTCCAGAAGTCAAGGAATTCCTGGTATTGTTCAATCGCTTTGGTTTTCCAGCCTGATCTCTCGTAGGCCAATCCCAGGAGATAATGCGCTTTTACTGCCGCAATAACATTATATTCCCTATATTCCGAAAACGAATCATATCTTGACAATGAGAGAGCCTTCTGCAAGTTAGCCACCGCCTCATCCAATCGACCTATTTCCAGATAAGCCCGACCAAGCCCAAAATGTACCCCAAAACTGGGCGTCTCTTTGACCGCTTTCTCAAAATGAGTTGCCGCTACGGCAAAATTACCTTTTGTCAAGTCCAGATATCCAATGGCCTGCCAGTAAAAACACATCTGAGTCGGGTCCTTTTCTTCAATATCTTTTTTCAGAACCATGGCCATCGCTTCAGCTTTCTTAAAGTCACCCTGCTCGGCTAAAAGCTGCACATAATAATGACGCTCATAGACCGTTCTATCAGGATAAGCCTTGCGGTAGATTTCCATACACCTCTCCATTTCTGCTAAAGCCAATGTCAGATTCTTTTTCTCCCCATAAATCCAGGCCTTTTGTAGATGCTTATCTGAATTCTGCCAGCCTTCGGCTTGCTCCATTCTATCGGCGGCAATGCCGTCGTCCAAAATTTCCAGGGCTTGTTCGAGCCTACCCTGAAACAGCGGGATAAGCGCCAGATACAATCTTCCCTTCGACCGAGTCGCTTTTTCACTGCTGGAAGCTATTTTTTTGAAGCAGCTTTCAGCTTCAGGATACTCGGTTTTAAAAAGATGCATATACCCCAGCTTATCAAGTGAAAGAGAGAAGTCGGGTTTTATCTCCAAAGCTTTTTTATAAGATTCGATGGCCTGGTCTATTTTGCCATGATAGGCATACAGGTCGCCTCGGGTGTCATAGGGATTGGCCTCATCTGGTGCCAAAGCAATGTATCGATTGATGGCCCAGATTGCCTTATCCGCATCGCCGATTTCATTATAAGCATACGCGAGAAGATTATAACACATCTTATACTGTGGGTCTATCTCAATGGCCTTTGTTAGCGCGCCAATGGCTTGCTGGGGCTGTTGAAGCCTCTGCCCATAGATAATTCCTAACCACAGAAAGGCTTCTTTCTCATCAGAATACCGTGCTACAATCTTTTGCAATTCTTCAATTGCTTGAACATAATTTCGCGACAAAACTGCCTTCATAGCTCTGATATAATGTCGTTCCTTCTGATTAACTTTGGTTGAGTATCTCTCCGCTTTTACGATCATTTTTTCTGCTTCTGCACTTCCGCTCTTAATATATGCCAGCCAGAGATACGCCATGGCAAAGGTGGAGTCATATTCGATAGCTCTGGTAAAATAAGACTCTGCTTCCTGGCTATACGCCTTTTGCAAACGATCTATTCCCAGGAGATAGCAACGATACGCTTCCGCTGAATGCGTAGTAACATCCGCCACGGGTCGGTCTGGTTCTTTCATTGCCGCAGCGGGCAGAGCCAGGTCATTTTTGATCTCCACAGCCAACTTATCCACCAGGGTGAAAATGTTATCATCAGCTTCTCCGCTAATTCGCTGAGAAGCGATGGCACTGCCACTTGCCACATCAACTAACTGCGAGGTGATAATGAGCCGTGGCCTGGCTTGCAGAATATTTCCCAGCAGCATCCAGCGGCATCTGGCCTTCATCGCCACCGCTGTGGCCACATCTCTGTCGATTTTCTTCTCACCCTCTCGGCCCAGCAGCTTGAGAATATCGTACAAGCGCTGGCTGGAAACAACGTTCAGATAGTTGAGTTCTGTCAGATCGGTTATCAACAGATTGGTGGCAATTTCGCCCAACTTCTCACTGTCCTGGGGATCAGTTAGGTTGTTAAAATACATGATCGCCAAACGGTTCTCCTCGGCATGAACCGCCTTCTGCGGGCCTATCTCAATCTGGAACGGTTTGAAAATGAAGAAGAGTATGGCAAGAATAAAGACAATAGTGACAGGAATCAGGACAGACAAGAACCGTCTTCTTTTTCTCTTAACTTGCCCCGAAGATAATTGCCCCCTCGGCAGGTACGCTAATTTTTGCCGTTCATTTTCCAAATTAGCTATCAATTCCTCGATATGCTGGTAGCGTTCATCGGGATGCTTTGCCAGAGTCTTACTGACTAACCGCTCCAGTTCTATTGGCGCCACGGCTCGTAATGCGGTCACGGGCTTTGGCTCCTCATTCAAAATCGAATAGATCACTGCCTGTTCATATTCGCCTTTGAAAGGCAACTCTCCCGTGAGCATTTCATACAGAACAACACCCAGCGACCAGATGTCAGTTCGCTTATCAACCTCTTCGCCACGTGCCTGTTCTGGCGACATGTAGGCTATCGTGCCCATGGTTATGCCAGTTTTGGTGATCCTCACTTGCCCCGCCAATTTCGCCAGACCGAAATCCAGAATCTTAGCCACACCATCGTTGGTGATCATCACATTGGCTGGTTTGATATCCCGATGGACAATGCCATGCTCATGCGCTTTTGCCAACCCCTGCGCAATCTGAATCGCAATATCGATCGCACCATCCACTGACAACTGGCCACTGGCTACTTTCTTTTTCAGGGTCTCGCCCTCATAACAAGCCATGACAATAAACATCTGCCCATCTTCAGTTTCGTCAATTTCGTGGATAGTGCAGATGTTGGGATGATCCAACGCCGATGCCGCTTGCGCTTCCTGAATGAAACGCTCTTTTGCCTCAGGATCACGAGTCAATTCTGGAGGAAGAAATTTGAGAGCTACAGTGCGTTTGAGTTTCGTATCCTCGGCTTTGTAGACGACGCCCATGCCGCCTTCGCCGAGCTTTTCGAGGATTTTGTAATGAGAGATGGTTTTACCGATCATGGAACCCACCTTTCTAAAATCCGTTATGGATGCAATTTTTCTAACTCTTTGAGAAACGTTGCAACATTTACAATGCGCACATTTTCATAATTTTTTCGAGGGAAATGCTTAAGGTTTTTCGTGACCAAAAAATCGGCTTCACCGACAATAGCTGTCTCAAGGAACTTGTCATCATCAGCATCCTTGCAGACCTGAAGATTGCCTCTGATTTTTTCCAGAACTGATCGGCTTCGAAGCAAATGGAGGAAAATGTATAGGCTAATGGAAGAAGTTTTTTGAGATCAAGACAATACGCCTTCATATTCCTCCATCGTCTCCTCAGAATTGATCCAGGAAAATTGTCCTCTAAAGAAGCGCTGGAAAATTTTAAACGCAGCGCCTTTGCGATTGGCTAATCCTGCCAATACAACATTCGTATCAATAACGGCTTTCAAATCATTGCCCTCTGATCCTTTTCTTCTGACGATAAGCAGCGATTAAGGTATCGATTTCTTTTTCCGTTATTCCCCCACCTTTCTCAATCTCGTCCTGAATTTGTTCAAAAATTTGTTCAAAACGAAGCATGCCTCGCTCTTCATCCGAAAGGAGATGTTTGAGGGCAAATTCAAAAGCTAACGTTTCATCACCGTGAAATTTCTGTAACGATACTTTTTTGAATTGTTCTGCAATATCATCAGCGACCTTCAACACAAGCTCGGTCATTGTCTTTTCTCCTTTGATAAAATTAGCGACTTTTTTTCTGGTATTATAATACAAAAGTAATTGCTCAAATTCAAGAAATTATTTTTCAAACTTGACTTTGTATACGACGCCTCCCATGTATGGGAACAATTTATTTTAATTTTGAATCACGGAAGGTATGCCACCTTCACCCACCCGTCCGCTGTTTTTTTGGTAGAATTTTTCGAGGATTTTGTAGTGGGAGATAGTTTTGCCGATCATTTCAATTGAGCTCCTTTTTAAATCTGCTACCTTTACCAATTTCTATTACAGCTCATTTGGTTCATGTCGTTATCTTCACTAATCGACCAACGATTTCTCTTTTAAATATAACCTGTTGCATCCTCATTCTCCGAATTACTCAATACGCTGAGCAAAAATACTCAATACTCTGAACAAAGTCAAGGATAATTTTGTATCCATAACCTCTCCTCTTATGAAATCATCATATTTTCAGATGCGATATCCCGATGGACAATGCCATGCTCATGCGCCCTGGCCAAGTCCTGGGCAATCTGAATCGCAATATCGATTGCACTGTCCACTGACAACTGGCCACTGGCTACTTTCTTTTTCAGCGTCTCGCCTTCATAACAAGCCATGAAAATAACCATCTGCCCATCGTCGGTCTCATTGATTTCATAATTTAATCGGCCTCAATCATAGTGCCGGTATCATGGGAATCAGTCGCTGAAGATTAACCCTTGATGAGCCTACCCTACCGAGGCTTAGGCCATCCACCCGCCGGCTATTGGGAAGGTCACGCAATAAGCGCCGGTTGGATTGGAAGGCTTTCTCGAGCCAATAGCATTGGCAAATCTGTCACAAATAACCTACGGCTTACTTCATCATTGTTCGTTGATGCGCCAGTTTAGAAGCGCGGCGTTTTTCGTATGATTGTGGGAGGAAAAATTGGTAGCATTGATATTTCGTGAGGCGAAGCGGCCAATTCATCTTTAGAATTTATTCAACAATCCAACATGCACCAGCCCGCTTGCCAGACCTCTGCCCTCGCCCAGGCCATAGTCTACCCCAACGATGCCCAATCTCGTGTTGAGGCGCAAGCCGAAACCATAACCAAACTTGTGGCCTTCAATTGATCCTTGCGATTCAATGCGCCTGGCAAAATATCCAGCATCAAAAAATAAAAAGACCCGCGATTGTGGAGCCAGCAGATAGCGATACTCAAGGTTCAACCAGGCAATTTTTTCGCCCAAAAATTCGTCCTCGCGATATCCCCGCACTGTTCGGGTGCCACCAAAGCGAAACAGGTCGGCCACGGAAATCGGCTGCTCATTGGATGTCACCTGCTTGCCATGCAAGCCGATCAGCAGCGTCTGCCAGCGGAACGTCGGCAGATACACTTCGCCATCCAGGTACCACCGCTCACGGCGATAGCTGCCGCCAGCGACGGTATCGGCATCACCACCAATAAACTGCGCCACCTGTTTGTGCGCTAACTCCAATTGCGTGCCATAATATACCCCACGCGTTGGATTCCAGGGATCATCTCGGGTGTCGTAACGCACGCTCAGCCGCGCCAGGTAAGCCTTGCTCTGCGGCAATTGGTACAGCACTCGCCCCATCGAATCAGGCAGCACAGCCTCGGTCCCAATGAATGCCTGCATTGACAACACCTCCGAGTAGGGCAGATTAACATCCAATGACAGTTGCCGCCGCACAAAGGAGGTATCTTGAATAGTCTGCTGGAAGCCACCGCCAACATCCAGCGGCGACCCGAAAATCCATGGTTCAACATAGCGGAATCGAAGTTCCTGGCTGCGGGGGTCTTTGCGAGACCAGTATGCCGCCAGGGTCCGGCCGGTGCCCAATAAATTGCCCATCGCCACATCCACCACACCCGTGAGATAGCCTTTCGCCTGAAGACCTGCACCTGGATTGTATCCCAGCACCGCCTGGAGTTGATTCGGATTACCTTCTTTTAACCGGAACACCAGATTGCCCCGTCCCTGGTGGTCCAATAGAATTTGTGGCGACTCGACTTCGCTGAAATAGCCGGTTCGCAGCAACCGCTCTCGCATCCGTTCGACGCGCAGTTGATTGAAAACTTCTCCTTTGATCCATCTCATCGCTCGCA
>CAZYNP010000008.1:26539-33510 GCA_964647995.1 uncultured Cytophagia bacterium
CGTTCGACGCGCAGTTGATTGAAAACTTCTCCTTTGATCCATCTCATCGCTCGCAACACCACCGCTGTCCGGGTCACTGCATTCCCCTGTACAATGACCGAATCGATGGTAACATAAGGCCCCGGCTCGACCTGAATACGCAACGTCAGTTCCTGGAATAAACTATCCGTTCCCCGGTTGATATCAAAATCGCCAATTGTGACGGCAGCAAAGGGGTGGCCATGATTTTCCAGATATTGCAGCACTTGCTCGATATTGACCGCCAGGACGTCTTCGATTGTCCGGCCCTGACGAACATCCAGCAGCTCGGTCAATCGTTGCACCAACAGGGTATCGTTACCTTCGATCGCAATCTGCTTGAGCAGCACGCGAGCGCCTTCCTCGATCTGCAGCACCAATCGTTGCGCCGAATCGGTCGCAGCAATCCGTGTGAAATACCGGCCCTGCCGCTGATATTCCTGCAACAATTTCTGGATTGCCGAAGTCAATTCGGCTCGGGTGTAGCTGCCCGGAGGGATCGCCCGTTGAATATCTTTTCGAGATAGAGACAAACGCCCCTGCACATCGATCTGCGAAACATTCAACCGCGTGGAATCCGGCTGGCTCCAGATCGCCGGGCTTATGCCCAGAGCCCACCCAACAGTCAAAAGCGCCGTCGCGGCTATCTTTGCCGACAGTCGAATTTGTTCTGTCCCCATGAACTTTATGTAATCGATCAGTTTCATTTTCACCAGATCATGCGTAAGCAAACCAGGAAACAAAGCAGGGCCACCGACATCGCAATTGCCCCTGATTTTCCATTCCATTGAGCTTAGAAAAACGCCCGCATCTCAGCCCTTAGCGTATAAATCGGCCGCGGGGATGACTCTTCGTAGCGGCCGTTCCAGGTAAGCGCCGCTCGCACATAACGAGAGACATTATAATCGAATGCTGCGGCCCAACGAATATTGGTGCCGCCGCGATTGCCGCCCACCATTTCGTAGGGCACAATTGCGTTCTTCGGTCGCACGTCCACCCGATTCAGTTCTAATTCCAGCCGCAAACGCCCCTTGGTACGAAATGCATAAGTGGATCGAGGCGCGACCGAGAAGAAATTTACCTCCAGCTTATTGGCAGCCCGATTGATAGCGTGTGTCCACTGCAATTTGCTGGCCAGTTCCAATATTTGCCGCGGTCGGTAGGAGAGATCCAGGATCACAGCATTGGCCAAAATATCCTTGTCGCTTCGGCCTGGAATCTGATATTTTTTCTGTTCCATTCGATTTTCAACATCGAGTTGAGAACTGACCCTGGGCGACAACTGGCTTTTTAAACGCATCTGGTGTTCGACTAGATACAAACGCTGGCCGCCCTCCAGATACTGATTGTTCAAATCCTGGCGCTGGTTGTATCGGAGACGAACCGAAAATTTAGCCAGATTCCGATTCCAGAACAAATCCTGCCTGAAGTTGGCGATGCCGAACAGCGTGGTGGCTTCATTCTGGAAATGCGATCGCTTCAGCCGATAAATCGCCGCGACATCGGGGTCAGTTGTTTTTTCCTCCAATTGGAAAAAGGTCTCGCTTGAAATAGTCGTCAGCAATTTTTTCCACTGCGGCATTGAGCCTGATCCCGCGGTCTCACGCCAGAGCAGCTCGGGCTGAAATTTGATGGTACTGCTGACCCGCAATTCCACCACCGGCACAAAATCATTGGTCGCTCGAACCCGCAGAATATAGTCACCCGTCAGTATATCGGGTATGTATTCCTTCAAATCTTCATCATAGCGATAGTTGCCCTGGCCACGCTCCACCTTGATGTAAATCCGTTCCTGTCGGGTTACCTGAGTATTGGAGAGCTGGTAATGCCAACTGCTGGTCAGCGCCTGGCGCAGGGGAGCATAGTCCGCCCGAAAATCTGCCAGATCGGTCAGCTTTTTGCCGACCGCAGAATCGGCATAGGTGCGCTCGCGATGCGTATATTCCAAACCCAGCGATAGATTCCGCCATTCCTGCAATTGCCAGCCAATGGTTTGGGTCAACGCTCGGGACTCGGGTTGGAAGGCATTCCCCTCCAGCCGGTCCTGATGGCGTTGCGTCAGGCTAATGGCAATGGACATTTTTTTCCAATCGAGCAATTGCAGCCGGGGAGAAATTTCATAATATCGAAAGCCCAATTGCAGCGAATCCTGAAAGCTTTCTTTCTTCGCTTCGGCCTGGAATTGCACCGCCGGCTTCAATTTCCAGAATTGATACTCACTGCTCCCCTGCTGACGAATCCAGTTGCTGGTTCGCTCGGCAGCCAGTTCCCGACTCCGGATGCCTTCGATCTGGTATCGCGTCGTTGGTAACCGATGGATCGCCATCTCCGAGCTCAATTCCCAGCGTCGGGCATAAAAATTAGCACCGCGTTGATTTTCGCCCATGCCGCCGCTAAACCGGAGTTGACTCCGCGGAAAGTAACTCACCTGCAATTCTTTAATTTCCTCAGCCCGCGTGGTCTGGCCCGGCAAATTCCACTTCCGATTTTTTTCCACTTCTTCGGTGCGATCCAGGAACTGAAAATCTGGCTGCACCCGGCGATAGCTTCCGGAGAAGTCGATCTTTCCCAGGGGATGATCCAGCAGCCGGATCACCTGTTGTTTCAGGCCTAATCGGGCATTGACCGCCAGGCCATTATTATCGCGATCATCCCGATTGGAAAAGAGATTTTCATCGCGTCGGCTGAGCGCCAATTCTGTCTTCAATTGCCAATTCGGCCGTGGGGTATAGGCCATTTCCACATCAACGAGATCATGACGTTGCGCCGGTGTCAGAAATATAACCGGCAAGTAGGTGCCCTGTCCCGGGCCAACATACAAATAGTTGGCATATCCGATCATGCGATAACTGCCCTTGCCCGAACCGACATATTCGAAGGCTACATTGTAATCGCCAGCCTCAGTGCCCACGTAGCGGTAGAAACGCACGCCAGCCGAATCCACGGCAACATAGTTCCCTTTGCCAGGTCCCAGGTAATTGGCACCCGCCACTACCGCGGAATCGAGATTATCCCCGGCCAGTTGCAACCGCCGCCGATTCTCCTGGGTCAGGGTATAATCCAGGGGATTATCTTTGTTGTCGACCTCGCTCAGCAAACGCAAATTCAGCGCCAATTTGTCATTGAAGCCGCGGGATTGGACATTGGCGCCGTAAAGGCTGCGCTGAAATTTTTGATCCGAAAATTGAAAATCCACCGTGATGCGAGAATCGCCAGTGATCAAGCGCCGACGAGTGAAGGTGAGCTGGCCATTGCTATATTCGATGATATAATCGTTATCCTCGCCCCGGGTCATGAGCTGACCATCGACCCAGACCTTTTCCGTGCCGGCCAACACGATGATATCAATTTGTCCCCGATCGCCTTTCAACTGAAAGGGACCCTGGTTGCCTTCCTGGCCCAGGAAAAAATTGGAAGTAAATTTACCGCGGGAGACTGCAGCCGAAAGCGTCACCTGCGTTGTTCCAAAATCGGCCATCCCCATTACGCCCTGCAACTTACGGTTGTAGGGACTAAATTCTGTTCCCTCCAATGAAAAATAATAGTCGCCCAGCGTCGATTGAAAGCGGTCGCTTTTCAATTGGACGAAGACCTTGTCGATTTCTTGTAACGTCTGCGTATTCCCTTCGGGCTGAATGGGCGTGTTCTGGTCGGTCAATGCGGCAACCACCTCCACCTTATCGGCAATTTTGCCGGCGATTTCCATCCGTAGACCCGATTCCAGTTTCAAACCCTGGTTGCTGCCGATGCTGATACCCCGCACGATGCTGCCATTTTGCGACAGCGACGCGGCAGCCGCGGCCGGCTGCCGCGGGCGAACCGCAGCTTGCGGTACCGCGGGAATTGTCTGGTCGGTCAAGTTCTGGTAATTTGGCTCTCGAAAGAAATAACGCGGCTTGAGTGATATCGGCAAAAATTGATAATAAACCCTCACCTTTTGCCCGGTGAGCCATCGGCGGTGGAAGGTGATTTTGCCATAACGAGCATCGATCTGGTAATCGCGACCTGCCACCAGAAGGGTGGAATCGAGCGTTATGCGTTCAGAATTTTTGAGCAAAAAACTATCCGGCAGAGAAAATGTGGTCTCCAGGGTATCGATTGACAAAATCAGGGTTCGCTCAAACAGGCTGTAGCTGGTCATCTGTTGCGCGGCAATGATCGTTGGCCCAACCAACAAAATTACCCATATCAGCCTGATCCGTTTCATGTTCATAATATATTGAATCGATTCATTAAGGGCTATGATGATTTGGCATCAAAAATCGGTCCCGGGCGCCGTAACTCAACCCGCCGGCGTCGACCAAATTGCGTATCCGGCGACCGAGAGACCGGGATGTGGCATAAGATGCGCCTGGTCAGAAAATTTATTTCCATTCAAACATCAGCAATCGGTCATTATCCAGCACCAGCATCCGCTGCTGAAAAGTAACCACATCGACCGGTTGCAGCAAAGCTCCACCCCCACCGCTGACTCCCGAGTAGAACAAAACCAATTCGCCATCGGGTTTGAAAACAACAATCCGCCCGTTTCCCTGATCCGCTACGAATAACAAACGGCGAGGACTAAAGAAAATTCCTTGCGGCTGTTTTAAAACCGTCGCGCCGATTTCCGTCAGATAATTTCCAAAATAATCGAAGACCACAATTTTATTCGCCCGGGCATCCGAGACAAAGATTTGATCGTCGGGGCTAATACATAGCTTGACGGGCTGCAACAAACGGCCTCGACCTTCGGCAAAATCACCAAAACTCATCTCGGGTTCGCCGAAGGAGTTCAGTTTTAAAATTCGGGTATTTTCCCCATCGATCAAAAAGAGCTCGCCATGAAACGAACTGGCAATGCTCTTTGGAAAACCGAACTGCACCGTGGGCGCCCAATTGGCATCGGAATAGAGCGATGAAATATAGTTCAAGTCTTTGTCGTAACGCTGAATCCGATGATTGTTATAATCAGCCACAAAAATATCCAGCGCGGAGCTGGCATGGATATCGTAGGGGGCATAAAACTGCTCCTTTTGCCAGCCAAAGCCGCCGATGACCTTTATCACTTCGCCGTCAGGACTCAATTGCAGAATTCGGTGATTGCCAGTATCGCTGACATAAATTTGACCAGAGAGCCCCACCGATAAGGCTCTTGCTTGTTTGAGTTGCACCGGTGACGCACTGTCGCCTACCACCGCGTAAAGATAATTGATTTGCGAAATTGGCGGCTGCTGGGCAATCAACCAGGGACTTAACAAATGTAATCCCAGGAGACCGAAAGCAACGAGGCATTTCATTGGCGATCCACTCCTTTTCCTTGAACGTCCCAATCGGGCTCGATCAAATTCTGAAATTGCTTCACCATTCGAAGCTTACTATGGCATTCTGTTTCGTTCACAAAATACATTTTTTCGATGAAAGAAGCAACAAGATTTATAATTCATAACGTCACAGCGAGCGCGTTCAGTCATTTCGGCCAACTCTAAACCACAAATTCAAGCCATAATCTGCTGCCGCCTACCCATTAAAAATCGTGCTCTCAAAGTGGTTGGGCATTTCCACCGCCCAAATTCAGCAATGGGGGCAAGATCAATACTCGCTTATGCTTGACAACGCACCACCGCCCGGTCCCACCTACCCGTTCGGCATTTCAATTTAGAACGGCACCGCCTATTTTTCCTGCCACGATTGGCTAAGGCCAATGGACAAGGGGCATCCTCAATAGCAAGTTAATGCAATGTGCCCTGAGGTTACTGTCATCCCCATTACCGAACCGTTGCAAGCCTTTTCTGGTTTCAAGCACTGCATAACTATCCGCCAGCCATCTTTTGCCTTGACATTTTCCATCGAAAAGCTTATTTTAGGAGCGCTCGGTCAATGCAGCGCCGAGCAAGACTGCGATTATTTCGATCAACTAATGGGACATTGAAAATGGACTTTTCCCCCGTCGTCTACGAGCACGCGGCCCGATTCATCCACCGTTCCCCATGGAAGGTTTCGCGCGCTGCCGATTTGCTGTTTCAGGCACATGCCATGGCCTTCCGCTGTTACCGTCATTCTCCCATTGTGGTGGGCATCGACATCTATAACCTCGAGGCCGAAGCCTATGGTGCCAGGATCAACGCCGCCACCGGCAACGAAACCCCTGCAATTTCCGAGCCGATCTGTTCGACTGCCGCCGATGTCTATCGCCTGCCAATCCTGAAACCGGAATCGAGCGGACGTATTCCCATGGTAATTTCAGTGGGGGAAAAATTGGCCGAAGAATTTCCCACGGCCAGGGTTAGTATTCCGGTCAGCGGGCCTTTTTCCATTGCCAGCAACTTAATGGGATTGGAGAATCTGCTGACCGAGATAATCGTAGACCCGCCAGCCGTGCTGGCGGCATTGCAGCATCTGGTTTTGGGCCAGTTGCGTTTGTGTGAAATGATCCTCCAGCGTGGGCTGAGCCTGTCGGTCTTTGAATCGGCTGCCACGCCACCGTTGATTTCACCGGATATGTTCCGCCGGGTGGCGCTTCCCCCGCTCAAAACACTGCTGCAAGAGATATCCAATTCGTCCACTGGCAACACTGCCTTGATCATGGGTGGCGATACCGCCCCCATTCTAACCGACATCGTGGCAACCGGCGCCCAGTATCTCATCTGCCCAGCCGAGACCGATCAACAACTGTTTCTGAAAAAAATGCAGGATTATCCGCAGGTGATGGTGCGTATCAATATGAATCCTGCCATTCTCTCCACGGGCAATCTGGAGGCCATCTATCAGGAGACCGACCGGGTACTCGAATTAGCCCGAATGCGAGAGAGGATCTGTATCGGTACGGGCATTTTGCCGTATGAAATCGAACCGGAAGTTGTTTTGAAAATTAGGGACTATCTCCAGCAAAAATGCGCACCATAGCTTTCAACGCTTTTGTTCCCAGATATAAAATTGCTTTGATCAGGTTATGAGCAAAGCAGCACTTGATT
>CAZYNP010000008.1:33610-48856 GCA_964647995.1 uncultured Cytophagia bacterium
ATGGGAATTCGCGGGCAATTGGTAATAGATCACGGTTTGCTGATTGAACGGATTGGGATAATTTTGCATCAATTGCGGTGCTGCGGGCGGAGAAGATTGGTGGGTGGCGCGTAACTGAGTATTCGCTGGCTCCAGAAAAATTTCAACGTCGGTCCAGCCCGTTTCCGGCACTATCACATGGAGCACCGTTTGCGTCTGGTATCCCGGTGCCGATACCTGCAGCATATATTTACCGGGAGCGGCAAAGCGATGGAAACGGCCAAATTGGGCTTCCGTTTGGCGGGGGGTCATGCTGGAGCGATCGTACTCCACTATCTTCACAGCGGCAATTAGCGGCAACTTCGTCACCGCATCGGTTACATGACCTCTGATGCCCGGTCCTCGGAGCGTTTTCTCCAGCAGATACATCGCGCCATGAAGATTGTCCACGGCTACCTGCCAGCCGATGTCCCCCGGCGGAATGAATTCCGTACCGGTTTCGATCAGGACTTCATATACGCCCGCCACAGCAAACGTCCAGGGATAACTCATGTTGGTGAAATTGGTGCTACCACCGGCTCGATAATGGCCGCTACGATCCAGTTTGGGAATGCGAGCAGCAATAGAATCAGCAAAGGCGTCCAGCAGTGGCGTTTCTGGCAGCAATGATCCCTGCAGACCTCGCATGTAATAAATTTCTTCGGCATAGCTATGATAAGTGATCGAACAGAGAAATCGTTCGCGCAGAAACAGATCCCGTCGGGCGGCTATTTCACTTTCGGAAAACGCGTAGGGGCCGCGATAGGTCCAGTTGCTGGGCGTACCGGAGCCGCCATTGGCAAAGTAATAGTCATAATTTCGATTCAAATCCACGCCATCCGCAGCGGCGTCGAACCGGGAATTGCCATTGTTGTCCCGCAGGTTTTTTCGCCACCAGGGAGAGCCGAGCCGATTATCCACAATATATTTATAGCCCTCCGGGTTCACCATCGGCGTAATCCAGATTTCGATGCTGTCGATCATGGCGGTTATTTCTGGCACCACCCCATAATTCCCAAGCAGATGATCGATCAAGACCAGACATGTTTCCATGCCCATAGGCTCGCGTGCATGATGCATGCCGTCATAGTTCACCGTAAACTCATCCTCATCCACCTCGGCATGGTCGGAAATTTTAATCGCCCAGATCGGCAAACCCATCTGCTGGCTCACTCCAATCTGGTGCAGGCTGGTGATGGTTGGATACGCCCGATGCAGCGAATCCAGCAGGTGCACCATCGCTTCATACGAGTGGTACTCTGAATCATAGAGATGCGCTTTGGTGAGCGCTGGTAAAATTTGACAGCTAAACCCACGCGCCTCCAGCATTGCCAATTCCTGGTCATCGACAAAAATATCGACATGATTTTCCAGGCCACGATAGGCATAATCCAGGTCGAGATCGCTCAATTTGTCCAGGTCACTTTTTTCGTTCACCACAATCCGCACCAGCGTTTTGGGCGGCATTTGGGATCGGACTTCGGCCAGCATCCCCCAGCAAAGCCAGATAAGGATGCTCAGCGCCAGCGGCAAGTTTGTTCTTTTCATCGATCGGTCTCCATTTGGTTTATCAGAATAATAAGCTATCAAATTTTGGGGAGGATTCCAAATGCTTTTTGAAGCAGCCAAAATTTATCAATTGCGGAAATTGGAAAGCTCTCTCGCGGCTGAAAGGGGCTGTTGCTTGGATGGCTATTTTTTCGGCAAAGATTTTAGCAGCGTAACCTCCATCCCATTGGCATGCTTGGTGAACTTGACCCGGTCCACCAGCGCTGACATCAGATAAACCCCACGACCACTGGGTTTTTTGATATTTTCCCCAGCCAGGGGATTGGGGAGATGCCGGTGATCGAATCCCGCCCCCTGATCCATCACGCTAATTTTCACCTGCTTTGTATCCAGGTGGATTTTCAACTGGATAAATTTCTCCGGATCGTTCTGATTGCCATGAATAATCGCATTGGCCAGCGCCTCCGATAGCGCCATGCAGAGCTCGCTCTGGACATGCGGCGTTCCCCACTCATGTCGCCTTAGCAAATCGTCACAGTATTGTACCGTTTGGGTGATTTGAGCCGTGGTGCTTTTTATTTTGAAATGATAGTGGACAGGACTATTTTTAGTGACCGCAGTATTCCCATCTTCCCTGATTGGGCCGTTAGAGAGATTACCAGAAGGCGCGTCCGAATCCGCTTTAAAAATTGTCATCATTGTCGTCGATCGCAGTTCCGCTGTTCTATTTCATTCCCGTGTCATCATATAATTGGTCGTTTGGTCACACTCTTTTTTTCTACGTTTCAAAGGCAGACCACTATACGGAGAGATTGATATTTTGATTCAATTTTTATTGCCGCTGTGTTTAGGTGAAACATTGATTCACCTTACAACATTCGAAGCGTTGCAGGCAACTGCCGTTTCGGGGCCGGCCAATTACAAAATTCGTACCGATTCATGATTGATGCGATTCCCCTTTCTCGCTATAAATTGGTCAGTTAACTTCTATGAAGAACATATATCCTTGATTGCCATTTCTATTAACTTATTAACATCATTGCTGCTGACCTTATTTGTGGCATTTTAATTGCTCAATCATAAGAAGTTCATTTTAAGCTCGCTGCAAAGCTGCCCTAACATTTGGGAGATAGACATGAAAAAAGTAAAATTATGGAAGATGCTTTGTCTGGGATTGCTGTGGTTGATGCCGACCCTGGTTGCCTCACAGGCGACAGTTCAGGATACGGTAATCGTTGATCTGCAGCTCTTTATTCCCAACAATGGTATCTTTTTTTTAAATGATCTCAATCTCAATAACATGGGCTCAGCCCCATTGCTGTTCACGGTCACCATTGAGAACTTTTTTGCTGCTCCGAAAGACCTGGTGCTGCATTTTGGAATTCAGCGGAGCAATGAAATTCTCATCGATGGTGCTACGGAGCCATTTACCATCAATCCATTCGAGCGAATTTATCTGACCAGTCAAAACATCCTCTCGGAAGGACAGCGCTATTCCATTCAGAACATCGAAATCAGCGATGCGACCGAGACTCTGAGAGATGCCATTTTGGCCCAGGGGAAGTTGCCGGCCGGCGTCTATCAATTTTATGTTCAGGTGGATTACGAAAAATATAACATCAATCAGCGGGTGGTGATCGACGAAGAGGAGCTCATCATCAATGCCACAACGGTGCTCGACTTGATTGCACCCGGTTGGCCTGCGGACAACACAGACCTGGTGGAACTCTATACCACCCTGCCATTTTTCCAATGGTATTCCAATGCCTCGCGCTTCCGAATCACCGTATGCGAAAAATTGCCTACGAATGTCTCGCCGTCGGATGTGATGAACAATGAACCACGATTGCAGCAAACTCTCGATAATTTTACTTTCTTTCAATACCCTCCGGCTGGTGTCTGGCCGTTGGAACAAGGAAAGACGTACTATTGGCAAATCGTGGCCATCATTGAATCCACCAGTGGGCCTGTGGAATTGGAAAGCGAAATCTGGGGTTTCAAAATTGCTAACCTCAGCGGCGGCATGTCGTCACTGGAGCATCAACAGCTCCTGGCTTACTTGCGAGTGCTGATCGGTGACTTGAACCTCGAAGCGCTTTTGGCCGAAAGTGGCCCGCTTTACAATTTTAACTTTAATGGCGTCATGATGAAAAACAATACCACCATGACCATGAACGAATTGAATGCAATCATTCAAAAAGTATTGGACAAAAAACTCACCGTCGACAGCTTTCAGGTAGAATAGCCGAGCCGACCGATTCTGTTCCATGAGTGTTTTAAACCGCAACCAGGGTAGACGATCATGATCCATTTGACCAAATCACTTCTTTTCATCCAGTTCATTCTTGTTGCAACGATTGCCAGCCTCCGGGCGCAGGCAACGACCGATGTGGCTCTTATTCTAAAATCCACCGGTACGGTCAAGCTAAAGAAAGAGACTGCCGGTAACTGGCGCGTCGCGGAAAAGGGCTCGCGACTCAATTCGGGCGATGTGATCAAAACCGGAGAGAATTCGCTGGCGGCGATCATCTTTACCGATGATAAGACCCTGCTCAAGGTTCGTGATAATTCGATGCTGGCCATTCGCGGCAAACGATCCGAAGAATCCATCAGCAAACGCCTGGTTTGTTCGCTGGGACAATTCTGGCTGAAAGTCAGCCAGCAGCAATCCAAGCTGGTGGTGGAGACACCGTCTGGCGTCGCGGCGGTGAAAGGCACTGAATTTTATGGTGTCGTCGACGGCGATGGAAATACCACCATTGTGGTCATCGAGGGCACGGTGCAACTCCTCAACAAATTGGGGGAGGCACTGGTGAAAGCAGGTCAATCTGGTAGGTTGACCAAAAACGGCGCCCCGGAGGTCTTCCCTACCGGACCTGATGGCCGATTTACCTGGGCCACCGAGGGCGATGGTAATCGCGAGCTGCTGTTCGAATTCCAGGACAGCAATGGTAATAAAAAGAATCTGAAAATCATTTATCACTAACTCAGTTCGAGGAAAAAATGACGCACCCGCGTTTTTATATCATCGCTTTTTTGATCATGCCTTATTTATTCAGCGAGTCCATCGACGTGCCGGCGCTGTGGGCATCCCAACAAACCAGCACCAGCATCATTCATTTTCCCCTGAAGACCGCCTACGAAAAGCAGCCAGCAATCATCGAGGCCCGGGTGGAAAATCCCTCGCGGCGCATCGAGTACCTGCGGCTGTACTATCGCCAGAAAGGGCAGTCGAATTTTCAGTATGTGGAGATGCAGGAGCAAATGAATAGCTATCGCGGTGAAATTCCCGCCGCTGAGGTCAAATCCCCCGGCATCGAATATTTCATTATGGCAGTGCTATCCGATCATTCCATGATCACCAGCCCGGAAACCAATCCGTACTATGCCCCTTATGAAATCGCCGTGATGCCGGGGAGCCCGGCCGCTACCGACACCGCAGCGTCCAGACCTCATCGGAAGCTGCCAGCGCAATCCGCTAACAGCGATGCCCGGATCGAAACGGCCATTTTGAGCCCGGAACCCGAGGCCCTATTACCAGCGGATGAAGTGGTGATTGCCGTGTCGTTTCTCGGGGAAGTTGAAAAACTAAAACTCAAATCCATTCGCCTCTTCCTTGATGACATCAATGTCACGCGCCAGGCCAAAGTGACATCGCACTTGATCTCATACGTACCACGGGAATTGTCGCCAGGCGAGCATCATGTGAAAATTCAATTTGCCGATAAAAATGGCCATCGCTTCGATAACATCACCTGGAGTTTTTCAGCACGTGGCAGCAACAGTGAAACCAGGAAAAAAGATCAACAGCCGATATTCTCCGGCAATGCCTTTGCCGAATGGAAAAATGAACGGATTAGCGACAGCACACTAACGACCCAGAACGTGGGTGCCAATTTCCATGGCCATTTCGGGCCGCTGGAATATCGCGGCCTGGCCTTCGTTACTTCGAGGGAGAAACCGCAGTTCCAGCCACGCAATCGTTTCCTGCTGGAGGTGGGGACGTCCTGGGTTGGAGTCAAATTGGGCGACACCTCCCCTCGCTTCAATGAATTGATGCTATGGGGGCAGCGGGTGCGCGGCATCGAAGCCTATTTGAAACTGGGCTTCATTAACCTGCAATTCGTTCAGGGCGAAACCAATCGCAAAATAGCCGGCATTCCTTATGATGCCCGGATCGATCCGATCACCGGCCAGATGCGATATTTCATTCCCGGCACCGACATTCAGCAGGAGTCCACCACCGGCATCTATCGCTATGGCACGTTCAAGCAAAATCTCATGTCGGGTCGGCTCAGTTTTGGCGGTGGGAAATATTTTCAATTGGGGCTCAACCTGGTCAAGGTCAGAGACGACACGGCCTCCAGCACCTACAGCAGTCAGCCCAAAGACAATCTGGTGATTGGTCCGGACATTTTGTTGGCGCTGGATAATCACCGTATCGAACTGAAAGCCAGCGCTGCATTCAGCTTGCTGGCCAACGATATCTCCACCGGCGTCATCAGCAAAAGTGACCTGGATTCAAGCATCGGTGAGATTCCCTTCGATCCATCCGATTATGCAGATTATTTTATTCTAAATACGTCACTCATCCCGCTGGATCCGTCGAAATTGACATCACTGGCGTATCAGGCGAGTTTCAAATTCAACTATTTCAATCACAACATCCAGGCGATCTACAAGTCGGTCGGATCAGAGTTTTATTCATTGGCCAATACGTTCATGCGTCGTGATCTCCAGGGATTTTCGATCTACGATCGGATTCGGATGTTTCAGAATCAAGTGTATCTCAACCTGGGCTATGACAAATACCTGGAGGGACTGTCCTATGAGGATGATGGTGAACCCACCACAGAGCCGATGCTTTACAATGCATTGAATATCGGCGTTGCGCTTTATCCGCGCAGCCAATATCTGCCCAAGATTAACGTGAACTGGAAAAACTGTCGCCGCGAGGATGGATTGGATACCACGATTACCAGTAGGGCAGTAAATTATCACAATACGGATATTGGAATTCAACTGGCCTACGATGTCCAGCTATTCGATCTCAACCATACGCTCAGCATCGGCTATATCACGGGCGACCGCGTGGATGGTTTCCATCGCACCGTCGCCAATTTGGCCAACGACCTGCGAATGTTCTCGTTGCGAACCGTCTACCAGTTTCCATTGACGACAGTGATTTCTTATGCCACCAATCAGAATGACGCAGCCGGCGGCAACCATACCTTTCAGTACAATATGTTCAGCCTCGCGGCTGACTACAGTCTGTTCCAGCGTCGGCTAAACGTCCGCGGTGGTTTTAGCTGGACCGCAGCCGTTGGTTCCAGCACCGTTGGCATCGATAGTTTAGGCAACCCCTTGCCGCTGCCGGTAACTCAGGATTTTACCGATTACCGGCGAACCTGCTTCAACCTGGGTAGCAGCTATCAGGTAACCGCGCATCATGGATTGCTGCTGGACATGAGCTTTATCAATTTCAATGATAAATTGAGCAAAACCTATAGCGACAGCATCATTCGCTTGCGCTATGAATTCCGCTATTAACCGGAACAGCACGGGGAAATTTCGTATCGGACCTTAATCACAATGATCGGTCGTCCAGAACCACCAGTCGCGGCTACGAATCTTTGACTGACCAATTGCTTCGAACGACCGGTCGATAAAATATTTCTGGATGGATTCGAATAGATATGAAACCATTATTGCCAAAATCCTGGCGATTGGGGGGCTTGATTGGGATTGCGTCAACCCTGGTCATTTCGTTGTGCCATCTTTCGGGCCTTTTAAATGGATTGGAACATAAAACGTATGATCTGCGCTTTCGTCTTCGTGGCACGGCAATCATCAAAGATTCGCCCATTGTGCTGGTGACCATTGATGACCAATCATTGCTGAGCCTGCAGAAAAAATGGCCTTTTCCGCGTGCCTATTTCGCCAAAGCCATCGAAAACCTATCTGCCGCAGGGGCCGGCTTTATCATTCTCGATGTTGAATTCACCGAACCATCCACTACCAATCCCTTCGACGATTATCAGTTGGCCCAGGCCATCCAGAAATTTCCTCGGGTGGTGCTGGCCGGCAAATTGGTCACCGAATATCATCGAACCGAAACGATCAACCAATATCCCTTGAAACCCCTGCCCGAATTGCTGGCGGCCGGCGCTCGCTGGGGTTATGCCAATATTCTTCTGGATGAAGATGGCTTCCTGCGGCGATATTCGGTGTTGCAACCATTGCACGGCACAACCTATTTCCCGCTGGCGGTGGAGGCCCTGGCCGCAATTCAAAAAGTACCGCAGCAGGCTGCAATTTTCGACGCGCAGGGCCGATTGGTGATCGGCAAAATCCACATTCCGGTTGCATCCGATGGCTCGATTCTGATCAACTACGCCGGCGCCGCCCAACACTTTCCTACCTATTCTTTTGCCAATATTCTGGATGATGCCCAGTTTTCATTGCCAGATGCCGCTGAAGACACAGACATTTTTGAGCAATACAAGGCAGCCGGAATCTTCAGAAAAAAGATCGTCATCATCGGTGCCTCAGCGGATGAGCTGCAAGATAACCGGCTAACGCCCTTCTTCAATTTCAACGGCAGCCGCCGGTTGATGCCCGGCCCGGAAATCCACGCCAATGCTTTACAGACTATTTTGACCGGCGATTACATCATTCCATCCCCCCGGTGGCTGGCGCCGCTGATTATCCTGGCGCTGGGCCTCATTGGCTTGATCATTTCTGCTGGCATGCGACCGATCTGGGGATTGCTGAGCGGACTGGTGTTTATTCTGTGCTATGCCGGCGGTGCGTATCTGATGTTTGCGCAGTGGAATCTGTGGTTGCCAGTGGTTGCGCCGCTGCTCAATTTCGGCGCGTGCTATATCTTCAAAATCGTTCATAAAATCATCCAGGAGCAGCATGAGAAAGGGCGCTATCGCAAGACCTTCCAGCAATATGTCGCCCGCAGTGTGGTGGATGCCATGCTCAATTCCGGGCAATTGCCGCAATTTGGCGGTGAACGCAAGACGCTGACAGTGCTCTTTTCGGATATTCGTGCTTTCACTTCCTATAGCGAAAAATATCCACCGGAAATTGTGGTACAGCGATTAACGGAATACCTATCGTCCATGGTGGATGTCATTTTTCAGCATGGCGGGACATTGGACAAATTTGTAGGCGATGAGATCATGGCGTTGTACGGTGCTCCCTACTATTTCGACAATCACGCCGAACGCGCCTGCGAGACGGCCCTGGATATGGTGGCCCGACTGCGTGCGCTGCAAAAATCGTGGTCCGAAAAAGCAGTGGAATATTTCCAAATCGGCATTGGAATCAATACCGGGAAAGTGATTGTGGGCAATTTGGGCTCGATCCAGCTTTTCGATTACACGGTCATCGGGGATGAAGTCAATCTGGGGGCGCGTCTGGAAGGGGCCAATAAACATTATTCAACCACCATCATCATCAGCGATGCAACCTATCAAGAGGTCAAAGATGTCGCGATCGTTCGGGAATTGGACCTGGTGCGCGTCAAAGGCAAAAAACAACCGGTTAGAATCTATGAATTGAGAGGCATGCATTCATTGCCCTCCATCGAAAAAGAACTGATCGTCGATGTCTACTCGTATGCCCTGGAGCTCTTCAAACAGCGAAAATGGAGTCTCGCCCTCAAGGAATTCCGACGGGTCCTACGCTACTTCCCCTCCGATGGGCCATCGCGAGTGTACACGGTGCGCTGTCTGGAGTTCATCGAACAGCCGCCGGCAGAAAATTGGGACGGAGTTTTCGAGTTTGTAGTCAAGTGATTTTCGACCGGACGAAACCGAATTATCAACCCCGCAAACAATATTGGAGATCGTCATCTCTGTTGAATAGATGAATTACTTCCGACGACCCTAATCGTGAGGTGAACCATGAAAACCAAAAATTGGCTGGCGCTGACGCTGGTATTGGTCACGCTGCTCATCTGCCGACCGCTGTGGAGTCAGGAGTGGTCAACGCCCATTTTTATTTCGGGGGGTAGTTGTCCGGATATGGACGTGGATGCCAGAACCGGGCAGGTATATGTTCTCAGCATGGTCAATGGCGTCACCATTTCCAGAGTCGCTGCAACCGGAGAAATTTTGGAGCAGGAGATAGTCCCGGGAACGATTAGGGATCAGGGAGGGAAAAATTTCGGCGCCACCATTGCCGTGGATAGTCGTGGTTTTCCTCATATCTGCTATCGTTACTATGACGGCGATGATGCCGACGGGACGCCCACTTACACCACTTACTATGTCAAAAAGACCGCAGCCGGCTGGTTAGAACCCTTACTGCTGGCCAAATATGTTCGCCGCGGCTACATGATCCGCCTGGATGTGGACGAGCGGGATGTGGCGCATATCGTTCAGGGATTTACCTTCGACGAGGCCGAGAGCATCTGGGGATACGTGCGCTATTTTCGGGTAATCGACAATGTCATCGACAAGCAGCAGGTGTTGGGGCAGGATTTTCCCTATATTTTTCGGGGTGATGATCGCATCGAAATCATCGCTCAAGCCGGCGGTTTGATCTATCTTCTCACCGGCGTTCCGGATCCCAACGGCAAAATCTATTATCTCCTTTCCAGGGATCGCGGCAATACGTTTGTTAGCGTGGGCGATATTCACAGCACCCTTTGCAGCGATCGCAATGGCAGTCCGGACCTGGCTGCGGATTCCACCGGTCTGGTGCATATTTGCTATGGCGCCACCAAAGATGACAGCCGACATGATCAGCCATCGGTACGATATGCCCGATTCAATCAAACTGCCCGAATTAGCGACCAGGCGGTCACGCCGGAAAACTTGCTCACCGACTGGAAGATCGGCATGGGACTGGGCTCCATTGCCAGCGACGATAGCGGTCGTATTGTGATGGTCGCCTTTTCTGAGAAACCGGGCGGAAAGCTTTATACCACCTACTCGAACGATCGGGGTGAAAACTGGAACTCGCCAGTGCAGGTGGCCTCCAGTAGCGGCGGTGATGAAGGGCGCAACAAACATCTGCTCCGGTCATGGAACAATCGGTTCTTCCTGGTCTATCCCGAGAACAACAATATCTATCTTCGCCATGCCGCGGTGACCCTGAATCGCCCGCCCGTCGCCAATGCCGGAGGACCTTACACTGCCAACGAAGGTGCGATTATTCACTTCGAAGCATCGCAATCATACGATCCAGACGGGATAATTGTCAAATATGAATGGGACTGGCAGAACGATGGCAGCTATGATGCCACATCGACCGCATCGCTCTACGATCACAGCTACCCGGACGATTTTCAGGGACAGGTGAAATTGCGGGTGACCGATGATGCCGGAAATACCAGTACCAGCCTGGCGAACGTCACTGTTTTGAATGTCCCGCCCGTTGCTAACGCCAACGGCCCCTACCATGGCGCTATCAATCAAATGATCCAATGCTATGGGACTGCTACCGATGCCGGGAAAAATGACACCTTGACTTTTGCCTGGGATCTGGATTCCAACGGCAGCTTTGAAACCCTGGGACAGGACGTATTGGTTCATTTTTCACAGGGCGGTAGTTATCACATTGTGTTGCGCGTTGCCGACGCTGACGGCGGCGTGGGGCTGGATACTGCGCTGGTCAATATATCCAGCCAGCCTCCGGTTGTTTCCTTTATTCCGGCGCAAACGATTCTCGAAGGGGCAACATTTGCTCCGATCCATCTCGATGATTATGTCCATGATCCTGACAACGCGGATGATCAAATTACCTGGCAGGTGCGCGGGGGCAACGCTCTTGCAGTAATTATTGATGCGGCTCGGATTGCGTTGATTGCTCCCAGGGATAAGGATTGGTTCGGCATCGAAAACCTAACCTTTACTGCCATCGATCCCGGCCAGATGAAAGATAGCACCATCGCCTCCTTCACCGTCACCAATGTGAACGACCCACCGGTCATTGCTGCCATCCCCGATCAGGTCACCACTGAAGGCCTGAATTTTGAACCGCTCGCGCTCGATAATTTTGTGCACGATGTGGACAACAGCCCGGCGGATATCTCCTGGACCGTCACCGGTCAGATTCAGCTTCAGGTGCGAATCAGCCAGCGCGTGCTGTCGGCCATTCCAATGAATTCCGAATGGTCGGGCCGCGAAGTCTTGACCCTCGTGGCTACCGATCTCGGGGGACTGTCGGATACAACCCGGGTGATATTTATTGTCCAGGGTGTGAACGATCCGCCGATCATCACCCCCATTCCGGATCAGCAAAAACGGGTGGGACAGGATTTTGATCCCATTGTTCTGGACGACTATGTCAGTGATCCGGATAATCGGGATGATGAGATAACCTGGACTTTTGGAAACAATAAACATGCTAAGGTTGCCATCGCCAGCCGCATTGCCACTATCAGCCGTCTGGATCCAAACTGGGTCGGCGCCGACACCCTTCTGGTGATCGCCACCGATCCATTGGGTGGTGCCGATAGCGCGCGCGTAATTTTCACCAGTCTCAAAAGAAACGAGTCGCCCACCATCACGCGAATTCCCGATCAGACGATCCTGGAAGGGCAACAATTCCAGCCGATCTACCTCGATGCTTATGTCACCGACCCTGACCACAAGGATGAAGAAATCGAATGGACGATTTCGGGTTACAAACGGCTACTGATCCAGGTATCCAATCGTGTGGTAACGGTCCAGGCACCATCGGAGGAATGGAACGGCTCAGAGATTATTAACTTTAAAGCCATGGATCCGGAAGGCCTGGCCGACAGCTCCAGCACACGGTTCACGGTTCAGTTCGTCAATGATCCACCGGTACTGGCTCAATTGTCTGACTTTCAGATCAATGAGGACGATACACTTAAATGGAGCTATGAATATCTTCGCTCATTAGTTACCGATCCCGACAACCGATCCGATGACTTTCGATTCGCGATCAGTCACAATGTGCATCTGCTCTGGCAGGATGACTCCCGCAAGCAACAACTGCGCATCTGGGGACCGACCAATTGGAGCGGTGAAGAATCCATCACCCTGACTGTTGCCGATGGTCGCGGTGGCAGCGATTCCAGGCGCTGCAAAATCACCGTCATCCCGATTCCCGATTTGCCTGCGTTGTTTTCGATAATCTATCCCAACGGCACCATTTTTTCCGCCACGGGCGATACCATTCGTTTTCGATGGGAAAAATCACACGACCCGGAAGGCGGCCGCATCATGTATCAGTTGAACATTGCCGAGGATAGGGGATTCATTCATGTGATTGATCAGTACAACAATCTGCTGGACACCTGCTTTGTCTATGTCACCCGGTCGCCACTATCAACTGGAGTCTATTACTGGAACGCCGTGGCGTTCAACCGTTATGGCTTCACCAAATCAAATACCGGTCACTTTTCCATCATCAAGACCGGAATTCCCGCCGCGGGCAGCGATGTCGTTCCCAAAGATTTGACGTTATTTCAGAACTATCCCAATCCGTTCAACCCGGAAACTCAAATCGTTTACCAGTTACCACAGCAATCAAAGATCACTCTGGCGATCTATAATACATTGGGACAGCAGGTTCAGTTGCTCGAAGCGGGAGAAAAGCAAGCCGGTACACACAAAATAACCTGGCGAGCTATCACCGCCGATGGCCAAAAATTGCCCAGCGGGCTCTATATTTGTCGCCTGAAGGTCAACGAACAATGGCTGGAGATGAAAATGGTTTTGCTAAAATAATCTGCCGGCAGAGAAATCGCTGGACGGTTATGGCACTCATAGTGAAAATCGCTTGAGTTTTCTTAATCCGCTTCGGCTCAAAGATATCTCAGTTCCATTTTTCAATATCAACTGATAGCGGCTGTTGGATAATTCGACAATATCCCGAATCGCATCGATATTGACGATGTACGATCGATGCACCCGCACGAACTGATCGGGATTCAAGCGCTGTTCGAGATGGTTGAGCGACTGCTGGATGAGGTAGGAGGTTTTGGGCGTGCGAATTTCGGCGTAGTCATCCATCGCCTTGATGGAGCTAATTTCGCGGCAGGTGATGATCACAATCTTGCCCGCCTGTTTGATCAACAGCCGCTCCAGATAGGGCTGGGATTGTCGCAGGGATTGCACCAATCGTTGCAGCGTCTCGTCCTGTTTCTGCCTGGACTTGACATGCTGGACGGCCCGCTCCACCGCCAGATTGAACCGCTCGGCATCGTACGGCTTTAGCAGGTAATCGACGGCATTCACCTCGAAGGCCTTGATGGCGTATTGATCGTACGCCGTGGAAAAAATCACTCGGGGTGGTTCGTCCAGCATTTGCAGCAGCTCGAAGCCGTTTATTTCGGGCATTTGAATATCGAGAAATAATAACTCGGGCTGGTAATGATCAATGGCCTCCAGCGCCTCGTGGGCATCGCGACATTCGGCCACGAGTTCGATGCGGGGGTGATCCGTCAGGTATTCTTTGATAATATCCCGACCCAATTTTTCATCGTCGACAATGATTGCTTTGATGGTGTCCATGCCAATGACTCCTTCCAGAACAACCCGGGCGAAGGCTCGGAACCCGCGTCTGGGTTAGAATAGCGGTAATCGAAATTCCACAATGAATTGGTTCGGCTCTGAACGATCGACCCGCCAGACATAGTTGTTGCCATACATCCGATCCAGGCGCTGCTGAATGTTTTTGAGCGATATACCATTTTTGGACCCTGCCGTTGCGGAATTAAAATTCGAATCGCTGCTTTCGTTGATCACCCGGCCCACCAAATACTGCTCCTGCCGCTGGATCGACAATGTGATAGTTCCTCCCGTTCGGGTGTTGGCGATCCCGTGTTTCACGGCATTTTCCAGCAACGGCTGGAGTAACATGGCAGGAAATGGCCTGGTCAACAAATTGGGATCGATGGCCTCGGTGAAAATCATCTTGTCCCCGAATCGCATCTGCTCGATAGCTAAATAGGTGTGCACCAGGTCTAACTCCTCCTGGAGCGGAATCAACAATTTATCATGCGTCTCCAGCGACATCCGCAGCAGGTCCGATAATCGGGCGATCATTTTTCGTGCCGCTCCAGCATCTTTGGTGACCAGGGCATTGATGGAATTCAGCGTGTTGAATAGAAAATGGGGATTCATCTGCAATTTGAGCGCCTTGAGTTCGGCGTCTCGGGCAAGGATCTTGAGCTCCGCTTCTTCGATCTCTTTCTGTTTCAAATTGCGATGGTAATTGATGGTGTAAAAAATTCCTGCCACGAAAAAGTACTGGATCATCCCAAATAAAAATTGCCAGCCAATGATGCTCCGGATATCCACTTTTTCAAATATTCGCTCGCCTTCGGAGAGATACCAGGAGCCATAGCTCAGTGCCAGCCACAGCACCGAACACAAAATGGCCGCCAGAAAATGGAAGCCGAAAAACAGCACCCGATGGGTTTGCTCGAACGGGATTTTTTTGCAGATGCGCCAGATCAGCAGGCTCACTAAGCCGAACAGATAGTTATAGTTGGCCGAGGCAATGAGCGCCACCGAGAAGGGAATCGACCCAATTTGGAGATACATTACCAGGGCGTAGAATAGCACCCAGAAGCTGCACAGCACAATGACCCAGAAGATCGTTTTTAATTTTGCAATTGATTTCATAGTCTCGATGCCAGAAAATTTCTTAATTTTATCCCACAGAATTGAAATCCCACAGAAATCAATTATTGGTCTCAGAATTAAATGGTCATAGAAATAAATT
>CAZYNP010000008.1:48956-54205 GCA_964647995.1 uncultured Cytophagia bacterium
GACCTTTCATTTCTGAGACCAAATTCAGTCACCAGCAACTGGCGGTTCTGTGGCATTCCATTTCTGTGGGAGAAAAAATCCCTCCCACCGAATTGGAATCCCACAGAAATCAATTATTGGTCTCAGAATTAAATGGTCATAGAAATAAATTCCAAAAGCTTTTTTCTGAGTCCTTTCGCTTCTGAGACCAAATCTTTTCTTCTGAGACCTTTCATTTCTGAGACCAAATTCAGTCACCAGCAACTGGCGGTTCTGTGGCACTTCAATTCTGTGGGAGAAAAAGCTCGTTTTAATTTAACCTCATCAAACCAAAAATTCAAGCAATTTATTTCCCAGCCGCCATTTTCTTTGCCAGATCAGGGAGCAACGCATATTTCACCCAGCCGTTCTCGGGATTAATCGCCAGCGCCTGATCGAAATTGGCTTTGGCCGCTTCAAAGGCCTGGTCTTCCATCTGCGCGATGCCCAGCCAGACATAGGCCTCATCTCGTCCCCAGTCGGGCATTAGCGGATCGCTCACTTTGAAGCTGTCGAAATAGGCAATGGCCTGCTCGAAATAAATTTTCGCCTTATCTTTGCCCCCGCCGAACATCTTCGGTGTAAAATAGGCCGACCAGCCAGCAATGAGCTGCGTGCGGGGATTTTTCGGCTCCAGTTCCAGCGCCTTTCCCATCTCCTCGCCCGATTTCGGCCCCAACGTCATGGCCGAAAATGGGCTGACGGCTATCTTGTTCCCATACAGGGCGCTCAGCAGACTGCGAGCCTCGGCGAAATTGCTCTGCTCTGCCACACATTGCTGCAACTGGTCGATCCCATCGTCGATAAAGGCTCTGGCCTGGTCTTTATTTTGTTTCGAAAAATAATAGGAGACCAGCCGATAATCCGCTAATCCGATGTAATAGCGAATCAGCCAGGACCGCTGGCCATTCCCCAGCAATCGCTCGAAATAGGCTCGGGCCTGCAGCAAATCGGCATCGGTCCACTTATTGACCGCCTGCTGCAATTGCCCTTTGCCCTGAACGATCAACGAGTCGACGTTGGCTTCGCTCTGCGAAAACGAAAGCAACTGGATGAGCCAGAATAGCAACAAGAATTTGATGATAATTTTCATTGAAACCTCCATATTGGGACACAGGTAATTTGGTAATTGGGTGATTGGTACCTTTTTATTTTGATTCTTGCATAAATAGCTAAGGCGTTCTGATCGCAAATCTCACAGCACGCCAATTGATGAATTGTTGCAATCATTTGTATATTTGAAAAATTAGCAAGCCAGCATTTTGGTTCTGGCCTGTCACTGTTCGCTGGTAAATCATTAGCAAGAAATGATTCATCCTCATTTTATCTACATCCGATGATTGGCAGCTTTTCTGGTTTGGAAATTGAGTTTTGGATATGGGAATTTATTTAAATTTTATATTTTGAGAATTGGAAATTTCTTGTCTACATATTAAACGATACCCCAAAATAAAGCGACCTACCAAAGGAGCTCTCCACCGCATCCCGGCGCTGATAATCCGGCGAATAGCGATAATCGAAAATATTGATCCGACCGTCCAGATTGGAGACGGCTAGATAAAACACGGTCAAATTTTTTTCAAAAAAGCTGGTCAGATAAGAGAGCGTGAGATCCAGCTTCATATAGTCGGGGACTCGGGCCTGATGATATTGTCCAGGCGCTGGCGTATAGGGCTTGCCTGTGGCGTAGCGAAAGCTCAGCCCCATGGCCAAATTTTTCGGCAGGCTGGCATTCAACACCATCGTCAGATTATGCGTGATATCGAAATAGGGCGAAGTGAGTGCTGGGGAATCCAGCCATTTGCGCCGAGCTTTCAGCCAGCTATAGGAAATCCAGCCTGAAAATCGGCCGTAGGAATTTTTGGCAAAGGCATCGATGCCAGTGGCGTAACCATGCCCGTCGTTGCTGTAATTCAATCTTTCGTCTTCCAGCAACAGATCGGAGTAATTCTTATAATAGCCTTCCAGCCGAAACATTTTATTTTGCTGCTGAAATGCATAGCCGATAATGTAGTGGTTGGAGTTCATGGCTGACAATTGCGGATTGCCCACAGACGGGTCATAATAGCTCGGCTCAGGGAATTGGTGATAGCGGCCCCAACTGGCCGTGAGATTGGAATTTGCTGTGAGCGAATAGATCAGCGACAGTCGGGGATCGAGAATATATCGTTGGGAGATGGATTCATACTCGCCTCGCAGCCCTGGCGTCACTCGAATTCCCAATGGCGCAAATAGCTCCACCTCGACAAATTGGGCGGTTCGGTCCGAGCTGTATTCCGTGTCCACCTGATCGGTTGGCGCTGTGGGGCTCAAGTCCAATTCTGCTTGCGTCACCCTTCCTGAAATTCGGGTTCGATTCCTGAACCACTCGATGCCCGCTCGGAAGGTGTAACCTTTGAATAGTTCACTCTCGCCAATGATTCGTGCCTGAACAAGACGATCCTCGAAATCCAGATTCATGACGCCCAGGCTCAATTCCCGCTGAAAATTGCTGAAGGCCAGGTTTGCCTGCATCAAAAATTTTTTCTGAAGCAAGTTGGTGTATTTCAAATTATAGAACTCATTGGCGTTGTTGCCATGAAATTGTTCCGAATAATCAGGATCATCGATCTCCACGCCCACTTTATCGACCGCTCGATAGGCGAACAGTTTGAGCTGGCTCTGCGGATTGATCTTATACACCGAATTGAGATTGAGATCATAAGAAAACGGATATTGCGAGAAATCCTTGCTGCACCGATTTAGCTCGAACATCATATCTGTATTGCTGTAATTGCCCGACAGAGTGACGCCGAATTTATCATCAATAATAGGCACGCCAAGATAAATGGATTCCGCTGCCAGTCCCAGGCCGAACCCCAGGGCTCGCTGGTCAGGCAGATCCAGGCTCTCCATGGCCAGCGCACCTGACAGGGCATTGCCATATTGCGCGGAGAAACCACCGCTGGAGAAAAATGTCCCTTTGAGCAGAAACGGATTGAAGGTGCCAAAAAAGCCACCCGTGGGCGATTCGTATTTATAGGGATGGTTGATCACGGCGCCATCCAGCAGCACCACGGTCTCCGAGACATCGCCGCCGCGGACAAATAAACCAGCGCCCTCCTCCACCTGCTGCAAGCCGGGCAAACTTTTGATCGCCCAGAACAGATCAGCCGCAGCGCCAGGCGTGCGCACCACATCCATGGCCGTGAGGGTCACTCCCTCGCCCTCCTCGGCAGCCGTAAACGCGCTGGCCGTGACCATCAGCGATTTGCCTTTGATCTCGGTCTGGCTCAATTTGATTTTGATTGCAATCATCGAGCCTGGCTTTAATTCCAGTTCTTTTTCAAATGCACGATAGCCGATGAACGAAGCGACCAGAGTGACCTTGCCCACCGCTTTGGTTTTAAACGCAAACTTGCCCAGGCTATCCGATACGCTCCCTTCCATCCGTCCTTTGAGGAAAATGTTGGCAAACGGCAGGGGTTTGTTGTGGTCATCAAAAACAATGCCTTTGATGGTGACCAGTTTTTCCCACTGTTCTGCATGACCAATCGAGGGTGAAAAAATGATCTTTAAAAATGCTAGAATGATAATTGCTCGTTTCATTTCATTTCGCCTTATAAATATGATTTCTGGAGCGCTCTATTTTTCTGGCTCAATTATAATGAAACGAAGACGAATTTCCAATCAATTATCTGTGAATTGCCAGATAAATCGGTGAGCCGACATAGGGTGCGGGGAATGAAAGGTAATTTTAAATCATTTTCAATTTACCATCCCTCATTTACCAATGTACCCGTTTACTTAATTACACAACAATCCAATTATCATAAATTTCTCTTGACATTTTTAATGAAAAATTGTATTATGGTGATGCAAATTTAAAGTATAAATAAAAAAAGGAGGACCAAATGGCCAGTTGATGAAGCAAAATCAAACTTTGGAGGAAAGATATTCGATGATGAAAATGGATAGAAAACAAATTGCAATCTATAAAGGAAAAGTACCACATGATGATGAATAGGTGAATTTACCTCCGAGTGAATGTATTTCCTTTGTCTGGGCGCTGACCGAAGAAATCTACGCTTTAACTGGAGTACACGATGTTAAATCAAGACTACAAAAAAATGTTGTCAATATTATTAGAAAACAAAGTTGAGTTTTTGTTGGTCGGCGCCTATGCCATGGCAGCCCACGGATTTCCTCGTGCCACAGCAGATTTAGTTATATTCATAAGACCTGATTTTGAAAATGCCAAAAAAGTATATAAAGCTTTAGCCGATTTCGGAGCACCAATGGATAGTATTAACATAGAGGACTTTAAAAAGCCAGGCACTATTTTTCAAATCGGTGTTATCCCTCGTCGCATTGACATTATAAATGAAATAGATGGAGTGTCTTATGAAGAAGCAGATAGGGATAAAATTATTGTAGATATCGACGGTTTAAGTGTGCCAATAATATCAAAAACCAAACTTATTATCAATAAGAAAGCCTCGGGACGAGAAAAGGATAGGCTCGATGCAATTCGTCTCGAAAATTCACAATCATATCAGCTATCATTCAACTAAATCTCACTCATCTTCGGAAACAGCTCCATCTGCGTCTCATACAACCCCACCTGCTTGATAATTTCATCGACTCGGGAGGTGTCTCTTTCGATATCCAGATTATCGGTATCGACGATCAGTACCCGATTGCGCTGGGCATAGCGCTTGATCCATTCCTCATAGGCTCGGTTCAACTGGGCTAAATATTCGGTGCTTATTTTTCGCTCGTACTCTCGGCCCCGCTTGCGAATGCGGCTGATCAGGGTCCAGGTCGAGGCCCGCAGATAGATGATCAGGTCGGGAAAGCGAAGCGAATCGATGATGGTTTCATACAGATCCTGATAATTCCGATAATCTTTTTCGGTCATGACTTTGTTCAAATATAAATTTCTGGCAAACACCTCACCGTCCTCAAAAATGGTTCGGTCTTGAATGCACGTCATCGTAGTCCGCTGGATTTCCAGATGCGCTTTGAAACGTTGCGTCAGAAAAAATATCTGAGAATGAAAGCTCCAGCGCTCCATGTCGTGATAGAAATCGGCCAAATAGGGATTTTCAACCACCTTCTCATAATAAGGCCGCCAATGGAATCGTTCGCTCAGTAGCGTCGTCCAGGTGGTTTTTCCCACGCCGATATTGCCAGCGAGGGCGAAAAAATAGTTGCTGCTCAACTTGTACCTCGGTTTGATTGTGGCCAGT
>CAZYNP010000008.1:54305-111181 GCA_964647995.1 uncultured Cytophagia bacterium
GAGGGCGAAAAAATAGTTGCTGCTCAACTTGTACCTCGGTTTGATTGTGGCCAGTGATCAGTGATTACTGATTACTGTCTACCGATCACGGATAACTTATAAAAAAACCAACCTCCCCTTCTGCTGAATCAAAACCGTATCTTTCAGCCAATGTTCGTCGTCCCGATTGGGATAATCGGTTGTGTAATGCAGCCCTCGGCTTTCTTTGCGATAGAGGGCGCAGTTGATGATTAGCCGGGCTACCTGCACCAGATTGCGTAACTCGATCAGTCCGGCGGTGATTTTGGTTTTTTTATAGAACGTCTCTATTTCTTTGGCGATCAAATTGACGCGACGGAGGGCACGCTGCAACCGCAAATTGGAACGAACAATTCCCACGTAATCCCACATCAATCGTTGGATCTCCTCCTGATCGTGGGCAATCAGCACCCATTCCTCATGATTGAAAGTGCCTTCATCGTTCCACACCGGAATCTCGGGAAAGGGCATACTCAGAGGTGGTGTTGGCAAGTTAGCGACGGATTGATAAACCTGATGCGCAAACACAACCGCCTCCAGCAGTGAATTGGACGCCAGCCGATTCGCACCATGCACACCGGTACAGGCCACTTCGCCGCAGGCATAAAGATATTGGATATTGGTTCGACCGTGGATATCCGTTACCACGCCGCCACACATGTAATGGGCTGCCGGCACCACGGGAATGGGCTGGCTGGTGATATCGAAATTATATTTCAGACAATTTTCGTAAATATGAGGAAACCGGGCTTTGATTTCTTCGGGACGCTTATGGGTAATATCGAGGTAAACGAATTCCTCGCCGCGCTTTTTCAATTCGGCGTCGATGGCTCGCGCCACAATGTCGCGCGGGGCCAGTTCTGCCATGGGGTGATATTTTTCCATGAAAGTGGCGCCATTTTGGGTCATCAATTTCGCGCCAAACCCTCGAACGGCTTCGGAGATTAAAAATGACTTTGCTTGAGGATGATACAAAGTGGTGGGGTGAAATTGCATGAATTCCAGATTGGCAATTTTTGCGCCGGCACGATAGGCCATGGCAATGCCATCGCCGGTAGCAATGGTGGGATTGGTGGTGTGGAGATAAATGCGACCGCAACCACCGGTGGACAGAATGGTTGCGCGGGCTAAAAATCGCTTGATTTGATGACTCGCCTCATCCAGCACATACGCCCCCCAACAATGCAGTGGTTCTTTGGTCGGCTCAATTCCCCTGCCCAGATGATGTTCCGTGATCAAATCAATGGCAATGTGCTGTTCAAAAATCTGGATATTGGGATGGGCTTTGATGGCTTGCAGGAGCGCCTGTTCGATCGCTTTGCCCGTGAGATCCTGAGCATGAACGATCCGATTGCGGCTATGGCCACCTTCTCGCCCCAGATCAAAACTGTTGGCTGCAGCGGCGTGATGCATCGAAAAGCGAACGCCCCAATCGATCAATTCACGCACGCAGGCCGGACCATTCTGCACCAACAATTCGACGACATCCCGATGACACAGCCCGGCGCCGGCTTTGAGAGTGTCTTCAATGTGCAATTCAAACGAATCGTCCGCAGAAAAAACCGCGGCCAGACCGCCCTGAGCGTAATTGGTATTGGATTCAGCCTGTTCCTTCTTGGTGATAATGGCCACCGTCCCTACGGCGGCGGCTTTCAGAGCAAATGAGAGTCCGGCAATGCCACTGCCGATGACCAAAAAATCGCTTTTAATGATCATTGAAGTATTTCGGCAATCGTTTTCTTCAATTCGCTGAGGTCAGATGATTTAATTAAATAAGCGTCCGCCAACCAGGTCGCAAAATCGGATTTGTAAATGGAATAGGCTGAATTCAAGATTACCTTGAGCTCTTTCTTCAACGCCAGCAGTTGTTTCAATGTGTCGATGCCGTTCAGGCCATCCATTTTGATGTCCAGAATCGCCAGGTCGATATTTTCTTTCTTCAACAGATCAATCGCTTCATTTCCGTTCTCGGCCACCAGCACGCGATACCCCTCATCGCACAATTCCTGCTGATACAGCCGGCAAATGTTTTTCTCATCGTCGACGACCAATAATGTTTTCATGGTTATACCTCCCATTGAAAAATCCGCAGCCCAAACCGATATCATCTGATGGTTTCAAAAACAAGCACCATCACTGCAGCACCCGATCGCCCGGGTGATAATTAGGTGCCCCAATCTCCTTTCGCCAAAATTTCAACTGCTCCAGTCGATCATCATCTATTTTAACTTAAAATAAAATTATCATAAAATCAACAGGTTTTTTTTACAGCAATAAAATTGTTCGCGGAAAGACCGAAACCAGCAGGCAATTACCGATGGTAAGAGAAATTCAGATATCGAAAGCAATGAATTGAGCAGAAATAAAAAAGGCCAGCACCGTGTTCCCAGGCGATGCTGGCCCCCCCCTAATCTCAGATGTGAATCAATTAACCTAAAGAGAGTTCCCAATTCTCCTTTAGCAAATCAATTTACCCGAAATTTTCAACCATAACATAAAAGCAATCCGCTGAATTTGCGGAAAATATTTTTAGCGTTTTTTTCGGGGGCGAGTGATGTCCAACAGTTACCATTCCGGTTGATACAGTTGCACCAATCGGGCATCTTTGTAATAGTGGCTTAGAATCTGTTGATAGGGAATTTGTTTCATGGCCATTACCGTCGCCCCGACCTGACACAAGCCGACTCCATGGCCCCAACCGGCGCCCGTCAAAATGAATCTGGAAACCCTGCCATCGTCAGCCAGCTCTTTTTCGACATAAAAACAGGAACTGTAGAGATGGCTGCGAGAAAGCAGCCGGCGAATTTCCAATTCCTTACCCACTTTCAGCCGCTTTTTGGTACCAACCAATTCCAGGTAAATCAATCGCCCCGAGGCGCCTCGCGCCAGGGGCAAGATGTCCTGCAATTCACCAATATCTTCATTGGTTTTGTCGCGAATGATCTCCTCCAGTTCCTCACGACCATAACTAACCTGCCACCGGAACAAATTCTGCGTCGAATACAAGTTGGCCAGGCGGGGCGGCAATTGGTAGAGTTGGGTGTTGCAAAAGGCCGGAAGGTTGGAATCGATCAATTTCCTGGCAGCCGCTTCGGTATTGGCCGGATAGGGTTCGATGGGCTGATCACTATCGATGCCCGCCACCATGTAGGGAATATGCCGGTTCTCCCAGACATTGGCATAATCTTCCATAATTCCCCCACAAATTTTGGAATAGCGCGCATCGCATATCTCGTCGCCGTACATAATCACTTCGCCCCAGGTGTTGATAACGGCCTGACGGGAAATAGCTTGCTCACGTTTCTTTCCCTGATAACATTGACAATGATCATCCGAGCAAAGATGGAACTGGGTGTTATAATGGTGCTTGCCCATGGTAGCAAAAACCGTGGCCCGCGCCACCACTGTCTGCGCTTCCAACAACCCCAGCGGACAATCCGGCGTCATCTCGGACGAGTTGACGCTCACCAGGTAGTCCTCGAGGCTCAATTCATTGATAACGACCAACCGGCCCTGATTATTGAATCCCACTTCGATAATGCCGCGATAGTCCAGGTCTTCATAACGCTGCCAATGGAATTGGATGCCAATCATCACATCGGCTACTGTAATCTGCGAGTCCTCATCAAGTTTCTCGGGCACAATGCGCACCGTTGCGCCAAGCGTTTGCCCGTTGCATTCAATTTCACCGCTGGCCGGTTGCAAAATATTTTCAACGACCACGTATTCGCCTGCATCCGGCTGGGCATTTTTGAACGCTGCGGCATCCTCTCGTGTCGCAAAGCCTCCGATGACGACCCAATATTCCCGATTGTCAATGCGGCGCTGGTTAAGCTCCAACGACAGCCCCACCGTTCGCACCTGAGCCCGAATGCCTTGCCGCGACAGTTCAGCAACTCGTTTTTGTGCCAGCGTCGGATCCTTTTCGATCGCCGCGCGGACCTGATATTCGATCTGCGCTGGAGTCGCCGCATGGATGGTGAGGCGATAGGGGTGATTGGCAATTCCAGTCAGCAATGTTTGATTGGCAGCGTTCGTGAGATTGAAATTTTTGTTGCACTGAAAATCGACTTTATCAGCCGATTGGATGATTCCTACTCGAATTTGTGGAATCCGATTGTTAACTTCCAAAGCTCCCTCCATCAAAATGTATCCTCTGTTTTTCGCTCAATGGCGGACACCCCCCGGTCACAAAAGTAATAATATAGCCGAATCCCATAGATGGTCGCAAGCAACGCGGCAACGAGGATGGGCCAGCGAACATGGTCACGATAGTAGTACCAACTCATCTGAGCAGGGGTGAGATTGCTCGACAGCAGTGCCATGCCGTTGTTGATAAAATGAACCACGATAGCCGGATAAACGCTATCTGCTTTCCAGGCCAGGACCCCCAGAATGACGCCCATGATCAGAATTTGAATGCTCCACCAGATATTGAAATGGAAAAAAGCAAAAATCAAGGCGGTTGACATCACCGCCTTGGTAATATCAAAGTGATGTTCAAAGCTGGTTTGCACGAAGCCTCGAAACAGCAACTCTTCCAATACAGCCGCCAGAAAGACGGCCGAAAACGTGATGATAATAAAATCGGAAACAGAATTTATTTTCAAAGAAGCCTCCAGAATCTGCCGAATCGCGTCAGGCATCGGCAGGACCAACTGGATCAAGCGGTCGATCTCGTCGGTGACGATGGTGATGGCAACCCCAATAATTGCACTGATGCCAAGAGGTTTGATATTAACGGCCCGCAGGCGAAACATGTTTTGAATGGGATAACGTTTGATGATCAAATAAAGCAACGCCGGAATGATTAACAGGCCCTCCAATAAAAAAAGCTCGGTCCGGGCGCCGAGCAGGGCAACCAGCACAGCCACGGTGAAAGTCACGGCGATGGTGACTGCAAGAATCACAAATACTTCTTTGATTTGCGGGTAATTGGATTGTCCTTCAGTATTCATGCCTGCTCACTGATTGGTAATGTCCACAATTCGACTCAAGATGATCCCTGCAGCCAGTGCCATATTCAACGATTCAGCCTGGCCATGACGCGGGATGGCAATGGTTTGATCGACATGGGGTTCTAACTGACAATCCAGGCCGCGATTTTCGTTGCCGATGATCAACGCCAGTGGCAATTCATAAGGAACTCGATGGTACCATTGCTTGCCCTGAACATCGGCAGCAAAAATCTGAAAGCCTCGCTGTTTGATGGCCGGCAGCAGAGACTCCAGATTGATATTCTCAACGACCGGAACGTGGAAAACAGAACCCATGCTCGAACGTAGCACCTTGGGATTATAGAGGTCCACCGTACCAGTGCCCAATACTACGGCATCAACACCGAACCAGTCACAGGCGCGGATAATGGTGCCGACATTTCCGGGATCCTGCCCAGCATCAATCAGTACCAGCAATCGAATGTCCCGATTGAACAACCGTTGGTACAGCTCCTGGGGCTGCCGGACAATCCCGAAGACCCCCTGCGAGTGAACGGTGTCCGCCAATCGATCGGCCATCACAGCATCAATTGAGACGATTTCCACCTGCCGTTGCCGAGCCATCGCCATCACGGCCTCGGCTGCTGAATTATCCAGATTTCGATCGCAGACAAGCAGCGTTTCCAGTTGATAATCTGAAGCTAACGCCTCCTCGCACAGCCGCAGTCCCTCGATTAAGAAAAGCCCCTGCTCTTCTCGACCCTTCTTATGCTTCAAGGCATAAATTTTTTTAAATCGAGTTTTCGAAATCATGTTTTGCGAACAAGAAATTGAACGGTCACCGGTCGGCCTGGCCGATGTGCTCCGAATGGTGTCTATCGGTCGACAACACAAGCAGCGCGCATGGGCGGAAATCGACTCGCTGCGCCAGGCGAGCCTCAGCAATGATGGGGTGTCGACTTACCTGGGCCAGGTAGCCCATCAATCGCTGTCATGATATTTGTCATCCGCCTCCCGAATCACCTGCATCACTTCGGGCACGGTCGTGGCCTGGATCAGGCGTTCCCGAAATTCTCGCTGCCGCATCAATCCCGAGATACGACCGAGGGCCTTGAGATGTGGCCGCGCCTTATCTGGAGGTCCGATCAACATAAAAATGAACCGCACGGGTTTATTATCGATGGAATGAAAATTCACTTCCCTATTGGCAATTCCCAGCGCCACCAGCACTTCATTCACGCCTTCGGCCTTGCCATGCGGCAGCGCTACCCCATCGCCCACGCCCGTGCTCATCACCTGTTCCCGATCGAGGATCGCCTTGAGAATCTTGGTGCGATTCTTTATTTTTTTATTTCGATACAAATGATCGACCATCTCTTCGATGATTTTTTCCTTCTCATGATTTCTCAAAGGCAAAATCACCTGATCATCTGAAAGAATATCCATTAATTTCATGAATTAGACCTCCAAAACTCGCCTTCAACCGCACGAGCGATTTTTCTTCCGTTTGCTCCCCTATTGGCTCACCGATTTTACCTCAGCAGCGATATCGAAGGCGAATTTCACGCTTACGCCGCGGATAATATTTTCGGCTGCCGGAGACAGCGATGATTCAACTGAGCGCAGCCAATTCCGCTCCGCACCGGTTTGATTTCTATCGGCCGGGCCATGCAATAAGATCATAATTTATAGCCAAACTTGCGTAGCAGTTCCTTTCGATCCTGAATATCGGTCGCCGTTTCGATGCCCAACGACTTTTGGCCATCGATCACGCCTAAAATCCCCCGCCCCAATTCGGTCTCGGCGATAACGACCTCCACCGGATTGGCGGTGGCACAAAAGATACGACAGACTTCGGGAACAGCTTGAATGGCGCGCAGCACATTGATGGGATAGGCGTTTTTTAGAAAGACGATGAAACTATGGCCAGCGCCAATCGCCAGCGCATTTTTTCGCGCCAATTGAATCAACCCTTCATCATTCCCAGACCAGCGCACCAGCCGTTTGTCTGAGGCTTCGCAGAATGCCACACCAAATCGAATCTGCGGCACAGAATTCACCAGCGCTTCATGAATATCTTCAACCGTCTTGATAAAATGGGATTGCCCCAGAACCAGGTTCAGATGCTCTGGATTGTCGATAGGTAGCACTGATAATTCCATAGTCAACCTCCCAGTTCACGTCATTTTTAATAAACTTTTAGACAGCAGATTTTTCTTTCGATATCGAGGGTTTAAAATACAGATTTTCTGATTACCTGTCAAGCAATTTATCAAATTTTTCATCAAGCCAAACAACAATGATGCCTCCACCATATTCGAATTGGCCCTGAAGCGAACCCTCGGCTGCCTGCCAATTGGACGATCCGCCCGAAAGCAAGACCCCAGCGGCAGCAAAATCCAGCCAGATTCCCCGCCAGTCACAAGTTGACCGGTGCGATTGGCTCCTGGATTCGCTATTTACGGTATCTTTCGTTTTGGGGAAAGATGTATCGATCCAGCCATTCGATGAAACCACCGGAAAGCAATTGGCTCAATGCGAGCGGTTTTATCCACGGCCATTAAATCACGTTTTAGGCATAGAACAAAACATAGCTTGACATTGGCCAAAGAATTGGCTATTTTAATGCCGTTACTAAGCACATGAATAGTTACACTGCTCCAACATCGGTCACGGTGAACAGGATCAACTCGATTGCTGGTTTTATCATCTCCGGCCGCAGCATTTCGTTCTATAGCTGCCAATCCCGGCAGCCCGGCCTGGAGCCAGGACGAGGCATCCTGTTTCTCGATTCCGCCAATGATTGATAATTGCCATTCATTCAGGAGATGCTTATGCCCGCAATCAATACTGCTGATCCACTCATTTGTGACCTTCATTGCGACACAGCCGCAGAGATTTTAGCCGGCAACAGTTTGAATAGCCAGATTCCCCAGGTCAATCTTCCCGGCCTGCAGCAGGCCAACGTTGGCATCCAAATTTTCGCCTGCTTTGTTTCTTCGACGATTCCGCCCAACCTGCGCTTCCAGCACGCGCTCAACATGATCGCCGCGCTGAAAAACGAACTCCAGCGCTACCCGGAGTCTATCGCCGTCTGCACGAACCGTCAGCAGCTTCGAGCGACGCTGGCCGCCGGAAAAATTGCCGCCATCCTTGCGGTCGAAAATGGCGAAGCCATCGAAAATGACCTGGCGAAACTCCACCAGCTTTACGATCTTGGCGTGCGTTGCATGACCATTATTCATTCTCATAGCAGCAATTGGGCCATTTCTTCCACCGATAATCGGCCGGCATTCCAGGGCCTTACTTCCTTTGGAGAGAAAGTGATTCACGAAATGGACGCCCTGGGCATGATCATCGATATCTCCCATGCCCATCCGCTCACGGTTTCCCGAGTGCTATCCCTGAGCCAAAATCCCATTATAGCATCCCACTCCTGCGCCGCAGCGCTCTGTCCCATCCCCAGAAACTTGACCGACGATCAGATTCAATCCCTGGCTGCAAGCGGCGGAATGGTGGGGATCAATTTTTTTCCGGGATTTCTGGATTTTGGCTATCACCAGTTGATGGTAGCACGCGGCGGCGACCTGTTTGCTTCATTCGATGCCATGGAAGAGCAGGCCGGCAATGACCCCATTGCCTTAGCCAACGGCATGCACCGATATAGCCAGCAATTTCAACAGATGATGGCCGACAGGCAGGTCGTAGCCGATCGCATTATCGACCATGTCGATCACATCATCCAACTGGTGGGTGCTGATCATGTTGGTTTTGGTTCGGATTTCGATGGCGTTCCGGCCACCCCCGAAGGCCTTGCCAACTGCCTCGGCTTTCAGCTATTGCGCCAAAAACTCGGCGCAACTGACTATCCCCTTCCGGCCATCGAAAAGATTTGCTATCAAAATTTTGTCCGAATTTTCGAAACCGTGTGCCGGGCGTAACCGCCAGCGGACATCGAAGCATGCCCCATAGACTTCCAGCCCGCGGTTCGGCTGGAAGTCTAATTCGGAACAGGTCGTTGCTGCCGGAACAAGTTATCGGAGCACTTTGGCCACCATCGCGCCGATTTCCGCCGGACTATCACAGACATGCACCCCGGCTGCGGTTAGCGCTGCCATTTTTTCAGCCGCGGTTCCCTTTCCGCCTGCAATGATCGCACCGGCATGTCCCATTCTTCGTCCCGGCGGTGCCGTGCGGCCGGCAATGAAACTGACCACCGGCTTGGTCATATTCTCTTGAATAAATTTGGCAGCTTCTTCTTCAGCAGTACCACCGATTTCACCGATCATCACCACCGCCTTCGTTTCAGGATCCTGCTCGAACAGCCCCAATGCATCGACGAAATTGGTGCCGATGACCGGATCGCCCCCAATTCCGATACAGGTGGTTTGACCAATTCCGCGGATCGTCAGTTGATGCACGGCTTCATACGTCAACGTGCCAGAGCGCGACACGACACCAACCGCACCCTCCTTATGGATGAAGCCGGGCATAATTCCCACTTTGGCCTTACCTGGTGAAATAACACCCGGGCAATTGGGCCCGACCAACCGGGTAGGTCGATGTTTGAGATATTCAAAGACCTTCACCATATCGAGCGTTGGAATGCCTTCAGCAATACATACCACCAGTTGGATTCCGGCCTGTGCGGACTCCGTAATCGCATCCGCCGCAAAAGCGGGCGGGACAAAAATCACTGCGGTATTGGCACCTTCCCTGGCCACTGCTTCGGCAACTGTATTGTAGACCGGAATTTTATCATCGAATTTCTGACCACCTTTTCCCGGGGTCACGCCGGCAACGACATTCGTGCCATATTCGATCATCTGGCGGGTGTGAAATGTGCCCTCACCTCCAGTAATTCCCTGAACCACCAGACGCGTATTCTTATCAACCAAAATACTCAATGTTATCCTCCATTCGCTTTATCAGTGATCGTGGCGCAGATGCAGTCGGTTTTCCCTGCACCCCCAGCGGCCACATTTCTGCGATCATCAATTCTTACATCATACTTGCAACTTGCTTCAATTGGCCAGGGCTTCGACCACACGCTGTGCGGCTTCCTGGAACGAATTGGCCACCAAAAATTTCAGCCCCGATTGATTTAAAATCTCTGCCGCCGCTTCAGCATTCGTCCCGGCCAGGCGCACAATCATGGGCACACCAACGCCAATTTTTTTGGCCGCCTCGACCACTCCAGTGGCCACGCGATCACAGCGTACGATGCCCCCAAAAATATTGATCAACACCGCTTTCACGTTGGGATCGCTCAAAATAATGCGAAACCCATTTTCAACGGTTTCGGCGCTGGCACCGCCGCCAACATCCAGAAAGTTAGCCGGATTGCCCCCGGCCAGCTTGATCAAATCCATCGTCGCCATGGCCAACCCCGCACCATTCACCATACACCCCACATTGCCATCCAGCTTGATATAGTTCAAATCATACTTCGACGCTTCCACCTCCAACGGTTCTTCCTCATCAAAATCCCGCAACGCAACGAGATCCTGATGGCGGAACAGCGCATTGTCATCGATATTGATCTTGGCATCCAGCGCCAGCACCCGGCCATCTGTAGTCACAATCAGCGGATTGATCTCGGCCAGCGACGCATCGGCAGCAATATACGCGCGATACAGCGCAGTCATGAAATTCACTGCATTTTTGAATTGCTCGCCTACCAACCCCAATCCGAACGCAAGCTTGCGCGCCTGAAATGGCATGAAACCGGCCGCAGGATCGATCCACTCTTTCAGGATCTTTTCGGGTGCTTCCGCAGCTACCTTTTCGATCTCCATGCCACCCTCAGTGCTGGCCATGAACACCAATTGCGACCTGGCTCGATCCAGTACAATGCCCACATACAATTCTCGCGCAATGGACAATCCCTGCTCCACCAGCACCCGCCGGACCAGTTTGCCCTCGGGGCCGGTCTGGTGCGTCACCAATTTCATACCCAGCATCTTCTGCGCGATGGCCTCGGCTTCGGCTGGATTTTTGGCCAGCTTCACGCCGCCACCTTTGCCGCGTCCGCCGGCATGAATTTGGGCTTTCACTACCACCGTCCCGCCGCCCAACTCCTCGGCGATCTTTCTGGCTTCTGCCGCCGTAAAGGCCACCTTGCCATCGGGAACCGGGACCTGAAACTTGCGCAAGATGTCTTTGGCTTGATATTCGTGTATCTTCATTCTGCCTCCTGTTGATTTTAAAAATTATTGAGTGTATTCTATCAGCAGTAATTTTTCCAACCCAGCTATTGGCAATAGGCATCAATCCAAACTTCTGTGGATAGCGCCGATGACGCCCAGGGCGTACAATGGTCGCTATGCCAAAATGTCCGCTACTTTTGGGCTAATATATTGTTGTGGCCACCAGGACACAACGAAAAAACATTACCAAAATGAGTATCAAAAATCACCGCTCGCCCAAATGACTGAACTTTGTAAATCTGCTCCTGGCAAAATTGGCCGCTAACCGCCAATGTATTCGCTTTTCAAAATGAAATTCAACATTCAACTGACTGCTTTCTTCAAAATGCTGAGCAAGAAATCTTTTAGGGGACACGAGTGCTTTGCAATCAAGCTATAAGGTTGATGATCCTTCAGCCTTAAGCGCTTATCAAGGTCAGTCACCGCCCGGTCAGGTGAGATAACTTCAAAAATTTTAGTAACGCCATTCTGCTGATAAGCCATGGTGACAAAGCCGGCCACCGCGGGAGCAACTATTTGTGACTCGAACAGCAGCGCCAATCTCGCAGCAAGGCTTCTGCTATCAAGATAGCTTTCGCTTCGTAAGTGTTTTATCAGCCCGCCACGAGAAACAATTTTATAAAACGCCAGACATCGGTCGAATGCACCATCGACTTAACCATATTAGCTCAGCATTGCATTCTGATCGCCCAGATGTCAACAACGAAATCCGATCCCGGACTATAATGAACAAAACTATCGGTTGAAATTCTAACCTAAATCACTCCTGTCCAAAATAGAATTTCCCGTTTAGCTTTTTAGACAGTAAAATGTAATCCGCCAACTGGCGGCAGGTGATAAAACAACCTCATTTTAAAGAACGGAAAATGTGCTCTCAACGGCCAATTTCACAAGGAACAAATCTACCAATTTAAATTGTTTGGGACAGCAGTGAACCTAACTAATATCAAAAATTGCCCTGCGAAGCGCACAAAAATGCACCAAAAGCCTTTTTTATTATTCGAGGTTGGTGTCATTCCCTGTATTTGGTGGCTAAAGAGTTACCATTGCCAGTGATCCTGATTGATTTTAGAAATTTGGGTATACTGCAAAAGTCGGTATCAAAAATTGAGTTGAAAAATCAAGTTGCTTTTGGCGCATTATTAATTCGTGTCCTGGATCCCTGACGACCAAAACGCATGACTGCACCATCTTCTTCCAATCGCGGATTTGCTGATATTCAAATTGACCACCACTGGTTTCCTCAGCTATCGCTCATAATTGCATATCAAAAATAGCAAAATTAAATTAACGATCAAGCAAAAAATGCATTCTCCAATTTTTTTACACCCAAAATTTTACAATAGAAACGACTGTCAATAGTTTTGCCCTACGGAACATACGAAAAAACACGAAAAGCGGTTTTTATCTTTTGAATTTCGTGCCCTTCTGTGTGATCCGTGGGCAAAGTGCGATTATTTTCAACCATCATGTTCATGTTAGAAATTTAGGTTACAATAAAAAGGCTGATAGAAAAATTCTATCAGCCTCAAAATATTATCGACCATAGCCATTTTCAGCCATGGGAAACGAGCTGCCTGTGCCCAATCGTTAGACGCACCAGTTATCATCCGACCATGCATACGCCATTTCTCCCAGCATCGGCCTGACATTCAGCCAGCACGATGACCAAAAAAAAGTCCATTGACGAGCCAATGGACATTTTTTTGGTGCGCCCACAGGGAATCGAACCCCGAACCTACTGATTAAGAGTCAGTTGCTCTGCCAGTTGAGCTATGGGCGCTCAGTCATTGCAATTTTGAAAATAGATTAGCCCTTTTGCCGAAAAAATAAAAGAACAATTGCTTGTTCTCCATCATGTAGTGAGGGTGCAGGGAATCGAACCCTGGGCCCACGGCTTAAAAGGCCGTTGCTCTACCGGACTGAGCTACACCCTCATTTTTTTAAGCGGTGCACAATATAAGAAATTTTATCATTGAAGTCAATAAAAAATTTGCTATTTTCAATCCACTCAAAGACAGCGCCTGGCTCGCGAGAAGAAACCATCATCTCGCCATTGCCAATGGTCTCATTCCCCGAGATGGATTCTCTTGGGAACACCGTGCTGGTCAAATTTCGGATGATTACGGAAATAGTATTTTCACGGCATCATCGATCGTGTGGATGAGATGAATTTGAATGGACTTTTTCACCTCGGTTGGCAACTCCACCAGGTCATTCTCATTTTTCGCCGGCAGAATGACGGCTTTGATCCCGGCACGCCGGGCTGCCAGTAGTTTTTCTTTGATTCCGCCTACCGGCAATACTTTGCCGCGCAGGGTTATCTCGCCGGTGAGAGCAATATTGTTCTTTACTTTGACATTTTTCAGCAAAGAGATTAAGGCAATCACCATGGTAATTCCCGCCGACGGGCCATCTTTGGGAATAGCACCGGCAGGAACGTGGATATGGATGTCGCCATTTTCGATTTTCTTGCGATCGATTTTTAACTTATCCGCCCGAGAGCGAACGTAGGTCAGCGCAGCCTGCGCCGATTCCTTCATCACGTCGCCCAATTGGCCGGTAAGCATGAGCCCCTTCTGGCCTTTCATCAAGCTGCATTCAATAAATAGAATATCCCCGCCATAAGGCGTCCAGGCTAGGCCTGTGGCAATGCCCGGTTCCGTGATGCGTTCCGCAATTTCTGAATAGAATTTTTCTGGCCCCAAAAATTCCGCCACATTGTGACGCGTGACCACCGTTTTTTCCTGGCTGCCCGAAGCTACCCGTCGCGCCACTTTGCGACAGATCTTCGCGATCTCGCGTTCCAGATTCCGCAATCCGGCCTCGCGCGTATATTCAGCAATGATGTGTTTAATCGCGCTTTTGTGGAATAGCACCTGGCTATTTTGCAAGCCATGTTCCGCCAGTTGCTTGGGGATCAGATATTCAAAGCTGATGTTCAGCTTTTCCTCCAGCGTGTAGCCCGGCAGTTCGATCACCTCCATCCGGTCACGCAGCGCCGACGGGATGGGATCAAGATAGTTGGCCGTGGTAATGAATAGCACCCGGGATAGATCAAACGGCACATCGAGATAATGATCGGAAAAGGAATAATTTTGCTCAGGATCGAGCACCTCCAGCAAGGCCGAGGATGGATCCCCCCGGAAATCCTGACCGATTTTATCGATCTCGTCCAGCATAAAAACCGGATTATTGGAGCCGACATTCTTGATGCCTTGAATGATTCGTCCTGGCAGTGCGCCGATATAGGTGCGGCGGTGGCCGCGAATTTCAGCCTCATCGCGCACGCCGCCCAGGGAGATGCGAATAAATTTTCGCCCTAGCGACCGCGCAATCGATCGCCCCAGCGACGTCTTGCCAACCCCCGGAGGCCCAACAAAGCAAAGGATTGGCCCCTTCATATCCGTCTTCAATTTGCGAACCGCCAGATATTCGAGAATTCGTTCCTTAACCTTTTCAAGATCATAGTGATCCTCGTTCAAAATCTTTTCAGCCGAATTGATGTCGAGGTTGTCGGGAGTGGATTTTGACCAGGGCAAATTCACCAGCCAGTCGATGTAGGTGCGAGAGACCGTGTATTCCGCTGCTCCCGGCGGCATTTTGGCCAGACGATCCAGCTCATGCAACGCCTCTTCCTCGGCTACCTCGGACATTTTCGCCTCAGCAATTTTATTCCGTAATTCATTGATCTCCGCGGTACGTTCATCCGTCTCGCCCAATTCTTTTTGAATCGCTTTTAATTGTTCACGCAAATAAAAATCGCGCTGATTCTTCCCCATTTCCGATTGCACCTGAGTCTGAATCTTGGACCCCATCTCCAGCACTTCCACTTCGCGATTCAAAAAAACCGTCAGTTTCTCCATCCGCTCTTTGACATTCAGCGATTCGAGGATGGTTTCTTTTTCGAATAGCGATAAATTGAGATTCGAGGCCAGCAAATCGGTCAGCCGACCCGGGTCATCCATATTCATCACCGCAATCTGCAATTCATCAGGCAGGGTGGGCACCAGCATGCTAATTCGCTGGAACTGATTGGCAATATTTCTGGCCAGGGCTTCAATTTCCAGATCCATTTGCAGCACATCATTCAGCCGTTTGACACGCGAAACAAAATACGGCTCGCGCTGAATGAATTTGACGATCTTGATCCGTGACAAACCCTGCACCAAAATTCGAATGCTCCCATCAGGAAAACGCAACATCTTCAGAATATACGCCGCAGTGCCGTAGCGAAACAGATGTTCCACCTCCGGATTTTCTACCTCGGGTTGCTTCTGGGCCACCAGCCCGATCAGCTTATCCCGCATCAAGACATCATCAATGAGGCGCATCGATTTCGGCCGGGCAATGATCAAAGGTGTTACCATATAGGGAAAGACCACAAAGTCGCGCAAGGGCAGAATTGGCAAAGTATCCGGAATATAAATTTCCTGGGTTTCATCAAAATCTTTCAATTTGACCAGGTTGCCCTCATTCATAGAAATCTCCATTTTTGATTCGGATATCAACTATCGTCCGGGTGCAAAGTAACAGTGCGGATGCCACAACGGCAGCCGCCATCCGATTAATTTTCTTTAAATAATTGTCCCAATTGTTTGCCGCAACCATTTCCGACCGAAATATCGCATCCGTTCACGCGATGCCCTGGAGTCGGCATATTAGCAAGATTATCCGGCACCAACTCGTTGCGAACCAGAAACTGACTGCCGTACCAATTCTGCAGCTCCGGTTATCGCGGTGTTGAGCATACGAACGAGCTGACAGCAGCAAATTCCAGAACCACGATTCCCAATCCTGGGGGAATTCGATCCGGCAAATCCATGACTTCCTGCCTGCTGGCCCGTCGCAAGCCCCCTACTTGCCATGGGAATATCACTGCGGTCGCCCCATCCAAACCAACATTGTGGCACGAACTCGGTTCATTGCTTTGGCGATAAATTCGCTGCTCCCCAACGTTTTCAAATAGCTAAGTACCAGCACGCCGGAGGGCTTGATCCTCGAAATCGCTGCCGAATCGACCAAAATTTCGGCCGGGTCATCTCCCAGATTTACCTACTCATTTTTGGCAATCGACCGCACAATCATCAGTGTCCCAACGAACCAATCGATCCGTCCATGATCACAATTTGCATCCCTAGCCTGAAAAAGCCAGAAGTTATACCTGTCGAAAGCCCCACAGTTCCCAGCACCATCTCGAACTGACGCTCCGGAAAAAGCCCTTGCATTAGCAGTTGGAAGGGGCACCCTTTTTCCACCGTCACCAGCAACATAGCAGCCCCCTTGACGACAATCACCGAATAGCAACAGATGGAAAAAGCATGAGATATTGTTTCATCGAGAATGCAATGGTGCGCAGAAGTAGCCGCTATTCGGTCTTGAAAACGCGCCCATCCCATGCCCTATTGCAAACGAACCCGGCGATGCGCCACTGAAAATAAGCAGACTGATCACCAACAGAACCCTGTCCGTCGATTGACCTTTTTCGACGGCATTAACTCCTGCCGCAGGACCGAAATTCAGTGGAGTCGTGGCACCACCATTTGAATGACCATGGGCCGGTGTTAAGAAATATTTTTGATTTCGAAGCCCAACGTCGAAAGCGCAGCCTCAAAAGTCAAGCCAGCTCAATTCAGGCAGGCCCATATTGAAGCGAATGCCAGCGCTCCAGGAAGCTGGCGATCTGCAGCAGCCAGGCCTCGACCAACCAAACCGGCCCGGGAGATCTCCGGCAGCACGAACAGGATAGTGTCAGGCATGAAAATTGTCAATTAACCGACCGTCACCTTGCGCGCAGTAGCCCAGATTTTTTTTAACACTAACCCCAGCGCCGTATGCACGCTGCAATTTTCAAAAAACAAATAATGGGTGCCCTTTACAAATCGCTAATTCTGCTATTTGCCAACTGGTGGTGGATGCACAAATTGCAACTCGAATAAAGATAATTCGCCTAAATTGGCCCAATTCGCGGTTGGAGTCTTATTAGAGTCGACTCATATATCAATTCTGATCAGTTAAAATATCTTGCAAGAAAATGCAAGATCAAATTGGTAATGAAATAGAACGATTATTTTATCAACATAACTCGCAAATCCATGACATTAGTATTCGTGGGGCCGGTCTTAATGAGATCTCCCAGCGGCTCGAAAAAGTGATACGAATCGTTGTTTCTCAGGTAGTCGGCGGCTTTTAGGGATTGCTGTTGAGCGCGGCCAATCGTCCCGCCATCCGCCAGAGCGCCCGCCGCATCAGTAGGACCATCGGTACCATCGGTGCCAGCGCTCAATACGACCACATTATCCATATCCCGCAAATCCATTGCGGCCGCCAGCACAAATTCCTGATTTCTGCCCCCCAGTCCCGTTCCTCGAATAGTGACAGTTGTTTCACCGCCCGAAAGAATGCACGCCGGCGCGGCAATGGGGTGGCCGGTTTTGCGAACTTCTTTGGCAATAGCGGCATGTACCCGCGCAACATCCCGGGTCTCACCCTCGATAAATGTGGAGAGAATCAGCGTTCGGTAGCCCAGTGCTTCAGCGGCTTGTTTTGCTGCCTGCACTGCTTGCCAATTGCTGCCCACGATCACATTGTGCGTACTGGCAAACGCGGGATCGCCTGCTTTTGGCGTGTCAGGAATTTTTCCCTCAGCTCCCGCCTGGAGGTGTTGTTCGATCGACCGCGGAATTTTTCCCCAAAGCTGATATTTGGTCAAAATATTCACACAATCCTGAAACGTGGTGCTATCTGCCGCAGTTGGTCCCGAAGCAATGCTGTCCAATGGATCACCGATGACATCCGACAGGATCAGGGTGATCATCGTGGCCGGCTGCGCGATTCTTGCCAACTGTCCGCCTTTCACCCGCGAGATGTGCTTGCGAATGGCATTGATCTCTTTGATGTCGGCGCCGCAGGCCAAAAGCTGCCGGGTCATTTCCTGCTTCTCTTCCAGCGTGATGCCCTCCTGCGGCAACGGAAAAATAGCCGAGCCGCCTCCGGAGATAACACAGATAACCAGCTCATCCGCGCGGCGTGCTTCCAAAAACTGAACGATCTCTCGGGCACCGGCCATCCCCGCAGCATCGGGCACCGGATGACCCGCTTCGTTAATTTTTATTTTTGACGACAGCCTTTGCACATGACCATACTTGACGTTGATGATCCCCGCCTCGAGCCATTCGCCCAGCACTTCTTCCACCCCGCGGGCCATGGAGGCACCGGCTTTGCCAAAGCCCACGAGAAAGATGCCCTGATATTTGGTTAACGGAAACGATTTTCCTTCAACGATAAGGGTATCATTCTTCAACATTAGGTAGCGCTTTACGGCTGCAATTGGATCAACTGCCCGTAGCGACGCCTGAAAAATGGCCAGAGCGTCCTGGCGCATCTGGCGTAATTGGTCACTGTGGTTCATAACTCCTCCCGGCTACTGCTAAATAAACCAAAATTGAATGCTCATTTTTGCTGCTTGCCTGAATTAAAAACCAGCCTGAATTTGGCGCTTATTTTTAATCGCCCGAACTTATTCTACCCTTCGATCATCCATGCACATGCCAGCGGAAATGGCGATGGTTCATGGTTTACGATTGCCCATCATTTTTTCAATGATCTCCTCTAACTTCTGCAACACCTCTTCGGTGGTCGGCTCGTGATCGAATTGAACATTCGCCAATGCGCGTTCCAATTGCATAATCTTTCCGGTTAGAAACCCGCGATGGCCCATCAATTTTTCGACATCTCCACTTTCCCAATATTCCCCTTCGTCCTTGACTTCCAGGTCTGGCAGGTAGGTCTGTTGAAGGTAGCGCAACAATTTTACCAGAGCCACATGGGACGACACCGCGCCAAACTGAGTCTTCACGGAAAGCCAATCAAAGTTTTTATCCAGTGTGCCATCATGCTTGAGGATCTCCAGCATGAAATCGGATAATTTGCCCTCCGGCGTAAATAGCAATCGCAGAGATTCGTTCTGCGGATCCATATCAATAATAATGCCACGCAATGGAATGTGACCTTCGATTTTGGCCCCCAAGTCTGAATGAACCAATTTCGCCGAAAAGGGTTGAGTTTGATCTTCGTTGACCAGGTGATATTCCCAGTTCATAACTTCACAGATTTTTACCAATTCCACCTGGAATTGATCGATATCGGCGAGGTTATTGATCGAACCCCGGAAGTGGATGCTGATGCCCATTTTGATACTTCCTACGCTGGTGATTGCTTGCGACTCCACAAATAGTAAATCGGTATGCCCACGAATAAAAATCCAAGCCCGGCCAGTGATTGCGCCGGCTTTTCAAAAATAATATTAACGACAAACCACAGCTCCAGAGCAATGAAGAGGATCGGCGTCACCGGATAGCCAAACGTGCGATACGGTCGCGCTGCGTTGGGGCGACGTTGCCTCAGGACGAACACCGCCAATGCCGTCAAAGCAAAGAAAATGGCATCCGTAAAAACGACATAGGAGATCAGGTTTTCAAAAGTGCCCCAGAACAAGATCAGCACCATAGCCCAGAGCGATTGTAGCCCAATGGCCACGGCTGGCGTCCGATAGCGAAGGTGTATTTCCGCCACTTTCTGAAAAAATATTTTATCCCGCGCCATAGCGAAATAGATGCGCGGGGCGGTCATGGTATAAATGCCGGCCGTGCCAAAGGTAGAAATGAAAATAACCAGCGCAATGAGGCTACCACCGGTCGGGCCGAGTACCGTTTCCATGGCAGCCGACGCCACGCGCGGGGCATCCGCCATTTGGGCTGGAGTCAACAATAGCAGATAGGCGACATTGGTCAGCAAATAGATCACGATCACAATAATCGCCCCCAGAATCATACTCCGTGGCACATCTCGCTGCGGCTGCCTGGCCTCACCAGCGGTGAAACTTGCATGCTGCCAGCCGCCGCACGACCAGATCACGCCGACCATGGCCACGGCCAGAGCGGAAATCCCAAAGGTGGGAGCACTTGGACCGAATCCTGAACCATTTATCCCCGTGTTGCTTTTCCAGCCCAGCCCGACCACGATAAGGCCACCAATGCCGATTAATTTCAACATCGTAAACAGATCGGAAAATATGGCGCCGGCTTTCACTCCACGCACGTTGAGAATGGTCAGGAACGCGATCCCGGTGATGGCCACGACTTTCACCCCCATTGGGGATAGATCGATAAAATAGCCTAAATAGGTGGCAAAGGCAATTGCCAGTGCTGCAATGCCTCCGGTATTGGTCACCAAAAAGTAAATCCAGCCGTAGAGGAAGCCGATCAGTTTGCCATAGGTTTCCGAAAGGTAGACATAAACACCTCCCGCTTGCGGCATCATTGCGCCAAGCTCAGCGAAAGTCAGAGCACCTGCCAGTGCCATCACTCCCCCCACGATCCAGATCAGCAGCATCCAGAAGGGTGATGGTACTGCACGAGCAATGAGGGATGGCGTTAGAAAAATGCCTGAGCCGATGACCGAACCAGTAGCAATCATCGTCAGATCGAACAAATTTAAGCTTCGTTTCAGTCCAGGCAGCAGAGGAGAGGGATGCGCATCGCTTCGTTGATCCACAGCACTGTTCAATGGTGTGAGTTGCTTTTGCGAAAAAATCAATCTCTTTTTGCTGAAATTATAATACATAATTTCTTGAAATGCAAGCAATATTTTTGTCAAATACAAATGAGCGCAGTGAAAAGAAATACTCCGACTTCATTTTTGTTGGGTCACTGATGGAGGATCATTTCCGCCAGCAGGGTCCACGCCCGAGCGAATTCGGAGGAATCATTGCTACGCTGGGCGGCGGCAACTGACGGCGATGGGGACAACGAGGGAGCGACTGAGTGAATTATGTTATGATTTATTCTTTTGGCGGATTGGTGCAACGGAACCACAATCCAAAACTCATAAATTGAGATAGTGTGCCTTACAGAGGCAGACTTCATTTTATCATTATTCGATTAAAAGATCAACGAAATATTATCTAAATAATTTGCCCTAATTCCCCCACCTCAAATCTTTCCTTCCCCCTCTCACTGATCCTCACATATTTACCCTTCACCCGAAAAATCACTTTCTCACCCAACGCCGCAAACTTGGCGGCTTCGAGATGTTTCAGGATCAGATCCAGATAGGCCTGGCTGCCGTATTTGATATCGATGGTCTTTTCATTTTTATATTCGCTGTCGATCCAGAAGCCGTTGCTCAGATAAAAAGTGTGAGCGCCAATGCGTTTCATCTTATCAGAGGGATCGGGGGCAGCCGTTTCGCGTTCTTTCATTGCACGCGCAGCCTTGCTCAATTTGACATCCAGGACCTGCGGCGTCAGAGAGGGCGTACCAGAAGCGATGAACTCCGTTCGAAATTGGTTGTACGTGGCATCATGGTTCGTCCCATGCGTGGTGGGCCATGCAGAGCCATTGGGACGCCGAGCGCTGTTTTGCGCCAGAGGCAATTGCTCCTGAACTAAAAACGAGGTATAGGGTGACATCACGCCGTACTTTCGGCTCAATGCCACGATTTCATCTCTCAGCTCTTTGTTTTCGCCGTGCAGCCGAATTTCGTCCATCAGGTAGCCGATCTTTCTTGTGGCCCAGAGGTGCGGCAAGAAGTCGCTGCCCGCACCGGCCAACGCAAAATCAGCATCATAACTGAAACATCGCTCCTGGCCCTTCACCTTACCGATCAATTTCAGATTGGCTTGCTTCTCATTCTTATAGCGTCCCAGAATTGTCAATTGCGAACCCTTGAAGAGATCGGGCAATTTTCCGGGAAATACATCCTCCACCTCAATCCCGTCAAAGTCCAGCGATAGGTTGGTCAATACGGGATGGCTGATTTTGTCATAGAACGAAGCGATCTTCTGCTCGATATTTTCATTCGGTTCGATGTAATCGGAAGCCGCCTGGCTGGAAACGGCAATCTTGTCCAGGAGAACGGTGTTGACATCATAGCCCACCCCAAAGGTGAAAATTTTGATCTGGTGCTGATTCTTCTCGGATACCTGGCTGATGATCTTGCCGATGTCGGTTTCGCCCACGGTCGGCAATCCGTCGGTAATAAAAACAAAACTCAGAGGACGTTCACGGTCGGATTTCAGCGCCAGCGACTCTATTAGCGCCTCGTTGATATTCGTCCCCCCTCTGGCTTCGAGACCTTCGATATACTTCATAGCAGCGGAGCGATAGTTAGCCGCGTGCACCAGGGTCTTCTGGAATGGTCTGATTTCGGTGCTGAAGGCAATCAAATTGAACCGATCATTCCGATCCAGATGATTGATACAGTAAGCAAGGGCGCTTTTGGCCTGGTCGATCTTCTCGCCTTCCATGCTGCCCGAAACATCCAGGATAAAGACCAGGTCCTTGTAGATCACCTCGTCGGTCGCGACGTCAGTTTTGGGAGAAAGCAATAACATAAAAAATCCATTTTCCTTGTCGCTGGAGCGATAGGTCAATAAGCTCAGGCCAACATCTTTCTGCGACAGCGAGTAGTACAGGACAAAATTATCCTCCGCCTCCTTCGGCTTGCCTTCATAGCTGATCCGGGCATGGTGATCATCAATGCGGGAGAAATCGATCTGGTGACTGGGGGAGTAGATATTTTTTATCGGAATTCTGGACTGCAGATCGATAATGATCACCTGCGAGACATCTGTCCGCCGTCCAGGAGCAATTTTGTCCGGCGTCAAGGTCTCGTTCTCCCCTTCCTGCAATGGGATCAAATATGGTGGCTCTGGATAATAGCGAGGAAAACGTTGCGGTGGCAGTGGCTGAGGAAGAACCCGCTCCCCGGCCACTTTGCCATGCAACGGATAGGTAAATTGAACCAGTTCGTGGTCCTGCTTGAGCAATAGTGAGTACTCCAGCATAATTCGGCGCTCTTTTTGCGGCGGGATCGGAAAAATTTTTGCACAGAACAAATTATGATCAGCATATTCCAGCAGTGCCGGGTCGATGTTGCGGCGAACGATATCTTCGTAAATTTGCCGGGCTTTCTCTTTGTCCAACAGTTCACCGCCCATAACTTTGCCATCGACCATCATCTTGAAATTGGACACGCTGGCCGCTTGGGGCAATGGAAAATAGTAGGTCCCTTCAATCGGTTGTTGGGAATCATTATAAAAGACCTGATCCACAATTACCCGGGATACCTGGTCGACAATTTTCACATCGACGCTATGGGAGGTCAATTGGGGTAGGGCCATTGCCTGCGGCATGGGCCGCGGAATAATGAACCCCTGCGCCAGAACACTCTCAGCCATCCCAAGGGCTCCGTAAACAATGAAGACGCCCACTCGAATCAGCTTGATTAACATGTCCATAACATTCCTTTTGCAGTTAAAAGTTAATATTGATGACCGCTAATTGCCCGATCCACCAATGGGCCATTTGCATCGAGCTAAACCGATAAGCTAACATTAAAAAGAAAACCTGCCACACTCGTGTGCAAAATAGCATTTTTCGTTTAGCATTTTAGACAGCAAAATACAACCATCAGCTAATAAGGCTAAATCGCTAATGGATTCGGTTGGCTGCCGGGGTCGATAAGGTATTCTGAATTTGTTTCGTTTATCCGGCTAATTAAAATCTTAGTAAGCATTGAAATTCTAACATGGCAAATATTATCAATAATTGCCTCACGGAAGCACGCGAAAAAGCACTGAAAGCACTTCTTATTTTTGAATTCCGTGTATTTAGTGGGCAAAGAGTTATCTTTTCCATCGTCAGGGTTCATTTTAGAAATTTAGGTAGCACACAAAAATCCGTGATAACAGAATCTTATTACCTCATTGAAAAACACTTCTGACCCAAAAAGCGCTTCTCGTTTCAGATTTTCCTAAAAAAACACCAAACCATCAGATGGAAATAGAACCTCATTTTGAAAACCAATAGATTTCCTCTCAACTGGCTATTTTACAAGGAACAAATTTACCAACTTGAATATTTTGGACAGCAGCGAACTTGTCAGCTATTTCGCTGTAAAATTCTCTAAGAATACGCTACACATTCCAGTAAGACGATTCAAATCGAATCGACCTGGTGATTGCAGCGGATGTTTAGTTTTGGTCGCGTCAACGGGTACTTTGGGTCGATGCTGTTGCCTTCCGACCGCTATGCTAATTTGAATTTCAGGGAAATCAATTTGCCTGAATCAGGGTTCCCGTTAACTGCGGGCCAACAATCATGTGCAACGGCCCGATTTGCGTTGGGAGCGACAATGTTCTAACCTACATACCGTTTGAAAGGAAAAATATTCCTGGATTTTTTACTTTTTGAGGGTCTTTTTTAACATGTGCTCAAGTTCCATGAAGTTGTTTCGAAATAGGGTCGATTCCGGGGCAGAACGGAGCAGCGAAGCATTTTCGCGATAGAAATGCAATGCCTCCAGGATATTTTCTTGATCACGCTGCTGTTGGGCGAACTCATAATAGAGTTGCGCCAAATGATACATTGCCTTTTGCTGATAAACCGCATTGGTATCGAGGTGTGAATACTGCTTCCAGAGCTCAATCCTGGAGACGGTTGTCTCCAATTGCTCCTCTCTGGAGACAAACCAATTGTATAGAGCGGCTTCTGGCTGATTTTGTTTCGCTGGCAACGGCTTGGAAACAGTCATGGCTTTCATGGCTCCCGATGGCGCGCGCTCGACCATTTGATATTGTGGAAGACCGGTTGGCCGGGAACGGAGGCGCGTCTCATTTGCTAAAGCTGACTGGCTTTGCATTTCCGTGAATTCGGTGTCCAAAAGCGGCAGGTTTCCGTTAGGTACCTGTTTATTTTTGGTTATATTCGACTGAAGTGGCTCATGCAGATCCCGGGATTGAGCTTCAGTCGCGCTCAATTGGATTGATTCATCGATACTATCAAGTGAGGAGCCGGTCGTTTTGGGGAGATGAGCCGCTTCTGTGGATCGTTGGGCTTGAAGCCCACCGGCCGGGGGCAGGAGGATGTGAGCTGAACTATCGGCTGCCGGCTGGCTGATGGCTTTTGTATATGGTGGCAGCGACATTTGCGGGCTCTCATTTCGCTGAAGCGCAAAGCGAATGACGAAAAAGGCCACCACTGCGGTAGCGGTCAATCCGATCAAACGATAGCTCAATTTTCTCGGCACCAGCCAGTTGATCATTTTCGACCACTGTTCGCGACGGTGAGCGGCTGTTTTCTGGTGCGACTCAATTTGCTGACCTATGCTTTCGCGCAATTGTTGCCAATAGGAATCCCCCGGCTCAATAAATAATGGCATCTGACCGATAGACTGAATGGCTTTCAGTTCACCTAATTCGCGGCGGCAATTTGGGCAGTTAGCCAGATGCTGGTTTACTGCCAGCCGCTCTTGAGCTACAAGCTCCCCATCGAGATATTGTCCGAGTTTATTCTTGATATCTTCACAGCTCATATTTTCAAGCCTCTTTATTAGTGTTAGTAAAATAGCCTCGCAAAAGTTTTTTTAACTTCGCTCGCGCGCGTGAGAGCCTTGACATCACGGTTCCCATTGAGATGTCGAGCTGGCTGCTGATCTCCTGATAGCTCAATTCTTCCGAAGTTCGCAGGACGAATACCATTCGCTGCTCCATCGGCAATTGTGCCAGTGCGGCTACGATCTGTTCGCGCTGTTCAGCTTGCTCGGCATCGCGAGCCATTTCCGCGGGATCAGACAGCGCATCAATTGCGGGTTGGGCATTCAACGAGGTAACTCGTGCTCGGATTCGTTTGAATTTTGCTCGATGATTTAGGGCCGTATTCATGGCGATGCGTTGCAGCCAGGGATAGAATGGAAATTGTTCATCGAACCGATCGAGATGCTGGAACGCTTTCACGAATGTGTCCTGAATAATATCATTGGCATCTTCATGTCGCAATACAATCTTTCGAACGACACGATACAGCCGTTGCTGATATTTTACCACCAGGCAATCAAACGCGCGCAGGTTACCCTTTTTTGCCTGCTGAATCCAATGGAGATCTTCATCGTCGGATTTATTTGGTCGTTCTTCGCTCATCGTCACACATAATAATACCAGCGAGAATTGATTTTATTCCACCTAATTTTCTAAGCTGAACCTGGTCAACTAAAATCGAAAGCCCTTTGCCACGAAAAACAGGGAATGACACGAAATTCAAATCATAAAAAGCACTTTTAGTTCAATTCGGTGTGTTTCGTGGGACAACTTTTAATAATAATTTTCATGTTAGAATTTCAGATTCCATTTTATACATTCGCTAAATGAAACTCGTTGGGAATGCCGATTAACTACCTGCATTTTTAATTCGACACAAATACCATTTAATACCATCAAGAAGATAATCAAATTTAGGTTGAGAGTCAAGGTTCAATTGTGAGGTCACCTGGTATCTGCTGTTGCCAAGTCATCAAGTCTAATTTTAAGGTTAGACCAGCGGACATACTATTAATAGTAGCTCATTTTAGATAATACTACAAAATATAGTATAATTTTCTCTTGACTTTTTCCCAAAAAGTTATATATTGTAGTTCCCAAAATTAATCTCAGCTTTGAACTTTCATCAACCTAAACGGGAGGACATGATATGCCTCACAGAGAACTTCTACACAACAACTCCCTCCAATTTGATGACATTGAATTATCATCAACCGGGGATTTAAATCAAACAGATGCGCCAGACGGTAATGGCAAGATGAGCGGCTTGACTATCGAGCCAATTTTTACGCCCGATAATGTGCATCCTTTTGAAAAACTCAATTGGCAGCGGCGCACGGCTTTGATCAAAAGCGAAAAGGGCGAAATTGTATTCCAGCAGCAGGAGGTGGAATTTCCTGAATCGTGGAGTCAGAGCGCAGTCAATGTGGTTGCCTCTAAATATTTCCATGGTAAGTTAGGCACTTCTCAGCGCGAATTCAGCGTCAAGCAACTGATCAATCGCGTGGCCCAGACCATTCGCGATTGGGGAGAAAAAGATGGCTATTTTTCGAGCTCAGATGCGGCAGATATTTTTTATCGGGAGTTAGTGCATCTACTGGTAAATCAGAAAGCTGCATTCAATAGCCCGGTGTGGTTCAATTGCGGCATCGAGCCCAGGCCCCAGGTGTCGGCTTGTTTTATCAATTCAGTTCAGGACAGCATGGATTCCATTTTAGAGCTGGCAAAAACTGAGGGTATGCTTTTTAAATGGGGTTCCGGAACGGGCACCAATCTCTCGCCGCTGCGATCATCCAAAGAAAAGTTGTCCACGGGCGGCGAGTCATCCGGCCCGGTATCATTTATGAAAGGCTATGATAGTTTTGCAGGGGCGATCAAATCGGGCGGCAAAACCCGTCGTGCCGCGAAAATGGTGATTTTGAATGTGGATCATCCTGATATTATTGAATTCATCAATGCCAAAGCGAACGAAGAGAAAAAGGCCTGGGTGTTGATCGACGCCGGTTACGATGGTTCCTTTAATGGCGAGGCTTATAATTCCATCTTCTTTCAAAATGCCAATCACAGCGTGCGGGTGACCGACGAGTTTATGCGCGCAGTGCTGGAAAACAAACCCTGGCAAACCAGAGCTATCACCACCGGCGAAGTCCTGGCCACGCTGCCAGCCAGCGATATAATGGATCAAATTGCTGCGGCCACCCACCTCTGCGGTGATCCGGGTCTTCAATTCGATACCACCATCAATGCCTGGCACACCTGTCCCAACAGTGCCCGGATCAACGCGTCCAATCCTTGCAGCGAATACATGTTCATCGATGATACGGCGTGCAATCTGGCATCATTGAATTTGATGAAATTCCGCAAGGAGAACGGTGAATTCGATGTCCCGGCATTTTGCCACGCGGTTCGTATTATGATCATTGCTCAGGATATTCTCGTCCATAATGCCTCCTATCCGACCAAAGCCATCGACCGCAATAGCCAGCTATTTCGCACGCTGGGCTTAGGCTATGCCAACCTGGGCGCGCTATTGATGGCCAGCGGTCTGCCGTACGACAGCCCCGAGGGCCGAGCATATGCGGCAACAATTACTGCAATAATGACAGGCAAAGCCTATGAAACCTCCGCCGAGATTGCCAGCAAAAAGGGGGCTTTTCCACAATTCAAAAAGAACCGGGATCCCATGCTATCGGTGATCAAAAAGCATCTCGACTCCGTTGACAAAATCCAGGCCATCGGACCGCCGGCCAGCTTGATTGCTCAGGCCAAAAATATCTGGCAGCAAGCGCTTGACGCAGGGGAAAAACATGGCTATCGCAATGCCCAGGTGACGGTGCTCGCGCCAACTGGAACCATCGGCTTCATGATGGATTGCGATACCACCGGCATCGAGCCTGATATTGCGCTGTTGAAATATAAAAATTTGGTGGGCGGCGGCGTCATGAAACTCGTCAATTCGACCATTCCCGAGGCCTTGCAGCGACTTGGCTACTCCGAATCGCAGCGCACCGAAATTATTCACTACCTTGATGAGCACGATACCATCGAAGGGGCGCCGCATCTGCTGGACAAGCATTTGCCGATATTTGATTGCGCCTTCAAGCCCAGGAATGGCCAGCGTTCCATCCACTATCTGGGGCACATCCGCATGATGGCTGCAGTGCAGCCTTTTATCTCGGGGGCGATCTCCAAAACCGTGAATATGCCCCAGTCAGCCACCGTGGCCGACATTAGAGATGTTTACCTTCAGGCCTGGCAATTGGGGCTAAAAGCCATTGCCATCTACCGCGACGGCGCAAAACGGACGCAGCCGCTATCGACTTCGAAAGATACACCGGATACTGATAAAAAGAAAGACAGCCAGCCGCCAAAACCGTATCGTCGCCGACTGCCAGACGAACGCCCGGCAATTACTCATAAATTTAGCATTGCCGGCCATGAGGGCTACCTCACCGTGGGTATGTACGAGGATGGTTCGCCGGGGGAGATCTTTATTGTGATGGCCAAAGAGGGTTCCATCGTTTCTGGCTTGATGGATGCGTTTGCTACCGCAGTGTCGATTAGCCTGCAATTCGGGGTGCCGTTGAAGTTACTGGTGGACAAGTTCAGCCACACTCGTTTTGAACCATCGGGTTTTACCGGCAATAAACAGATTCCAATTGCCAAATCGGTATTGGATTATATCTTCCGCTGGCTGGCGTTGAAATTTTTGCCTCAGGAACAGCAACCCTCCCATGTCGAAAATGACGGCCTGGCGATTCCTTTCGACCCAATGCAAACCAAGAGTCGGGAGGATTATGAAAAGCATATCTTCGAGACGCAATCCGATGCGCCGCCATGTTTCGAGTGTGGCGCCATCATGGTCCGCAATGGATCATGTTATAAATGTCTATCGTGCGGCTCCACCAGCGGCTGTTCCTAATCAGCCCTGATTTTCGATATTCAAACGACCTCCTGAAGATAATTTTAGCTGCAGGAGGTCGTTTTGTTTGATGTTTACTCTACCCATTTTTCGATTCAAATCGAACCTCCAGCACCGCTAATGCCGAATGTTTGCCCTTCTGCAATCTCCAGCGGCTCTCGATTGTTACGGCGGTACGAAATCGGCGGCTACACCAAGCGGGCAGTTCCCGAACATGGTCGATTATGCGCCATTGATTGGAAAAGCATCAAGTGCGGTTATTTTGTTAATGGCCGGGTTGGCCAATGCCTCTGGCTTTCCGCTTATTCGTCCGCACTCTTCGTCAGTTGGCCCCATTTGTTGTAATACAATTTAACCGCATTCATTTTCAATGGAATAATCAATTTCTCGTGAATTGGCTTAACAGCCAAATTTGTCCAACAATGCGACATTGTTTCAAGTTGAAGCATGAACCGACTGGCCAATGACAATAAGGTAAACGAATAACTTTAGAATATAATACGGCTTTCAATTTGAAATGTCGAAAGGGCTATATGGCATAGTATTTGCGATGGACGGCGTATATATTTTTTAAATAATGACATAAACGAAAATTTTTCCTATTGCTTTGTTTAAATTAACAGATGTGGGTTTGATTTAGCCTTAGTAGAAGGATGAAATATGAGCCAGGCACAAGGTCGATTCATACAAAATAAGTATGAAATCGTTTCAAAGATCAAGCAAGGGGGTTTTGGAATCGTCTATTATGGATATGACCACGTATTCGATAAGCCGGTGGCGATTAAAGCGATTGAACCGAGCCTGTTGCGTGAGGCAAAATATGTGGATCTGTTTTTAGAGGAAGCAAAAAACGCTGGCAAGCTCAGCCACAATAATATCGTTCATATTTATAACCTGGTTCGAGACGATGACGGCCAATTCTTTATCATCATGGAATACATCAATGGCCTGGATCTGGGAAAGATATTGCGCCAGTGTCGACGTCAGGGGATTTTGATCCCGCAGGAACTGAGCATTTTCATCATCAAAGAGATCTGCAAGGCGCTGGAGTATGCCCATAATAAACGCGATCTGATCACCGAAAAACCGTTGAAGCTGGTCCATCTGGATATTTCTCCATCCAATATCATGGTTTCTTTTTCGGGACAGGTGAAATTGATCGATTTTGGTCTGGCCAAGATTCGGTTTCAAAACAATCGCCCCAATGAACTGGTGCTATCTGGCAAATTGCCGTACATGGCGCCCGAGCAATTGAATGGCGGCGCCATCGATCGTCGCACCGACCTGTTCTCGCTGGGAACCCTTTTCTATGAGATGCTCACCGGCAGCCGGCTATTTCCATTGACGGATCCTGAACAAACCGTCGAATTGATCAAACGGGCGCGGTTGGATACGACATTACTGGAACAACACCGGGTGCCCGAAACAATTCAGCGTATCTTGCTGAAAATGACGCAGCGCGACCCCGAGCAGCGGTATCACGGCGCTAATGGGGTTTATCTCGATCTGGTGGAATGCCTGATGACAACGGCCCACTCGGTTGAATTATCCGAAGAATTGAGCGACTTTCTCAGAACCCTGTTCAACTATCATGAAACCCCGGATATGCCAACCACTTCGGAACTGTCGGAAGAGGTGGTGGAGCCTGAAGAGCCCGGTAGCCCCTCAGCATCCTCCGCAGTGGATGATCGGTCAGAGGCCGCGCCACCTGCTGACGATAGTGATGACCTTTCCCTGACCCGACCCGATGAGTCCATCGCGACCGACTGGTCGGACACCGAAATGTCAGCAGCCACCGATTTTGAACCAACGTTCGACAGTCAATCGGCAGCCATCGAAACCGAGCTGTCGGCGGACGAGGCGCAAGCAACCGCAGGGCAGACCGAAAATTTCGTAGCGCCAGACACTGAAGTACGCACCATGGCGGATTATTATACCCCGCCGGATGCGATAGCAGAGAAAGAAACGCAGTCAGATGCCGAAACCGCGGCTGATGTGATCGCCGATGCTCAATTCCAAACTGAGGAAGTCAGTGCACCAGAGGTGCCGACATTAACTGCCGAGGAATCAGTGACGGCGGAATCAATCGAGGATCAGGCCGCAGCCCTGACTGAGGAACTGAATTTAGTAAATAAAACTACCCCAGAGCGATCGTCCCCGACACCGGTATCATCCGCCGCGGCCATGCCGGGCACTGAGACCAGGCCCCCCAAGCCAATGATGGTTAAATCACCTCTGGCTGATGACGAGGGCGAAGACGACCTAAAAACAGTTATCGATGTTATCCGATTATCCACCAGTCGCCATAAAAAAATTTTGAACACTATCGGCATCTCGCTGGCTGGTTTTCTCTTATTATTTTTAATTATCGATATCTCATTTCAAATTACGAGCCTGGGCACAGGCATTTACAATCGCCTTTTTCCGCCAGCTATTAAAATCACCACCGCTCCCTCGGGCGCCGTGGTCCTGTTAGATAATAAGCCAATTTCCGGCAAAACACCCCTTTCGATTCCGCGGATCGCGCCTGGAGTTCATGAATTGACGTTGACCTATCCCGGGTATGCCCCACTGGTGAAATCCATTCAGGTGCCCAGCAAAGGCGACATCAAGGTGAGTGGCGAGCAAGTTCGCAAGGGGTATGAGCCATATCTGTTCCGTTTCAAAACCAAAGTCGCCGTCAGCTCGGATCCTGCCGGCGCCGTTGTCTATATCAACAACAATCCATATCTTCATAAAACACCCACCAGCTTCGAGTGGGAGGTTGGAGTGCCGCTGGCCATCGATCTGGAGCTGGATGGCTTTCAAAAGCTATCCGGTTTTCGGCTCAATACTGAGGAAGGCATCGAAGAGATCGAAGACCGTCGGCTGTGGTCTTTTGAAGCCATCGACCGGGATGGCCGGCAGTATGTGGTGGATGGGAAATTTCGAAAATTTGTTACTGTCAATTCGATTCCTCCCGGGGTAACTTTTTATATTGATGGTTCTCCCAATCCTTCGGGACGCACCGATGTCTCATCGACCATTGCTCTGAATATCGGTCAGCATGAGTTGCTGTTCAAAAAGGACGGCTTCAATCCGCAGCGAATAAACCTGAACGTGGGCAAGAGCGGCCCGGAAGCAATTTCGGTCATCCTGACCCGCAATGTTCGTTTTTTTGCCACCGATAAAACGGATCTGGGCAACAATGACATTGGGGCCACGATTTCCAAGATTATCCAGAGCAATAAGCAATATCTGCGCAATGATAAAACCCCCTGTGAGATCAGCCTGCCGCCCATCAATTTACAGGTGGTGTTGACCAAGAAGGGCTATGCCGATGCCATCGTCGATGTCTCCCCGCGCGATAAGGATATTGTGGTCAAAATGGAGCCGGCCACGGTGGAAGTGGAGGTGGTGGTCAATGACGCACTGACGGGTTTGCCGCTGAAAGATGCTCAAGTGAGTTATCGTTCCTTGAGCCAGGAGCAGGCACCTGAAGTTTATTACGGCGCAACCGACGAAAAGGGATTTTGTACCAACAAAATATCGCCGGGAGAATACAGCTTTCGGGTGAAGAAATTTGGTTATTTTGAAAAATTTGCCATCATCGACACCAAGCTGGGCAATAATCGGCTGGAATTCAAATTGATAATCCAATAACGATCAATCCCTTTTTTGAATGGGGACAGCGAGGAACTGGCCGGGCGCCAACCTGTCGAGGTGGTTCATCGAACCTAACGGCATTTTGTTCGCAAATTAAAATTTAATCGGCAAGTGGATCGCTTCGGCGCGAGCCCAACCATCGGATGCCAGCGCTGAGTTGACGTTCAATTAAAAGTAAATGACCAAGTCGCAATATAAACATCATTGATATTTTAGGGAGAAAAATCCATGCCCAAAATCGTTGTCAAGCGGAAAGCTGAAGTGTACAAGGAATTTCCGATTCGACCCTTTCAGAGTCGAATTACGGTGGGATCAGAGGGGGACAACGATCTAATCATTGCGGATAAGAAAGTTTCGATGCATCACCTGATCATCGAAAAAGAGGGGACGGCTTATTATGTCCGGGACAATAAAAGCGCCTTCGGTACCTTCGTCAACGGCAATCGAATAGTCGATCGTACGCCAATAGTGAGCGGCGACGAAATTGCCGTGGGCGAGCATACGCTAATCTTCGAAAATGTTCTCTTCGAAAATTCTGTGGTAGACCTCGCAGCAGACGATACTGGCAGTTCCGAAGATGATCCGGAACCATTGGAAGAATCTGCTACCCTGGTAAGCACCTCAGAAATGAAGTTGACGTCGGAAACCGATGGCAATGGTGAGCTGATCGAGGTCATGCCGGCAAAGGCCGAGACCTCAACTCCGACTGAAGCGACCGGGGCCAAAGTTGCGAGTGAGCCATTGACGCCGCACTATCTACTGGCGATCCATGGCCCTTATTTGGGGAAAAAATATCGGCTGAACTTTGGGATCACCCGCATCGGCCGGGATCAGACCTTTAACGATATCGTTATTCGGGAAACCACGAAAGGCGATGTGGATACCAGCATTTCGCGACGTCATGCGACCATTGTACTGGACAATGGCAAGTACTACATCATGGATAAGCGCAGCAAGACGCGCACCCGAGTCAATCAAAAGCAACTCAGCGAGGAAGATGTGGTACAGTTGTTTCCGGATGATGAAATCGAGATCGTTAGTGATCGCAAGAGCACGATTTTTCGTTTTGAGCCGGAATCTATTATGGATTTCTCGTATCCCAGGCGAGCCGGCACGTGGTGGGATCGAAATTCGCAATGGGTGGTTCGCACCGCCTCGGGCGTTGGTTCCTTATTGCTACTGCTATTGGTCATAAATTTCTGGAGCCGGGCCAGCCTGATCAATCAACAACCGAATCCATTTCAGATTCGCGAAAACCAATGGGTTTTTGAGCAAGGTTTTCAACCGTTCACCATTCAGCCTAACGAGGTTGCGGCCAATATCCTGACGTTAGCACCGAATGCCGCCGACCTGACCGGTGACGGAGTGCCGGATATCGCCTATGTCGATCCGAGTGGGCATCTCATTGTGGTCAATGGCAAAACGCGCAAAGCGGCCTGGAGCAAATCATTTGATCAGCAGATTCAACCATCACTGGGCCTGGTGTTAGCCGATCTGAATAATAATCAATTGGCGGACATTTTATTCCCGGCGAACAATTCGATCCTCTATGCCCTGGATGGAAAGACGGGTACGGAAATTTGGTCCAGCCCGCTATTTGGCGAACGTTTTTCTGGCAATCCGGTGGTGGCAGATATCAATGGCGACCAGCTTGCCGATATCTTTCTGTGTTGCCAATCCGGCCAGATTCATATCGGCAAAGGCCGATATGGCGGACCCGAATGGTCAACATTTCAAGCCGAAGCCGAACTGCGCTGCACGCCTTCTGCCGGTGATGTCGATAATGACGGCGTTGCTGAAGTAGTGATCGGCACTGAAAACGGTAAAATCCTTATTTATGATGGCGGCCGAGAAAATTTCAGCCAAATTTTCAATGTGAATGAAGAATTGCAGAAAGCCAAGGGTTCCTTTTATGAGGACCATCAGATTCGCCAGCGAGTGGCGATTGGTCTATTGAACGATGATCGCTATGCCGATCTGGTGATTTTGACCGAGCAGCAGCAGTTGCTGGCACTGGATGGCAAAGAGATGAAGCGGCTATGGTTTGATGAAATTGAAACCGGGGACAAAGCCGCCTCGCTGCTGCCCCCGGTATTGGGTGATGTGAATGGTGATGGTCGATCGGAGGTCGTGTTGGCCACGGCCGACGGCAAGCTAATCGTCTATGAAGGGGCCGGCAAGGGAAGCACCCAACGAAAGATAGTCTGGGCTTACGTTCCCGAATCGGTGGAAGAATTTGTCACCACTCCCATCGTGGTTGATCTGAATAAGGACCGGAAGCTGGATGTGATAATTGCCGGGTCCTACGAGGGATTGTATTTATTCAATGGCCCGAACGGAAAACTGCTCGCGGCAACCACGCCAGTGAATAGCACCGACGATTTGATTATTGGTACGCCGGTCGTGGCGGACTTCAAGCAAGATAAGAGCCTGGATATTTTGATTCGCAGAAACAATGACAATTTTTCCCTGCTCACAGCCAATAGCAAAATTGAGCCAGGGTCGGTTCTCTGGGGGCAAATCAATTACAATCCTCAGCAAACAGGATGCAATGAGTCGCGGCTGCCATCGGCAACACCACTCCTCATGGTAGCAATTCTGTCCCTCCTGGCGATTCTGGTCTTGATCGGCTATACCATTTATCAACCAATCAAACGACGCAAACTTTTTGCCAGTGCGATCTAACCATCTCATAGCGCCAGGCTGACGATGGCCTGGCGTCAACGGGCGGGAAGCAATCGTCGGCCACTGCAACGAGGAGTGCTGCGCAAGAGCGATGATTGCTTAGATTTATTGATCAGGCAATGGTCGACCGATTACCCGTTCCACCTTGTTGGTATTCAGGCCGAGATGGTCTTCCAGAGAATGCATCCCAATTCCTGCGGAGTTTTTGGGTTTCGGCCGGGATGGCTAAGTGAATGCCATTTCAGCAATTGTGAAACAGATAGTTCGCGAATAGCAGCAAAAGCAGAATCCATGATATTTATGAATTGATCAAACGGTGGTCGGATGAAATTAATCATGACGGCGAAGAGCGATGTTGGCGTCGCCCGTTCGACAAATGAAGATTTTTGTGGCATCTTTGAAGAAGATGGTCTGGCGGTTGTCTGTGACGGCATGGGCGGGCATCAAGCCGGCGCCAAAGCCAGTCGTCTGGCGATTGCTACGCTTCGCTACATGTATCTCTTTTTGAATCCAGCAATCCACGCGCAAATTGCCAGTGATCTGAGCAGCAATGGTTTGCAGATCGCCACCCGGCTGGTGGGGTCGATTCGGTTATCCAATCGAAACATTTATAATAAATCGCTGCATGAACCATCCCTGCAGGGAATGGGCACCACGGTCTCGGCGCTCACGATCATCAATGGCACAGCCATTATTGCCCATGTCGGCGATAGTCGCATCTATCGGTTTCGTCAAAACAAAATGGAGCAGCTCACCGAAGATCATACCTGGGTCAATGAGCTGATTCAGGATCGCGAGCTCAATCGCGAAGAGGCGCGCAAGTTCGAAAAGCAAAACGTCATCACGCGCGCCCTGGGGTTGAGCCGTGCCGTCAAAATTGATTTGACCATTGAAACCGTCGCTGAGGGCGATCTATTTCTTCTGTGTACGGATGGTTTGACCAAGGCGCTTTCGGACGAAGAGATCAAGCGAATTATCCTCTTTAATAAAAATAATTTTGACCATGCGCTGCAGCATTTAATTGACACTGCCAACATGAAGGACGGTTCGGATAACATAACGGTCGCTCTGGTTGCAATTGCCGAGGCATCCCCGTCGCCATCCGATTATCTTTCCACTCGTATTACGCTCAAAGCCGAAGATGAAAGGATCTCCCGTCTGGAAGACAGGATTCTCAAGCAAGAGCTGGCCTATCAAGACAACCATCGGTCGCTGTGGGAACGCAGCGCACAGGTGCTCATAAAACGTCCCGGCCGGATGGTCGCAGTGATTTTAGGTTCAATTTTTCTGATCCTCCTGGTACTGTTTTCGGCAACCCGAGAAAAAGGGCTGCCGGCGCCGGCCGAGCCAACAACCGGGGCGGCACCCAGCCCCATCCCTCAGCAACCCGGTGCCGCAGCACAAGCGATCGAGCACCAGATCGATTGGCAGTTGGAGAATATCGTACCACGACGAACAGAGCTCGATTCCAGCCGTGTACCTATGGCCACGAAAAATGGGATGCCTCAGGAGAACAAATTGCTGGCAGCTTCGCTTCGGACGCGATCGCTGCAACGCAATCTTACCAATCAGGGAATCATCTATTTCATTGGCTTCGAGAAAATGAAAGATTTCGACCACACTTTGCTTTTTGTGAATAATCAGTTATTGGGGAGGACCAGCGATTTCAGTGAACGAGGCCTAAAACTGCCACCTGGAATGTATCAGATCAGCGTACGCGATTCGAACAATGCCGTGCTATTCGATTCGGCACAAATTGGCATCCAGGTGGGAGACATCAAGCCGATCGAATTCCGACGACGCTGAAATTTGCGTCGTTATCAACCAGAAATGTCGTCAGTGGGAGTGACCTTCTTGCCAACTTCGTGCCGATGATGAGGGAATATTTTTGGCAGTCAAATTACTGGCTCCAGTTACGATTATGGCAGTCGCGAATTTCCGCAACCGGCCAGATCAGTGGGTATTGAATCAGTTGCGGAGGGTTATACGCCGCGAGTAATTATGGCGGCTGCGGAAGCACCTGTCAGGAACGCGCTGCTGCGGGAGAGATCAACGATTCGCCGTTCCGGTTCATTGCAGCAGCAGTGGTTGGTTTAACTTTGGTAGCGAGCATGGCAATTTTGAGCAAGGCATCTAATTCACAAAATATCATAACCTCACAAACGCGGGGGCGAATCATGATGAGACATAAGTTATCAGCCTGGCTGCTATTATCTTGCATTGTTTTCGGTTTCGGGATTAGCACTGCGAAACCCCAGCAAAATGAAGCGGCTTACTGGTTTGAACGAGCGGTCAATGAAAACAATCAAGAGAAGAAAGTTGAGTATTATCTCAAAGCCATCGAAAAACGGCCCAATTTTGTTGAGGCGTATTTCAACCTGGCACTTACTTATCTGGGGCTAAAAAAATATGACCAGGCTGAAGATGCGTTTAAGAAGGCAATGTATGTGAATCCCGCTGCCTTGAGCACTTCGCTGAAGAGCAACATCCTCAATCGCCTGGGGACCATGTATCGCCGTGCCGGCCGGTATCAAGAGGCGGAGGAGTCGTTCCAGGCAGCGCTGAATATCGCCACCGATAAAAAATTTCGGGCACTCACGTTGTTCGAGTTGGGTCAAACCAAACTCGCCCAGGGCCAATACGATGACGCCATCAAAATTTTCCGTCAGGGGATGGAGTCCTCACCCACGGACCGAGCCTCATTCGAGAATGGGATTCAATTAGCCGAAACACAGCGCAAGATTCAAGCGCTCGACCAGCAGGCCAGCCAATTGGCGCAAAATGGCAAAGTTGCCGAGGCTGCCGAAATCTACAATCGCATTCTGGAAATCGATCCCAATCATCAGCAAGCCAAAGCGCAGTTGAAGAAACTGAACCTATTGGTGGAGCAAAAGCAGTCCAATGACACTGAACGAGTGCAGCGGCTATACGATGAGGCGCAAGCGCACCTGAATAAAGGGGAATGGTCTGAAGCCATCGCGCTGCTGGAAAAGGTCAATCAGCAGCAACCCAATTTTAAGGAAACTAACAAGCTCATATTGCAGGCGCAGGAGAAGCAGTATCAACAATTGATTGTACAACAATTGTACGATAAGGGGCAAGATAATTTTGACAAGGGCAATTATGTCATAGCACTGGTCAATTTTGAACGTGTCGCTGAGATCGATCCCAATTTTAAAGATATCAGTGAGCGAATTACCAGCACCCGCAAAAAAATCGAGCAAACGAACCAGCGCGGGGACAACCTGCTGGCTCTTAGTGACTCGCGTCAGAGCCGTAGCGAGGAAACATCCCGTTCGGACATGACCGTTTACGAATCGCCAACGACTCGAGAAAGCCAGCTTATCGGTCAAAATCAGGGCAAGAGTGCCGCGCCGGGCGGAACTCTGGATGTCCAATTGATTCAAAATTACTATCAAGAAGCGTTGGACCTAATGCAGAAACAGGATTGGCTGAAAGCCGGGATTGTGTTGGAGAAAATAAAACTAATTAATCCGAACTACAAAAATACAGAATTTTTGTTAGCGCAAGCCCGGCAAAATCTTGAGCGTACGAATTTCTCCGACGCCGAAAAGGCCAATGCCGCCGGCAGCAAATCGGGCAATCCCGCGGTGTTGGTGCTGGCTTTTTTGGCAGGCATCGTGGTGTTGCCGGTGGGCTTATTTTTCCTGTCGCCGGTAACGCGCGCTCGGTACTATATCCTGCAAAAACGCTATGACAAAGCTCGAGAAATTTACGAACGTCTTTTGTCCAAAAAGCCAAACGATATCAAGCTCTATATTACTCTGGCCAACATTTATATCAATGAACGCCGGATTGACGAAGTATCTATTCGCGTGTTCGAGCGGGCGATTCAATATAACGATAATTTGAAAATCCAGTTAGAGCCGATCGTCCATCGCTATTATTTAGAAAAAGGCAAAACCGACGATAGCCCATTGCATTTGCTGAACGATTCTCTGAAAGAAAAACTGAGAAAAATGGGCGAGTAAGTTCCGATCCTGGTGTGGGGATGAATTACCATACGGGATGCAGCAACGGCAACTGAAACCCGGTACCACAACACACTCAGTGTGCTCCGGCCCAGGCTACTGGTGGTAATTTACCCCAAAATTCGCAATCGCGATGGCAGTAGCTAACTGCCCGGGGGTGGTTCTTGTTGGCACAATAACAGCCTTTGGAGTAGCTTGACGCGCACAGGGGTGGTGGGAAAATTTAGTCGGGGGAGCAAATCGCAGGGATAGCTACGCCCTATGAACAATCGGGGATAGCATTCCTTCAAACAATTTGAATCAAGTGGGTTGTGATCATAACGCTATGGAGAAAGAAAAAGGCAACAAACAGGTCATCGAGCTCCTTTATGAATTGGGAAATGCCTATTTGACCAAAGGAGATTATGACAGTGCGATCAATCGGTACAAGGCGCTCCTCGAATTGGGGGAAAGCGAACCCAAGCTGCTTTTGAATTTAAGCAAAGCTTATATTTTGAAAGGGCAATTCGACGCCGAGGCTCAGGCTATTTTTGAGATCGCGGTGCAGCACGATCCAGACAATCCGGTGCTGAATGTGATTTTAAGTGATCTCTATTTAAAGGCCAATCGCGATGATGAATTTTCGATTCAGGTTTACCAACGAGCGCTGCGAGAAAATCCTGAAAATGCCAACGAAGTCATGACCCAACTGATCAAGGCCTGCATTCGCCATGAAAAATTCGAGGCTATTGAAGGCTTGATGGAACAGCTTATCCACACACCAGAGAAGTTTGCCCTCGTTTTCCCATTATATGTCGCCAGGGAGTGGAAAAAGCAGCGCTTTGAAGGAGTTTCCCAATTTATCCAGAAACTCCTGCCCAGGCAGAGTGAATTGATGTGGTATCGGTGGCTGGCGCTAAATCTGCTTCAGGCAAAACAGCAATTGGGTGACGCCGCTACCATCACCACCGAAGAGATGTCGCTGTGCAACGAATATTTGAACCTGGCGCATGATTTCGATCGGTTGTTAGACATCTATCTCTATCCTGCGGTCAAAAAATTGGTTCGCGCTCAAGCTGGCGATAGCCAGTCGCCCGATGTGCGACCGATTGAAGAATATGAATTGTTTTTGATGGAAAGCTCGCTGAGCAATATCTGGGAGCGAGGTATAAATAAGCCGGTGCCACAGGCTAAAACAGCGGTGCAACCAACAGCGGTTGACCTTTGGGAACAGTTAAAGGTCTGGCCAGCGGTCGATAAGCGGGTCACTGCCGAGGAGTCGGCAAGTCGCTTCAGAACCATGCCGGTTGCGCAAGCGCTGCAGCAAGCAGAGGCGGTGATGATTGTTCGCCTCAAGGGTAGCACAGCAGATTCGTTTCAGGCAGATCTACAAAACGCCATTCAAAGCTCCGCCGATAATGAAAAAAATCTGCTGACAGGATTTCAATCGCGCGATGGTATTATTTTATTCTGGAAAGATTTGCATTGTCCCATCCAATCGGCGGTTCAACTGGTCAAGAGTCGCTGGGCGAGTCCAGCCGCCGCCAATGGGGTGTCCTTCCAGGTTCTGATTCACAAGTTAATGGCAGCCCGCGGTACCGATATCAGTCAGCATCTGCTGGAAGACTTGCAGGCTTCACTGTCCACCTTTCAATTGGAGGCCGAGCTCTTTCGTCCGCAATCGCCAAACGACAGCATCAGCAACGGCAACGGGTGCCAGGTATTGATCACCGCACCGGTGCAAGAGCAATTGAATGGCGATATTCATTTTTCGACCCAACCGCTGGACGTGCCAGTGCGACATCCAGCGACCGGCCAGGCGCTGAAAATATATCGGCTGCAATGGGATGATATTGCCACCAAAATCGGCCGCGGTGAGATCAAGCATATCGGTCGCTTCGACCACTTGCGCGAGCTGTATTCGAACCAGATTTTTGCCAGCTTTCGCGCCATCGATTCATTTTTGGAGCGATTGGTAGTGATCAAAATCTTGCGCCCCAATGTTCGATTGAACAATGGACAGCCGTCGATCAGTGAGCTATTTCTGCAACAGGCTAAAATCCTCGGCAAATTGAATCATCAAAATATCGCCCTGATCTATGATATTGGTAATGAAAAGGATTTTTGCTACATCGCCCGGGAATATGTGGAGGGCGAGCCGATCAAAGTGCAGCGATTGATCAATCAAAAAATTAATTGGAAGCGAACATTGAAGGTTTGCCATAGTATTTCGCAAACCCTCGGCTATGCCCATGACCATCAAATCGTTCACGGCCGCCTCAAACCGACTAATATTTTCATTGCTGCCAACAGCGAAGTCAAAATCACCGATTTTCAAACCCTGCCCTTCTCTTTTCCCTGGAGATCGTGCCAGGAGCCGGTGCTCAAAACGTTGACTTATCTGGCGCCCGAGCAGATCGAGAATGAAACGACAACGGCCCAAACCGATATTTTTGCTCTGGGCGTTATTATGTACGAGCTCTTTACCGATCAGAATCCCTTTTTGGCCTCGGATAAAGAAACGATCGTTGAAAATATTTTGAGTCTTACCCCCGAGCCGGTGACAGCGCTCAATCCGGAGTTGCCAGAAAAGCTGGATGAGCTGATATTCAAAGCACTGCAAAAATCGCCAGATCAGCGTTTTGCCAGTATCCACGAATTGGAGAATCAATTGATTGAAATAATCGATGCCGCGGCTGATTAATATCCCGGGCCTGGCCAGGAGGTCAGAATCCAGAAATTTTAAACGATCGAGGCACCTGCCCTGTGATCGCCAATTTTGCTAATTTGGGCTAATTCGCTTTACGCACCCATGTTTGCCCGTTAAGGGAAATAACGGCGGGTTGGCCGCACCGGCTGCTGCAACCGACATCTTTCTGTTCATCCTATCCCGCCCATCAAAACTCTCAAATAGATTTGAGCTTCGACTGGCGCCCGACTGGCGGCTAAGATCAATTTTGGTAGATTGATCCGCCAGTTGGGGGATAATCCAGGCCTCGTTTCTGCAAGCCCGCCCTTTGCCTACCTGATGAGTGAAGCCAACGAATCAGCGGCGGCATTGTTGCGTGTCAAGGGAATGGGCGTTGAGATTTTTGCCTTCAAACGTTGGAACCATTGACAGCCGTGCCTGGTGGCGAAAAGTTCAGCAGTTTCAGGCGACTATTTTAACAACACCAAAGAAAAACCCGGGCCTATTTCGCCATAATTGATATTGCTTCTCACCAAAATTATTCTTATATTTGTTTGCAAACACTGATTCCAGTGCACGGTCGACATCAAAGCATTGTGTGGTGGTTTCGCCTGGCGAAGACATCCGAATATCACGTTGGAACTTGCATAAAGGGAATAGATCATGAATATTCAAGAGCGGCTGGCAGGCCGCGCAAGAAATAAAGCCCCATCACCTATTCGTGAGTTGATGAAGTACCTGCAAATCGAGGGCATGATTTCGCTGGGGGGCGGCTATCCCAATCCCGAGACATTTGTTTTCGATCGTGTGCAAATTCACTTCAAGGGTGGACAGATGGTTGAAATCGATGGCGAGGAACTGACCTCAGCGGCCCAATACGGTCCCTCCGACGCCAACGCCAATCTGCGCAAAGCCCTGCAGGGGTGGCATCGGTTCAAAGATGGAGTGGAGCTAAAAGACGATCAGATCGTGGTGCTCAATGGTTGTCAGGAAGGCCTGTTCATCATGGCCTACCTCTTTGCCGATCCCAATGACTCTATTGTGTTATCCGAGCCCAATTATCCCGGCACGCTGGCGGCGTTTCGTTCCTTTACCAAGAACTTTATCGCAATTCCGCTGGATGAAAATGGCCTGCAAACTGACATTTTGAACGACAAATTGGAAATGATCGAAATGACCGGCGAGGCTTTGCCGAAATTTATTTATGAAATTCCCAACGGCCACAACCCTGGGGGCGTTTCACTGTCGCTGGAGCGGCGGATGCAACTGCTGGAGATTGCCGAACGATTCGATCTGCTCATTTTGGAAGATGATCCCTATCAGTTGCTCAAATTAGATGATCGCCCCACCTTGCCGACCTTGCAGTCATTGGATAAAAGTGGCCGACGGGTAATTCGGCTGGACAGCTTTTCCAAGATCTTTGCCCCGGGATTGCGGATCGGGTATGCTTCCGGCCCCGCCGACGTTATCCGCCAATTTGTGCTGTTCAAGCAATCGGCCAATTTACACACCAGTACCTTCATTCAGGTTATTTTGTTGAAATATTTACAGGCGGCCGGTTATGAGCAATTTCAGCAACTGATCCGTAAGAATTGCGAAACCTATCGGCAGAATCGGGATGCCATGATTGCGGCGGCGCGGCGGCATTTGCTGCCGGAAGTCAAGTACCACATCCCCAGCGAAGGCATGTTCATCTGGTTCGAGCTGCCCAAAGAATGCAATGCGCAGCGGATGATCGAGGAACAGTGTGAGGAATTGAAGGTGCTGCTGGTACCCGGTAATGCGTTTTCATCTCAAAATGGTTGCCAGAATTATATGCGCGCCAGTTTCAGCATGGTCACCCCCGATCAAATCGAGGAGGGGATCAAGCGCTTCAATGAAATGATCAAATGCGAATTGCATCGTTGTTGAATCGAGCGACTACTTTTCCACACGAGGAAGCACTTATGCGCTACGAAACAGAAAATCCATGGAAATTATATGCCGAGCAAATCGGTGCTACGTACCGATTGAGTGACGAAGGCATGTCGGAAGTCATCGGCCATTATCAGAATTTTCCCTTCGTGATGAAAATGATCCTGGTGCAGGCGGCGCCCAAAGTCAATTTATTTCTGACCCACATCGACATCACTCTGGACAATAAAGTTGATCTCAAATTGAAAATTTATCGCGAGGGAATCATTCAAAAGCTCACCAAGCTGTTTGGCACCCAGGATATCATTTTCAAAGACCGAACTTTCGACAAAAAATACATCATCGAAGGCAGCGATGAGCCGCTGGTAATTCAGGTGGTTTCGCCCTCGGTGCGAGCTAAAATCATCGAATTGGGTGAAATCCTGATGATCCTTGATGGCAACACCCTGACCTACGAACAATCGGGCAAAGTGATCGACTTCAAAAAACTGGCGCTGATTTTCGATCTGCTCACTGAATTAGCAACGAATATTCAATCTCTGGTGTAAGGACATTAGTGGCCACGGAGCCTGAACGAGTCATTTGTACTTTTTGTTATCGTCAATGTGTTTTCTGGACTAACCGGCATACGGAGTTTCGATGGAACTGATGTGCAAAAACCATCCCTTGCAGGTCGCCAGCAGCAAATGCTACCAATGTCAGCAACCCATCTGCACCGCTTGTGAAATTCACAAAGCCCAACAGGTATTCTGTAGCCAGAGCTGCTACCGGCGGTATGTCATTCATCGGCTTTCCCGAGATCCGGTGGCGCGTTGGCCTGAGATCAAAGGGGCAATGACGCGCTATTGGGAGCGGTTCAAAAAAATTCCCCGACTCCCATATTGGCTGACGCTTTCTTTGCTAACGCTGGCAGTTCTGCTTAGCCTGCTGCTGAGTCTGGTCAGCATTTGGGAAGTAAACCGCTGGCAGCCGGCGAATCGGCCGTCTGACGCCGCCAACTTGCTGCCCGACAGTTCGCAAACAGCAGAGCAAATGGCCCGGCGTCTGGATTCGCTCACCATCACCGCACCGGTGTCCAATGCCACCATTGTGCGCAATCAATTCGATATCGAAGGCCGGGCTGAAGATAACCACGTGATCATCCTGTCGCTGGATGGCAAAATCATTCGAACCACATTGGTGGAGAATGGCACGTTTGCCTTCAAAGGCCTGACGGCAAAACCAGGACACAATCGCCTGGTGGTACGTTCTATTAACGAAGACGGATCCAGCGTGCTGGTGGAGGAAATCCACTTTGAGTATGGCCCGCCCGCACCGGTTTGGGGGATTAACGACTTTGTCCGGGGCAATTTAGCCGAAAAGAACATCGCGCTCACGTTCGATGGCGATTATTTGAACAACATTACCGACGAAATCCTGGATATGCTCAAGGCCGAAGGGGTGAAATGCACGCTGTTTTTGACCGGACGCTATCTGCGGCGCTACCCCGAATCGGTGAAACGCATGGTCGCCGATGGCCATGAAATTGGCAACCACTCCTGGACTCATCCCCATCTCACGACGTTTGAGCAGAATCACCAACATCAGACGCTTCCGGGTATCACGGCTGAAATTTTACAGCAAGAGCTGTTAAAAACAGCGGAGCTATTTCGACAGATTACGGGGAAAAATATGGCCCCGCTCTGGCGCGCGCCTTATGGGGAGCACAATGCCCAGATCCGGCAGTGGGCTGCTGCAGTGGGATTTCGACATGTGGGCTGGACCGTCGGTCGCAATGGCGATAATGGCATGGATACGCTGGATTGGGTGGCGGACAAAAATGCCTCGATCTATCACAGCGCCGAAGAGATTTCCGAGAAGATTTTATCCTTCGAGCGGAAAGATGGCTTTGGGGCCAATGGTGCGATCATTCTCATGCACCTGGGTACCCAGCGCAACGATGATTATCCGCATCACAAGCTGCCCTACATCATTCAGCAATTGAAACTGCGGGGCTATCAGTTTGCAACCATTTCGGAGATGATGTAATCGACCGCTGCGCTGGCCGGCAGCAAGAACACCGGGGGTTTTTAGCCGCAGAAGCGAGCGGGCGCGGGAATAATTTAACCACTGATCTCGAATCGATCTACAGGCGATGCGCTGGATTTGGATGAATTGACCTGCCAGCACGCAGCTCAATTTCCGAGCGGGGGGTGCTTATCCCATCTCGCTCTGAGCACTGCTCGCAGTTCGATATTGAAAATAGAGCTGCCCGCACGCGGCCTGAATGTCGGTCCCCTTGCTTCTTCGCACCGAAACCACCACGTTCAAATTCAAAAACGGCTGCATGAAAGCATTGATCCGTTCTTCGTTCGGCGCAGCAAACCGCCCATCGGTGGCATTGTAGGGAATGAGATTGATCTTGCAGCGCAGATTTTTCACCAGGCGGCTCAATTGCTGTGCGTCCTCCGGCTGATCATTCACATCTGCCAGCAATACATACTCAAACGTCACCCGCTGTCTGGATTTTGAGGCATAATAGGAGGCCGCTGACATCAGCTCGGCCAGCGGATATTTTTGGTTAATCGGCATGAGCTGAGTGCGTTTGGCATCATCCGCTGCATTTAGGGAGATCGCCAGCCGAAAGCCATGGCCCTCATCCGCGAACCGTTTGATGGCCGGTACAATGCCGCTGGTAGAAATGGTAATTTTTCGTTTGCCGATAGCAATGCCCTGATCATGGGAGATAAGCTGGCAGGCAGCGATGGTCGCCTCATAATTCAAAAAAGGCTCACCCATGCCCATGATCACCACATTCGTCACTTCCACACCAAGGGTACGGCGAATCCACAGGAGCTGGTCGACAATTTCGCCAGCGGTTAAATTGCGCCGAAAACCCATCGCACCGGTGGCACAAAAGCGACATCTCAGCGTGCATCCCACCTGGGTCGACAGGCAGACGGTTCGGCGTTTGCCTTCCACCATGTACACGCTTTCGATATGCAAACCGTCGGCCAGTCGAAATAGGAACTTAATCGCCTGCCGATCAGCCGAAAGTAGCTGCTGTTGCAGGGCCAGATGCCCGATGCTCGCCTTCTGGCTCAACTGTTGCCGCAGGGATTTTGAAATGTTGGACATTTCGTCAAATGAAACGATGCCCTTTTTGTACACCCAGGTGAACAGTTGTGCCGCCCGATAGGTTGGCTGACCGATGGATTGCATCAGCAACTCCATCTGTTCGAGGGTCATGCCAGTCAGATTCATCTGTTCCATCAATTGTAATTTACAAAATCGGTTCCAGCCTTGCAAGAAATTTATTTATCGGCCGGAAAAATATTTCTCAATTTTGTTGAAACAAAGTGGACTTGGGGGCATATAAATTTTTGAATTTGTTGGGATATGTTTTGATCTCGCCTGACCTTCCTTTACCATCGCCATCGGTGCTATCGCGCCTTGTTCAAGCAATGGCCTATTCATCATGGAATGTGTGCTGGTAACAAATAAGGCCGGCTGTATCTATTAGTTTTTGGCATTGAACTCATTGAAGGCGAGGCGGCGAGGTTTTCTCAGGATAAACCAACAGGGCGATTTGGACTGCTATTGAAATAAATCAAACGTAACAACTATCGTAGATGGAGGATGTATGGTGGTTCCTGCGGGGCGGAAAAGTGATCTGGACGTGGTTCACGAATTGAATTCGGCTCATGAAAAAATTGTGAATGAAATTGGCAAGATAATTGTCGGCCAACACAATGTGATCGACGAACTGTTGATCGGTCTGTTGGCACGCGGCCATTGCCTGTTGATTGGGGTTCCCGGCCTGGCCAAAACATTGCTTATCAGTACTCTGGCTCGCGTATTGAATCTCAGCTTCAATCGCATCCAATTTACGCCGGACCTGATGCCCTCGGATATCACCGGCACCGAAGTCATCGAAGATGATCTTACCACCGGTCGCAAGACGTTTAAATTTGTGCGTGGCCCTGTTTTTGCCAATATCATCTTGGCCGATGAAATCAATCGAACGCCCCCCAAAACCCAGGCGGCGCTCTTGCAAGCCATGCAGGAACATGAGGTTTCTGCTGCCGGTCAGACCTATCGGCTGGAGGAGCCCTTCTTTGTGCTGGCCACCCAGAACCCCATCGAACAGGAAGGCACCTATCCCTTGCCCGAAGCCCAGTTAGACCGTTTTATGTTCAACATCTGGGTCGACTATCCGTCGCATGAAGAAGAAGCTGAAATTGTAAAAGCCACCACCAGCGCCTATCAGCCCCAATTGCAGGTCATTTTGCAGAAGGAAGAGATCATCAAACTGCAAGATCTGGTCCGTCGGGTACCGGTGTCGGATCATGTGGTGGATTTCGCCGTCCGCCTGGTCAGCAAAACGCGGCCCAATCATAACAGCGCACCCAAATTTATTCGCGATTGGATCAGTTGGGGAGCTGGCCCGCGCGCCTCCCAATATCTGATTTTGGGCGCTAAAACCCGTTCCATCCTGTCGGGCCGTGCAACACCAGAGATTGAAGATGTTCGCGCCGTGGCCAAACCGGTATTGCGCCACCGATTGGTGACCAATTTTAATGCCGAAGCCGATGGCGTAAATACCGTGCAGATTGTAGAGCGACTGTTAGCGGAGATGGATTAGTGATGGAAACGGTGAACAACACCAAACTGGACTATCGTAAGTATTTGCAGCCCGAAGTTGTCTCCCGGCTGAAAAACATGCAGTTGCGCGCACGGTTGGTAGTAGAAGGCTTTATGGCCGGACTGCATCGCAGCCCATATCATGGCTTCAGCGTCGAGTTCTCCGAGTACCGACCCTACCGTCCCGGCGATGAAATTCGCCACCTCGACTGGAAAGCCTACGGCAAAACGGAGCGCTTTTACATCAAGCAGTTTGAAGAAGAAACTAATTTGAAATCCTATATGCTGCTGGATGCCTCGGGTTCCATGGCCTACACCTCGCATCGGCTGACTAAGCTCGAATATGCCTCATATCTGGTTGCTGCGCTCAGCTATTTGATGATCGAACAGCGGGATGCTGTGGGACTGATTACCTTCGATAAGAAAATCAGGAAATATCTGCCCCCGCGCTCCATCCGGAGCTATCTTCCCCAGATTTTGCGCGAGCTGGAACAGATTCAAGGCGGCGAAATCACTAATATCGCCGCGACACTGCATGAAATGGCCGAACGCATCCGACGGCGGGGGCTGATCATCATTTTATCCGATCTGTATGATGAACCCGAACAGGTCATTTCTGGCCTCAAGCACTTTCGTCACTATCAACATGAGGTGATTGTCTTTCACCTGCTCGACCCAATGGAGATTCGCTTTGATTTCCGACGCAACACGATGTTCAAAGACCTGGAAACCGGCGACAAGATTACAACCCTGCCCTGGCATATTCAAGCAGATTATCGGCAAAAAGTCGCTCAGTTCATCGACAACTATAAGCGCCAGTGTCGCTTAAACCAAATCGACTATGTGCTCCTGGATACCTCCTGGAGTTTTGATCGCGCCTTGATGGAATATTTGCTAAAAAGAAAGCGAATCGGTGGTTAATTCGACGCTTCGCTGATCAGGCGATGTCGACTGAAACGCGAAGGATAGCCACGCCGTCGCCTGACTGGAAAAACGGCCAATTCTAATTTTGCCCAGCAAATTAGCTATGAATTCCCCCACCAGCCGGCGGCAGAACTTGCTCTCGCTCCCTCCTTTTTGAAGCGGCCGAGGGTGGGACCGAAAGGGGGCAAGAGGTGATATTGGTTTGATTAGCATTTAAAAATTGATGCTGGTTAAGGCAATCTGACTAATTGGTACTAATAGACACTCCCTAATTTTTTGGTTGCGGGAGCGAAATTTGACCCATCAAAAACCAAACGCGAGCCAATCCAATGAAGATATTTTTCTCCTGGGTGATGCTCATTGCCGTTTTGCTGACCTTCTACATCTGGCGCCTGTGGCGACGTTCGGCTCGGAACTTTCGCTTTCAAACCAAATTGACGTTGATTTTCTTGTTGCTCGTGCTGGTGCCTGCCGTGCCGCTGACATTTGTGGTGAGCGAGCTCTTGACCCGGGGCGTAGAGATCTTTTTGCTGCCCGGCGTAGAAAATTCCCTCTCCCAATCATTGGAGGTGATCAAATTCCAACTGGAGCAGCGGGGGCAACTGTTTTTGAAAGCCTATTCCAATACCAGCCAGCTCAATCAGCAGATTCTGGATGCCAATGACATCACCTACTTCGCCCGACTGACACCCGATGCCGCTGCTGGCTCTTTCGGGCAATGGCTGGGCCGCGACCCAGCGCTGTATCAGCAGAGCCCGCTACATTCCGAGGAGATGCGGCGGGCTGTTTGGCGCGGGGAAATCAACAGCAATATTTTTCAGGTCAGCGAGCAAACGTTTTGCGAAGTGTATCACCAACTGCCGGATAGCACGCTCCAGCTTGTGGCTTTCTCGTTGGCGCCTCAAATCAAGATTGCCAAAGATCATATTTCCGAATCGTTGCGATTGCACACCTTCTTTTCGTTGATGAAAAAATCGGTAGTAGAGGGCCAATTGATCTGGGGGCTGGCCGCATTGTTTGTCATTCTCCTGGCGGTCAGTGCGGTTTATACCGCCAGGCGGCTCTCGCGCGGGATCAGTGAGCCCATCAAGGCCCTGGTTTCCGGCATGCAACAGGTGGCAGCGGGGGAACTTAACAGCCAGGTTCGGGTGAACGCCAAAGATGAGATTCGGTTTTTGATCGATTCTTTCAATCGAATGACTCAGGAATTGAAAGCAAGTCAGGAAAAGTTGATGCAGGCAGAGCGACTGGCCGCATGGCAGGATGTTGCCAGAAAAGTATCCCACGAAATCAAAAATGCGCTGACCCCGATCCAGCTCTCGCTACGGCGATTATATAACCTGCTGCCGATCGAAAACCAATCCGCAGAGGCCAATCCCCTCGCGGTCATCCAGGATGAAGTGGAGTCGTTACGACGATTGGCCGAAGAATTTACCACCTTTGCTCGGCTGCCGCAATTGCAATTACAGCCAGCCGATATCAACGACATCATTCGCGCACTGATCACGCTCATCGACGCTGAGCCGCATGGGGTCCATCTGAAGCTAAATCTGGCGGAGGATTTGCCTGCGATCCCCGTGGACCGCGACCAGTTCCGCCGGGCGCTGCACAATATTATCAAAAATGCCATCGAGGCCAGCGAACGTGGCAGCACGATTCTCATCACTTCGGCACGCGCCGACCACAACGCCCGCAAGGTTCGAGTTGAAATTCAGGATCATGGTTGCGGCATGGACGCCGAACTACTGTCAAAAATTTTCGAGCCCTATTTTACCACCAAAACTCGGGGCATGGGCCTGGGATTATCGATCGTCAAGCGGATTATTGAAGACCATCAAGGCGAAGTGCAGATCCATAGCGCGCCCGGCCAGGGAACCCGCGTGGTTATTTACCTGTAATGGAACTGGCGGCTTAGGTTGTACATTCATGAGACAAAACGGGAGGTCAAACGTTTCCCGAGCTACCTATGGCTGCTGTGAACAATCACCGATTCAAAAATCAATTACAAAATCGAAAGTCGCTGATGGTTAGCGAGATTGATGGCAGTGACTGCGGGCGAGGAGTTGCTGGCTCATACAGATTCGGTGGGAGTCGACAAAAAAAACGACCCTGCAATTGGATCGTTTGGACTGGTTAAGAAAAATTAGCGCTTGAGGCAATTCGATAACTATGCTCAGCAAGCAAAATCATCTCGCACAAAATTTGCTAACTTGCAGAAACAAGAATTGCCAGCAGACTATCGGAACATGGCCTTGATGCTGCCCCAGGTATAGCGAGCGCCGGAAATAGATGGTGTCACGGCCACAATTTCAGAGTAGGCCGACTCTGTCTCATCGAGATTCTGAACGCGCAGGCGATAATAAAACGTTCGATCGGTTTGAGACTTAAAAACGGTTTTGTCGACATATTCATAATTGCGGCGACCGGCAGACGAGCCCATGCCTTCCACAAAACCAATTCTTTTGAAATCGGTTTTATTCAGGCTGCGCTCGATCTGAAATCCCTTGCAATTGGTTTCGCTAAGAGTGGCCCAGTAGAGCGTGACTTTGCCAGCGCCGGGTTCGCCACGGAAATCAACGATTACCGCGCCGGCATATACGGCCATGGCCGCGATCAACAGGACAGCGCCTACTATGGACAAATGGATGATTCTTTGTTGCATGAGTCTGGCTAACAATGATTGATTTTGGTTTATTTGAATTATTTGCCTGGCTGGAAGCCTCACTTCGAGCAGAGGAAAAGCGCTTCCAATTCAGGTACGGTGACCGCTGGTCACTGGAATGCTGAGATGCACCGCCTATAAAATAGTCTTTTATTTGAAAAAGTCAAGCTATTTTTTTTCAAACTTGAATTTTTTTCAGTCGGTTGTCGTCCAGAGCAAGCAAAATGCCGCCAGCCAACCAGGCTGCCGCTGAAGCGGTAGAGCCAGGAACGATGCGCCAAGACGATCATCTGCTCATAACCCATGACCCTGCTCGTGAAAAATATAAATTGATATTGACAAAAAATATAAAAAGTGCTATATTAAATTTGCAGCGAACCGGGCCATAGAGTGTCAAGAGGGGGAATTATGCCGAATTCAATCAAACGGACTCCGATGAGAACAGATCATACCCTTGAACAGTACCTGCAGGAAATTGGTGAGGTCCCCCTGCTGGATCAGCAGGAGGAGATCGAGTTGGCCAAACGCATTCGCGAGGGCGATGAGCCGGCATTGGAGATCTTAACCAAAGCCAATTTGCGTTTTGTGGTCAGCGTGGCGAAGCAATACCAGAACCAGGGGCTGTCGCTCGGCGATTTAATCAATGAGGGCAATTTGGGATTGATCAAAGCCGCCAATCGTTTCGATGAAACGCGGGGCTTTAAGTTCATCTCCTATGCCGTTTGGTGGATCAAACAGTCGATTCTCCAGGCGCTGGCCGAGCAATCGCGAATCGTTCGGCTGCCGCTCAATAAAGTCGGTACCATGAATAAAATCGGCAAGGCCTTCAGCGCCCTGGAACAGGAGTTTGAACGCGAGCCATCCCCGGAGGAAATCGCCGACCAATTGGACATCAGTGATTTTGAAGTTTCCGAAACCATCCAAAAATCAGGCCGACATCTCTCGCTGGATGCTCCGTTCAGCGAGGAAGAAGAGAATCGGCTACTCGATATTATTGAAGATCAAGAGCAGCCAGCCCCAGACAACACCTTGATCACCGAATCCCTGCGAATCGAGCTGGAACGGGCATTATCCACGCTGACTCCGCGCGAGGCCGAGGTGGTTAAGCTCTATTTTGGCATCGACCTGGAAGTGCCCATGACGCTGGAAGAAATTGGCGAACGATTCAATTTGACGCGAGAACGCGTGCGCCAAATCAAAGAAAAGGCGCTGCGCCGCCTGCGTCATGCCTCGCGGAGCAAACCCTTGCGCAGCTACCTTGGCTAACCAGGACTTTCTATTTCCGAGAGTTTTTTATTTTGGCAGCGCGGGCCGCAGGCTACCTGTTGTCCACAACAGCACGAGCGATCGAGGCCGATTTTGTCTGGATTGCAGAACCGAACAAGATTGAGGAAGTGGCGGGGGTCTTTTCCCATCAGTGCCTCTTGCGCGGATTTAGTTATCCTGCGTTTCCAGAGTGCCCTGCACCCAGATGCAATACTCACCGGTTTTTCGGTTCAAACTTTCGACCACTGCCCGGCACCGGTCGGAATTTTCCAACACTGCGCCGATCTGCTTCTTTAGCGTGGTGGCCGAGATGTTTGCTGACTTAATGATTTCTAAATCATGGATATTCAATTTGGTCATGCCTTACCTCTCACATAGTTGAAAAGCAGCAAAAAAATCTTGAATCAATTTCTAACGCCACTGCTGCATTGCAAGTTAGCCGAGCTGCCGGCTAACTCGCTGGAAATGCGCAAGAATTATAAACGTTCGCTTGCAGTTTGTCTAAGTCTGCCGCGAAGCACAATTTGATAGGTGCCCGATGTGGATTCGATTTGGTTGACTTTTGCCGTCCAGTCTTCTGATGCTGCCAGAATGCGCTTGATTTTCTCCTGGACCAATTTTGAAGCAGCAGGCACATATTCGATCATATCGAATTCGCGAGTACTAAAATTTTCCATAGGGATCTTTACCTCACTGGTTGATTGCGATTAACAGCCGTTGTGGATGCTAACTATATAGCTGGATCGATAAAAAGAAAGTTGCAGCCTTAATATAATCATTTTTCGCCCAAAAAGTCAATTCATGTTAAGCAAACTTAATTTACATCTTAGTAACATTAGTGGAGGGATTATCACAAACCATGGATGCCATGGAAGCGATACTCACGCGACGAAGTATCCGACAATATACCTCAGCGCCCATTGCCGATGACTTAATCCAGGAAATTTTGAACGCCGGCATGAGCGCGCCCTCTGCTGGCAATGAGCAACCGTGGCACTTTGTCGTCATCCGCGAGCGAAAATTGCTGGATCAGATTCCTACTTTTCATCCCTACGCTGCGATGCTCCGGCAGGCGACCGTGGCCATCCTGATCTGCGGGGATGAGACACTCGAGAAACACCGGGGCTTCTGGGTGCAGGATTGTTCAGCCGCCACCGAAAATATGCTCATTGCTATTCGGGCGAAGGAATTGGGCGCGGTGTGGCTGGGAATTTATCCTCGCAAGGAACGCATGGAGGGCTTGCGCCGCCTGCTGGACCTTCCTGAACATATCATCCCATTTGCATTGATCCCTATTGGCTATCCGGCGGAAACGAAAGCACCCGTCAATCGATTTCATCCATCCAGAGTCCATCAAAACCGATGGTCACCGCAGACTCGGGTTATTTGAACCCGCCCAATACGTTGAAATAACTTTTCGCACAGGAGAACGACCATGACCCAGCTATCCCAGATCGAGACCGATTATCGAACCGCTAAAGAACGATATGCCGCATTGGACATCGACACCGAGCAGGCACTTGCGCAACTCAGCCAGATTGAAATTTCACTCCATTGCTGGCAGGCCGATGATGTCGGTGGCTTCGAGACACCCGATCCCTCCCTGGCCGGCAGTGGCCTTCAGGTGACTGGCAATTATCCTGGCAAGGCTCGCAATATCGAGGAACTGCGGATGGATCTGTCGCAAGCGCTGCGATTGATTCCGGGCCGTCATCGAGTGAATTTGCATGCTATCTATGGTGAATTTGGTGGCCGCCGGGTGGATCGTGACGCAATCTCGCCGGAGCACTTTCTTGGCTGGGTCGATTGGGCCAAACAACAGCAGCTAAAATTGGACTTCAATGCCACCTGTTTTTCTCATCCCAGGGCCAGCCAGGGCTTTACCCTGAGCCATCGCGACCGATCGATTCGTTCGTTCTGGATCGAGCATGTGAAACGCTGTCGGGAAATCAGCGCCTTTATGGGCCGCGAGTTGGGCAGTCCCTGCATCCATAATCTCTGGATTCCTGATGGCGCCAAAGATGCCCCGGTGGACCGCTGGACGCCGCGGGCACTCCTTAAAGAATCGCTGGATGAAATTTTTGCCATCACGTATAGTCCCCTCGAGATGAAAGACGCCATCGAAAGCAAATTATTCGGGATTGGCAGTGAGAGCTATGTTGTCGGTTCGCATGAGTTCTATTTGAGCTATGCCATCGCTCGTGACAAAATGGTTTGTCTGGATCTGGGACATTTTCATCCCACCGAATCCATTGCCGATAAAATCTCCGCTATTTTGCAATTTTCCGATGAACTATTGCTCCATGTCAGTCGCGGCATTCGCTGGGATAGCGATCATGTGGTGATTCTGAATGATGAATTGAAAAGCGTGGCTGAGGAAATTGTCCGTGCAGATGCCTTGTCCCGTGTCCATATCGCGCTGGATTACTTTGATGCGAGCATGAACCGGGTGGGTGCGTACGTCATTGGTACTCGGGCAACTTTGAAAAGTCTGCTATTGGCTCTATTGGAACCCAGGACCAGATTGCAGCAGGAGGAGCTTTCGGGAGATCACTTCTCCCGACTGGCGCTGCTGGAAGAACTTAAATCCCTCCCCTTCGGCGCCGTGTGGAATTATTACTGCTTGAAACATGGTGTGCCGGCTGGTTCTACCTGGCTGGAGGAAGTGAAACGATATGAGCGGGAGGTGTTGCGGAAGCGCAAGTAGACGGCTGCTTACGTGCCGTCTTTGAGTAAAACCCGGCATCCTGAAAAAATCGGATTTAAAGCGCAAAATGGAATTAAGGCGTAAGCCTTTTATTGGCCCAAAACGGAATTAAGGCGCAAAATGGAATTAAGGCGTAAGCCTTTTATTGGCCCAAAACGGAATTAAGGCGCAAAATGGAATTAAGGCGTAAGCCTTTTATTGGCCCAAAACGGAATTAAGGCGCAAAATGGAATTAAGGCGTAAGCCTTTTATTGGCCCAAAACGGAATTAAGGCGCAAAATGGAATTAAGGCGTAAGCCTTTTATTGGCCCAAAACGGAATTAAGGC
>CAZYNP010000008.1:111281-134858 GCA_964647995.1 uncultured Cytophagia bacterium
GCGCAAAATGGAATTAAGGCGTAAGCCTTTTATTGGCCCAAAACGGAATTAAGGCATAAGCCTTTTAAGCCGCAAGCCCTTCAAAACATCGGCCATTTACCCCACGAGCCTGGATCCGACCGATCCGATACTTAGATTTTATTTAAAAAAAATCTAAAATATCTGAAACTTTGTGTGCGGCTAAAGCGTAAGAGTTGGCAAATTTTTGAGCATTAATAGATCGGTTTTTTTTTGAAACGACTGTATACCTACCGTTAGGTAAATGAAAAGAACAGAAACATGTTTATCGAAAAAATTGACACTGAAAATACAACCAAAACCACGATCTTCAAAGCAGCAGCCCGATTGTTTGCCGAGAAAGGATATAATGGCGTTTCCATGCGGGAAATTTCAGAGCGCTCCGGCGTTACCAAGCCCACTATCTATTACTATTTTGGCAACAAGGAAGGGATTTATAAAGCGCTGATCAGCGAAGCTCTAAACTACCATACCGAAGATTTGAAACAGATCGCGTCGCTGAATATTCCGGTGAAACAAAAGCTGGTGGAATTAATGAAGCGCCGATTTCAGTTGAGCCTACGTTATCCGGAATTGACAAAATTTGTGCTGGAAGTTTTTACCCATTATGAGCGATTGCCCTGCCTGGTGGGATTCGAGACTGCGGTGGCTGCTCATGCCAAAATTTTCGAGGAAATGATCCGGGATGGCATCAGTTCGGGTGAATTTGGGGCCAGTGCCAAACCCGAATTGGTGGTGCATGTGATCGGTGCGGTGCTGATGCATTTCTTGATGCAACAACTGAATAGTCGCGAACAGATACTGTCCGATCAATTGGCGGAGGATTTAGTGGAACTGTTGTTCAAAGGATTGAATGAATAGCTCAGGCATTGGGCATGAAGCCTGGCGCATGACGCCTGCAGGTTGTAGAAAATTGGTTGTTGTGATTCGAAAGCTGCAATTCAATAAAATCGTAAGTTGAGGAAGATTTGAGATAAGAACACTTGGAGGTTAAAATGAAAATGAAACGGTTCTATTGCACAGTATTGATCTTTTTAATCAGCCTGCCAATATGGGGGCGGGCACAGACTGATTTTTCACAGGAAAAAATGGTCCTGGATCTGGCGCGGAGCGTCGATTTGGCACTAAAAAATAATCCCAACATTCGAATGGCCGAGAAAGAGGTATCCAAAGCACGGGCCGGTATCTGGACGGCAGTATCCAACATCTTGCCCCAACTGGATGGTTCGCTCAGCTTTCAAAAGGCCTGGGCGATTCAGGAGCAGGTGATCCCCAACTTTATCAAGATGATGTTGCCACCGGGAACGCCGGGGCTGGAACTCTACCCCGACTATGTTCGGATTGCGTTTGGGATCGAAAACACCTTTCGCTATGGCGCCACGGTAACCCAGCCACTGTTTTTGGGCGGCGCTGGGATGGCGGGAATTCAACTGGCGCTGGCCGCACGAGATGCCGCAGAACAGAACCTGGAAGAGCAACGGCAACAATTGATTTATCAGACCGCCGATGCTTTCTATCTGTGTCTGCTTACCAGGGAATTGGTGAATGTTCAGCAGGAAGCCATGGCGCAAGCACAGGCCAATCTGGATAATGTGTTGAAGAAGTATAATGTCGGCATGGCCTCGGGCTTCGATAAGATGCGGGCCGAAGTCGAGGTGGCCAATTTGCAGCCAGAACTAATTGGCGCCAGAAATAATCATCAAATTGCTCTGACACAATTGAAGGCGATTTTAGGTTTGGCGCGCGATGCGGTGATCGAAGTTGAGGGCGAATTTGAATTTCAGCAGGATGATTTTGGCGACCTTCCGCTGGATGAGATTCAGCGATTGGCGCTGAAGGATCGTCCCATGGTGCTGGCGCTATCGGAACAAAAATATATGATGCGCAAGAGCGTTACCTTGGCCCGGAGCAATTTTTTGCCAAAGCTTTTCTTCCAGACGGATTATTCTTACATGGCCATGAGGAACGATTATAAATTTCGACAGGATGATTTCAGCAAGGGCTTTACCTCGGCCGTGAGTTTGCAGATACCACTATTTCACGGCTTCCGGACCACGGCGCAGTATCAGCAAGCCCGATTGGACTATCGAAAAATGCTGGACACTGAAAAACAAGTTTATGACGGCATTGCTGCCGAAACCGAGGTCGCCTATAATAAATTTCAAGAAGCCCGGCAAAAATATCAATCGGCCCAGCAAACCGTAGCGCTGGCCAAAGAGGCGCTACGCCTGGCCAATTTGATGTATGACGAGGGCGTAAATACGCAGTTGGATGTTTTGAATTCACAACTGGCACTTACGCGCGCCAAATTGAATTATGCCAATTCGGTGTATGAATATCAGAAAGCGCGGTATCAATTGCGCAAAGTGACGGGCAAATTAACCAGCGTAATTTAATTAATCATTTGATATAGAACGAAGGATAAAAGAAAATAAGGAGCACACGATGAAACGGATGGTTTTTTCGTTGATGTTAATGACGGCAATGTTGGCGTTGATCGTCAGCGGCTGCGATCGTTCCTCATCCAAAAGCAAAGAAACTGAGCTTCAAATACCAGTCGAAGTGATGACAGTAAAATTGGGCGAAGTGGTGCAATCGTTGAGCTATAGCGGCGATATTCGCGCGGAACAGGAAGTGAAGGTTTTTTCCAAAATACCCGATCGGATCGAACGATTTTTTGTGGATGCGGGGGATGAGGTGAAACGGGGTGCCGCAATTGCCAAAGTGGTCGCAACGACGATTGAGCAAGGTGTGCGTCAGGCAGAAGCGGGATTGGTGGCGGCTCGGGCACAGGAGGCCAATCTGCGTGTCGAGTTCGAGCGCGCTCAGCGCTTGACCACTGAAAATGCGATGAGCCCCCAGCAATTCGATGCCATTAAAACCCAATATGAAGCAGTTAAAGCGCAAGTGGAGCAGGCGGAAGCCGCAGTGAAAAGCGCCCGCACTCAATTGGCCGAGGCTACGATCACGGCGCCCATTAGCGGCGTGATTGGTGTTCGCTATTTTGAAGCAGGTGACATGGCCAGTCCGGCCATGCCCCTGGTGACGGTGGTGCAAATGGATCGCGTGAAAATCACCTTCAATGCCGCGGAGGAAGACCTAGGCAAATTGGCAGTAGGTCAGACGGCCAGGGTGATAGTGAAAAGCTATGCTGACCGCAGCTTTGAAGGCAAGGTGGTCAAAATCAGCCCGGTGCTCGATCCCTTGACACGCATGGCTGAAGTGGAAGTGCTCATCGATAATCCTCAACGATTGTTGAAGCCCGGGATGTATGCCCAGGTGGACGTTATCACTGGTATTTTGAAAAATGTCCTGGTGGTGCCACGATTTGCGGTTATTGAAAATACAACTCTGGAGCGAATCGATGGGCAGGACCAGGTGGTGAAGAATTACTACGTTTTCGTGATCGACAGCAACAAAGCTCGCCAGAAGAAGCTGGATGTCCGATATGCCAATCACAAGTCGCTGGCAGTCAATTCGGGCATCGAAATTGGGAACAAATTGGTGATTGCCGGGCAAAATAACTTGCGTGATGGCGTACCCGTAGCAATCATCAAAGGTGAGGAGGAATAAATATGAAAATAACTCAAATCTCTATAAAGCGAGGCGTGACGTTTTTTATGATTTATCTGATTGCCGTCGGCTTCGGATTGTTTTCACTCATTCGCCTGAAGGTGGATCTCTACCCCAAACTGGATTTCCCCTTGCTGGCGGTAATCACCCAATATACCGGCGTTGGACCGTTTGATATCGAGACGGTGGTGACGCGGCCGATAGAAGAAGCCGTGGCGTCGGTGCAAAATGTGAAGAAAGTGAGTTCCACATCGACCCAGGGGCTGTCGTTGGTCACGCTGGAATTTGCGTGGGGTACCGACATGAACCAGGCCGAGATCGACGTTCGGAACAATCTCGAATTTATTAAAGACGCGTTGCCCAAAGATATTCGCTCGCCAATGGTATTCGCGTTTGACCCTTCGGCTCAACCAATTCTCTATTTGGCCGTGGAATCCGAATTGCACGGCCAGGCGGAATTGCGTCGCATTTCTGAGCAGGACATCGAACCGCGGATCGAACGCATTCCGGGGGTGGCTTCTGCGTTCACCATCGGCGGTATGCGACGGGAGATCAAAGTCCTGGCCGACCCCATGCGAATGCGTGCTCATAATGTATCGATCCCCCATCTCATTGCGGCGCTGCAATCCAACAATCTGCAGCTCCCTTCGGGATGGATCGATAATAACCGGCAGGAGTTTACCATTCAAACAGCCGGAGAGTACGCCAGCATCGAGCAAATCGAAAATACCACTGTCACGATGCTGAATGGTGCCAGTATTCGCGTCAAAGATGTGGCCAGCGTGGTTGATGGTTTCGTGGAACAGCGGCAGCAAGTCTGGAACAACAACAAGCCCGCCGTGATGCTCATGGTGATGAAGCAATCCGATGCCAACACCGTGCTGGTCGCCCGCGAGGTCAGCAAGCGGCTTGACCAGATTCAATCGGAGTTGCCACGTGGCATTCAGTTCCAGACGGTATTCGATATGTCGACGTTCATCACTCGTTCCATGTCGAACCTGGGTAGTACTGCCTATCAGGCCATTGCTTTAACCTTTTTGGTGCTCCTGTTCTTCTTGAGAAATGTTCGCAGTTCATTGATCGTCGCCACCTCGATTCCTATTTCAATGATCACGACGTTCGCGGTCATGGACCAGGCGGATTTGACGCTGAACATCATTTCCATGGCCGGGCTGGCCTTGGCGGTAGGGATGTTGGTCGATAACTCGATCGTGGTGCTGGAAAGCATTTTCCGGCATCGGGAGCAAGGCGAGGGGCCGAATGAGGCCGCCGATAGAGGCACGTCTGAAGTTTCCATGGCTATCACCGCTTCCACCCTGACCACCCTGGCGGTTTTCGTGCCGGTACTGTTCGTACCTGGATTAGCCGGCCAGTTGTTTCGGGACATGGTCGTGACGATTGTATTCTCATTAACGATTTCATTAATTGTGGCGCTGACATTCATTCCATTGTTGGCGTCTCGTTTCCTCAAAATCAAAGACCAGTTGGCACAGCGACATAATTCCTTTGCCAAAATGAGCCAGCGAATCGGCGCGTGGATAGTAGATTTGAGTGCATTCTATATTCGCTCGTTGGATTGGTCCTTAAGCCATAAAAAAATCGTTCTGGGCTCGGTGGCAGCATTATTCATTATTTCGGTGGTGATCCTGTTCAGCATTGGTGGCAACTTTTTGCCTGAAAGTGACATGGGTTTCATGTCCATCGCAGTGGACCGAAGCCCCGGCACCAGCCTGGAGTCGATGAAGGAGAGTATGCATCAACTCAACAAGCTGATCTTCGACAATGTCCCGGAAATCGAGAATGTGTATACGAACTTTGGTCAGGGCGAGGGCGTGATGGCGATGTTTTCGACCCAAAGTTCCAGCGAAGGGGATATTACCATTCGACTGAAGGACCGCAACCAGCGTAAGCGCAACATATTTGAAATTCAAGCTGCCCTGCGGGAAAAATTCAAGCACCTGCCCGACGTTCGTGCCCGTTTTGCCGATCGCGGCCAGGAAGCCATGATGGGCGGCGGCGCCGATATCCGGGTGGAGATTTTTGGACATGACCTTGCGGTCGCCGAAGCACTGGCCAATCAAATCGAAGATCGGGTCAAAAATGTCAAAGGCGTAGTCAATGCGGAAACCAGCATCCGGGAAAACACCCCGGAGCTGAGGATTAACCTCGATCGACAGCGCATTGCCGACCTGGGTTTGAGCACAGCCCAAATTGGTCAGGTGGTGAGCAGCAGCATCCTGGGCACGGTGGCCACCCGCTTCCGCGATGCCGGCGATGAGTTCGACATTCGAGTGCAACTGACCAAAGAAGCTCGCTCAAATAAAACCGATATTGAAAACATCATGCTAATGACTCCCATGGGCAGGCAGATTCCACTGCGGGCGGTGGCAACGGTGGAATATTCCAAAGCCCCAAAAGAAATTATTCGCGAGGACCAGGAACGATTGGTGACCGTATCGATCGATGTCGCTGGCCGTGACCTGCGCACTGCCACCAGCGATGTTCGCAAAACGCTCAAGCAGGTAGCGGTGCCCAATGATTTTCGGATCGAAATCGGCGGTACGGCCGAGGAACAGCAAGAATCGTTTATGTACCTGGGATTGGCACTGGTAGTGGCCATCCTGTTGACCTACATGGTGATGGCGTCGCAGTTCGAATCGCTGCTGGATCCATTTATCATCCTGTTTACCATTCCGCTGTCGCTCATTGGTGTGGCCCTGGCATTGTTGATTACAGGAACGCAGATGAGCGTGATGGCGCTGGTGGGCGTGGTGATGCTGGTGGGAATTGTGGTGAACAACGGGATTGTGTTGGTTGACTATATCAACCAACTTCGGGATCGGGGATTGTCGACGCACGATGCCATCATCGAAGGCGGCAGAGTTCGCCTGAGGCCGGTGTTGATGACCGCGCTGACAACCATCTTTGGGATGTTGCCGTTGGCCCTGGGTTTGGGCGAAAGCGGCGAAAACTGGGCTCCGATGGCGCGTTCCGTCATGGGAGGTTTGGCCGTGGCTACGGTGTTGACCTTGATCGTCGTGCCGGTCATTTATGCCGTGGTTGAGACGGTTTATGAGCGGATCCGGGTGCGACGTGAGGCTCGAGCTCGCGCCCGATATGGCGATAGATTGGCTCCCGAAGGTGCGTAATCAACTATATTGATGAACCCTATAAGCCGAATTTATCCAGAGGATGAATTCGGCTTTCTTTTTGCTTTTCAGACCAATTATGAGGAGCCAGAAATCAGACAAGCGCCACCCCAATCTCGTCTTTTGGTGGGACAATTTTGCGACGCCATGAGGTCTTTCAGGAATTGGAGGTGGTCAGCGGTTCTTCGCCGCGCTTTTTGAGCATCCGTAAAATCAGTGGAAACGCCACTGATGCCCAGAGATAGCCCCCTATGACATCCATTGCGTGATGATGTCCCAGATAAACCGCAGAAATCCCGATGCCCAGCGAGGCAATCAGTAGCAGATAACCTAACCTTCGTTGATAGCGCCATGCAGCCAGGGCCCAGGCTAATGCGGCTGAAACATGGCAGGAGGGGAACGTTCCGCCTGCCTGTGCGCCATTGGCCTGGGTAACCTGAGTGATAAAATAAAAAAGGTAACCGGAGTAACTGCGGGTACTCCAGCCGGCTAATGTATCGCTCATAAAGGGTGCCAGCACCGGGAAAATGAGAAACAGAACAAAATTGGATAAATGAACGCCGGTGCCTAATGCCATGGCCGCAAATGCCTGCTGGTAGTTTCGTTTTAAAAATAACGAGAGACCGACCAATGGCATAAATAGAAAATAACTGTTATAAAAAAAATGCATCCCTTCATCCAGCCAGGGACGAAAGAATTGCTGAAACCACACCGTCGGGTGGCTCCCAAAAACAAGTAGGTCCAGGCGAATAATCAGCTCCGTCGCCCAGAAATCGCCCCAGAACATGCGTGATATCGCTCCAATCTCGCTCCAACCATACAACACCAGCGCGATCGGATAAAACATCCGCAGAAATCCCGGCACCGATTGCGGCCTTTTCCGCTCACCCCAGCGTACGAGCTCCAGAATCAGAAATACGATCAATCCATGCAACAGAACATAGCGGATGGGATTGTCCACCTGTTTATGCAGGACAATTAATAGACTGCCGATCAGACCAAAATAGGTGATGCAGAAAATGTCTATCAGTCGAAATTTCACCATCCCATAACGTCGCAGCCAAAATTGCCGCCAATGAGTCATCGATTACCCCTGTTTGTTTCTCCCGCTTCCGCCACATCGCTGTTGTGGCTGCAGCCAGACTTTCACCAGATTACAATAAACAGGTCCAACACCACACCAATAAAATAGTGCAGTAGAAAAACCCATAGGATGGAGTTGAGTCGGAGGGCCATGATGCCGAAGAAAATTCCCGCTGGTATCGACGCCAGAATTTCTCCGGGCGGCAATCCAATATGCCATAGGCAGGAAGGGATTGTTTGAATACAGATCGCCAGCCAGTCGCCAACATATTTACGCAAGCCAAACAACATGAAGCCCCGGAAGAAGAACTCCCAGGCGGAGTAGAATAACAACCCCCGGAGGGCCTCGAATCGAACGAAGGCCAACAGGGATCGGCCAGCGGTACGATCAAACGGGTAGACCTGGCGAAAATCAGCCGTTTGCGAGGATGGATAGAGGAACAAAATAGCAACAACAGCCAGCAACAGCAACATCGATCCGATTCCCTGGCGCCAATTGCCCAATTGCACCCCATAATTTGCCAGCGGTTCATCGAATACCCAACGAATGATCAGCAACGGCAGCAGCCCCAGCCAGATGAACATCGAAATGAACATATACAGAGCCGCACCGAAGCTGTCGATGGCAGGAAAAATTCGTTGCACAAATGCCATCGAACCGAAATAGGCATGAATGGCAGGCAAAATTGCGGCCAACAATAGAATGAGAGTTGGTTGAAACAGCCGGGAGGAATAAAATGGCTTTGGATTTAGAATTGCCAGCGTATTTTTTAGCATCTTATTTATCGTCCCAAGATCTACTGTTTTTGTTTATCTAATTTTCTGACCTGCAAAATTCACCGTCGTCTGCCCATCGAAACTGTCATTATTTCGGATATTTCTATTGGGCTGAAGCCATGTCGATGGATGAACTCACCTATCCGATCCTTTTTCATAGACGATCTTTCCGTTGACCAGGGTCAGGTCGACTCGGGCGTTCAAAATTTCTTTTGCAGGAATCTCAAACAAATTTTTATCAAGCACCACCAGATCCGCCAGCTTGCCAACCTTGATGGAACCTTTTCGATCTTCTTGAAACTCAGCATAGGCCGAACCGAGCGTATATAGCTCGATAGCCTGTGCCAGAGTAATTTTTTCCTCTGGATGCCAGCCGCCCTCTGGCCCGCCTTCCGGGAATTCTCGCGTCACGGCCGCGTACAATCCCAACATGGGATTCAGTGACTCCACCGTCCAATCTGTTCCGAATGCGATTTTTACACCCGCCTGCAGGAAGGAATTGAATCGATAGGCGTTCTGGCAGCGCTGGCCAATGCGCTTTTCCGCCCAGCGCATGTCATCGATGCAGTGCGATGGCTGAATGGAGGCGATCACGCCAAGCTCCCGGTAGCGCGTCACATCCTCAGGCCGAACCACCTGAGCGTGCTCAATGCGATGGCGGGCATCCCTGCGGCCATTGGCCTGAAAAGCCTTCTCGAACGCGTTCAGAACCCAGTTATTTGCCCTGTCCCCAATGGCGTGAGCCGCGATTTGCAAACCGGCCTTATCAATCGCCCGGATCAGATCGTATAGTTCGTTTTCTTTGTAAATGGGGATACCAGAGGTTGCCGGATCGTCTTCGTACGGATCAAAAAACAACGCAGTACCAGCCCCCATGGAGCCATCCGCAAACACTTTCACCGTACCGATTCTCAGCATGTCATTGCCGAAATTGGGCAAAATGCCGAGTTTCTCGAAATTCTGGTAAAGATAACCGTAACGCCAGGCATTGATGCGCAGCGTCAATTCCCCGGCTCGCAATAGCTCCTGATAGATTGCCAGATCAGCCGCTGAGCTGTTGTCCTGAATGCTGGTGACCCCCAGGCTGTTGGCATGGCGGATGGCAGTTTTGATGGCTTGCTTCAGTTGTTCACGGGTGGGAGCAGGGATCACGGCACTGACCAGACTCTGCGCGTTGTCTTTCAATATGCCGGTTGGCTCGCCAGTTCGGGGATCTTTCACGATCTCGCCGCCCTGAGGATTGGGCGTCTCCCTGGTAATGCCGGCCAGTTTCAATGCCAGGCTATTGGCCAGTGCGATGTGGCCGTCCAATCGCTGCACCAGGACCGGATTGTTGCTGGTAACCGAATCGATCAACGATCGGCTGGGGTGTTTTTTCGATGGCCAGGCTTCATGATCCCAATTGCCATTGATAATCCATTCGCCCGGAGCTAATTTTGCAGCAAAGTCCCGAAGCCGTTCCACAAATTCGAGTTCATCCTTCGCATCGCGCAAATTGATACCCGAGAGATAAAAGCCACCGTCAGCAAAATGAACATGGGCATCGTTGAAGCCGGGGAGCACCAGTCGCCCCTCCAGATCGATTACTTCAGTCCTCTTTCCCTGGTATTTTTGAATCGCCGCGGTTTGGCCAACGGCAATAAATTTGCCGTCTTTGATAGCACAGGCCTCCGCCCAGGGCTGGTCCGATTCCACGGTGTATATTTTGCCATTGATGAGAATGAGATCGGCATTGGTTTGATTTTCGCCATTCATGCAAGCCAGCAGAATTAGCACCGTCATGACGATAATTGATTTGAAAATTGGCATGGCGACACGCTCCTTGATTGGTGATGACTTACAGATTGTTACCACCCCATGGCTGCAAACCCTTGGGGGCAAAATTAGAACTTTATCTTGAGACCTTCTTTGATCCTCCAAACGACTCGTTAAACGATCACCGCATTAAGCCAATTATCGCAATAGCTCCAACAATCCGGTCGGATACAACGCCGCGCTGCCGGCCTTGAAAAAGTCCAGTTCTTTCCATATAACTTTCACCCGGCAGCCATCATCTTCCATCGCGTCAAACGATGGTTGCTGATAGAAATGCGGCTCAACAAAATCGGCTTGATAAACCTGGACCAGTTCGTGACCGGGGCGGCCATTATAGGTATAAATGTTTTCCAGGCTGCCCAAAAACACCAGATTACATATTTCAGCACCCAATTCCTCTTTGATCTCCCGCTGGATCGTCATCGAGCTATGTTCGCCGAATTCGATGCCTCCGCCCAGCGGACGATAGAAGATCTGTTTTTTAATGGAATCATAGCCCTCAAAAACCAAAATACGATTTTGATGTCGAAAGACCACCAGGGCTATAGGACGAATCCGATCGGAGGTCATTATTGCCTTTCCCTCTTTGGCCAATCGCTTGATACAGTTGGTTTCCGGGACAGTTCGTTTTCGATACCCAATCCGCAGGCATTGGCCATAGCTTATCCAGTTAAATGAATGAGCAATTGCCCCGGACAGTTCATTGCTGGCCAATGGTGCAATCCCTGATTTCAACACCCAGCTTAAGTTTTATTAACTCATTCCGCAGATCGGCGATGCGGTTTGCTTTCAATGCGCAAATTGGATGATGTAAAACAACAAGGATAGAGGCCGCAAAGGCAACCAAAATAGCGTTCAGCTCCGATCCATAATGCATAATTCATTTGCCAGGTCTGCTGCGTATTAAAATCTCGGGTCTCTGACCGCGAAATGGGCGAGCCGTTTCGGTTCCAGCTTAACTTATTCGTTCTGAAAATAAACAGCAGTATTATTCAATCTTTTAATGAAAAAGTCAAGCGATTTTTTAAAATTTTTTATCATGGCAGCTTTGATTCATGATGAAATATCCCGTTCACCATGAAGACACCCAAATGCGCCCTGCTGGTACCCTGCTTTTGGCGCGCTAAAAAATTTTGCCATCCCAAGTGATTTTTTTCGAATTTGAATCAAGCCGATTGAACCGCAGTATCCAAAGATAGGTAACTTGTCCTATTTCCCAATTTTGTAGCGCTACCCGGCTCGATTACCTTCAAAATACTATCGCTTGCGTTCCGGGTCAGATTGAGTCGGCCAGAAAAAATAGCCATAATAAATTTTAGATTGCAACAAAGAAGAATATTTTTTATATTTCAATGCAGTCGATCGTAGAAAGCATCGCTTGCTACTTAAATTTCTAAAATGAACGATGCGGTGGTAAAATTATAACTCGTTGCCGACCAAATACCTGGAATAACTTGAAAGTCGAAAGATAAAAAGTGCTTTCAGCGTTTTCTCGTGTGTTCCGCGGGGCAATTATTGACAATCATTTATTTCAAATGCAATATCAATTCCACTTCCTGGTCTAAACGCCAGGCTCGATTATATCAAATAAAAACTAAAAGAGGTGCAAAATTGAAATCGGATCAAGCAAATCATAAAATTCCCCAGGCGATAACCAAGGATGCGCGCGCCGAGTTTCCCATTCTGGATTTTATCCTGGGCAACTATCGCAACTTTAATGCGCGCGCCACGCGCGACGCGATGCTGGCGTATTGGCGCCATATCGAGCGCGGCGGCAAGATGTTTTGGGCGATTGCCGGTGCGATGTCATCCGCTCAGCTTGGCATCACCCTTTCCCCGGCCATCCGCCACGGCTTAATTCACGGTCTCTCGGTCACCGGCGCCAATCTGGAGGAATCGCTTTTCCGGCTGGTGGCCCATCATAGCTACAAAGATTTCCCCAACTATCGTTATTTCAGCAAGGATGATGATGAGAAAATCCTGAAAGATCGCATGCGCCGGGTGACGGATACCAGCATCCCCGAGGATGAGGCGTTTCGCGTGGTCGAAAAAATCATCGTTCCCTTGTGGAAAAATGCCAGCGAAGCAGGGCAACGTCGTTTCTGGCATGAATATTTTTACGAGCTGGTAACCACCTTGAGTCCCGACTTGTATGAAGGCGATCCCGCAGAATGCTGGTTGCTGGCTGCCGCCCAGGCGAAGCTGCCGATCGTGGTTCCGGGCTACGAGGATTCCACCTTTGGCAATATCTTCGCCTCGTATGTCAAAACCGGAGAATGCGCTGCCTATATTGTCAAATCCGGGATTGAGTATATGGCCGCGTTCTATGATCAATACCAGGAGCTTTCGCAAGGGCCTGGTGTCGGATTTTTTCAGATCGGAGGTGGCATTGCCGGTGACTTCCCGATTTGCGTGGTGCCTTCGATCAAATACGACCTGAACCAGCCCGTGAAACCGTGGGCTTATTTTTGTCAGATTTCTGATTCCACAACATCCTACGGCTCCTACTCCGGCGCCACGCCGAACGAAAAGATCACCTGGGACAAGCTAACCAAGGACATGCCCATGTTCGTAATCGAATCGGATGCGACCCTTGTGACGCCGCTAATTCTGCGAGCGCTATTGGAGTGTCAGCGGAATCCGGCAGGAGCCAATGGGCTCATCGCCGCCTATTTGCCCACCGTATGAGCGATCTTTCTCGAATGAAATGGGGACTGAGTTCTGCCTTTTCGCCGATTATTAGCCAAACCGATGCCATCACCTGAAGATGGCATCGGTGGCTTGCTCATGTCACAATCTTGCCCACCGCCCTTGCCTCAAATATCGACGCTGACGACACGAATAAAATTGACACCAATAAATCCCGAATGAAAAGCTATTGACTGGTGTTATAAAGGACAAAGGACTGGCAAGCTCCCCTCAAAACGCCTCCGACTGAATGCGGTTGGCAATGAAAATGCATCTGGCGAATCGGCTGCAAACGTTTTACCCGCGCCGTTCGGGCACAGTTATTTCCCCTTGGTCAGTTCATGTTGTTAGTAGAAAGAGCGCTTCCATTTCCATTATCTTTTTTGTCCAATGACGTGCCCTTAAATCATCGTGGCTGCTTGCAGATATCCGACCGATCAAATAGTCAATCGTTTGTTCAATAGCTAATTTGAGAAAAAGTGTTTCTCCGGAAAAAAGAAAGCTAAAAGAGCACCTGGCTTTCCCAATTTTCATTGCGTTAATTTATCGAAATGAAAATTCGGCCCAGGATGAATAACTTCACCTTAATTTTGAAGAGCCAGAATTCAGTTGATTGAAGTTAATGTCACTTTGTTCAGTAAAACAGGTCAAGGCTAACTACAGATTTTTATTTTTTCTATTTGCTTTACGCGGTGGGCAATCCAACTGTCAGGCATCGCCAATCGCTGGGTGAAACTGCTCTGGTTGGGCACACTTGCGGCTGAGCAGCAGAGGTCGGTTTTTGGTTTTCAACCGATAGGCCACGCACCAGCAAGTTGACCTCCGTTTGAGAGTTTGTCGCCAGATTGAGCGAAAACCCTTCTCCTTCAAGCGGGGGACAATGCTTTGCAGCAAATGATAAGCAAGCAGGGTATTAAAAATGTGAGGATTGTTTCTATTTTCCTTTTGATGACCAAGAGGACGCAGCAACCGATCTTTCTTGATTGTTAAAAAAGTCTTCCAGTTGCGTCCGCTTTATGTAACTGCATCAGATTCCTTGCTCGGATAAATCCAGACGTCCTGTATGCTAAAAAAATCGAGCGACTCAATCGTTTTGGCGAACGATTAGAATTGGAAAGATGAGCCATGATCCTGCTGGAATTTCAGCATCCCAATCCATGGAAACTGGTGAAGCAAATTATCACCGCTGCGTTTGAATTCGGCGATCGAAGCAACTGGCTGGATGACGTCACTGTCGTTGTGATCAACCGATTGGCATAACCTTCGCTTGGGCAAATCGCAAAACTACCACGGCATGATCCGTTTGGTGAACCGCCTTCCAATTTCAGCCACGTCCTGACGTCGACCGGCTCCGATCATCACACCTCTTTCAATCTGGGTGATCACATTATCGGGCAAAACATTATCGAGAAAAAAGACGCCATTCTTCTTGCAGGCAGCCAACACGCGATCTCCTGCCGCAGCGACTTCTGGCGGAACGGGCGGATCCGCTCGGCCCTCGAGATAGCCGTAAGAAAGCCCCATGTCCCGGGGACCGTGCTCGGCGAAACAGATGCCTGGAATTGCAAGGCTTTTTTCGGCATTTTCCAGGGCGATTTTATCTTCGATTTTGATGCCCAGCATGATTTCGCCCTCGGGATTGAGTGGCCACACATCGGCTTTCTTCAAATATTCCTTTTCATCGATGCCCCAAACCCAGGCAGCGAATTTCTGGCTGCCCCAGCCGCGGACGCCCTCATTCAAAACGTCTTTGCCAATTGGTTGAAATGGATATCGCGCCGCTTCAACGAACAATTTGACAGCTTCCGGATCACGAGCCCGACACAGATGAACGCCATGCACGCCCTGGGCCAGCGCCTGCTGCACCATCCATGAGCCGCCTTTGAACGTTTCGGCATCCAATCCCAATGCTGGAACAATGGCGATCACTGTCGGGGTTCGATGACCACTGGGAGTGGGGCCGCCATCGACCAGGCCCCGCATAAATTCTCGCAACAGCCCAAAATCAAGCGGCAAATGCTCCATGTTGAAATAAATATAATCCGCCCAGGTCTGCGCCAGCTTCTTGCCTTCCTCGTAGCCACCATACGCCTCGATGTAATAAATGGGCTGGCCCTGTTCCAGCAGCTCGATACATTTATTAATCCGTTTTGGCTGGTAGCTTTTCGTTTCGGTTTCCTGACCATAGAGTCCAGATGATGCCGCAGGCATCAGGAAAATGATTAATAGCAAATAGTACCTGTTCAGCATTTTCATTGGCGTTGTTCTCCTTGATCAAATCCAGAATAAGTTCCTACATTTTCACCAGCGGTAACTGGGGAGAATCGAAATTTCCACTTCACCTGAAAAATCTCCCCAAACCGAAATTGTGTGACGATCGTTGGATCGAATCACGCCCCATCGCTCCCCTGCCTTTATGACTCGATGGGCTAAATCATCGGCCCGGAAATTTCTATTTGGCATATAAAACGTAGTAACATGGCTTTCCCGATCGAAATGCGAGCTGGCGGCGATCAGATGCAACCCGTCATCTTGGATAATTCCCTGGTGCTCATCTTTAGTAAGCAAGATTCGGTTATTGGATAATTTCGCTTCGGTTTTCACATCGAAATTCCGCCAGATCAAATTGTCCTTTACCAGGCAGGGCCGAAGCCCTGTTTTGGTTTCGATCAGCAGGAAATTATCCAGAATCAGATTATTCGAGATGGTAGCTTCGCACCGCTGGAAATAGACACCACCATTATGGGCAGTCAGGTTATGGCGGAATTCACCCCGGGCCTCCATGGTAAATCTCAGCGCACCGGAATTTCTTGTTGGGTTAGAATTGCCAATAAATATATTGTCGCTGATGGAGATGAAAAACTGCTGCGGATTGGGCAATTCATCCAGCGGACGGTCGTAGCGATGTTCCTGGCCGCCCACAAACAGGGCGCCCGCATCATCCGTGCATTCATTTCCAACAAACATATTATTCCGAATGATCGGCGAAGACCAGAGGGCGACGAATAATGCGCCCGCATCGTTTTCACCCAACGCTTTATTGTTCAAAAAGACATTATTTTCGACCACGGGATTTGACCAGTCGAAGATCGAAACCGCGCCGCCATCGCTGCTGCGCATCGGATCGGATAGGCCAGCCTGGTTAGCGATGAACACGTTGTTTTGAATGCTACCCCGACAATGGGACTGCATGGCAATGGCTGCACCGCGGCCCACTTCCGTGCTGTTATTGACGAACAGATTGTTGGCAATCGTGGGAGCAGCCCCATTTTCACAATAGATTGCCCCTCCGTCATGGCCGATCTCATGGCGATATTTTGGATTCCAGGGGATCGGCGCCAGGGTTGTATTGTGCACAAAGATATTATTCGTGATCAGCGGGGAAACGTTATCGCAGAGGATGGCGGCACCTTTGCCACGAAGCCGACCTTTGGTCATAACGAAACCATCAATTTGCGCCGAATCCGCGGCAATCACCACGCGATGGGTATCCTCGTTGCTCAACACCGTTCGATGCTGAAAAATATCCCGCTGCCAGGTCGAAGGATCGAACCCGCCGAATAAATCGACATGCTTTTTCATCTGAATGGTTTCACCCGCATAAACGCCTTCCGCCACCAGAATGGCATAGCGTTCCTTCGGGCTGGCTCCATTCAATTGCGCCAGAGCAAATTGAATTGCCGACCAGGGATGCGTTTTCGAGCCATCGCAGTGTTGATCAGAACCGTTGTTCTTGGAAACATACACAATTTTTTGATATTTTTCCAGCTCGATCGTTGTCGTTTTAGGACCGAGGGCTGGAGCGATAACCTTTTGGGGAACAGCATTGCAGCAGAACAAAATCAGAATGGTCACGATAAAGAAGTCAACGCTTAATCTCACCAATTATTTCTCCATGGTTTAAATTCATAAATCACCTACCTGAAATCTCTCTTTGGTCATTGCAAAAAATTAGAGAATCGGAATTTGCACCAAAGATCGCCTCATGCATCTTACCCATCACTGCTGTCCAAAATGCTAAACGGCAAATTCTATTTTGGACGAATGCTTGCCCATGATAAAAAGCCATTTTTAGACACCCCGCTTGGGTGGGAAGCCTTCCAAATCGCTATCCATGACCAAGATTTTTCATTGCTCAGGTTCATTTTCGATTTCCAGGATAAACTCAAAGTATCAACTGGGAAATAATTTAATGATCTCCTTGCCCGGGACCAGCGCTCTCAAAAATTCTTCACAGGGGATGCAGAGAACCTGATTGGTCAGGAACCGTTGCGTTCCTCGGTATAAAAAGATCGCTTTGCTTTGGGGATAATCCTGCCGAAAAGCCGTGAGGGAACGGATATCTTCGGGCCTGATGCGATCAGTATTTTTCACTTCGATGGCATAAATATCCTTGGTTCCGTAAAGGATAAAATCGACTTCAACGCCAGAGCGGGAACGCCAAAAATAAAGTTCATAGTTGCCGCCGCTGTAGGCGTTCCAGCCACGCAGGCTCTGAGCAACCAACCCCTCCAATGCCATGCCCTCGATTTCTTCTGGTCGATCCAACGGGCCTTTCGGCCGCAAGGTGCGATAGACGCCGACATCGAATAAATAAAATTTGGGATGAGCGATGACCGCTCGTTGAGCACGCCGAGTAAATACTGGCAGCCGAAATGCCAACAAGATGTCCTCCAATATCTTCACATATCCTTCGACAACCTTTCGCTCCACGCCGCACTCTCGGGCAACGTTGCTGATATTTATCACCGAACCATGTGAAAAACTTACCGCTTCCAGGAATCGTGAAAATCCGCCAATGTTGCGCACCAGTCCCTCAAACTGTACTTCTTCTCGCAGGTAAAGCGAAACATACGTCTCTAAAACATCGGATGGATTCTTTGAGGCAAGGACGATCGGCAGAAGCCCGTACCGCATAATATGCTCAAATGATGGCATTAATGTGGAGTCCGATATTTCGGACATAAGAAACGGATGAAACGTACGAAGCACCAGCCGTCCAGCCAATAGATCAACGCCAGCTCGCTTGAGCTTGCGGGCGCTTGAACCCGTGAGAATAAATTTTCGATTCTTTTTTTCTTCGATAAAACTGTGGATCGCATCCAGCAACTCTGGCACTTTTTGGATCTCATCCACAATAATGGTTCGCTTATCTGGATTGCCAGCCACCAGGTCCATGATCCGCTCGGGCTTGGCCGCATAGGTTCGAAACTCGTCGGGTTTTAATAAATCAACCCATAATGCATCGGCATGGCGATGTTTTAAATATGTGGTTTTGCCCGTGCCCCGAGGACCAAACAGAAAATAGCTTTGCTCAGGTTCTTGGAAAAATCTTGGAATAAATACTTCCATTTTGCGCCTCAATTTGGAATTTGTCATTCCAAATTTAATGATTTTTCAGGTGGAAAACAAGCATAAAATTCATCGAAATCGCCCAATCGATCATCCATTAATGCCGCTCAACAAACTGCATCGAATACAGCTTTGTCCCTCGCATCCGAAATACCACCCGAACGATCCTTCCCTCAAGTGAAGAAACATCCTTGCTACATTGCAGCTTTTGGGCCTCGGCAAACAGTTGTTTCTCGTCCATCCCTTGAATATCTGGCAACACTTCTTGATTTTTGATCCACTCCACTTCGGTCTCGATAAAATCGCCATTGATATAAACACAATCATCGACCGAGAACCCTTTGATCGGCTGCCCAGTTTCGTCGAGAAATCCGACCTGGGCATAACCAGCCGCATCGGTGTCGACGTTCAAAACGAGTCGATTGCCTTTGAATTTCAGCGGTTTGGTGATGATCAGCCCGTCTTTATCGTAAGGCGCATCCGCCGAAACAAAGCCGTCCAGGCGCTGCACGGTGCGATACACCGCCCTGATATTTTCGCCCTGCTTTTGCCAGGAGGAATGATAGCGAGTCTCGCCGAAGAAATATTGCCAGATCTCATCGCCTCGCTTCACCAACCCATGCGCCATGTAGATCTGCGGCAAATAATGATGGCCATATTTGCCAATGCCGACGTAAGCGGGTCGGGGATATCGCTTCCAATTTATGCCATCCCGACTGACCGCCAATTGCGTTTCCACCGTGCCTGAGCCAGTGCCTCGAGCGGGATGGTAAAGGATCTGGCGGGTGATGGGTCCATCATCCTCATAATGGAAATAAAGCAATGGGAACGCCAGATAGGTATCGGGCGCCCAGGGATATTTCAGCGCTTTGGGGACATAAATATCCGTGGCCAGCGGATCGAGCGAATCGATATGAGCAAAGACGATGGGATATTCCACGCCAAAACCGCTGGGCGTGAGCGGGCCGTTATCCAGATAATGGGGATGGGGTTCACGCAGTCGGATTTTGGTGGCCAGCTCCAGTTCAGTCGCCAGGCGGAGTGGCTGGAACGGCCAGGGCCTGGTGATGTCTTGGGTTTCGGTCAAATTGAACATGCGCTGGCTTTTGCCCGACGGGGTGGCGCCGAGATCGGAACGATGATAGCCCACATAGAGTTGGCGCTGGTCGTCGTAAAATACATTGGATTGCGAGCCCGATCGGGCGGGTAGAATCGCTGTTTTGTGCCGTCGAAACGACCAGCCATCGGGCGAAGAATAGAGAAAAATTCCCCGTCGATTGTAATCGCTGACGTACTTCCAGCGGGCTTCGGGCGGCCCATTGGGATCGATGAACACATTGCCCATGGCCGTCGGCTCAGTGATCACATAATTTTTTCGGCCTTTATGCTCTGGCACCAGCTCGGGCAGCTCCCAATGAACGCCATCCCGTGACGTGCGCACTTCAAGCCAATCATCAGGGCCACCGTAGTACATCCGAATTACGCCATGTTCATCTTCAATAACGTTGACGTGCTTGCGGAATGGACCTGTGATGCTATCGATCACGCATTCCATAACCTGTGGGGGATTGACCGTAAAAGTGATGTTTTCCTTTTTTTCAATTATGGCATCGTCGATGAACAGGTATTTTCGATCCTCCAGCAGCAGGTAAGTGACCGTCACCTCAGAGGTGACGGTCACTTTAGAATCAGGATTAGAAAAAAGCAATGGTGCTCCTGCTTTGAGCGTAATCTTTGGCTGCGGCTCGGCAAAGCTATTCGGTGGAGTGAAATTCTTCTGATAAACCTTGCCCAGCGAAAATCGCAGTTCATCGATTCGGCCTGGCAGGGGCAATTGCCAGCGGCTATCCCGTCCTACGCTAAAATAGTCTTCTTCACCTGGTTCGAGCGATTGCAATTGGCATTTTTGGGGCAGAGCCTGCCTTTTCCCATCGATGAAATGACGAAGCTGCTGCTCCTCAGCCGAATAAACGAAGGCGAGGTGATGCCATTTTTTAACATTCGGATGAAGCGCTTTGGCATCAGAGGGAATATGCAAGTTAGTCCCGCTCGGCTGATTAAATAACGTAAAACTTGTTTGATCCGAATTCAGCACCAGCCGAGTCACAAAATTATTCTCACCCCGTGGCCCCTGCCCGATTTCAAATACCACGCCCTCCTCATTCGCCTGGCGAGTGGGCAGGAACCAAAATTCCACGGTCCAATCGAAATTACCAAGATTCAATTTGGTCTTTGTGGGCTGGGCAAAGCCGACCTCTTTGCGCAGATGATTTTCGCCGCTCGTCATTAGCGCACAAAAGTTGGCGTTCAGCCAGCTCATCGGCTCAATCGTTCGCCCCGAAGGGATGGGCAAGGTTTTTAATCCAAATAAAATTCCCTCGTCTCCTTTGAGCGCTGCTGCCTCTCGCTGCAGTCGCTCAATCACGAGGCTCCGATCAGGATATTCAATGGGCTCCAGGGCATTGCCAAACCTGCCCTCGACAATTTGTCCGCCTGAACCAATGACCATCGGATAATCGTTCGGGCCATGATCGCTCAAAACTGTGCTGGGGTAGACGGCGATTGGCTCGTCGAATAGCCAGAGGGAGATGGTTTGGGCGGAAGCGTTGGTGATAAGACAGAAAATGATGAAAATGATGTTGGTTAACATGTAGCTGATTTTGTTTACCTTCACCTTCAAGCTCCTTTGTTTATAGCGATATTTTTAAATGTGCATGGTATAAAGGATGAAATTCTGCACCTGATAATTAATGGCAAAGATAGCGCATTTAGGGAGAGAGAAAAAATCGCTAATTTCAGATAGGTGGAAAATTGGTTTATTAGCCTCTTTGTAAGGTGAGAATTTTTGGGTTCAGATTTATAAATTAAGATCATTCTTAAAATGTCGATTGAGCGTTACTTGTCCTTGTCTAAAAATATCCCAATTCTTTCGCCTTGTTCAAAATAAAATTCTTTATGCGTCGTGCCCGTTCGATGGCCTGCCTTGCTTCTGCTACCCCAATTTCCTCAGGCAGGGGGCCAGGATAGGTCATCTCAATTTTATATTTTGTCAGCTCGATACAATCCTCACGCAAAATTTCAAATGATTGATCTTGACTTGTCGCTATGCAAAGATTGAGAATATCACTCAGTTGGTGAGTTTTCTCAATTTTTTGTTTGGTCAGGACGAGATAAGCTTTGAGGCTATATTCAGCCGCCATGTGAGCGAGTCGGCAGGCTGTGTCGGTTGGAGGATCGTCAATATCAAACGGAGCAGCCTCCAGAAAGGTTAGTTCGTGCTCAGCTTTTCTGAACCATTCTTTTGTTCTTTGGCGTATATGTTCACTCAACCTCGGTCGTTCGCTCATACAACGCCTTTCCTTCTTTTAAAATTTCCAATATGAAATCCCATTCTCCCTCATTTTCAGCCATCAATTTTTTTACTTCTCGATCAGTTAAAACAATGACGTCCAAACCAAAGCCCTTATATCGAAAGAGACGCAAAATCTGACTGTATCGATCCCGCCGTTTGAGTTGAGCCAGGCGGTGATCATCATCGATAATGACGAACAAATCAAGATCGCTATCCTTGGCAGCCGAGCCTTTTTGATGAGAGCCAAAAAGGATTACCTTTTGGGGGTGAATTTTGTTAACGATGCGCTCACATACTGCCTGTATAACAGCATCGGACACCGCCAAAGGTCGATTGGTCAAGGAATCAAAATCAATTTTTGTCTCAGCGTTGGGCATCGTAATTTCCATAACAACTATCGTTTTTTCAATCTCACTCAGCTTTTCTTAAAGTACAGAATATTTCATTTTTTGTCAAGGGAAAATTTTATCTCGCTATTTTCAAATTAGTTGAACCAGACCAATGGTCGAACGAGTGACTATCACACCAGAGCAGCAATCACTTCTTTTGCCTCCTCCGCATTAAGCACAATCGCTTGAACACCGAACCCACGACGATCCAGCCGTGTTTTGATGAGCTCCAATTCTTGCCGATCAAACCGCCCTTTCAGCAACAGGCATTTTTTCGCTGCCTGAATTTTCTGCAAATGACCTAAAATATTTTCTAACTGAACGCCCTCGTCTTTTGAGACCTGAACGATCTTGATCCCTTCATTTTGTAAAATGAAATCCAACAAATGCAAACCCGTCGCATGGAGATGAAACAGCGTGTACTCAGCCGAGGAAGCGATCTGACGATCCAATGGATGAACGAAGTCCCGATACAGTTCGGGCGACAGCAGAGACATGGCATCTTCCTGCAAGCGAATGTTTTTCCCAGGCGTCCAGAGGTAATAGGTGCCGATCACCTGACCATCGGTCAAGCGCTGCAACCGTTCATGTTGCACTGCGATGAAGCTTAAAAATACCTGGGTGGCGATGGCGAGAAAATTTCTCACCAACTCAGCATGATCAAAAAATTGATAGACCACATTTTCATCGCCAAACGCTGCCGCCGCCATATCGAGCGGTCCCCTCAGAATGCTCTGGCCGATGGCATGGCGATCCCCAAAATGCTCGATCAAAAAATCGAGGAACTCATCATATTTTTCCAGCCAGGGCTGACTCGTTTCGGGAATGCGCTGCATCGTATCGATCAGCTTGCTATTATCACTGGCTGAGTTCAAATCGATCAGCGGCGCTGACCAGAAATTTTTGCCTGTATAGCGAATCGGGCAGCCCATGGCCGCTTCGGTCCAGGGAAAAAATGGCAGCGGCTCCAGCGTGCGAATCCAGTCGTCTGGTTCATCCAATGTTGCGGCATATTCCTGATACATGGGCAGAAATCGGTCACACGAGAGATCATGAATATTCACTGCACCAATGGGAAAGAACGATTCGGTGTCGTCAGTGTAGCGTGACAGGTTTTCCCAGCCACGGATACAACCGACCAGCGGACGATCGTCGTTCTTGCGTTCCAGAAACGACTGGTGGTTTTGAATTTTCAATTGAAGGCGATTTTTCATAATTTTTTGGACACGGAAAAAGAACGGTCACGAAAAAGAGCATTGAAAAAAGCATTTCCGTGTCAGTTCCAATTCCGTGAACTGAAATTTTATAGGACACGGAAAAAGAACCGTCACGGAAAAGAAATTCATAAAAGCATTTCCGTGTTAGTTCCAATTCCGTGTAC
>CAZYNP010000008.1:134958-137682 GCA_964647995.1 uncultured Cytophagia bacterium
AAAAGGAATTCATAAAAGCATTTCCGTGTCAGTTCCAATTCCGTGAGCTAAATTTATTCACGACACGGAAAAAGAACTGTCACGGAAAAGAGCATTGAAAAAATCATTTCCGTGTCAGTTCCAATTCCGTGAGCTAAATTTATCCAGGACACAGAAAAAGAACGGTCACGGAAAAGAGCATTGAAAAAAGCATTTCCGTGTTCTCTTTGATTATCATTCGATGTTAATTTGATCCAAGGCTGCTTGACGAGAAAGTTCTACTCGCAATTCATCAGCGACTTCGGGAAATTGCTGAATCAAATTCCGTTGCTCATAAGGATCGTGAGCCAGATCGAACAATTCGGCGTCACCTTGCTCGAGCGATCCGCCGTTGTGAATCAATTTCCAATTTCCTTTTCGCACGGCGAATTGCCCATTGGTCCGCCAATAAAACACCCGTTGGGGCAGCTTTGATCCACTCAGGGCATTCCAGACATTAACGCCTTCGATGTTCCAATCCGCTGAAATTTTGGCACCGACTAAATTAGCGAGGGTCGGAAATAAATCTTGAACACCGATAATTTCCGATACCTTCAGCGAGGGCAATTTTCCCCGCCAGTAAACCACTGCTGGCACCCGAATGCCGCCTTCGTACAGCTCGCCTTTCCAACCTCGAAAGGGACGATTATCGCCGAGCTGATCGCACGGCTGGAACTTGCCACCGTAATAATCGGGGCCAGCGCCCCACTTTTCCTGGCCGCCGTTGTCGCTGAAATAAATCACCAGCGTATCGTGTTCCAACCTTTCATCCTGGAGTGCCCCTAAAATTTGTCCGATGCCATCATCCATGTGGGTCATTGAGGCGGCGAACAGGCGGCGGCATTCATTTTCGAGATGCGGATATAAATTGGCCCATCGTTCCTCTTCCTGCACTGGGAAATGCGGCACGCTGAACGGCACGTACAAAAAGAACGGTCGGTTTTTTTCCCGCAAATCTTTGACAAATCGAATCGCTTCCCGAGTGATCAGATCGGTGGCATGACCTTCTTCATCGACAAATTGATCGTTGCGATGCCAGGTGCGATCGCCATTTTTGTAAAAATGGGTGAACTGATCCAGTTGCCCGTGAAAATAGCCGTAGGAATAATCGAAGCCATACTGCCTCGGCCCCACTTCAGGTCGCAAGCCAAGATGCCATTTGCCGATGATGGCCGTTTGATAGCCATGCCGCCGCAGCAGTTCGGCCAATGTCACCGTATTTTTGGGTAATGCCAGCTCACTTCTGCCCGCAATGGGACCTAAAATGCCAAAGCGGCTGGGCGGACGTCCAGTCAACAGAGCGGCTCGGGTCGGCGAACAAACTGGGCTAACATAAAAATTATCCAGTTCAACTCCCTGCCGAGCCAGGCGATCGATGGTTGGCGTTTTGATGTCAGGATTGTGATAGCCCACATCGTTCCAACCCGTATCGTCAGAAACAAAGATGACGATATTGGGAGCACGCTGCGGCTTGGTTTGACAATAAAAAAACAGCGAGCTCATTCCCAGGGCAGCACAGGCCTGGGCTGATTGTTTCAAAAAATCTCTGCGTTTCACCTCAGCTCCTTTTGGATATTTTTTCGGATGTATAAAAAGTCCTTCGTGTTTTCCATTGCTTACTTTAGTGTTTTGAATTTTTCAATATGAATAGTCGAAGCATGATTATCAAAACCGACCAGATAAAACGGCATCCCTTTCGATTCTCCGAACGAATCGGTCTCATAAACTTTGATGGTGCTAAATAACCGATCGTGCACCCAGCGATGCCCATGCCCCACGAAAATCGCTTTGATCTGCTGGGAATGATTCTCCACAATGTCAAAAAAGCGAGGCTCTTTCTCTGGCGTGATCAAGTCCTTTGCTTTGCACCAGATTTTAAAATGATCAGTTTTCACAGGATGATGAAATAGCAGGATGGTGGGCTTGCCGTCATGGAATTGTTGCTCAAACCAACTCAATTGTTCGTCGTCAAAATAGCGATTCAGATAGCGCCCCCTCATGCTATTTAAGCAGATAAATTTCCATCCTTGATGCTCAGCCGCATAATAAGGCTTGATGCCAGCATCTTTATTCCAAATTTGCTCCGTTTGCAGAATTTCTTCCAATGAGAAATAACGATCCGAATCGCTGCTGCGGTTGAAACGGTAGTCATGATTGCCCAAAATCAGGTAGTAAGGAATTTTGAGTTCACCCAACAGCCGCTGCAATTTTTGAATGCGATTATTCGACTCATCGGGGATGTTGGGTTCACTATTGCCATAAACGCCTGCAACCAGATCGCCTGTGATCAGCAGCAGTTCCACCGATGGAAATTTATGGGCATTAATCTGTTCGATCAATTGCGCCAGTCGATGACCCTTGGATTCATCATTGCTGATGTGGGTATCCGAAATGACGATCGCCTGAAAATCGGCTGAGAAATTGGATGGTGTAAATCCGATGCAACTGACAAAGAGACCAATAAGCAGTAGAGAAAATTTAATGGTTAATTTCATGGTTTTTTCCCGAAAATATTCCCAACGGATTGATGAAGCCAACGGATAAAAATTCTAAAAAGAACATCCGTTGGATTCATCTATCAGTTGGGAGAATCAAAACAATCGTCCAACAATTTTGCCCAACGGATTGATGAAACCAACGGATAAAAACCTAAAAAAACATCCGTTGGGTTGTTTCAATCCGTTGGAAAAAATTATCAAGCACCAA
>CAZYNP010000009.1:0-135296 GCA_964647995.1 uncultured Cytophagia bacterium
AAAGAGACAAAATTATGTCGAACTGAAGTACTGGAGTGGTTTGGCTCGTTGGACCAATTTTTTGCATTTCATAAAGATCTTCAAAAAAATCTCGGAGCGATTTCGTATTTGATGATTGAAGAATGAGCGCCCGGAACCGATGCCATCGCTTGGAGCGATGGCATCGGTTGCTGGCGATTCCTCGCTTCGTTCGGAATGATATGTTTTGCCTGAAAATGTTGATTTTCACAAAGCCCCTCAAGATGACGGCCATGTTCACCGCATAGCGAAGTGAAGCAATCTATTAGCTTCATGTGATTCAATGAGTTTACTTCGGCATCCGCCAGTTGGCGGACGCCTTGCAATGACCAGAAAACCTAAAAATAGAACTTTTCGTTCAAGCACTATTTTTTTCAAAATGTCCTATAATTTTTCAAAATGTCCCCTGGGACATACCAATAAATTTCACAGGAGCCACCGCTTCAGCGTGGCGGTGCGGCTGGAAAAATGCAAAAACTGATGCCTTCCACCCGCCGCTGGAAGATATCTGTTGGTTGACAAAAACAAAAACCGTCATGAGTCTATCATCGTTCATCATTGCTGGCAGCGTCATCTATATCCTCGATGTTTTTGCGCTCATCTGGCTGAGCGTGAGGTTCATTGGCATCGAGCCAGTGCCCAAAAAAGATCTGGCTGCGCTGGGAGCGGCGATCCTTCTGCTGACCTGGCTGGTGGGCACGGCGGTTTATCATGTGCCGCTGGTCATCAAGCCATTCCTCTTGTTCCTGGGATTCGGAGCCGTGGTTGCATTTTTTGCGATTATGCTGGAGACGCAAACTATCAAAGCCCTGGCTGCCGGCATGTTCTTTCTGCTGTGCCAGGCAGTGCTTGTGACGGTGATGCTGCGCCGGCTCTGGTCGGAAGAGCTATTGCAGATCATTCGGTATCTTTTGTTCTACTCGCATTGAGGATTCTATTACTCAAACGGATGGAGAAATTCCAAAAATCAAAAAGCAAATTTCAAATAAAACCAAAATTCAAAATTACAATGACCAAAAGCTTGGGTCTGTCAGAGGCTGTGATTTGGATTGGAATTTGGAGATTGCGCATTGGGATATGGGATTTGGAATCTAAAATAAATGAATAGATTCTGGCACCTGGATTGACGTGAGTCGATAAATTGCTATTTTAGTTCGAGACCAAAAATGAAAATTCTGATCACCGGCCAACCTGGGGTTGGCAAGACCACGCTCATCCAGAAGGTGGTGGCGGATCTTGGGCGCCGCTGCCAGGGATTTTATACTCGGGAGATCCGGGAGGATCGCGGCGGTCGCGTGGGCTTCGAGATTGTGACGCTGGATGGCAAGAGGTCGCTATTGGCCCATGTGGCTCGGAGAACGCCGCAGCGGCTGGGCAAGTATTTCGTGCAACTGGAAAATATCGATCGGGTCATCATCCCTTGCCTGGAGGAGGCCATTGCTGGGGCCGAGCTGGTGGTCATCGATGAGATCGGGAAGATGGAGCTTTTTTCCCGGGGTTTCCAGCAGGTGGTTCTTCGGGCGCTGGATGCGCCCGTGCCGGTGCTGGGCAGCATCACTCTGGCCGATCTGCCGCTGGTCCGGCAGATCAAAGCCCGGCCCGATGTAACGATCCTGATCCTGCGGCCCGATAATCGCCAGCAGCTTTATCAGGAAATCCTCGCTCGATTGAAACATGGATGATTCTTTCACCTGAGCGCGAAAGCGAAAGCCGACGCGTTCGCCCGACGATGGCAGCAGGGATTGCTTCGCTCCGCTGGCTATAACCGCCTGCTACCGGGTCAGCCAGCTCTAACGGCTGCAATGAAGCCCCAGCTCTAAAAATGCGCAGGGATCAGTGCGGGAATCGGCCCATAATGTGGAAATAATGGTCCCACGGAAACACAGAACACATGGAAAAAACTCAAAGCGCTTCTTGCTTTTAGGATTCCGTGTCATTCCGTGTATTTCGTTGGCCAAAAGTTATAAGCTTCAATCGTCACGGTGCATTTTAGAAAATTAGGTCGCTCTTGCTCAAAATAGGATTTTTTGCTTGACATTTTGGACTGCACTATACACCAATAAGCGAATAAGGTTGAGCGGTTCGTGAATTTGGCTGGTTACTAAGTACCCCATTTCATAATTTCTTGTAGAGTTATTAAAAGGTTTACAGCTTAATTCCATTCTGCTGAAATATTCAAAGGGAGAAGGAATTAAATGCGTTGGACACGATTTTATTTCCATTCCCAAAGTTCGGTTTAATGGACCAAATTCATTAGACCATATTAACCTTAGTAGCATAAGATGATCCACCGATGCTAAACCTTATTCGCTTATTTTTCTTTTAAGGAATATTCCTGATATGGTAATAAGGTTCGGGCGGTGCTGGGTCGACCTGGTTACTAAGGTTAATAAGTTCGGTTTAATGGACCAAATCCATTGGACCTTATTAACCTTAGTAGCATAAGATGATCCACCGATGCTAAACCCTATTCGCTTATTTATCTTTTAATGAATATTCCTGATAAGGTAATAAGGTTCGGGCGGTGCTGGGTCGGCCTGGTTACTAAGGTTAATCAGATTTTTTTTCAGCCACGGGAATGGATCAAATCCTATGGACCCGGTTGAATTTGGTACACCATTTCATAATTTCATACGAGAGCATTTTATGGTTATCACGTCAACTCCCTCCCGCGAAGTGGAAATAGTCAGAGCCAGCAGGAGTTGATCCTGCTAAGCGGGATGTTATTTTTAATAGTCGGACGTTTTCAAACCCTAAAAAGATTTTTGAAATCAAGCACTAAGGTCAATAAGATTTTCTAAAACTGTCTTGTATATCCGGCTAATGATAAGCTTAGTAACAGATCAAAATTCGTGATCGCCGAAACTCTATTGCCTGATTGAAAAATACGCTTATTCAAAACAGGATTTCTCATTGAGCATTTGGGACAACAAAAAATCATCCGCCAACTGGCTTTTGGCGTCAATTTAAGTATAGGTAATGCCACCGAGACTCGAAGACACAAAAAAATCAGATGGCACTTTAGAAAATATCCCTAAAAAGCACTCCGCTGCCATCGAATTCTTTGGCCATAGCTTCGTTTCATAAGATAATTGCTCGCAAATGCTTCGCGTCTTTGTGCCTTTGTAGCCAGTATTATCTAAGGTTAACGCCAATGGCCAACTGACGGATGAGCGAAAAACATCCGAATGCCCAATGCTCCAATTTTTTTATCTTCCATTTAATTGGCTGTTCGGCATCGGATTTTATTTAGGTCAATTAGATCAATTAGGTCAATTAGAATAATTAGATCAATTAGAATAATTAGATCAATTAGAAATTAACCTCCTGCTTCATTCCCTTGCAGCTTAGCTGCGCTGGGGCTAAAAAACGAATTGAAAGAATCCAAATAGCCGAATTGGTAGCTATGTTCGAAGTCGATAGCAACGGCATCCGGGTCAGCGAATCGGCGCTATATCTGGATGCCAGCAAACGGGTGGGGCTGTCGTTCGTCTCTCATGCCCATTCCGACCATGCCCGGCGGCACGATCGGGTGCTGTCCACGCCGGCCACGCTCAGCCTGATGCGGCTGCGGCATCGGAAGTTCACCCCCATCCCGCTGGAATATCATCAGCCATATCTATTGGATGATTTTACCATCGAGTTGTTGCCATCGGGCCATGTGCTGGGCTCGGCGCAAATTCGGATCGAGCGCGGCGGCACCCGGCTGATCTACACCGGGGATTTCAAGCCGGGCAAGAACCAAACGGCGGCCGCGCTGGAGGTTCAGCGGGCGGACATTTTGATCATGGAAAGCACTTTTGGCGCGCCACAATATGTTTTTCCTCGAGAATGGGAGATTATCGAGCGGCTGACGAGATTCATCGATCGCTGCTTTCAGGTCGATATTGTGCCGATCGTCATGGGCTATGCCCTGGGAAAATCCCAGCAGGCGTTGAAGCTGCTGGGCGATCTGGATTATTGCGTCAGCATCCATGCATCGCTGGCCTCGATTGTGACGATCTATGAGCAGCATGGGATTGTGTTCAAAAATTATCAGGTTTACCAGGGGGAGGATCTGCGGGGCCGGGTGCTATTGATCCCGCCGCATCTGGCCAATAGTCATGCGGTCAATAGAATCTGGCGGACGCGCAAACTGATCCTCACCGGCTGGGCCATGGACCCGGAGGCGAAGTTTCGCTATGGGGCCGATGAGGCGCTGGCATTGAGCGATCATGCGGATTTCAACCAGCTCCTGGAATTCGTCCACCAGGTGCAACCGGAGCGGGTGTACGTGACCCATGGCTTCGGTGGTTTTGTGCAGCATTTAAGGAAAGAGGGGTTCAAGGCGGAATGGCTGACGGCGACGCCCCAGCTTTCGCTTTTTTGATTTCCGAAACTATTCGCAGCAATGTGATGGACGGAGAATGTCCAGTGGGTGGCAATGCAAAACGGGTCGCAAGAAATAATCGACTACCACTGGCTATTTTCAGTCGAAGCGCCTATGGCCGGCGGCTCGACCAGCATATTGCACCGCCGCCTTAATTTGTTGAACGAAGAATTTCAGGCGGTAGCGGCCGGTTGACAATAAAATAAAAAAATGGTTGACAATGAATTGACAATTTGCTATTTTTCGGTTGACAAATAATTCTGGAAGGGGTTGACAATAAGTTTACCAATGCCGATGACAACGAAGAGTAAAATTCTCGAATATCTGAAAGGCCATCAGTCAGCGACTGGAAATGAATTGTGCGCTCACCTGGGGATTTCCCGGCAGGCGTTGAACAAACATATCAAGGACTTAATCAGTGAGTCTTTGGTTATCAAAACCGGCGCTACCAAAAGCGCCAGCTATCAGTATGGGGCTGGGAAAAGTCGACCGTCGGTGGAGGAAGTGGCACTTCGAAAAGAGTATCCGCTATCTGGTCTGGAGGAGGATCGGGTGCTCCAGGAAATGGCGCTGACCTTGCGCCTCAAAAAGAGGGTCAATGATCGAACGTGGCGTATTATTCAATATGCGTTTACGGAGATTCTAAATAATGCCATCGAGCATTCTCACTCTGAAACCTGCACCGTCGAAATGGTACTGGATCAATATGATTTTCAATTTATCATCCGTGATTTTGGGATTGGTGTTTTCTATTCGATTTATGAAAAGTTCGCGCTTCCGGATGAAAATGCTGCAGTGGGCGAGCTGATCAAAGGCAAAACCACCACCATGAGAGAACGGCACAGCGGCGAGGGCTTATTTTTCACATCGAAATCCGCGGATATTTTTCAACTCCGCTCACACCGAATTTCTTTGACCTTTGATAATAGAAAAAATGATGTGTTTCTGGAAGAAAGAAAGACGATCCAGGGGACCGAAGCGTGCTTTACGATTAGCAAACACTCCAGGCGCAAGCTGGAGGACATTTTTGCAACCTTCGCATCGGAACAATTTGATTACCGTTTTGAAAAAACCAGGGTGTCGGTCAAGCTATTTCAGGATGCGTACATATCCCGATCTGAGGCCAGACGGTTGCTATTTGGGCTGGAAAAATTTAAGGTGATCGTTCTGGATTTTAAAGGTGTTAAATCCATCGGCCAGGGTTTTGCGGATGAAGTATTTCGAGTTTTCCAGAAAAATCACCCCGAGGTGGTCATTGAAATCGAGAATTTGAGCGATACGTTGATGCCGGTGATTAGCCATGCCAGGGCGATGGGATAAAAGTGGCTGGTACTGTTCAAGGCAGGCATCGAATAGATGATAAAGCGGCCCAAGGTGTGCGTTAAACAAGGCGCACTCATTTATAACCATACCAATCGATCTAAAGCGCATGAACATCGAAAATTACATTTCGCCGGAAGCCATCGAATTCATCCGGGCTGCCATCCAGGAGGCGGATGGGAACGAGGTCTTTTTTGTCGGCAAAACCAATGATCTGCAGGTGGTCGAGGAAGTGACGGTGATCGCGCGGGGCAATGAATTTGCCGTGCCGGTGGTTCGGGAAGTTGCGTCGCGCAGTGACGTGGTGATTCACAATCATCCTTCCGGTGAACTGGCGCCCTCCTCGAACGATATGGCCATTGCTCATGATCTGGCACGGGACGAGGTAGCCAGTTACATTGTGAACAATGCGGTCGATGACATTTATGTCGTCATCGAGCCGTTCCGCAAAGCCGAGCAGGTGGCATTGGAGGGTGAGCAGATGATCGCGATGCTCTCGCCCGGCGGCATTGTTTCGAAAAAGCTGAAAGGCTATGAGCACCGGCCTCAGCAGTTGGCCATGATCCATAAAGTGGCCGAGGCGTTCAACAATAAAAAAATCGCGATAATTGAGGCAGGCACCGGGGTTGGCAAGTCACTGGCCTATCTCATCCCGGCCATCTATTGGGCGACCCGAAATAATGAACGCTGCGTGGTCTCCACCAACACCATCAATTTGCAGGAGCAGCTTATCAAGAAAGACATTCCGTTTCTCAAAAAGGCGCTGGGGCTGGAGTTCGAGTCGGTGTTGGTCAAAGGTCGCGGCAATTACATTTGCCTGCGCAAGGTTCGTGCCCTGGAAACCGGACAGCAGGAGCTCATCGAACCAGCGCAGCGGGAGGAATTAAACTCGATAATCCAATGGTCAAAAGTGACCCAGGATGGCAGCCGATCCGATTTGAATTTTGTGCCAAGCAGTGCGGTGTGGGAGGAGGTCTGTTCGGAGAGCGATAGCTGCTTGCGCTCGCGCTGTGAATTTTATCAGCAATGCTTTGTGACGAAGGCCCGACGACAGGCCAATCGAGCGCATATTTTGGTGGTAAATCACCATTTGCTATTTGCTGATCTGGCGGTGCAGGCGGCCGGTGCCGATGTCGCGGTATTGCCGCGATACCATCATATTGTATTTGATGAGGCCCACAATATCGAAGATGTCGCCACCGATTATTTAGGCGCTGGCATCACGCGCGCCGGCGTCGCGCGGATCATCCGGCGGCTGTATGGGCAGGTGGACAGCAAACCGATCGGTTTGCTCGTGTTGTTTGCCAAAAAATTGGGCGGGGAATATGCTAAACACCGTCTGGCTGATTTTAAGGCTGCTATCGATCGCATCGAGATGGAGCTGATCCCTCGCTGCGATGCCATGCTACAATTCAACGAGGAAGTGATGACCACGCTGGGGCAGTTGGTGCAGGAGCATGACCGGAATTGGCAAGCTGAAGCGAAGTTGCGCATCAATGCCGGGGTTCGGCAGACGGATTTCTGGCAGTCTCAATTGGTGCCGCAGTTCAAAAATTTCGTGGACCTGCTCAGGCGTTTTTGCAGCGATCTGTCCAGTGTCATTGAAAAAGTAGAACTGATCAATCAGCGGCTGGAGAAGGAAATTCTATACCTGCTCATCGATTTGAAGACGCAAAACCAGCGGCTGCGGGAAGTGATCGATGTGATTAACGCCATTATTTTGAAAGATGATCAGGAGCATGTGCGCTGGGCCGAGGCGCAGCGACGGCGCTTTGGTCGCGACATCGTTCGGCTCAAGATGGCCCCGCTGGTGATTGCTGAATCGATGAACGAATTGGTCTATCAAAATTATCAGACGATTATCATGACCTCGGCCACGCTGACGATTGCGGGAACGCCTGGCAAGAGCGAATTTTCTTATCTGGCACGACAGTTGGGGTTGCATCTGCTGGAGCGATCGCGCGTGATCACGGCCAAAATCCCGGGCTCGTTCGATTATAAAAACCAGGTGATTGTTGCGATTCCGCTCGACCTCCCCAATCCCGATAGCGATGCCTTTGCCGATGCCGTTTCCGATGCCATCTTCGATGCGTTGAAAATTTCCGGCGGCAGAGCTTTTGTACTCTTCACTTCTTATAGCTTGCTGAATAGGGTCCATCAAAAATTAGAGCCGGAACTGGCCAGGTTAGGGATTGTCTCGCTCAAGCAGGGGCAACTCAATCGTCACGAGTTGCTGGAGCAATTCAAGCACGACAAGACATCGGTTTTGTTCGGCACGGATAGTTTCTGGCAGGGCGTCGATGTGGAAGGGGAGGCGCTGGAGAATGTGATCATCACCAAATTGCCGTTCAAGGTGCCCTCCGAGCCGATCATCGAAGCCAGGGTGGAGGCGATCGAGCGTCGTGGCGGCAATCCGTTCCTGGAATATTCGCTGCCGCAGGCGGTGATCAAATTGAAACAGGGTTTTGGCCGTTTGATTCGAAAGAAGACCGACTTCGGCTCGGTGTTTATTTTTGATAAGCGAATCATCGAAAAATACTATGGCAAAATCTTTTTGCAATCGCTGCCGGAAACCAGAATCGTTCAGGGCAAGTTCGCCGCGATTCAGAATGAGGTGACCGCATTTTTTCAGCAATTCAGAAAATGAAGGTTTTCGGTCCTGCTGAATCAAACAAATAATACCTATCTGGAATGGCAAAAGTAGCCGCTTTTGATTTCAGAGGTCCAGATTAAATTTCCGCAACAAACCGCCCGGCTCCATTTCCCGGAATAGTTCTTGCTTCATATTTCGCTCTTGAAATTGAACCGTAGATTTCCCCCCATTAAGCTGATGAAAAATAAACCTGAGAGAGGGCAGTTCTTATGAGCAGCAATCTGACAGTGCGCGTCAAGGAGAAACAATATGGACCGCTATCGAGCACTGACTTGAGAGCGTTGGTGCGCAAGGGCAAATTTTCACTGAATGACTATGTTTGGGATGAGGAAGAGGGTGAGTGGATTCAAGCTGGCCAATTGGAGCAGGTGAAGCGATTGTTCGCCGTGGATGCGGTGGAGGAAAGCGAGCGGAAGGTGATCGCTATCGCCAGTGGCAAGGGCGGCGTCGGCAAAACGGTGTTCACGGCTTCGCTGGGCGTTGGACTGGCGGCGTTAGGCAAAGAGATTATCCTGGTGGATGCTGATTTTGGTGGTGCCAATCTGCACATTTGTATGGGTTTTTTAGAGCCGCAGTATACGTTCCTCGATTATTATACCATGCAGCGGGAATCGCTGGAAGACATCATTCTGGATACCCCAATTCAAAATTTAAAATTCATCAGTGGCGCCTGTGGCACACTGGGCATTGCCAATCCCAAGTACAGTCAGAAGCAGAAGCTGATCCGCGAACTGCGGCATTTGCGGGCCGATTATGTCATAATGGACCTGGGCGCTGGCAGTTCGCTGAATGTAATTGACTTTTTCCTGGCGGTAGATGAGGGCATCATTGTGACGACGCCTGAGCCCATGGCGATTCAGGAGTCATTTGATTTTATCAAGCTGTGCCTGATCCGCAAATTGCAGCAAGCATTCAGAAATGAGCCACAAATTCTATCGTTGCTGGAATTGGAGGGCCTGAATAATCTGGCCCAATTGCGAGCCCCCATGTCTGAGCTGTTGCGCAAAGCGCAGCAGACCAGCGCTGAAATCGCGCAGCAAATTGAGGCCGAATTGGATGCTTTTCGACCACGCCTGGTGCTGAATATGGTTATGGAACCGGATGAAATCAAGGAGGGTATGTCGATCAAAACGGCGGCGGCGGAACTGCTTTCTATCGATCTGGACTATATTGGCTATCTCGAATTCGATGAAACACTTCGTCAATCAGCGAAGGATCTGCGGCCATTTATTGTGCATAATCCCGGAACGGCCGCTTCGCGCAGTATTGCTAAAATTATCACCCTGAAGCTCCTAAAAAAAAGCAAATTGGAATCGGTTTTCAAAAATTGGCGCATGCGCCAAACGATTCAATCGCAAGCCGCTAATTATCCCACAAGCAGCGACCAAAAAAGCGATACCATCTGTTCGGTGAATTGCTTTTATTGGGATGATTGCGAGTTTCAAAGTGGCGGTTTACCCTGTCGCATTCGGCATCTGGAACCAATTTTCAAGCTGTAATTTTCTTTCTTTCGATAGCATTGAGTTCGAGCATTGGAACGTGGTTGGCAAAATGAACGCACCGAAGTTCCAGTGCTCTTTTTTTTATGAGCGCAAAAGTGTTTACGGAACTTATCGGTTCTGGCAGATGCCTGTTGCCGTCGTGACGGTCGGCCACTCCCGGCGATGGCCTTACCCAATTCGCCCAGAATGGAATTTGCTCATGGTAAGAGCTTCCCGCAAGTCGCGGTTCGGACAGCGGTTTATCCATGTGCTACCGCCTTTGGCGGGAATTCACCAATCAAAGATCAAAATCTACGCCGGCAAAGAGCGAGCTAAAGAAACGAACAAAAGGATTGATGATCAAACCCAAAATGTGAAACTTGCCAACGAATCCAATGAGGATGATGACGATCAGGATGGTCGGGCCGTATTTTAGAAATGGTTCCAGGAGATGCTCGTATCGCTGAGGCATCAATGCCATCAAAATTTTGGAACCGTCCAGCGGCGGGATGGGCAGAATGTTGAAAATCGCCAGCGCAATATTGATCACCAGACCATACATCAACAACACTTTCAATAAGTTCAGGAAGGACGAGCTGCTCTCCGAAAACAGCTCTGCTCCCAGCCCGCGAAGGGCCAGTCCAAATAGCAGGGCCAGCAGCATATTGGCGCCAGGCCCGGCCAGCGATACCCACAATAAATCGCGCTTGGGATTTTTAAAATAAAAAGGATTGATCGGCACCGGTTTGGCCCAGCCAATGTGAACCAGAAATAGCATTGCCGTGCCCAATAAATCCAGGTGGACCAGGGGATTCAGGCTGAGCCGGCCCACGGATTTCGCAGTGGGATCTCCCAGACGATTGGCCACATAGGCATGGGCAAATTCATGAAAGGTTATCGCCAGCAGGATCGGTGGCGCTAACAGCAGGATTTCGATCAATTGATTCATCAGGTACCTATAGGTTTGGTAATCGAATTCATTTTTTGATGACTGCAAATTTTTTACTGGAGATATGGCCTCCGGCTCTTAAAACCGCCACATAAATGCCACTACTGGCCGCCTGTCCATCCCGAGTATTGCCGTCCCAGATGAACACCCTAAAGTTCAGTTGACTGGCTGCAAATGCTTCGCGGCTCATGAGCCTGCCATCGGCCGAATAAATGGCCAGTTCCCCGTCGCGCTTGTCTTTGGTGACACAGGTGATAAAGAGCGGTTGATTCTGCCCGATGATCAGCGGGTTGGGATAGACGGCCTGGATATAATTGTCAGCGGCATTGTCTTCGATATAGAATGGTGGAAAAAATTGAATGACGCGAGTATTGCCAGAGATATCGGTGACCACCGCACGACCGAACCAATTTTCCTCGTTCGATGCGGTTAATTGAATGCCCACATGATGGGATAGCCCCACCAATCGATTGCGCCGGAAATAGGTCGAATCCCCGCGGGGGAGCTGCTCCACTTTCAACAGGCTGATCTGGAAACTATCGCGGTCGGAAACGATATAGTTCGGATTCGGCTCCGACAAATTGGTAATCACCAGGCCGATGTCATCGCCATTGGGAGTATCATGAAACTGGTAATAAATCGAAGACATTTTTCGCATGGTGTCCATCAGGGTAAATTTATCCTTTGGGATTTCATAATCACCTGCGGCCAGCACCTCGGGATAGAGATCGCCTTCGGAGTAATAGCGAATCGTATCGGCGCGTGAGCCGGTAAAATAATTCCATAAACCAAAATCGGCCAATTCCTGGTTTAATGTCGTGCCATATTTTGACAGCACCTGGCGGATAGCTCGCAGCGCTGGCTGCTCGGGAATGGCCGACCAGATTTGCTGAATGACATCCGGCCCATATTTTTTGACCACCATGTGATTCCATAGACAGGAGGCATATTCGAACCAACTGCCATTGGTGTAATAAAAAGGATAGTTGATCTGGTTGAAAAAGTTATTTAGATACAGCAGGTAATCGTTGACTTCATCATAGAGATAGTCCTCCATCCAGGTGGAACACATTTCCATGAAAAAGATATCCTCATCCCGAAAGCGATATCCCACCTGCACGGCATGAAAATATTCGTGGGCTGAAGTGACCCTTAGCGCCGGCAGCGGTTTGGTGGCAAAGCCGGAATAGTCGTTATCAATTTCGATATAACAGGAGTAGGCATCGGTTTTGCCAGGTACTGGTTCTTCCAGATAGGTGATGCCGTAGGTTCGGTTCAGCGCCAGCACATAGATGTCAAATTCCTTACCGCGGCCGCCCGAATCTGCTGCTGGCGAATTATAGCCGAGGTCGTTGACAATAACTGAGTGGGTATGGTCGAAATACTCGGCCGCTCGGTCGATGTAATCCGGTATTTTATTTTGATCCGCATCGGTGGCATCGACCTGATGTGCGCCATAGGTTTCAAAGTGGATCCGGAAGCGACCGCTGGGACTCAAGACGCTGCGAGGTAGTTGGGGACGTTGAAAGTATGACATCAATTGCGCCTGTGCGGCGGGACTCAGTTGCTGCCAATTCGCTTTTACCTCATGAACAATAAACGTGCCGGTCTTCAGCGGCAGCTCGGCGCTCTGCAGTTGATACGGTTGCGGAATCTGATCGGGCGCAAAAATATTCAGGGCACTATAAACAAGATACTGTTCGTAGGTCAATCGTCCCTGAGCGAATTCTGCTCGCAAATTTTCAAAGCCGATCTGGGATGAAGCCGAATTCATCAGTCCCAGGGCCAGGATGAACAACAATATGCGTTTTATCAACGATTATTTCCTCCGGAAAACAACGGTCAATGGCACACCCCAAAAGCCGAACCGCTCGCGCAGTTTATTTTCCAAAAATTGCCGGTAGTTCTGCCGGATCAGTTGCGGATAATTGCAGTAAAAAGCAAAGACCGGTGGCCTGGCTTTCAATTGAGTCACGTATTTGATTTTGATCTCTTTGCCGGCAACGGCTGGCGGCGTGGTTGTTTGCAAAATGGGTTCGAAAAAAGCGTTCAATTCACTCGTCTTGACTTTCTTGCTACGTTCTTCATATATCGATCGGGCGATATCGATGACTTTGAAAATTCTCAATCGGGTCAAGGCGGAAATAAAAATGATGGGAATATAATTCACATACGGGATCTCGTCTTTTATTTGCTGCTCATATTCCTTTGCCGTTCGGGCATCCTTTTCGATCAAATCCCATTTGTTTACTGCTAAAACGATTCCTTTCTTGAACCGCACCGCTTGCTCGATGATCTTCTTGTCCTGATCTCCAATTCCAGCCACCGCATCCAGGAGTATCACCGTCACGTCGCAGCGTTGCAGGCTGTCCAGTGTTCGAATAGTGCTGAAATATTCAACCGCTTCGCTGATGCGCGAACGCTTCCGCAGACCCGCAGTGTCGATCAGCAGATATTGATGGCCATAATAGGTAAAGATGGTATCGATGGCATCGCGGGTGGTGCCTGGAATTTCGGTGACGATCATTTTCTCTGTGCCCAGAATGGCGTTGACCAGAGAGGATTTACCCACATTGGGCTTGCCCACCACGGCAATTTTGATTTCCGGTGACAGCGGTTCCTCCTTTATCGGTTCTGCATTCGGAAACAGCTCGATGATTCGATCCAGAAAGTCACCCATATTGCGTCCGCTGATCGCAGAAATGGGGATAGGATCACCCAGCCCCAAACCATAGAACTCACCGGTTTCATATTCCCGCTGTTCGTTGTCGACTTTGTTCACCGCCAACAGGGTCGGCTTCTCGGTGCGCTGGAGCAACCTGGCGATCTCCTCGTCCAGCGCGGTAATGCCCGTGGTCACATCCGTCAGGAGAACGATAGCATCCGCTTCGCGAATGGCCAGTTGCACCTGACGCAGCACTGCCTGATGGATCAGATTTTCCGTATCGGGCAGATAGCCGCCGGTGTCGATGATCGTGAACGCAATGCCATTCCAATCGGCATCGGCATATTTTCGATCACGAGTCACGCCCGGTTGATCGTCGACGATCGCTTCTCGCTTGCGAAGGATGCGGTTGAACAGGGTCGATTTGCCAACGTTGGGACGGCCAATGATGGCGAGAATGGGTTTGCTCATCGTATTTTCTCAAAAACAGCTAAAAAATCAGTGTCAATAACTTCGATATTCGTGTCCAGTTTTGTTGCCAGTCCTTCTGGCGTCCAATCATCAAGAAATTTGCCTTCGTAATTCAAACAATTGGCCGGCAAAAGTACCCAGTCGCTTTTGGGCTGGTGGCTGAGTTGTTGAAAAATGTCTGCTCCCGTAAGCAGACCGCTAACCGTAACGCCAGGACCGTAAAAACGGTTCGGTATGGCGGCTACGGAGGCCGTCACCCGCTCGATTTGATTCAATCGGGGCAGCAGCAACTGTTCCAGCACCGGCGCCGCCAGCAAGCCGCTGACCAGCGTTAATTTTTTGGCGTGTCTTATTCTATGCGGCAGCAATGGTATTTGTTCCTGCCAGCGGTCGATGAAATCGCGCACCATGCCCACGCCATTTTCCAGTTGCGGAAATCCTTCATAGCGATGGGCCGGGGGCACTTCGCTGCCTGCCAGCAGATAAAACTCATCGGCCAGATACACCAGATGGTCGTCATGCTGCTGTTTGAATTGTCGGGCCAGCGATTCGATCTGGTCGATCACGGTTCTGGCTATGGCCGCAGTAACCGGCTGCAGCGGATAGAGCCGTTGTCGATGTCGGGTCAAGCCCACGGGCACAATAGCAATTGATTTTAAATAGGGATAAAATTGCGCCAGGTCGCGGATGGTTTGGTGCAACGGGTCGCCATCATTGATTTGGGGACAGAGGACGATTTGCGCGTGGATTTCGATCCGATGGTCCGTCAAAAACCGAATTTTCTCCAGCAGTCGGTCGTCCCTGGTTAGCCCCAGCAACAATTTTCGAATTTCGAGGTTGGTGCTATGGACGGAAATGTACAGCGGGGAGAGCCGTTGGGCTACGATCCGCTGAAGATCGGTACGACTGACGTTGGTGAGGGTAACATAATTTCCATACAAGAACGACAGCCGAAAGTCTTCATCTTTGAAATAAAGGCTCTGGCGCAATCCCGGCGGATTTTGATCGACAAAGCAGAAGATGCAATTGTTGCCACAGCAGCGGAATTTGGTCGCTTCAAAAACAATTCCCAGGGAGTCATCAAAGTTTTTTTCGATTTCAAATAGCACCGTTTCCGCGCCGCGAACCACCTCGATGGTCAGCAATTCATCACTGACATGGAATTGGAAGTCAATGGCATCGCGAATTGGCTGGCCATTTATATTGATGATGTCATCGCCGATCTTCAAGCCCGCGGCAGCGGCCGTGCTATGTTTTTCGAACGCAACAATTTTCATTCTAACCAATGATCAATTTTAAGCTGGCGCCCGTCGCTGGTCTCCGATAACTACCAACTTGTGCCGTGAAATGAGCGGCAGTTATGATCAAGCCCAGGCAGCCGCTGATCGAAAGCATGTTGACTGGTCCAGGGTAGCAACTCGGAACATCAGGCAGTGCCAAGCATTCGATTGGTAAACTATCGGCCAGCCCCACTTCATTCCAATCCGTCCCGACGCTTATTCCATTGCACCCAGTCATCATTATTATCGCTCTGCTGGTCGATGGGCCTCTTGTGGTATTTTCCATCCAGGCGAATTTCGATTTGCTGGCCGGCCACAATGCGCACCCACTGCTCTAAGGACACTTCAAACGGTCCTGGCACCTGGGTGGGACCAGGCACTTCAAACGGTTGCCGCAAGATACCTGGTTCACCCGGATGAGAACTATCGGGTTTAACGGCCCAGAGCGGCCCCACGTCCACCGTGCCCTGATATACCAGGACCCGGGTGGTCGAATCGGCGTCAATGCGGTAGATGGTTCCACGAATGGCGCAGACCGCGGTGGGTGTTTTCAATTGAAATTGGCCCTTTTGGCCTACATGGCGGATATTGGCCCAGATGCGACCTTTGCTCAATTCGGAATTGAATTTATTGGCCAATTGATCCTGCTGAAAGACAAAATTGGTGTTTTCACCGATGCGTATAAGACCACGATTCTCCGTCAGCTTGATTTCACAACGCGATTCGTGAGCGGTTTTCAATTGATCGCCGTTATAAATTGTGCCATACAATCTGGCATTTTCCCAGGCGGCACTTCCCGCGCGAACCAGTCGCACATCCCCTGGCGACCCCAGGATAAAATTGATCTTGCCAATGGGATCATTTTTCGCTCCAGCCACTGCCGCCAATCCCATGGCCACCCCCACGATCATGAATCGCCAGTTGCCGTTCCATGCTGTTCTCATAGCTGCATCTCCCTGTAAACTGTTCAATAGTTGTCATTCTTCGATGTTTCAGTTGCCTGTCTTGTGGGACGTACCAGGTCGCCGGTTTGGATGCCCGAGCCCTGAACCAATTTGGCACGTGCCACCCTATCGCCAATAAATCCGGTGATCCGAATCCTGGCCTTGGGCTGATCTGCGCGTGGCGCGGCGAAACTGAAGTCTTGGTCGACGGACACGGGTTTTTTCTCGTAGATTTCAAACAGTTGATGGAGCTGTACCCCGGCACTTCTGCCCGGCGTAATATAGATGGCCGAGTCGGCCTGGGCCTGCACCACCTTTCCAACCCAATCGATTCGATCCATCGCGGATACAATGCGCTCGGCAATCCGGCGAACCGCCTTCTGAACCGCTTTGCCGAGCACAGTCTGGTCGAAATCAGCCATATCTTTGAAATCGAAATCCTTTGTTTCTAATCCAAAGCCGGGCCGAATTTCGGTGGCAGAAAAGTGATCGGCAAGCAGAATTGTTCCCGTTTGGGTGTCGATCGCTTTGAATGAGATATGAGCCAATCCCACGATCGCTTTCAGATGGAATCGCCATTCATCTTTTTTGTCCTCGATTTTCCGGCTGCTGGTCTGTTGTTGCGCTTCCATAACCGTGCCCAGAATCAAGCAATCCGCACCCAATAATTGCCCCACCTGTGCTGCTGTGGCTTCGCTCACTGTTCCCGATTGTCCCAGTGCTTGTTCCTGCAAAATTCGATCCAATCCCGAGCGTTCCACCAGGATAAACCGGCCCGAGCGAAAAAGCTGGTTTATCAACATATCCGCAACGGCGCTGCCCAGCTTTGGACCACCAATTTCAGCCTGATTTACGAAATCGAGCACCGCCACCCGGCGTTTCAAGCCAGTAAATGGGGAATATTCGGGTGGCTGACGTTCGCGGTCTTTGCCATAGCGCACATTCTCCGATAGCATCATGCAATTGGCTATCAGACAAAATAGGAATAGAACTGTAGATTTGTGCAAACAAAAACCAAGGTGACTGTGCGTTTTATCTGATCCTGATCGCATGGATCCTTCCTCTTATTAGGATTGCTCCAGAAACCATGAAGGATGAAATGACCTGCGGCATCAGTGATAATAGCAAGCGGCATTTTTCGACCGGAGCCACGGAATCGTGATCGGTGAAAATGATAATAGTCGCATCCAGTAGCACGGCTATTGGAATGCGACTATTGTCAAATGCCCAGGAGGGCCAGCGTCGTCCTGGATAGTCAGTCCGCTATGGATGGTGGTCTTATTTCATCCGAACCATATCGCCGGCCTTGAATCCCGATCCGGATTTGATTTCGCATTTGGATGCTTTGCCTTCACCCAGATTGTTGGCGGTAACCACGATTTCACCCACTTTGGATTCTTCGGCACCCAATGATAGGCCAGTATCCGGGTCGATCAAATCTTCGCCTTTGGTATAAACGGCCAGCACATCCCCGACATTGATGCCAGCCTCGGCACCGACATTGATGTATACGGTGTTGCCGGAGATTTTGATGATTTTGGCTTGAAAGGGCATATTTTGAGCATAGGTGTCCAGTTTGGCCATGATCTCTTCGATGGCTTTGCGGGTGGCTTTGCCGACCAGAGATTCATCGAAATCATTCTGATTTTTGAAGCCAATCGCCCGGGTGTCGATGGATAGACCTTTTTTCGACTCCTCCTTGCGCACGTTTTCCGCGGCGAGAATTTCGCCGGTGTTGGTGTTGGTGAAGCGAACATCGATGCCCACCGATGCCGAAGACGACTGAATACCAAAACCGAGACCTTTTTTCTTCAGATCCAGTCCCCCTTCGCTTTTCTTGTAGCCAAACTCAGTCACCGCACCGAAAATGGCAATTTCCACCCCCAGAAGCTGTCCCACCTGGGCGGCAGTTTGCGCCGTCACTGCACCGCTCTGGCCAAGTTGCTGTTCCTTCATAATAGCCTCGATCTGCTGCCGCTCGATGACCCGATATTTGCCGGATTTGACCAGTTCGGTGATCAGCATGTCGGCCATGCCTTCGCCGACCGGCTGCCCCGTCCACCAATGCCAGGCGTGATCGGTTTTATCTTCAAAACTAAAAACAGCGACGCGTTTTTTGGCGCCCTTGGGACCGTCCGCAGTTTGGGCAAAGCTGCCCATCGCATTCAATCCGATCAATGATAGCGCCAATAGTATTATCAATAAGAATCTGCGAAGCATAGTACCTCCTAAAAATAAAAATCTTTTCCGATGATTTCTCAAACAACCAACAATCGTTTGTCAACCGATTCATCCTCTTGAACTGCTGAGGCATCACTCCGGTTCAGTTTTGGTTGAGATTTTTAATGTAAGCTTATTCATCGTCAGTCCGACAACCTTTACCTGGAATTTGTCCAGGTCTTTGCGTTCCAATTCTCGCGCCAATTGATTGGCATTGCCGGTAATTTTGACATCCAGTTCCGCTTGATCGCCGCTGACTTCACGGGTATAAATTTCTTTGACCCCGCGCACCAGGTATTTTAACGTGCTGGAGAAATCAGTTACCTCATTAAACGAGGTTATCCCTTGCAAGATGACTTTGACCGTAGTCGTCTGGTAGTATTCGTCTTTCCATTTTTGGGTGATTTTGGTCATCAATTCGTCGGCTAATTTTACGGTCGCCTTTTTGATGGCCTCAGTTCCACCGGTGACTTCATCAATGTGGGGATAGGCCGCGTGCTGGCTGCTGGTGGCGAATACCGTGGCCACGTCGGCCTTGATTGCCCGGGCGGTGACATTGGCCTGGCAGGACTTCATGCCTCCCAGATTGATACCCGTGGCAACTTTAGCGATGGCTTTACCGGTAATGACCACTTCGGCGTTCAATTTCTTCGCCAGAGTAGCCGCCAATTTCGTGTCACCCTGAAGAATGGCCGCGGCTTGCTCCTGCTTTAAATTCTCGCGCACCGTGGCGGGATCCACACATTCGAAGCCCTTTTCGATGAACTTTTCTAACAATGTGGTCTCGGTAACGTTCATGTCCACGGACAGATAATCATACTGGTTGCGAGATTCGCCGATATTCTGTTCTTCGATCAAGAACATGAGCCGGGGATTTCCCATCCGACTGAGCAGGTTCTGGATCGATTCCCAGTCGTTTTTAAGGTTTGCCAGCTCTACCGTGGCCTCGATCGTCACTTCGTAAGTCGAGGGATCGGTTTGTCCTTCGCTGATGATGCGATAGGAGCGCACGTAGCCGTTGGCCCAACTGAGGATATTGTCCTCAACGACCATGTTGTTCTGAACCAGGGTCGACGCCTGGATAAATGTCCCCAGGGTTTGTTCCACCGCATTCCGTAATGCGTCATCGGTCGCCTGATCCCGCGCCAGCGCCACATCATTAGCAAAAATCGAAGCCATCCCCTTGCTGGTGACCATCTGCGTTGGCTGCTGCGCAGCACCAATGCTCACCAGGATCATGGTGAGTGCCATAACCACCAGGGCCCACAATGTAAATTTGGGTGATATTTTCAAGATTGAGATCCTCCTCACTGATCGGTAAATTGATAGCATCGCTTACATTGAATTAGACTCACTGCGGGTGGTTGGGGGCGAATAAAATCAGAAACGGGTTTGAGGAATCGCTTGACCCAATTATACAGAGAACGCGGTCGCTGCCGAATGCTAATTGCAAGTTACAACACCCGATACCGATCGTTTCTGGTTCCCCGCAGCCAGGCTAAATTGCGAAATGAAAAAAGGGGCGACTCTATTGCCGCCCCTGTTTATCGACTTAAAAAGTGATTCTCAAGGCATTCTGAAAATCGCGGATCGCCAGCAGCGCATCGGCGCCGGACATGGTGTTTTTCGGGCGAAACGCACCGGAAATCTTATCCGCCTGCATGATGCCCCGGTCGACCATCAGCGCCATGGCATTGTACGCATAATGGCTGCTGGGAACATCCGGGAAGCGGGATTGCTCGCCGACATATTTGCTCGCCAGACTTTCATCGGCCGTGATCAAAATCATGATGCCCTGCATTACCTGCGCATAGTTCGCACGATCGACGGGTTTGTCCGGCTGGAAGGTGTGATCCGGAAATGGCTCCAGTCCCACAATTTGCGCGGCGATGATATCTTTGATCCAATTTTCGGCCCAGTGACCTTTGATGTCGGTCGCCGCTTCCATTTTAGTCACTTCGGTGGCCTGCATTTTGGTGGGATCATCGGGTGCGCGAAAGCGAGTATCGTACACTTCCGGGCGTTTTTTTTGAATCAGGGTCATCAGCTTTAATTCTTCCATCAGCAATACGGCCAGGTCGGCGCGGTCGATCTTTTCGATCAGAGCAATTTTAGCGCCAACTTTGGTGCCCGGCTTGGCGCGTTCGATCTTCTGCACCAACTCCCATTCGGCATTGGCTTGCTCGGAATAGTCGCCTTTCAGCTCGATGACCTTGCGGAATGCATCTACCGCTTTGCCAAAGGCGAAGCCTTCTTTGTAGGTGATACCGAGATAATACCAGGCTTTGCTGCTATTGGGATTGATTTTGAGCGCGCGATTGAACGACTTGGCGGCATCCTCGACCCATTCGTCGCCCTTCCGCTCGATGGCGATCACGCGACCTTTGATAATGTGGGCATCCACCGATTTATCGCTCTTGCTAATCCCTTCATCGGCCATTTGATAGGCTTTTTTGAAGTCACCTTGCTGGGCATAGACCAGCGCCATGCCGGATAGGGCTTCGCCATAGTTAGGATTCAATGCTTTGGCGCGCTGAAATTCGGCCATGGCCGCGTTCAAATTGCCGCGCTCGAATTCGGTCATGCCACGGCTAAAATGATTTTCTGGTGTATCTAACACGGACTCTTCTTTGATCGCCTTGGTGCCACAGCCAATAATGGCCAGAGCAAAAGCGACGATCAAGAATAATCCCAGTACTTGAAAGAGATTGGTCTTCATTCGTCAATTCCTCCATGAAAAGATGGTAGTTTCGGTTCAGAACAGCTATTGGACAATGCCGGATATCTAAAGCATCAAAATTAGTTGACGATGAACATTACTTTGCATTTGTCCAGAAAGTTTTGGTTCGCCGCGGCCTGGTGTATCATTGCGGCATCGGCGGCGGAGATGATGACATCGGTTTTATTGGGTCCTGAGGCACGCAATGCCTTCACAATTAGCGGATTGTTGGTGACCCGATCGTTCTGTCGTGCCCGCTCCAGATCTTTGTCGTATCCAACCATGCCCATTTCCACTGCCCATTCGCGGCTGACGAATTTGGAACCGTAGACTTCATTGCCGGCTTCATCCACGATTTTCGGGGCCATTGCGGGTCGGACACCCAGGCCTTTGCAGTCAACGATCAAACCGGTAAAGACACCGCTAACGGCGGAAGGAGTCGCTGTTCCCACTTGCTGCAGATTGACGCCCGGTGGGACCGGCCGTCCTTGCGGCCACGGTTGACCACAGGTTGGACAAACCATTTGCGCACCGGTTAAATATTGGCCGCCGCCGAACTGCGAGGGCAGCAGCGCATCTGCGATTTGACCGGTTATGGGCATTTCGACCACGACTTCCACCGAGCCATCGGACATGTAGCGCGGTCCTTCTACAATTTTGTAGCCCTGAACCAGACCTTCCACGCGGGTACGAATGACGTCATTTTCGACCATGGCGTTGCGAACGGTGGTCTCCGAAGTAAGATAGATGCCTTTGATGGTTTCCAGCAAATTGCGGACAGCATCCAGTTGCGCCGCTTTGATGGCGGTGGCGCGTTGCGCCGAAATGGGGAGGCTGGGGTTTGGCGATCCAATGCCAGTGGCTCGAACCACCTGATTGGACCAGTTTACATTCTGGTTCTGACCAAAAGACTGGCTCACATACTGAGCCGATGCGATCACGGCCAGGCTGAAAATCAATACCGCTGTTATCACAGCAATACGTGAAATCTTCATTTTTTGCTCCTTCATTAAGTTCATCACGTTATTTTACCGGTTAGTTCTATTCGATAGTTAAGGTGAATGAAACGAAATTCAACTCGTGTGCAAAAGGTGGCTCTGAGAAAAAGAATGATTTCCAAATACCATTTTTGCTCTCTCTTTAAATGACGGTCTCCTCGAAAAGTTCGATTCGGCGATCGACCCGTCACTCGCAACGAGCAAGTCACTACATTGCCGGCTATAAAAAAATAGAGCGAATGACGGGATTCGAACCCGCGACAGCTGGCTTGGGAAGCCAGTGCTCTACCAACTGAGCTACATTCGCTTGCACCTTGAATTCTGATGTTGTTTTCAGGGAATAAGTTAATAATTTTAGATTAAAAGTCAAGAGAAATTTTATACATATTCAGAAAAATATGCCAGTGTGTAGGAATGCCGGGGAATTTTCCGGGCGGCAAAACTTATCTGCAACTAATTATTGATTGGCTGCGTAGATGCTCCAGGGTTTTTCAAATAAAATAGGTGGAGGAATCATGAAGTTCAAACGAAAACGATATATCTGGATGGCAGTCATTGCCGTGGTGGTGATTGTGGCTGTTCTTCTAACTGCCCGAAACACCGGCAATAAACAAAATCACAAAGCAGCCACCGTTAAGGTGGAGCGGCGCACCATCGTCGAAAAGGCGCTGGCAATTGGTACTATCGACCCCGAAACCGAAATTGCCATCAAGTCGAAAATCTCGGGGGTTGTTCAAAGAATGTTCGTGGATGCCGGCAGTTTTGTCAAGGCTGGCGATCCTATGCTGGAAATTCGACCCGATCCCACGCCGCTGGAATTGGCCGAAGCGAAACGCAACGTGGAGATGGAAAAAATTGCCCTGGATAATGCCCGTCGCGAGTACGAGCGTGCCCAGCAGTTGAAAGATAAGGGATTTACTTCCGACAAGGAGTTTGAAAACAGCCTGAAGCAGTTTGAACAGGCCAAAGTCAAGCTGGATATGGCCCAGGAGCGATTGGCGCTATTGGAAAAGGGGAAAATAAAAATTGCCAATGCCAATATCGAGACGATTATCAAGTCACCGGCCGATGGTTTTGTCCTGGAAAAGATGACGGACGTCGGCGATCCCATCGTGCCGTTGACATCGTATCAGGCGGGGACGGTGCTGTTCACCATTGCGGATATGAAAAAGCTGATTTTTAAAGGTACTGTGGACGAAATCGATGTTGGCAAACTCAAAGAGGGTTTGCCCGCCGAAATTCAGATCGGTGCTTTACCTGGCAAGCCCATCACAGGCAAACTCAGCCAGATTTCGCTCAAAGCCAAAAAGGAAGATAATAAAACCGTCTTTCCGGTGGAGATTATCGTCGAGACTACCGGCGGTCAGGTATTGCGTGCTGGATATTCGGCTAATGCCAACATTATCATTCAGAAAAAAGATAGCGTGCTGGCTATTCCTGAGCGAGTGGTCACGTTCCGCAACGATTCGGCTTTTGTAAATATCCCCCTTGGCACCCAGGGCAAGCAGGAAGTCTACATCCAGACCGGCTTGAGCGACGCGATTTATATCGAAGTCATCTCGGGCTTGAAAGAGGGCGCCGAAGTGTTGGAGAAGGAGGTCAAATCCATCACTTGAGAGCAGAATTCGCCTTTGGGTTTGCAGTATGTTTAGCCAGGAATGGGCCAGAATATACTATCGAGCGAGACAAATTTCCAATTCCACGCAATGTTCAGATTCTGAATTTCAAACCCTAACCGCTGATTCAGGGCTGGCAGTGAAAATTGGGCGCTGAAGTTTTTGAAAAAGTGGTTGGTTGGAAGCAGGCATTCATTCTGTTTTTCGCGTGTTGCAAAGGAAGCAAAAATGGGACAATTACCAGATATCATTCGAGAAGTCTTTCACTATCTGCGGCAATACAAATCCCGAACCTTCATGACCATGTTTGGGATCATCTGGGGGACGGTAACCGTGGTGGTGTTGCTGGCATTTGGTGTGGGTGTCAAGCGCTCCATGAGCAAAAACATGCATGGCATGGGCGAGGGCATCGCAATCCTCTGGCCCGGCCGAACCAGCCTGCCGTATCAGGGCTATGGTCGGGATCGCTGGCTAAGTTTTCGCGAGGAAGATGCCGAATTGCTCAGGTCTCAAATCATCCAGTTGGAAACGATTAGTCCCGAATATAGCCGCTGGGGAACCCCGGTTCGGGTTGGCGAGCAGGTGATAAAGCCCAATATTTCCGGCATCATTCCTGAGTATGGCCCCATGCGCAATGTATTACCGCAACCGGGCGGTCGCTGGATCAATGATCTGGATGTCAAAGATCGGCGGCGGGTGGTATTTTTGGGTTACAAGCTGAAGGAGTTCCTGTTTGGAAAGGATCGGAATGCGATTGGGGAATATGTCTTTATTGGCGAAACGCCATTCATGGTGATTGGCCTTCTGGCCGAAAAAACACAGCCATCATCTTATAGTGCCCGCGATCAGGATCGGGCGTTTATTCCGGTTAGCACTTTCGCTTCGCTTTTCGGTCATCGCTACATCAATAATCTGGTGTATAAGCCCAAAGATCCGCGACAGGCCCAGTTGGTACAGGACCGGATTTATGAAGTGCTGGGGAAAAAATACAAGTTCGATCCCAAAGACAAGCAGGCGCTGAGCATCTGGGATACATCGGAAATGGATAAATTCATTTTCTATTTCTCGCTCGGCATCAATATATTCCTGGCGCTCATCGGTGCGCTCACGCTCACTGTTGGCGGGATCGGCCTGGCCAATATCATGTATGTTGTCGTACAGGAGCGCACTCGTGAGATCGGCATTCGCCGGTCGGTGGGGGCGAAGCGCCGGCAGGTGATGGGACAGTTTATTTTAGAGGCATTTATTATCATCGGTATCGGCGCGGTGATCGGATTTGTGCTGTCCGTTATTATCATTAAATTACTATCACTGCTACCGATCGAAGAATATGTGGGCCGTCCAACGCTATCGTTGCCGGTGGCGATTGTTTCCATTGGCATTCTAAGTATCATTGGTTTTCTGGCCGGTTATTTTCCATCCCGCAAAGCGGCCCGGCTTAACGTAGTGGAATGTTTACGCTATTAGAGGTAGGAACCATGCACCTGGTCATTCTGCTGAGAGATTTCCTGGAAGATATCAAAGCGCAAAAGACACGAGCCATTCTCACGACCATCGCCATTACCTGGGGCACGTTGACGCTGATCTTATTGATGGCGTTTGGAGCCGGGTTGGCGTTCCGAATGAAAGAGGGCTTGCTGAATGCTGGTGATCGAATCATTTTCATTTATAACGGTCAAACCGGCAAGAAATTCGAAGGCCTGCCCATTGGGCGCAATATCCGTCTGGTGGAGGAGGACTGCACCATTTTAAAAGAGCGCATTCCGATGATCGGCGGCATCAGTCCCCAATATGGGCGCTGGGGTGCTCGCCTGCTTTATGGCGATAAAAGCGCGACCACTTATATGGAAGGCGTTTATCCAACCTTTGAATTTTTGCGTCGGATGTACCCGGCCGCAGGTGGCCGCTTCCTCAATGAAAAAGATTTGATCGAAAAAAAACGAGTCGTTTTCCTGGGTTCGGTCATCGCGGGCGAATTGCTGGGCAAAGAAGACCCCATTGGCAAAATGATTACCATCGATGGAGTGCCCTTTACCATTGTTGGCATTATGCCCAAAAAATTGCAGACAGCTATGAACAATGGACCCGATGACCGGCGAGCAGTGATTCCCTTCTCGACGTTTGAGAGCCTTTATGGCTATCGTTACCTCGGGCACATCCTGGTGCAACCAAATCGCAATCAGGATAGCCCGCTGATTGTGCAGGAAATTCGCCGGGTGCTGGGCAAGAAGTACCAGTTCGATCCGACCGATGAGAATGCGTTGGGTATCTGGGACTTTAATGATGCCATTAAAATTCAAAACAGGGTCTTCCTGGGTATCAATATTTTTCTGGGGGTGGTCGGCGCAATGACTCTGGTGATCGCTGGCGTTGGTGTGGCCAATATCATGTACGTAGTGGTCAAAGAGCGCACGCGCGAGATCGGGATCAAGCGGGCTGTGGGCGCAAAAAAGCGGGATATTATCTTTCAATTCATTTTTGAGTCGATGCTCATTGCTGTGGTCGGAGGCGGCCTGGGCTTGCTGATTGCTCTGGGCGTTGTTAAATTGTTCTGGATGATTCCTGCCCAGGAAGGCGCCATGGAATTTTTAGGGCGACCGCTGCTATCTTCCGCGGTGATTCTGATCACCATTGGGGTGTTGACGACCATTGGCCTGGTGGCCGGTGTTTTTCCCGCTCGCAAGGCCGCCAATGTCGATCCGGTGGAAGCGCTGCGGTACGAATAGCTCCACTGGAAATGAGATTTGCTGCGAAAATCCTGGTTACGAAATAGTAAGAATGGCCGAAGTAACTTGCAGCAATTGAAGGATATTGAGATAATATTCGAGAGCGTTTGGTGGTTTTCGAACGTCCGGCCGGTTGATTTCCGCCGATTTCATGGCCACTGGTCCCATGGATGGGCTCAATGGAACCAGTGGCTTTTTGTCCTCTTGTTCACGTCAGCATCTCCCGTGTTATCCAATCGCTACCTTCGTATCCGAACTATTTTCGCTGTACCGAATTGACCGAGGCGGCTCCAATGCTGAGAATCCCGGTTCGATTTAGCTTTCGACTTTTCTGACAGGAATGTAGACAATATGCCCGGCGTCCAGGCGCAGTGGGTCTTCAATCCGGTTCACGCGGCCAATCACCTTCCAATTGGTTCCGTATTTCTTTTCCAGGTCAAAGAGCGTCTCCCCGCGCTCGACGGGATGTTTGACCCAATCGAAATACCGGTCATCCAGTTTCACCGGCGGAATGGGTTCTTCCAAGCGCTCCAGATAGTATGGCCCACGCTCGATCTCTCGCGCTGGCATTGATTCGTTGCCGGGCGTCAGATCGATTTTAACCACCCGATTGATGATGCCGAAGAGCAACAGGACGATTAACATCACAAAGGCGAAAAACAAAAAGATGAGATAGCGGATCATTCTCTTCACCCCCTTTGCGATTCGTTCATAGACGGCTACTAAGTCATTCATAGGTAACCTCCTCCTCTATTTATTGGTTGATGTGACCTTCTACCTAATCGAAGCTTCAATTTTAATGCCAAATTGTAACATTTTAAGCCGCAAAATATGGCTCAATATTTCAAAGAGTTAGATGGAAGATTCTCACTGCGTTTTGCAGCGATGGCTTAGAGGTTGATCCGCTTGTAGTGGTATTACCGCAGGCAATATCGAATCTTCACCACAACTGTTAACATCGCTTCACATTGGGATCGCGAGGCCAAGAGAACCTCGGCGCAATCCAGGCGAGCCGATTGTGGCGTGAATGGGGTGGGGCCAGGGAAAGGAAATTGGAATTGAAAGTTTGCCGGTCGAATCAACTGCCCAATCATAGTGGAACTGCCATTAAAAGCGAAATCCGGAATGGATCAAAATACGGTTTGGCCATTGTTCCCTCAACGACCGTATCCAATGGGGTGTGTTTGATGATTGCCGCGCGGTGAGACCAGCCATTGAACCAACATCAAATTCGAGCTTGCTCGGCAGGTACAGGCTGACGATTCGATCGCTATCACTATTTCAAAATATTAAATCGGATCTTGGCCAGAGTGGTGTTGTTGCAGTTGTCGGTCGCCCAGACGGAAAGCGTATGCTCTCCCGATGCCAGGGGCGTATCCGGAGTGTAGGTAATTGTCTTATTCTCTGGATCGTATTCGGCTATCACCGGCACCTGATCCAATTTCATCACGATCGAACGCTCGCTGGCAATGCCGGAAAGTAGATCGAAGACTCGTGCGCTCAGGGTGGGCTGACGGTTGCTCGATACCGCTCCATTGGCCGGAGAAGTGATTACCACAGAAGGGGGTACGGTATCGCGAATCAACGTAAAAGCACCGAGATTGGAAACTGAGGCCTGAACTGTGCCGCTGTTTCTGTCAAGGCGATTGCCGACAAATTTCCAACCATTCTTGCTGCGGATGTAGATACCCAATTTTTCGGGCAAGGAATCAGCAGGTGGATATTTTACTTCCAGCTCTCCGCTTTCCTTGAGGGGAACATCCTGAGGATGCAGTTCAAAAATTGGGCCAACTGCTGCGTACGCCGCATCCGATAGCGGTGGCTGCTCCGCAAGGCGAAGATAGAGGTTTCTGTAGACGGTCCCGCGACCAAACAGAAGCCGGCAATTACCGTTTCGGGAAGTGATGCTTCCCCCGCGGCCTGGCTGAACGGTTTGAATGTCAAACTGATCCTGGCGCAAGAGTTCCTGGCCCAGCAGATTGTAGGCGCGAATTTCGATGGTCAACGGACCGTCCTTGGCGGGTTGCAACGTATAAACGCCACAAAAATCTTGCAAATCATTTTGCCAGATGCCGACGGTCGTGGGCATAGCTCCAGTTTGTTGCACGGTTACCTGCGGCAATCCTTGCAGTGGGCCATTGGCCGTGACTTTCAACCGTACATATTCATCATAGAAATCCTGTTCCAGGTTCAACTCAGCGGCAGCGGGCGCAGTTCGGTTGCTATCGTTGAGATAGAAGAATGATGGAAACGAATTTTGTTCGTGATCACCTTGCAATTGCACTTTGAGAATGGTTCCTGGCCGGAACAATTTGCTGGTGTAATTTCTGGCAAAGCGATTGGGTTCCGAGGAATCACTGCCGATGGCGATGGGTATGACGTTGCGCCACGACCGGCCAAAATCCGCGGACAGGGAAAATTTTGCGGCCGGCAGGACAGTGCTATCCGGAGACGACAGCGTTGCCACCCATCGTTCCGCGGCCGCTTCCCATTGATAATCCGCTGTGAACACGGGTCTTTTGCCAACCACGAATTTCCCTGATAGGGTAGTGACATTCCCAAAGAAATCGGCGATTTCAACCAGGATTTGATGTGTTCCCGCACCTAACCGTGTCTGACTGGATTGAGCCGGCGGCAAGGTGGGATCGCAATCCAGGATGCCGATTTCGTCGCCCACCGGTGCATAAAATCGCAGCCGATTCAACTCCTCTTTGTAAAGCTTCTGAAAGATGCCCATGCCTCTGGCGAGCAAACGATAGTCGCGGTCAAGATCAATATAATGCGTTTCATCATAGGAGAACCGATCGTAGACAGCAGCGAATTGGAGCGTACCATCTACATAAAAATTGACCCGATAAACCGCAAAGGTATTTTCGACTCCATTGGCTTGATCGAAGCAATCAATCGCCCATCCCACTTTGCCCGCAACCAGCGGCAAGGTGGCTAAGGCATAATTTCCCGTGGCGTCGCGAACCGGCTTTATAATGAGCGGCAGGACATCAGAATTGACCCGCGCCTGGGAATTGAGCGGCGTCAGACTGATGGCGCTAATCTGGGGAGGAATGCTGTCCTGAATTTTATATCCCACCAAAAATGGATTCATCGGCGCATTGTTGCGATCGCGCAACTCGAAATGGAGGTGCGGGCTGCCAATGCCGGTGGCGCCGGTGTAGCCAATCAAATCCCCTTTTTTCACCGGGAAAAGATCTGGCGATAGATGTTCATTTATCCGATAAGCTCCCTGTTTTTTTTGTTCCTGTTTTACGAAGCGCTCCAATTGGGGATTAAAGCGATCCAGATGGGCATAAATTGCGGTCTCACCGGTATCCAGTTTTTGATAGATTACTTTACCATAGCCGAAAGGGGATACCGAAATCCGAACGATGTAGCCATCGCGAACGGCAAAAACCTGATAGCCAACCTGGCCCCAGGTTTTGATGTCGACACCGGCATGGAAATGGCCGGGGCGATATTCAGCGAATGAAGATGTTAAAAAATGACTGGCATCTGTGGGCCAGGCGTAATCCTGGGTTCGGCCGCCAGCCACCAAACACGCTATGCTAATTAAAATGACGACAATTTTAACCTGCCACTGCAACACGAACACCTTTCCTTGCTAAGTTCCGTCTCAATAGGTCGATTGATTGAAGATTGCCGCCAGACGACCGGCTTGCGCTTCGCGATCAAATTGCTGTAGCGATAGCGGCTCGGCCATGGGCAAACAGCCGGCGGTGAATTGTTGGTAGTAGTCGAAAATGGCCGCTTGAATTCCCGGAATATCCTCATTGTCAATGACCCTGCCCCGGCCATGGGTCTGGATGATACGGGCAACCTCGCCGGGTTTGGCCATCATCAAAATCGGCTTGCCCGAAGCCAGGTATTCAAAGATCTTACCGGTGATGATCTCCTCGCCGGTCTTTTTAAAAATGGTCAGCACCAAGAGATGCGAGCGCATGATCTCCTGGATCGCCTGCCGATGGGGCAGATACCGTAATGGCAAAACTGTTTCGCCAAGTTGCAGCCGTTCAGTCAGGTCCCGCAGTCGGCCGTACAGGTCGGTGCCGATGAATTGGATGACGATTTCAGTCTTCAAGGCGGGTCGATCTTGTAACAATTTTTGCACCGCCCGCAACAACGGCTCCGGATCGCTCACCCGGGTGATGGCGCCACAATGGGTGATGGTAAAACGTTCATGGGGGGCTAATGTCAATGCATCACGAAAATCATCCCGATCATAGCCATTCATCAATACAGTCACTTTTCGCTTCATGGCGACATGGCCACTTTTTCGCCAGAGCGAATCGGCCAGGTGCTGACACATGGCAATGGTGTGATCAGTCGATTTCAGAACCCATTTTTCCAGCCAGCGGTTGACGAACCGGTGCCACCAGGTAGGGCTGGGCTGACTCTCCCCGCCCGTCCAATCGTCGCGAAAATCGGCGATCCATCTGATGCCGGTCATGGCTTTGAGGCACAAGCCAGCCAGATGTGCCGAGTGCGGCGGCGAGGTGGTGTATATGACACCAATCTTCTGTTTCCAAATCAAGGCCAGGCTGCGGCAAATCGCGAACGGTAGCCAGAGGATTTTGGAATCTGGCACCAGCAACCAGCCGCTGATGAGGCGATTCAACCAATGGAGCCGCTGGCTAATTGGGCCAGTATCGGTTTGGGTGTGCTCTGCTGTCCGTCGCTTCAGAAAGCGAGCCAATAATCGCAGCGGATCCCAGGATTCGGTTCGTTCGATCTGGCGACCCGCCAACTCCTGCAGCAGGCTTTCATCATGTGCGTAATAATGGATATCTTTGACCGTTATCACCACCGGCTCCCAGCCAAAGTGGGGCAGATATTTGACAAATTTGGCCGACCGTTGGGTACCTCCCATGCCCATGGGAGGAAAATAATAGCTCAAAACAAGTACTTTTTTCATTTAATGTCCATCAAACCAATTCGATCCGACTCTGATCGCCGATGATAAACCGATGCGAGGCTGGCTTGGAGGCAACTTTGATAATCTGAACATCCGTGCCCAGCAAGCTACTTTCGATTCGCCCGCCGATGTCCAGAATCTGGCAATTGGTCAGCACAATGCTGAACTCGATTTCGCTGTTTCGGATATAGCAGTTATTATGAATGGAAGTGAATGGGCCGATATAGCTATTTTCGATGATCGTGTCGCTGCCGATGATGGCGGGGCCGCGGATATGGCTGTTCTTGATGGTTGCCCCTTGTTCGATGATGACATTACCAGTGAGATAGGAGGTTTTGTCCAATTCGCCCTCAATGCGCGCTTCCTGATGCTCCAGCACCAGTCGATTGGCCTCCAGCAGGTCGATGGGCTTGCCGGTATCTTTCCACCATCCCGTAATTTCAGAGTAGCCGATCTGATAGCCATGATCGATGAGATACTGATGGGCATCGGAAATTTCCAGTTCGCCTCGGGCGCTCGGCTGAATGTTGTTAACGGCCTCGAAGATGTGATGATCGTAAATGTAGATGCCAGCCACCGCATATTTGCTCTTGGGATGCTTTGGTTTTTCTTCGATGGATACGATCCGATTGTCCTTGATCTCCGGCACGCCGAAGCGTTCGGGATCCTTCACTTTTGACAGTGTCAGAAAGCAATTGACATGATCGCGCTGAAATTCTTCGATGAACCGTTTGACCCCCCCCACGACCATATTGTCGCCAAGATAGAAGATAAACGGATCTTTGCCAATAAACTCCTCGGCAATTTTCACCACATGGGCCAGCCCCAAAGGCGCTTCCTGGGGAATATAGGTAATCTTGATGCCCCAGCGACTGCCGTCGCCGATGGCCTCGGGGACTTCGTCGCAGTCGGAATTGGTGACAATGCCGATCTCCTTGATGCCAGCATGGATCACGGTTTCGATGGCGTAATGCAAGATCGGCTTATTGGCGATGGGAATGAGATGTTTGTTCTGGGTGTGAGTCAGCGGTCGCAGCCGGGTACCTTTGCCGCCGCTGGTAATGAGCGCTTTCATCAAATTCAATCCTTTCTCAAATGTTTGTTCTTGACCCTGGCGATGAATCCTTGGCCAGCAATCGTGAGCATGACGCATCTGTTGGCATGACCATTATTATTATAATAAAAAAACCATCGAAAAGCAACCTCAAATTTGGAAACGATGCAGATTACTTCGTGATTGGAAAATCAAAAGGCCCGGGAATTATGATGGGAGCGATTGAAAATGGCCTTGACCTGGGCCATCGAATAATTCTGAATTTCCCAGGCGCGGTCAAACCGCAAGCCCTGGGTGATGAAATAGCGTTTTGGGACAACAGAGTTCCGGCACAAAACCGCAAAATGCGTTGGGCAATAGCACCCATTCAACTACCGCGTCGTCGGGCTGGCAACCACCGCAGCGAAGCGCTGGGAACTGGAGCGCGAGTCGGGATTGCCTGGCAGCCAGTAGCCCCCGGAATGCAAGCGTGGCGCGCGGGATCGGCATTCGCCGCCGCACGCAAGGTCTGGCCCGTTTTTATCTGGATCTCATTTAATGAGCGGCTCGATATTATAATAGCCATACTGCTTGAGGGTTTCGCTGGATCGAGATAGAAAATCCACAATCACTTCGCTTTTGGTGATAAAGGTAATGCCGTAGTTGATTAGCCGCAATTCTTTGAGATAAGCCTCTTCCTGGTAGGGCAGTTTCAGATTTTCCTCGGAAACTTGATAGCCCTCTGGCGGAGCCAGCACCAGTTCGGAATCGTAGGCGGCTGCGGTGGCCATGCCGATGTATTCGAACGCTCGGCTATTCTTGTTATAGGCAATGGCGACGCCACCAGAAAAACCGCGATTGAAGGATAGATCGGCGATGAATTTGGTTTTGTATTTGGATGGCGTGGCCAGCCCACGAGTGACCATAAAAATTCCCTTGGGAAAGCCCAGCAAATAGATCTCCTGCCCGAGGCGGAGGTCGGTTTTTTTGGCCAGCGACTCTTGAAACGGAAATTCCGAAAGCTGATTGGCACTGGCATCGGTTTCGATGATGGCCACATCCGTGGCAGCATCGGATACGACCGGAGTTGCCCGACTGCTGCTACCGTCGCGATGGGTGACGTAGATCGTCTGCCCAAAGCGAATAGCCAGAGATTGCAAATATTTGGTGGGTTGATTGCGGTCGTTGGCATAATAGGTTTTGATGGTATCCTGGAAGCTAAAAATATGTTCGCAGGTCAGCACCAAAATTTTCTCGGCCTGGGATAGAATAATCAAACCAGTGCCGGCAACGGAATTAGTGGTAAATTTTTTATTGGTCAACAGCGATGACTGGGGTACCGCTTTGCCTGGTGGCGGCGGGGCAAAATATTGTATTTCGTAATAAGCCGAACAGGTAATTTTGATGATGGATGCCTCCAGTTTCTGCAGGATGGCTGGTGGGCCAATATCCAACGCGTCCGATGCAATGTTGAGTTGTTGGCCCGGTGGTGAACAACTGAAGACAATCAAGCAGATCGTCACCGCGGCCAGTGCACGATTTATTTTCATGCAAAGTATCCTTTCGATTGGTTATCTCATTAGACTATTGGAATCGAAAGGGGTTTCATGAACGCCTGCTGCGCGCAGATTTTTTTGAATGAAGACAAAGAAATCTGGCTCATTTCATCTGGTATTTTTGCAATTTGTAACGGAGGTGGCGCTCGGTGATGCCCAGGATTTTGGCGGCCTTCACCTGCACGCCCTGGGCCTCTTCCATAGCCTGATCGATCAGGCTGCGCTCGAATGCTTCCACTCGTTCCACGAAGGTGCCCTGGCCGAATGGATCCCGTGACGGTGCTTCGCTGCGGCTGCTGCGCACGGTTAGCGGCAAATCTGGCACGGAAATAATTGGATTGCGGCTTAACACCACGGCTTGCTCGATAATATTTTCCAATTCCCGAACATTACCGGGATATTCGTACTTCATCAATTGGTCCATGGCTTCCCGCGATACGCTAACGATGTTTTTTTTGTTTTCAGTGGCATACTTTTTTAAAAAATAGTCCACCAGCAGCGGAATATCCGCCTTGCGCTGGCGCAAAGGTGGAATATGAATGCGAACCACATTCAGCCGATAGTACAGGTCGTCCCGAAACCGCCCCGCCTCGATCATCTCCTCCAGGTTACGATTGGTGGCGGCAACGATTCGGATATCCACTTTGATGGATTCGGTACCGCCCACTCGCTCGAAGGTCTGTTCCTGCAGCACCCGCAGCAATTTTACCTGGGTCGTCAATGGCATCTCGCCCACCTCATCGATGAACAGGGTGCCTTTTTCCGCCAGTTCAAATCGGCCCTTGCGCAGGCGGTCGGCGCCGGTAAACGCTCCTTTTTCATGTCCGAATAACTCGCTCTCCAGTAAATTCTCAGCCAACGCCGCACAATTCACCGCTACAAAGGGGGCGTCTTTTCGAGGGCTGGCCTGATGAATCGCTCGAGCGATCAACTCCTTGCCGGTGCCACTTTCACCGGTAATTAACACCGTAGCCTTGCTGGATGCGGCTCGACCAGCAATATTAAGGGCCACTTCCATAGCCTCACTGACCGAAATGATTTGTTCGAATTTGAATCGCTCGGCCAGTTGCTCTCGCAACAAACGATTTTCCGACACCAATTGCTTGTGCTCCAGCGCCCGGGCTAACACCAGTTCCAACTGGTCCAGATCAATGGGCTTCATCAGGTAGTCGACGGCACCCGCGCGCATTGCCTCCACGGCACTTTCCACGCTGCCAAACGCCGTCATCATGATCACATCGATGTCCGGATTGATGGCCTGAACCCGCTTGAGCACTTCAACGCCATCGATATCGGGCAGCCGAAAATCGGTGATAACCAAATCGATGGTTTGCCGTTCGATCTGCTGGAGTCCCTGCCGCCCATTGAGAGCGCTCTGAATATCGTAGCCTTTCTTTTTTAGAAATCCCGCTAACGCCTGCACCTGCGCCGGCTCGTCGTCAATGATTAGAATCTTGTATGCTGCCATATTTCAACAGGTCCCTTAATAATCAAAAACCGAAATTTATAGCCACCAACCAAAATTTTAGATTGGCAGATAGATGGAGAAAGTTGTGCCTTTGCCAACGGCACTTTCGACTTCAATGTGGCCGTCGTGCTGCGAAATAATTTGATGCACCAGGCTCAGGCCCAATCCCGTGCCCTGGGGCTTGGTGGTGTAGTACAAATTGAAAATTTTGCTCTGCGTTTCCTCATTCATCCCAATGCCGGTATCCATAATTCGAATGACCACTTCGCGCTCGCGGCTCAAACCGGTGCTAATGGTAATTTTGCCCTCCCCATGAATAGCCTCCATTGCATTCTGGATCAAATTGAGCAGCACTTGCTGCATCTGGTTTTGATCCATCATGGCAGTTGGCAGTTGGCCGAAAGCGGTGACAATTTCAATTTTCTTTTCCCGGGCTTGACTGGCCACCAGTTTTACCGTGTTATCAATCATTAGATTTACATCAGTAGCAGATAGCTGCAACTTCGGCGGCCGGGCGAATTTCAAAAATTGCTGGATGATGTCATTGATTCGCCGCACCTCCGTGACCACAATTTTGGTCAGCTCACGATATTCATCGCTCCCAACCCTGGGCTCGAATTCGCGCGCCAAACGCTGAGCAATCATGCCAATGGCATTCAGCGGGTTGCGAATTTCATGGGCGACACCAGAGGCTAATTGCCCCATTGCCGTCAATTTTTCTTTGCGACGAACGGTTTCCTCCAACTGGCGTTTTTCGGTTAAATTATTGATGACCGCAAAGGCGGACTCAATCTGGCCCTGTTCATTTTTTAAAACCGAGGTGCTAATGGAGAGCACCAGACGTCGGCCATTGAGAGTAATGCTTTGCTCGATATCTTTCACGGTGCTGCCCGTTTGCAGCGCGTCCAGCAACGGAGCAAGATTGGCGGAAAAACACAACTGACAAGGTCGCCCGATGACTTCATCGGCTGCAAGACCAAACAGTTCGCTCGCGGCATGATTGAACAGCGAGATGCGCTGATCACCATCGATGGCGACCACGGCATCGGCCATGTGCTCCAGGATGTTGCTGGAATAAGTCTGGATGCGGTGATATGCCTGGCGAATGGTTTGATAATTCTGATTAATGGCCAGGAAATTGATGCTAATCAGAAGAAATAGACCCAGCACTACCGACATGATCACGAGCCGTCGTTGCATTCGATTGCTGGCTTGCTGGAGATGATCGGTTTTCAGGCCAATGCGAAACAGCCCCAGCGGCTCCCCTTCGAAATTGAAGGAGCGGACACATTCAAAGATGGGTTGCCCGTCGAATTCTGTCAGCCGGGATGAAAGTGTATTTTGCTGCAACGCGTTCATCAAAAAAGCATCGCTGCGAATGCTGGTGAGCCGAGAAATGGCCTCCGAAGCCAGGATGATCCCATCTTCAGCCTGGAGGACAATGAATTGGATGCCGGGGTAGCGGCTGATTTGCTGCATCAGCACCCCAACGCCCACTTCTTTTCGGAATTGCAGCAATTCCTCCCCGGCGACGCTGGCCAGAATAAATCCGCCATTGGTTCTTTGGGCCACGGCAGCGAACTGCGGCGCTGCCCCACCCAATTGGGAAGTGAGGCCAACCACCAGCATCTCCGAATCCCCAGCGAGAATTGGCTGCACCAGTTGCCGCAGAGAATCGGGCTGAATGATAACGTCCTGGCGGCTGCTCAGTACCGGATTTCCTTTTCGATCAAAAAAAGCGATCAATTGCAGTCCATTTTCAGCGGCGATTTGTTGCAAAACTTGCGTCGATAACCGCTGGCTCGGTTCCAGGCGAGTTAATAACTGCAAGACTGACAGCAACTTTTCGGCCAGCAATTCTTCCAGTTTCAAGTTGGCAGCAATGGCATTGGCTCCGGCCAGGGAGATGGCCTCCATCAATGTGGCAGCTTCTTCTTCCATAATGTGATTAATTTCTCGCTTCGAATGTTGCAATTCAAAGAGAGCGGAGAGAAACATGGTCAAAATCAGCAGCAGCGAAATTAGCAGGATATATTTGGGATGAACATGTTGCCAGCGCCTTAGCATTTCCATGGTGGTTCAATACCTCCGCTACTTAGAAAGAAACGCCACAACCGGCATCAACGAAATAGCCGCGATAGTCAAAGTAGGGATCGTTGGAGCGATTGGATAAATAATTGACCGAAAGATAGACCGTCAGACCTTTGGCCAGATGCTTCAAGCTGCTGCGCTTCATGAGAGTTATTCCCAGCCCCTGCTGACGATCCTGTCGCTCGGTGAAGCTAATTTGGGCGGTCGTTACCGAATCGGGCGTAATCGAGTAGAAATAATTTTTATCAATCCGATAGGCGCGGAGCTTCAGGGAAGATGACCAGGGCAGCAGTTGGGTCAATGTGGCTTCCCATTCGTGGCTTTCGAAACTGTAGGGATCGTCGAACAGATCGTCATTCGGATAATAGAAATAATCGACTCCCAGCAAATAGCGATTATTTTGGGATGGCGCCAATTGGCGCTGGTATTGCAGGCTCATGCCAGTGGTGGGAAAAACAGACTGGGCTAACAGCAACCTCAGTCGCCACAGTTCCGCAGTAGAAGCGGTTAGATTGTAGGCTGTTACCGTGGAATCGCTGTGGAAGATTGGTTTTTTAGGGCCATGGTGATAACCGCGGCCCTTAGGAGAATTGGGATTGGTGGTTACTATCATTTTATCGGCAGCAGAGCCATGAGCAAAGGTCTTCTGTCCCCAGTTCAGTTCCCCGATAACGGTGGTCCTGGTGGGAAAAAAGTGCTTGATAGTCAGGAAAACGAGCTGCTCCGAGTAAGTCAATTCCGGGAGATTCCAGTAGTTGCGATGTCGAAATTGATAGCCGGCCTGCAGGGGTGATCGTTGCCAAAAATGCAATCGCCAGCGCGCGAGAGCAAGCCAGGTAGCATAATCATAGCTATCAAATGACGATTGGTATTTTCGAAGCTGAGCCGCGGTTTCGAGTTCCCAGGCCATTTTTTCACCCACCGGCAACATCGCGGCCAACCCAACCCGATGGGCGTGGGATAGCCGATCCCGAAAGTAATAGAACAGGTTTAGGTCACCGGCATATTCCGCCTGCAGTTGCACCTCTCCTACCCGAAAGAAATGTCCCAAATTAACGGCCGTTTGACTTACCCAATCGTTGGATTGGCTGTAATTCCGAAGAATATTCTGATCGTAAACTGTACTCTGGCGGATCGTGAAGCGGGTTTCGGCCCGAACCGGAAAAACGACGCCCGCCAGACCAATCAGGCATAGCATCAGGCAGCGGAACAGGCGCTGGTTAAGGATTTTTTCGACCATGGCGATGACCTTTGTTGGGATTCCCAAATTTTTCGAAGCCTCGGCCATCAGAGATGCCGTCTCCATCTCGGTCAATGAAATAGTCAAATTTATCCGCACCATCATGTCGCCAGCGATTGCCAAATTTATCATGCATCCCATCTCCGTCCCTATCCTCGAATCGATTGATGGCGCTGTTGTGTTCTTCATCGATGTAGCCATAGCGATAGCCCATTAGATTCTTCGATCGGATATCCAGACCGGTAATATCATTTTTGCCATCGCCATCCACATCCAGCACCACTTCATTGCGGTCAAGATCCACCTGGAGTTGAGCTTCGGCATCAATAATGCCATCGCCGTCCCGGTCGATCCAGGGCCGCTTGCTGGTTTGGGCTTTTCGCTGAAGCAATCCCGCCAGCAAATCGTTAACGCCGTCACCATCCTGATCGAGCCAGAGGTCGTTCAACCCATCCTGGTTTTGATCTACCCATCGAAATTGATGGGGATATGGCGCTCCGGTGACATCATTGATACCATCGCCGTTGGTATCTCGGAATAGATCATTAATGCCGTCGCGATTTAGGTCCTGATAGCCAATTATTTTGTGCGCTGTGGTGGCTGGGTTTGCCTGGCCGATGACCATGGTGATATTCATGGCCAGAAAAAAGACCATAAAAAAAACAGATGTCGTTGATTTCATACTATGCCTCCATTTTTGGGCGATGCATTGTTTCGCCCAGAGCTGCGATCGTTCTGCAAATTACAAAAATCTGATGCGACTTTAACGTGAGCTCAGCTTCATTGGTGAACGATCTTGCCACCGAGACCGGATGCACCGTCCCTGGCAGGTTGCATTCTCTGAACGAAGTTAAAATAGAAATTTCCGTTCTAAAAAACAAGTTGAAATTTGATTATTTTTAAAAAACATGTCACTGCTGTCCAAAATGAATTAAATCGGTAAATTGGTTTTTTCTAAGATCCGCCGTTGAAAGCAAATTTATTCGTTCTTCTAAATGAGATTCCATTTCCACCGATCTGCCCATTGGCCATTGGCGTCAACCTTAGATAATACTGGCCACAAAGGCACAAAGACGCGAAGCATTTGCAAGCAATTATCTTATAAAACGAAGCTATGGCCAAAGAATTCGATGACAACGGATTGCTTTTTAGGCATATTTTCTAAAATGCAATCCGATTTCTTGGTGTCTTTGAGTATTGGTGGCCTTACCAATACTTAAGGTGACGCCAAAAGCCAGTTGGCGGATTATCTTTTGCTGTCCCAAATGCTCAATAATAAATCCTGTTTTTGACACGAGTGTTTTTTAATAAGGTAATTAATAAGGTTGCTGCGATCACAAATTTTAGTATGTTACCAGGGTTTTCATCAGCCGGATATACACGACCAATTCAGAAAACCAGCTTAATCTTAGTAACCAACTGGATATGCTAACGATTTATCCTTATTCGCTTCTGGTTGTATTTTGCTGACCCAAATTCCAAACGGGAAGTCCCATTTTGGACAAGAGTGAATTCTTGCAAAAAAATGCAAGAATAATTTGATGCCGAAATTTCGAAACTGAGCCATGACGATGTAAATTCATAACCCTTTGCCCACGCAATCCACGGAATGACACGGATTTCAAAAAGTAAGGAGCGCCTTAAGTTTTTTCCGTGTGCTCCGTGTTTTCCGTGGGAGGATTATTGACAATCATTTCCATTTTAGAATTTCAGATTTAAAAAATAGGCAAACCGGTCGCTTCGATCATGCCATCTCGGTGCCTGAACTGGATGCGACCGGTCGCCAATTGGTTTTATTATCTGCCGGGACGATTGAAACTGGATGTATGCCGCTCTCCGGGCAGATGAAATTGGGTGCTATTTCATCAGTGTCAGGCGTCGGCTCAGGATATTATCGCCCACCTGTAGTTTGTAAATATATTGCCCGGTTGGCAGCAACCGCCCCTGCTGATCTCGACCATCCCAAACCACCCGATAAGTTCCAGCAGAATGCAATTGGTTGGTCAATACCCGAACTTCGGTGCCCAGCAAGTTGAAAATGCTCAGTCGCACGTGAGCTGCTTGCGGCAATTGATAGCCAATCGTGGTCGTTGGATTAAATGGATTGGGATAGTTTTGCTGCAATTCAAAACTGGCCCGACGGGCCGTCGGACTGCCCTCGATGGCTGTGGTGCCTTCAACCGTGAACATCGCATAATACGATTGAATGGACTCGGTTTCGAACACCACGATTTGATTGTTTCGGTCATAACTGGCATCATTGACCGGCAGCCAAACGGAGAGGTTTTCATCCCAGTATCTCAATTGAACCGCCGCCCCCGGTCGCGGACTCGGCCACTGGCCACCAGAATCACCCTCGGCATACCGCAGTTGCAGCCGCAGTCGTTTGATGAACCGAACCGGAACGCCCTTGCCGTTCACTGGATTGCCGCCGGGATTGCTGAAGTGAAAATGCCAGCCGGCAATGACCGAATCCGGGGAGTTGGGTAAGCTATCCCGCCAGACCTTCATAAATTCACAATAGATCGAATCGGCAAATTGGAGTCCGTGTCCTCCGCCCTGCCAGGCACCCGGGGGAATTTCGATCCAACTGGTCGAATCCACCGGGCAGTGGATGCGCCGCGCATGACGGTGATGTTTGCTAATCCAACCGCCGGACCATGGCGCCGGCCCTTGCAATTCGCGCCACACCAGACCATTGAGGGTGAGCACCTCCAGACAGGCCTGGCCGGATAGGTTTTTCTCTACCCCTTCAATGGTAACCGTAGCGCCGGCCTCAGGCCGTGTTGCGCCGCTGGCAGGCTCGTACCAGGGCGGGCCAAAGCATAATTGATAGTCGGGCAACTGATCCCCGTTGGTGTCCAGGTAGTAATGCGCATAAAAATAGGTTGTGTCGATCAGCACCGTGCCAGTTACCGTGATGACCAGAGCGCTATCGCACCATTCGGAATGTCGCCACCAATTTTCCACTGCTGGACGCCAGAGCAGCCCGTTGATTTCGAACACCACAACTACCGGTACCGCAGCTTTCCGATGGATCGTTCCCACCACGGTCACCCGGTCACCCGCTTCGGGTCGCTCGGCGCCGCTGGCAGGTTCATACCAATCGGGGCCAAAGGCCAGATTATAATCCGCCATCCCATCTTCGTTGACATCCAGGAAATAGATGTTACGATGAGTGCTGTCAATGATGACGGTTCCGGTGAGCGTGACCGTCTGCAGCGAATCAGGCCAGGCCTGCCTCGGCGATCGCTGCTGCGCCAATAGCGAGGTGCCAATCCCCAGGACAATGAGGATCGGGACAAACAAGCGATACAATGACTTCATAAAGAACTCCTTTGAATTGGTTCGTGAATTGGTTAATGGATTCCGATCAGGTTTTTGACAGGGTTCGCCCAGCAGGTATAATATCAAAGCGCGTGCCAGTTCAAACAACCCTGGTTATCTCTCAACAACTCAAACAGTTGGCGGAGGTAACCAAAAACAAACATAATTGCCGAATCGACTATTTGGTCGTTGGTTTTCGACCGAATGGTCGCCGAGAGGAGAGGCTGGTTTAACGATTTTTTGAAGTTTGTTTGATCCTGTAAGTAGTAACCGGAGCGGGTGACGATACTAAAAGAATGTGGCTCTGATGGCGGTATTGGGTGGAGCGTCCGAACAGATTTCAAGGGAATAAAATAACAAACCGGAGCGATAATTCCAGAGATTTGAGCCAACCAGCAGCCCAGATAAAAAACCCACAACACGGCCAGGGTGGTTGAGCCAGACCATGCTGTGGGTTTTGCTGTTCAGATACGAAAGCTGATGACTGCCGATTCAACTGATTGCAGTACTGAGCGATCATTTTTCAAATGAACAACGGCGCTGCCACCAGGGTAATGGTGCTCAAGAGTTTGATCACGACGTGTAACGATGGCCCGGCGGTGTCCTTGAACGGGTCACCAACGGTGTCGCCCACCACGGTGGCTTTATGGGTATCCGATCCCTTGCCGCCAAACATGCCGGATTCAACATATTTTTTGGCATTATCCCAGGCGCCACCACCGTTATTCAATAGGGTCGCCAGCAAAATGCCGACAATGGTTCCAACCATCAACAGCGCGGCGACCGCTTCGGCTCCGATCTGAAAATAGCGGAAAATAACACCCACGACGATCGGCAAGCCCACGGTCAGCAAACCTGGGAGCACCATCTGTTTGAGGGCCCCACTGGTCACAATATCGACGCAAGTGCCATAATCTGGTTTTTCAGTGCCAGTCAGGATTCCCGGCTTTTCTCGGAATTGACGCCGCACCTCGTTAATCACATAATAGGCAGCTTTGCCCACGGCGCGGATGGCCAGGCCAGAGAACAAAAAGATGAGCATCGCGCCCAGCAAACCGCCAATGAACACCGCTGGCTTGGAAATATCCACGGCCAATAGATTGACGCCGTAGTTACGTACTTCATCAATGTAAGCGGAGAATAGCAGGAACGCTGCCAGAGCCGCGCTTCCGATGGCATAGCCCTTGGTCAACGCTTTGGTGGTGTTGCCCACGGCATCTAACCGGTCGGTCTTGCGGCGAATTTCCTCGGGTTGTTGACTCATCTCGATGATGCCACCGGCATTATCGGCAATAGGCCCGAAAGTATCCATGGCCAGAATATAGGCGCAGGTGCCCAACATCCCCATGGTGGCCACCGCGGTCCCAAACAGGCCGGCACCGCTATGCCCACCGGCTACCTCCAGACCCGTGGCTTTGCCCAAAAAGAACGAACCCAGAATGGCGACAGAAATGGTGATAATCGGCAGCGCCGTACATTCCAGCGCCACCGAAAATCCAGTAATGATATTGGTCGCCGGGCCGGTTTGCGAGGCTACGGCAATGGATTTTACAGGCCGAAATTTATATTCGGTATAATATTGGGTAATATGCACAAAAGCGATACTTGTCAATACACCAATAACCCCGCACAAAAAGAAATTGATCCAGGCATGGGGCGCTTCAGCCGTGCGCAATAGCCAGAACGAACCGATGCCAAAACCGACGGCGGCCAGAACGCTTGCTAAATAGTAGCCCCGATTCAACGCGCGCATGGGATCACCATCCTCTTTCGTCTGCACCACCATGATGCCGATAATCGAAGCAATCAAGCCAAAGGCGCGAACTATTAGCGGGAACAGAATGCCTTTTAGCCCAAAATAGGGGAACAGCGCCACGCCCAGAATCATTGCCCCGATATTTTCGGCGGCGGTCGATTCGAATAGATCGGCGCCACGGCCAGCGCAATCGCCCACATTATCGCCCACCAGGTCAGCGATGACGGCTGGATTGCGCGGATCGTCTTCCGGGATGCCCGCCTCCACTTTGCCCACCAGGTCCGCGCCGACATCGGCGGCTTTGGTGTAAATGCCCCCACCCAATTGAGCGAACAGTGCCACAAAACTTGCTCCGAAACCATAGCCCACAATCATGTACGGAATTTTTTGTGGATTAATGCCCAGGGCAGCAACAATGGCAAATAGGCCGCCCACTCCCAGCAGACTCATGGCCACTACGAATAATCCCGATACCGCCCCACCACGCAAAGCAGTTTGCAGCGCACGATTCAAGCTGGATCGGACGGCTGCAGCGGTCCGAATATTGGCCCGAATCGAAACGAACATCCCGACATAGCCGGCTATTCCGGAGCATAGGGCGCCCAGCACAAACGAAACGGTGATGTACAGCGCCAGTTCAACCGCCCGCGGCACGGGATCGTAAGGTGTGTGGGGTCTCACGAATCCATAAAGGATGAAAATAATCGCAGCCAATGGTATACTGAGCGAGGCAATCGTTTTGTACTGTCGCGATAAAAAGGCTTCGGCACCCTCCCGGATGGCATCGGCAATGAATCGCATCTCTGGTGATCCGGTCTCCTGCCGAATCACCATTTTCGCCAGATACAGGGCGAACATCAAGGCAAAAACACTAATGCCCAAAATCAGTGTTAGTTCGATCAGCACGGCTTTGGCTCCTTTCCTTGCTAAGAATCCCAGTCTTGAGAAAATATCCCAGTTTAGAAAGCTTGATAATACTAAAAAAAATCGAATATGTCAAATGAAATTTGGTGAACTTTTGAAACAACGGAAAAGTGATAACTTTTCACAAATGCTGCCTTATACCGTTCTGAGCCCAATATGGCCGGGGGCGTGGTCATTCCGAATCCAGCCGGCGTTGAGACCACCGCCACAAGCAGGACCAGCCAGTGACGATCTGATTTAGGTAATTCAGCTTGCTGAAATCATAGGGAAGAACAAATTGTCATCTTCCTCCGAAACGCCAGGGGGGGTGCGGCTCACCGATCAACTATTCAGATGCAAATGGTACCTCCCTGGGATTCGTGGACCAAATGCAGAGCGTAATCACCATTCAAGGCAAAAATAGCCGTTAGAACCATCTGTCCGCCGGGCATAGAACGCCACAACCGTGGCCTTAAAACCCAAAAAGTAAATCACCGGTGAAACGAGGTCGTTGGACTCGCATTCAAACAAATTTTAACGTAATGATCGGAAGAAATAAGCGCAGCTAAAACCAGGAGATCATGCAGGCGGGCTGGCAGTAGCCAGGGACACGGGGAGTTCAATAGGGGGCGATCAGTAGCCAAAGCCAGGCTAAAAAAATCGCCAATCAGTAAATGAAGATGGTAAGTCCCACCGTGGGGGTATGCAAGAAATCATAAATCTTGCTCCACGGCAGATAGAGAAACTGGTAATCCAGCGTCAACGCCAGGGCATTTTGCTTGATGTAATACTCAGCCTGGCAGCCGGCCGCGAAGTTGAAACGCCACTCAGTCACTTTGATGCGCAGGCGATCTTTTGCCGTCAAATAATAGCCGCCGCCGCCGAAAGAAAGATTGAAAAAGAAATCGTTGTGGTGAATGATCGAATATTGGAGCTGGACATTGGGATTGAAGATATTGGTCTGAATGCGATTGCGTCCCTGATTATATGCGTCATACACATAAACCGCGGATAACTTCAATTGGCGATTGTGCTTCATTTGATAAAGATAGCTGAAGCTTGCGGTGCGCCCCAACGAAAAAGCCAGGCCGTGGGTGTGAATGGTGTGGTAATAGTAATGATCCTGTGCGCTGCTGGTATCTGGCAAAACCAGACCCCAGTTTACCAAAAGCAACCAGAAAAAAATGAAAAGTGTTAGTTGTCCAATGCGTTTTTTCATTTCGACCAATGTATCTCCGCTGATGGTTCAATCCCGTTGGCCACGGCAGCCTTCCCGGAATTTATTTGATGATTTTGGTGACTGAATCATACCCCTCGAATTTCGTCCCCCGGTACCGATCCCAGACTTCCAGCGTAACGGTATACGTGGAAAAGCCCGCATCGTAGGTGTGATTGACCACGTTTTTGTTATCGCCCTCTTCGGTTGTGCCATCCGGGAAGGTCCATTTATAGTAGGAAATCTTATCCGTCTGGTTCGAATCGGTGCTGGTCGAGGTATAGGTCACCACCGTTCGATGCTGCGGATGCTCCGGCTGCCAGATAAAATCGGCATGGGGATTCAAATTGATCACATCCACGGATTGCCGGTCATCGTCGATCAGATTGTTTCTCAAACTGGTGACGATCAGGCTGACGATGTATTTCTCCGGTGCATCGAATGTATGCACCACGCTATCGATGTTCGCATATTTCAATTCGCCGTTGATATAAATATCATGGAGCAGCTTTCCCCCCTGCGGATCATAAGAGTCTTTGCCATTGAGCGTGCAGGCCAGCGGGAACGGTCCGGAAAGCGGCGTGACTTTGAAAATAGCAACCGGCGCAGTGCTTACTTTTACCGTCACTCCGGTCGTATCGGTCTGGCCCAAATTGTCCTGCACTTTTAGCCGCACCCGATAATCCTTGTCCACGGTGTATTGATGAGTGCCACTACTGTCCACAGAACTGGTGCCATCATCGAAATCGATGCGGTAGGCCACAATTTTACCATCGGGATCGATGCTGTTCGTCGCTGTGTAACGGATCGTTAGCGGTGCTTCCCCTTTCACCGGATCCACCTGCAAGGTCGCCACCGGCGCCTGATTGTTCGTCGACACCACCCGGGAAGTGCTATCCACCCCACCGTCATTGTCGATGACTTTCAATAGCACAGTGTAATTGCCAGATTTGACGTAGGTGTAAGGGAATGTTTTAGCAGCGGTGGCGAACCAGCCCGCCTGATCGCCAAACGACCAGCGATATTCCACAATTTTATTTTCACCCCCATAACGGCTATCCGGATCATAGCTTTCGCTCGCATCAACCACCAGGTGATAGGGGCTGGCCACACCCTCAAGGGTATAGCTAAATTTGGCCACCGGTGGGGTGTTGGAAAAAAAGAAAGTCGCAGCAGTCCCTTTGGATATCTTCACGCCATCCGAGAGCTCCAATTCGATCTCGACCAAACCCGTGGTATCGGGAATAAAGCTCAGGCTACTATCAAATCGGCTGGGTGCATCGAATACGATGGTAGTGCTGGTCTCGCTTCGCTTAATGAAACTCGAATGGAAAATATTACCATGGCCGGCTAAAAATTTGAACGTGGCGGTCAATTTTTGATTTTCATCATCCAGATATTTCAACCACAGCTCGAATGGCTTAATATCCGGAGCCGCTTTTTTATATTTTAATGAATCGCCTGCAAATGAAAATTGCTCGATGGCAGGCAACTTGTTCAACGCCGAAAACGGATCCTGATGCCGTTCGCAGGCAACCATCCAGACGATAAAAATAACGACTACTAAAAAAGTTATACCGGCTATTCTCATAAGATTATTCAATGCGTTATTAATTTATTGGTATCACGCCTCACTGCTGTCCGAAATAATTTAACCTGGTTAATTTGCTCTTTGTTAAATTGGCCGTTGCCAGCAAATTTATTCGCCCGTCAAACTGAGGTCTATTCCCACCGGTCCACCAATTGGCGTTTTGTGTCAACTTTAGTATTGGTGATGCCACGAAGACTCGAAGACACCAAGAAAATAGATTGCATTTTAGAAAATAGGCCCCCAAAGGACTCCGTTGCCATCGAATTCTTTGGCCATAGCTTCGTTTCATAAGATAATTGGTCGCCGATGCTTGGTGTCGTTGTGCCGTTGTGGCCAGTATCATCAAAGGTTGAAGCCAATGGCCAGTTGGCGGATTATATTTTGCTGTCCCAAATGCTCAAGGAGAAATCCTGTTTGGGACAAGCGTGTTTTTCAATTAGGCAATAAGGTTATTGCGATCACTGATTGTGATATGTTGCTAAGGTTTTCATCAGCCGAACATACGAGACCAATTCAGAAATCCTGATTAACCTTAGTAACCAACTGAATCCATCAACGATTGAACCTTATTAGCTTCTGGTCAAATTTTACTGACCAAATTGCTCAACGAAAAAGCCTATTTTGGACCAGAGTGATCACGACTCAAAGCTGAAAGAAAAACCAGGTCGTTTTTTGATCGGAAAGCTGACTAATAGATCGACTCGATCAGACCATAAAATTCCAGCCCTTCTTCCAATTCCGCCACATCTTGATTGAAATCATTGTAGGCAGTGGCCCGATTGGCCACGCGTCCCACTACCGGCACCCCCGAAACCGCATCGCGCAACTCTTCGAGCAGCACCCGTTTGGCCTCGATGCTCACTGGCGAATAGGGCAAACCCTGCAACCGCTTCAAATCATACGCTCGGCCACTGCAACTGTGGCTGACGTCGTTGATGATGACTTCCCGCCATTGAATGTCCACGCGGCGATTGAAAAGCGAGGCAATGCCGATAAGTTTCGCCCGCCGCGGAATGGTTAGATTGCCATACTGACACTCGTGCAACACCCGCGCTTCGACCAGACTGCCGTTGCCCACCGGCGTGCGATTAGGCAGTACCAATTTGATCAATAGCGACTGCCGTCCGGCGAAGGAGGTCGTGGCCCCACCGCTCTGGAGCTGATTGTCGCCAATATTGTTCATGATAATCATGTTCGGATTGCGATTGACGTTATCCGATGCAACTACCAGCGGCTCCGACGACGGCAGGGGCGTTACATGATTGGCCTTGGCAATGCTGGCTGGGTGAGTGGATTGTTGCGCGCGACTGGCTTGCCAATTTCCGGTTACAGCCGGTGGTGGCTCAATGGCCAGCGGCTGATCCATGAACGATCGCTCTGCGGCTGGCGCAAAGCTGGGAATTTTTACCGTATCAAATTTGATGAATTCATAATTTAATTCCCGCTTTTGCTTTTTTGCTTCCAGCGGCATGAGTGAAACCTTCGAGACCGAAGGATTTTTTTTCGATTGCTTATTGGAAACCACCATCAATAATAGCAGAAACAGAACGCCTCCTCCAACAATGATCAGCTTCTTCAAGCCCGGATTGTTATTCACTTTGAAGCGTTCCCATAAATCTGAAAATAGATTGCCCATACTCATCCCATCCACTGTTTAAATCTTACTACAATTTGCATCTCTGACCCGAATCCACCAGAACCCAAAAGATGGAGCCCCGGCGATGACCTTTTCTGCCAGCCGGCAGGCGAATGTCCAACATACTTGCCGTTTTGTGCCAGAAAGTCATTGTCCCGGTATTATTGAATCATGGACGCCGGCAGCTCTAATTCCAGCACCCGGCGGCCATTTTCTTCATCACATTTGATATATAACGTATTATTGGCAGAAAAACCTTGCTTGTCGAACACAAACATCACCCTTCTGAAAGTGTGGGGCTTGACTATCGAGTTGTAATAATCACTGACCGGTTCCAGCTCCGTCTCCTTCTTTTTTTTCTTCCAGAAGATGTAGCTTCGCGCATATTCGATCATCTTGAATTGCACGAAACCGATGTCATACGGCACATTGGAATTGTTGATAATAGTCCCAATTACAAAGAGGTTCTCATCGATCTGCTTTAGATGATCAACGGCAAAAATAACTTTGGAATTGTTGATGCTATATGTGTAACGATTGGTGGCCTTCAATAGGCTTGAAATGGTGTTGATAACTTTGGGACCATAACTGGTCAATGGTTTTCGTTTGGCTGACGCAGCCGGTTTGCTGCGCTTCTCGCTTTCCAGTTTGCTGCCCGGTTGCTCCTCTGGTTTGGGTGGTAGCGCCGTTGAGGCCAATTTCACGGTCAGGTCGGCCTTGTCGGAAATCTCCAGCAATAAATTGAATGACTCGACGCCCGCCTTAATAAACATATTGGTGCGGCCTTTGCTGATCAGCGGCTTCACGAGAATATAATTGCCTGCGCTCTGCACCGAAAACGCATCCACATTGCCCACCGTCACCAGGTCGGGTGGCGCGGGACAAACAATTACGGTGGCATACCCTGGCGCCACACGAACCGTCATCTGGCGATTCTGGGAAGCAACCGGAACTACAACCGCCAACAGAAGAATCAAACTCGAAATTAGATAACGTACTTTGCCCAAGATCAACTCTGTTTAAAATTGATGATTCTTAATCCAAAGGGATTGGTTTCGCTCCGCGCAATAACGTTGATGTCCAGATCGAAAGTCACATCGATGGGTGATTGTCCCGGAAACAGTTGTTTGCCAACCACCCGAGCCTTGAGCGGAGACCCATCTTTGACAGATATTTCACTAATTTCAAATTTGATAGTTCCATTAGTATTCTGAACGATGCGCGGGATGTCCGACTCCTTGATCGTTTGGTACATGATGTATTCCAACTCCTCCGAGCACATCTGCAGAGCGGTTTTAATGTGGCTATTGAAGTTCTCCCGATTGAATTCCAATAGATTTTTCGCGAACTCGGCGCAGAACCGCTGGACTTCAAATACCGAGCGCTTTTGATCGTAGGCGTGTGCAGCATAGGCATAGCCATCTTTGACAATAAATGTCTGCGGCGGACGGCTGAATCCGATATAGCACAACACCACCAACACCAGATTCAACCCGATCAAGCCAATGACCAATCGCTGCAAAAAAATTTTGTTCTTGATCAGTTCACCATAAATTTCATAATATTTGGTTTTCTCCGCCATAGCCTTTCACCTGCTTGAAATTTATTTTACTTCAAATTGATTTAATAAGAGACTGCTGAGTTCTGGCTGACAGACATGAGGCTTATTTATCAGCCAAGCTGTTCTTCCGCCGCGACCGCTGCACCTTCGAATGGCCAGCCGTCATGACCGATCTCGCCACTATCGACCAATTGTCTGACCGCCGCCTCGGTGGATTGTGTCGCCGGGCTGCGCGTTAATGCCTGGGCACTGCCGATGACTCCCGAACTGGTACGGCTGGCCACCTGCTGCGTGGTGGCAATGCTGATCATCTTCAATCGTTTCCAGACGGTGGAGATCACCACGCCCGCGGTGATGCCGGTGCCGTAGCTGCCCAGATCAGCCGCCGAACTACCGCCCTTGAAAATTGCCAATGACATCTTGGGAATCAGCACGATCATAACACAGATGATGATGCCCAGGATAAACGACTCCCACAGCATGCTTTTGTCACCGGCGGTGACTGCTTGCTGAAAAGCCGAGGAACCAATTAAAATTTTGACCAGCCGAAACAGAATGGCGATGAGCACCGACCAAAAATTCACCGCGCAAAAGTTCGATAGCCAGATTTTGAAGGTATCGTGAAACGTCGGAAACAGCGAAATCACAATGGCCAGCGGACCGAGCAGATAGAAAAAGATCTGCACAATGACCTGGATGATGACAAAAATCTCATAGACAATCATCACCAGCAGATAGGACAGCGAAGAGAGCGTTTCCAGGCTGAACAGATTCAGCAGCGAGAAGCGCAAACTTGGCCCCTCAGTAGTACCGAAAAACGCGCTCAGGTAATCGGTCATGATATTGCCGGTTTCCAGATCGAAAATTGCTCGAGCCAGAATGACGAACAGTTTGCCCAACCAGACTGCCCAAATGCGATAGGTGGCCAGGCCAATCGCGCCAAAGCCAATCACAAACAGATGGTAGATATAATCACGCCCGCCTTCGGTATCGGTGGACAATCGAAACAGAAAGGAAATGAAATAGGCCACCACGCCGAGCGTGAACATATAAATGCAGATGCGGATCATGTAATCCACTAATTGCTGCACCGAACTAAAAAATACTGAGTTGAAAAAGATTTCTAACATATTGGCCTCAGATTAGCAGGTTCATCGCACCCGGTCGAATTGGCCCGGGTCGTTCCTGGCTTTAGCTTGACACAATCCCAACCATTTTGTCCCGCTTGTTTATTGAAACGGCGCCGGGATGAGATCGAAAAAACCGTAGCGAATTTTGGATGTTCGATTCACCTGATTTTTGAGCGTCTTCCAATCCACTTTTGAACGCAGGTAATTCATCTTCTCATCATAGAGGTTTAATTCATCCTGGTGTGCTTTCTCGGTCAATTGTAAATATTTTTCATAATAATTGTTCGAGAGATCGCGCAGCTTCACCGCCTCCAGTAGCAACTGCGTTCGTTCCGCAGTGGTAAATTTATTGGCCTGATTGGCAAGTTGTTGATTGAGCTCCACGGCCATGGAATCGTAGGTTCGGGCCAGCACCTGACATTTGAGCGCATATTCAAATAACGCTTGCGAGAATGCCTGTTGCCCTACCAGCGCGTTGTGCCGTCGCTGCTCCGCATCTGTGGGTACTTGCTGATCTGTGACTGATAAGGAAAAGCTTTCGTACGTACGTTTCAATTCGTTGGCGTTGTTGATCAAGGCTTCGGCATTGGTCGCGGCCATTTTCACCTCGCTGCTCAGACTGGGAAACCAATAATCCATTCGGTCGGCATTGATCACAAAATCCGTCAGCGCATAGGTGCGGGTGAGATCGAGATTCTCGATGGCCTTAAAGTCCCGATAGAGGCTCTGGCTGAATTCGATGTCACTGCGCAGCAACGTATAGGTATCATAAAACTGTTTGAGTTGCTGAATCATCTTGGCTGTTTGCAATCGCTGTTCCTCCAGCGCCAGATTGTGTTTCATGGCAATTTCGCGCAGCGTATTGAGTATGAGCGTGTTGTTGGGATCAAAAAACTGTGCCGCAGCCGGCCGCCAGAAGACCAGCCAGCTCACCATCAGCCCAATTCGCACCAGTTGTCGTCTAACGAGTAACCTCATCCGCATGTTCGTTCGCCTTTTTCTTTGCTAATTGATCGATAGCCTTGAGTAGATTGCCGCTGTACTGGGTCAATTGATTCTCCAATTGATTGTTTTCCTGCCGGTTGGTAGTGAACAGGTAATGATCGTACGCGCTGGTGTCCACTTTCATGACCGTCTTCTGTCCATCTCGATCCAGGAAAAATTCTCCCCGCCGCAAACTGGCGATCACTGCCAGCTCATATTCGCCATAACCGAACGCCCTGGCCAGCGACTCCAACTGTTTGGGCTTATGCGCCAGGATAAAATGATTGAGGGCGTTATCTTTAATGGGTGCCGAAAAGCTCACCGCATCGATGTCATCAATCGATTGAGAAATGGCAAAAATACCCGCGCCCATTTTTCGCGAGGTGCGAAACAGCTCCACCACCAGATGGCCGATGGTCGCATTATCATCCAGCACTTTCCACAATTCATCGGCAAAAATAACTTTTTGATAATTGAGATTCCGCTCCATCAATTCCCAGAGCAGACCAGTTATGATAATGGCGATGATTCCCTGCAAATCCGGGTGATTCTCCAGCCCCTTCAAATCAAAACAAACCAGGTCTTCCCGGATATCGATCATTTGATCGGCGCAGAGGAAGCGGCTGTATTCGCCATGGGTATACATATACATTTTCCTGGCCAGCAATTTGACGTCGACATAGCCTTCCTCGTCTTTTTGGCTGGCAAAAAATTCCACAAAGGTCTTCAGATTACGCACACCGCGATGCTCGGCCACATATTTTTCCAGCACCTTGCTAATGAAGGCCTGCTCCACCTTGGAGATGGACTTTTCCTCCCGTTCCAGAATGAGCTTTTCGATGAACGCCCGCAGGAAGAGCTGTTTTTTGCTGTCGAAATTATCGCCAATCAACGCAAATGGATTCAGCGGGATTGGATGCTCCAGGTTCAGTTCAATGTAACGCCCATTCAAAAGGGTGATCATCTTCTTATAACTGCCGCCAATATTGCCCACTCCCCCTACATCGAGGCCAAAGACCTTTACCCCCTGTTCCAGCAACTGCAACAGCAGCGCCTGCATCAGATAGCTTTTGCCGGTGCCGGTGGGACCAATGATGATCGCGTTCCAGCTATTCAATTTGGGATCGAAGTAATCGAACAGAATCGGTTCATTGTTTCGATTCTTGACCACCACCCCGCGGTGATAGCCCCGATTGAAATTGCTCAGATTGACGAATTGTGCCGCATTCGAGGTCTTCACCAGCAGCCGATGATAGTTTTCGGTCGAATTCCCCGGCAGACAACTGACAAAAATCGGCAAAATGTCCAGCGTCTCCAGCACCGCCTGGCTCTTATCGATGCTGTTAAATGCCAGCGACGCTCGATTGATCTTCTCATTCAATCGGTCGATATCGCTATCGTGAATCACGACATTCAGGCTAATGGTGGCTAATTTTTTGTGCTGATGATAAATTTCGTCCAATAGTTCATTGATCTCCCGGTAGCGGACCTCGCTTTTTCGACCTTCGCGATTGTGCGAAAAATTCATGATGAAGCGGGTGAAATTCAGCTTTCGGGACAGTCGCGCCACCTCGCGATCCATGTCGACATTCTGACAGGATAGCACCACCCGATGAGGAAACGGTAAATTGTGCAACAGCGGGAACAGATAGGGCAGAGGGATGCCATTGAGCAAATAATGCGAGCGCGTCACCTCCGGTAGCAAACTCAACGACAAACAGGCGACATATTGGTTGCCGATTTTGAGATAGCCGCGTTCCACGGCATAGTCGCGTGTTGCCAGTTCATTGTTCAAGGCCATGCCGGAGATCTCCCCATCGAAATTGCCCGCGGTAAGATTGATCGCGCGGTACAGGGCGGTGGCCAGTTCGTTGTTATTCAACCGCCGCAGACGAACGCCGGTTTGTTCCAGGTTGGTGCGAATCGCTTTCAGTTCATTATTTCTGGCAACAACCAGACGATCGTGCTCGGCCTTTAATCGCTGCACCACGGCTCCATTCGTCAGCGAAATATTGAATGGAGTGCGGGCGGTTGCAGCCGCCTCGAAATCAACGAACAAATAGTTGTGGCAGCGGAGATATTTGTAATAGGAAAAATATTGGTGTCGGTTGAATTTGAAATAGTTCAGCACCGGATCGTCGGTAAAAACGAAATCCTCCTGATAAGGATAATAATCCAGACTGTAGTCAAACTGCAAATTGATCGCCGGATCCAGGTGGTTGAGCGCGTTTTCAATCGTCACCGCCAGGGAATCATAATCGCTGCTGGCGAGGCCCATATTGTCCAGCGATTCGATTTCGAAACCCGCCACAAAGTTGCCGTTCTTCTTGATGATAAAATCGTCCAGAATGTCGAGATAGGGCAGATATTTTGCCAGCGACTGTCGATAGCGATACGATTCTCGTTCGGTTAATTTAGTGTAGTTCATGCGTTTGATCTTTGCTAAAAACGATACCCGGCTGAATTCACGAATTCAGCCCCCAATTCAATTGCCTGGAGCCATTGTCCCCTGCTTCGCCACCCCCAGCGGTGGACGAAAGACCAAAATGGCAATCCTCAGCAGCGTCCCTAAAAAAATAATCCGGATAATGATTATCTGTTGCCCCCAAATGGTCAGCGCCCAAATTCAGCGCCGGATGTCAACTGCCATCGGGCTATTGCAGCGAGCTGCCTGTTGCTGATCCGGCATCGCTTTTCAAATAGCGACGTTCGTCCAGCCCATACGCGGATAACTTGCGCGGCCAGATGAACCGGGAAAAAATAAACGATGCCAGACCATAATCAAAATGTGACACCTTAGCCGCCAGGCGAAAGAGGAAAAACAAAAAGCCCTCGATCAACAGGATCAAGCCAAAGTTGATGTCGAACAACGTAAAGATTGGAAACAGCAGCAAGGGCACTGCCAGCAAAATAAACACCTCCGGCAAATTCAGTCCAGCAATTTGTCCCCGAAGCTGAATGTCGCGATAGCATTTTTCCATGTTGAACCGTCGTTAGATTGATTACAGAAAAGATAACCCAATGTTATCTGCCTGGGCAGGAGTGGATGCCAACCTCACCGTTCACGTTCCTGAACCTGGGAGTCCACTCCAACGAATCGCCACCGCCGGCCAGTGAATCGGCGAATGGTTGTCTGGAAATGGTCGATTCTCAAAATTAGCCCGATCGGCGTAATTAGCGGCACGGGAGTGAACTCACGGTTGCATTAAAATGAAGCCGAAGCGCCCGGCACCAACGAAATCAGCGCCGGGATAATGAACTTGGCACCATAGATGATAATCGCAGCGATGGCGATGCCGATCAGTTGCTTTTTGGCCTTCTCCTGTCGACCGCCATCGGCACTGGCCATATTGAAGCCAGCCACAATCAGAGCGAGAACTAAAATGAAGGAAGCCATATACACCAAAACATCAATGATGTTTTTTAAAGCCCCAGTAATCGTTTGCATAGTATCCTCCTAATAAAATTTGACCCATTAAAACTCTGCTGCTGGAAAAATATTGACCCGAAACCCAATGCCGCCGCACCCAAATACACCAGGAATCGGCGGCACCTCAATATTAAAAATATCTTTCCTGGCGTTCTTGAATGGTATTAATCAGAGCGCATCTAACTAAATTTTCTGAGCAATCACAGGATTAGAATCTCACCCCAGGACCCAAAACCATTAGAAAAACAAAAGACAGAGCTAAAATTTCATTCCGGCGAAGATGGAAACTGCTACGCCGGGGAAATTGTGTCTGATAATGTCCTGTCCTTGCATCCTGCCAGCTTCGCTTTATGAATATCTGGTGTTTGGTACGATATTTATCTTCATAGGCTAATGCTGCGGTTAACCCCTTCGGTCACGATCCCGACCACCAAAGGGCAGTAATTCGTCGAATTTGAAATAGCCCGTTTTCAAAACTGATAGGAATCGTGGCCGACGCATGAACAATACGCAGCGCCCCACTTCCAGATGTTTCAGAAAGTTGGGATCTGCTAGATTGAATTTTCGCTCCCCCTGACCCAGCGACTCAACCTGACCGAAGCGCTCCCGCATCATCTGAATGCTGTCGGGACTGCCCAACTGAAAACAACAAACGATGTTGGTGTGATCGATCAACTGGTTGATAAAAACCTTGGACAGGTTTAGCGCTGGATCATCCAATTCCGCCAGCGACTGGTTGGAGTAACAGACACTGACGCCAACCCCGCGACAGGCTTCCAGCAACTGGATGAAGTGCGGACTGACAAATTTGGCCATTTCATCGATGACCAGCAACCCCTCCTTGGCGCTGCTATCTCCGCCCTGCAACGCCAGATGGTGAAAACAGTGGGCGATGTCCTGCAAAATAAGCTGCCCCAAAAAGCGAGTGCTTGCCTCGTGGCTTTGCATCGGCAGCGTAAAATAGCAGTCCCGATGACCCTGATAAATTTCCGCAATATCAATCTGCGGCCGATCGGTGTTCAATAGCTCGCCGTAACCCGATTGCATCAGGTCTCGCAATAGACCGATGAAAAAAGCCACACTGGCCTGAAAAGCGGAATAGTTCATCTGAATCTCTTGCAGACCGTGCTTTACATAGAAATCGGCCACCCGCTCGCTTTGACGAGCCAGAAAGCCGCGTGACTGAAAGTATTCCAGCAACTCCCGCAGATTGAACGATGTGTTGGTCTCCTCCATCGCTCGCAAAAAGATCGTTAGTGCCGAGTCCAGTCGCTCCCGGCTGGTAGCTGGGTGTTGTTGCCAGTCGATGCTGTTCATGATCTTGCTTTTCACTTCGCTGGCCGTCCCGCAGAGCAGTGGATTGTAGGTTGCCGATCGCGCCGGGTCCAGGGGATTGAAATAATAAATATCACGGCCCTGAGCCAGCGATACGGCAATCGTATAAAAGCGATCGATGTTCTGACGCGATGCCTTGCCATCGATCACGAAGGTGGCCACGTTGCGTCGCATTTCTTGAAACCAGATCGGCTGAATGATGCTTTCGGTTTTGCCGGTGCCCGGCGCGCCAACCACCTGCAAGTGACCTTTTAGCCAATCCCGTTTGATGTAGCACGGTTGGCTATTGGCAGTTAAGTCCAACCCCAGGAAAATCTCGTCGGCTTTCGCCGCCTGGCTGAATTTAACGATATTCACTTCCCGAATCGCTTGATTCCGCAATCGCACCGCCTGGCTCAGCGATGACCGGGTTTTCAAAGAGCGATAAATAAAATTGACGAGTATCAGAATCGGGATACAGCAAAAATAAAGGGAGCCGAGAAAATCCCAGATTCTCAAATTGCCCCCTTGCAAGTAGTACCACAGATGATTGATTGGCGTTACGAGCAGTTGCAGCGTCTTCATGATGTCATTGTATATTTGCAGCAGCAACCGTCCCAGATATCTAACGCCAAGCCAGAAGCTCGGTGCCGATTGGAAAAATGCAATAGTTTTGTGGATGAGATAATATCCCAGCAGCAGCGGCGGCAAAATTTTAACACCACGCTGCGCCCATTGTTGCCCCCTTGAAAGCCTTAGCTGATATCGCTTGAAAATGATGGGCTGAATGAGATACTCAAACAACTTATCCGCTAAAAACCAGGGAATCAGAAACGGCAGCGAGACCAGACTGAACAGAGTCTTGAAAAATGTTTTCACGGCTGTGCCTTTTCCAGTTTGAGCGCAAAAATGCTGCGCCGATCCATCGCTTCCGTCCTGAAAGTTTCCACCACCAGTTTTTTATGAAAACGGTTCGGCACGGAAGTCCTTACTGCAATAATTGAGCCAAAAGTTAATCCGGTGTAATTGTTTTATAAATCCCTTTGTTTCAAGTCATGAAAAACGAAAAAAGAATGCAAAAATGAAATTTCTAATCTGGACGTGGCTAATTTTCGACCACCACCCCTACCTAAATTTAACCATTTCGTAATTATTCCAATCCCCACCTGCTAATTCCCCAGCAAGAACATCCTGCCACTCCCTCCCATCATTCCCCTATTCCCTTATCCCCTTATATCCTTGTCCCCTTATACCCTCATACCTCCACAGTTCCTCCACGTCGCGCAGCTACAATGAAAAAAATGGCTTGCGAATAACAAAAAAAATTCATATAATCACGCCATTCAAAAAATGCAGAGCACCAGCTTTCCCGGCCTGCCCTTTCGCCGTCGCCGTCACTGGTTGGGATCGATGGCCTCTCCCACTGCGCAAATTTGAAACGATGCAACCATAATATCGCAGAATTAATAGAATTTGTCAAGCGAAAAAAAAGCGCAATGTGGTTTGAATCAACAGAACCAGAACGCTGCCAGAAAGGGACTTGATGATGAAAAACAATCTGATCATCCCGCCGAACTATCGATCGAAACTAAGTTTAAAAGAAACCGAAAAAGCCATCCGATTGATCAAGGAGTTTTTTCAAATCAATCTGGCGGTGGAATTGCACCTCATTCGAGTCACCGCACCGTTGTTTGTCAAAGCCGGCACCGGCCTCAACGATGATCTCAGTGGTGTTGAACAGCCGGTCTCCTTTCTGGTGAAAGACCTCAACCAAACACGTTTTGAAATTGTACAATCGCTGGCAAAGTGGAAGCGGATAGCGTTAGCGGATTATGGTTTTAAACCCAGCGAGGGCATCTACTGTGATATGAACGCAATCCGCCCGGATGAAACGCTGGATAATCTCCATTCCATTTACGTAGATCAGTGGGATTGGGAGCGGGTGATTTTGCCCCAGGAGAGGACCCTGGAGTTCTTGAAACGCATGGTTCGAAAAATCTACGATGTCATCCGCCGAACCGAGCACTATATTTGTCAGCAATACGATGTATTCGAGCCGCTGCTGCCGGAAGAAATCACTTTTATCCACAGCAAAGAACTGGAAGCTCGGTATCCGCAATTGACGCCGATGGAGCGGGAAAAAATGATCTGTCGTGAGCAGGGCAGTGTATTTATTATTGGCATCGGCGGCAATTTGAAAAATAATCTTCCCCATGATTGTCGCGCGCCGGACTATGATGATTGGTCGACACCGACGGAGCGCGGATTCCAGGGGCTGAATGGCGATATTTTGGTTTATTATCCAGTACTGGACATGGCTTATGAACTGTCATCCATGGGTATCCGCGTCGATCCGCCAGCCCTGGAACGACAACTGACCATTCAAGGCAAAACGGAGCGGAAGCAACTTCTCTTTCACCGGCGTTTGCTGGCTGGAGAGCTGCCGCTATCCATCGGTGGCGGTATTGGTCAATCGCGGTTATGTATGTTCTATCTGAGAAAAGCGCATATCGGCGAAATACAGGCCGGCATCTGGCCCGAGGAGATGATCCAGCAGACCCGAGCCCATAACATTTTTTTACTATAAACAGGAGAGAGCAGGATGGATCACTTCGGTTGGTTGGCACCCTTTTATAATCGGCTGTTCGCCCGCCAGGATTTCTCGAACCTGTATGCGCGGCTGCAACTACCGATCCGCGGGAGGCTGCTCGATGCCGGTGGAGGAACCGGCCGCGTCTCATCGCCCCTGAGCCACCTGGTCAACAAGCTGGTGGTGGTCGATTTTTCTCACCGCATGCTGCAACAGGTGCCCCGCCAATCGCGCATCTTCCCGATTCGATCGTTGGTCGAACACCTGCCGTTTCCAGATCACGCGTTCGAACGGATTCTGGTAGTGGACGCGTTTCACCATTTTGTCGATCAGCCACAAGCGGTCTCGGAGTTAATTCGGGTGCTGCACCCCAAGGGTCGCCTGGTGATCGAAGAGCCCGATATCCGGCATTGGGCTGTGAAAGGCGTGGCACTGATGGAAAAACTGCTATTCATGGGCAGTCGATTTTACGCACCTGACCAAATCAGAGAACTATTTGCCGCTCATGGCGCTAATGTGAGCGTGGAACACGATGGAAATTATACCAATTGGATCACTGTGACCAGATGAATCTCGCGTTCGCCCAAATAGAAAGTAAGACGGGCGTGCCCTGTCGATTCCGGCGGTGGTTCGTAATTCAGGTTTTGACAATGTCCAGCAAACGGTCTGGGTGTGACGCTGTGCCAAAGTCGGCGTAATTGCATGGAGGTTACCCGCTCTTGATCAGCCAGTGCGATCGTTCGCCGAGGTCGTAGTTAAATAACCCGGCTGGCAGGCAATCATGGCTGATCAGGGTCGGATTATGGGGAGGGTGCTCATCATTGCGCTTCGAGAAAATCGATCACCTGCTGCATATCCGCGGGCAATTCAGAATCGAAGAGCAACTCCTGGCCGGTTTCTGGATGAATAAAGCCCAGTGTTTTTGCATGCAGCGCTTGCCGCGGCATCATCTGCAATAATTTCAGGGCCAGTGGCTGCTGGCTTTTGTTCAATTGCAGCACCTGCTTATGACGACCGCCATACGTTTGATCGCCCAGCACTGGATGACCTTTGGCCGAAAGATGCACACGGATTTGATGCGTGCGACCGGTTTCCAATTTAATCCGCAGCAATGAGATCAGCGGATATTCTTTGAGCACGCTATAGTTGGTAATCGCCTCTTTACCCTGGGCGGCAATAATCATGCGGGTGCGATCTTTGCTGCTGCGACCGATGAAGGTTGCGATGCGCCCGGTTTTCTCCTGCAAATGTCCCCAAACTAACGCACGATATTCTCGCTGAATCGATCGCCGGGAAAATTGCTGTGCCAATTGGCTATGGATATAATCGTTCTTGGCCACAACCAATAACCCCGAGGTGTCTTTGTCCAGCCGATGCACCAGCCCCGGCCGATTGGGTCCACTGAGCTGCGATAGCGTCCGACAGTGATGCATCAAGGCATTGACCAACGTGCCGCTGGCATTGCCATAAGCTGGATGGACCACCATGCCGGCGCTTTTATGAATGACCAGCAAACTTTCATCTTCGTAACGAATATCCAAAGGAAGGTCTTCGGGTAGGAGGTCATAGATCTTGGGTGGTGGAAAAACGATGCGAATACATTCGCCGGGACTGACCGGATGGCTCGGCTTGGCAAGCACATGATTGACAGTCACCCGGCCGTCTTTGATCAGGCGATTGATCTGGGATCGAGTGACTCGTTCGATTTGATGTACCAGAAATTGATCCAGCCGTTCCCTGGCTTGATGTTCAGGAACTATGATTTCGCGGACTCTGGTTTGATCGATGGGTTCCACGACGTTAGCAGATTCTATCATCATAGGCCAGCCATGCGCTGCAATTAACTGGATTCGAATTGCTCTTCTTCGGAGTCATCCCGATTTTTTTCAAAAATAACTACTGCAATCAGAATAACCATCCCGATGGTGACGGCAATATCGGCAAAGTTGAACACTGGCCAGCGGATGATTCGGATTTCAATAAAATCGACCACCTCGCTCTGGCGCATCCGGTCGATAAGATTGCCCAATGCGCCCCCCAGAATGAACGACAGCGCCAGCCTCGCCCAAAAGTGTTCCGGCTTCAATCGAAAGAGATAGATCAAAATCACCACACAAGCCAGCGAAGCGAAAATCGTGTAGAACAATTTGCCGCCAACGATGATCCCAAAGGCCATGCCCGGATTTTTGATGTAGGTCAAGCGTAACGCATCCCCGATGATCGCGATGGATTCGCCGATTTTCATATATTCTTTTACCAGCGCCTTGGTCACCTGGTCAAGGATGACGATAATTGTGGACCAACCCAACAGGATGATATTCGATTTGTACACGGCTCGATCTTATGCTTGTATTCCGAAGCTGAAAAAACACATTTTTCTAACTATCTATAATCATGATTGTGAGGCAATCGATTCAAAACAAATGGGGTATACCCAGCCAGCCAATTTCAAGCTCGTTACCCAACTTTTCCATGGGGCGCATAACGCCCGCAAATTAGGAAGTGAATCCAATGCGATCATTGGCAATGGCGCGGCCTTACTCCCTAAATTGATGTTCCAGCCAATAAACCTGAGGCCGAAGGAGGTTCGGCTATCCCCGCTCCTCTTTCGCTTTGCACTCCAGGCATAGTTTGGCATAGGGAATCGCTTCCAGCCGTTTGGGATCGATGGGTTGATCGCAAACGGCGCACAGCCCATAGGTGCCCTCTTCGATTCGGATCAGTGCCTCATCCAATTCCGCCAGCATATCATTTTCCAGTGCGGCAACCAGGAACGACTTCTCGCGTTCATTCACATCAGAGCCCAGATCGGCCATGTGAAAGGCGTAAGAGTTTTCTGCCGGTGCTTCCTGGATGGCTTCCTTTAATTCGCCTTGTTTCAATTCCTCATAAATTTCGCGGCGCTTGGCCAAAATCAATTCCCGATAATGATCCAGTTTCAAATTCGCCATCGATTATTTTCTCCTTACAAACAAATTCATATCTCATCCCTTTTCATCATCTGGTTGGGCGATAAATGATTATTTCCAATTCTCATATATTTCTTGCTGGCGCAGCATTACCAGGGATCCTGACGATTTTCTTCGCTACCGAAGCCGACTGCATAGGCATTACCGCATCAGACCTTCGCTATGCCGATAATGATCTTTTCGCCATTGATGTCCAGTGTCTTCTGGTAGTCGTTCTCTGACAACATATCAACGAGTTTTTCAGCCAGCACTTCATTTTTGATATAATCAGCTTCGGCAGCAATAGCTTTTTTTAATAGATCAGAGCCATCGTAGGACACCCGAATCCGATCCACCACATTGAAATCGGCATCTTTGCGCATATTCTGAATACGATTGACCAGGTCTCTGGCCAGTCCTTCATAAACCAATGCCTCCGACAGCATGAGATTGAGGGCCACTGAAAGATCGTCCTCGGTTTCGACCACAAAATTGGGCCTATTTTCCGTCCGGATGGTAATATCGTTGGCCGTTACTGTAAATTCTTTGTTGTCGAGCACCAATTTGAGCGAGCCCTGTTGTTCGATTTGCTCGATTTGTTCTTCACTAAACGAGCGAATCTGCTCCGAGGCCTTGTTCACCAGCCGGCCGAATTTGGGTCCCAAATTTTTAAATACCGGCTCTGCTTTCTTGACAAACAGATCGGTGTGCTGACTGGAAAAACGGATTGCCTTCACATTTAGTTCGTCCTTGATCAATTGCTCCATCCCAGCAACCCGCGCTTGGATTTTCCCTTTTGGATCAAATACCAGGACTTCGGGCAATGGCTGTCGAACCTTGACGGAATGTTCATTGCGCAAGGAACGGCCAATTTTTACGATCCGCAGCACCTGGTCCATCTTTTCTTCCAATGTCGGCTCCCGATATTGAAACTCCGGCTGCTCTGGGGAGGGATAAGCCGCCAGGTGCACGCTTTCCACCGCCTCCGCCTGCCCCACCATTAGATTTTGATACAATTTCTCGCTCAGAAATGGAATAAAAGGCGCAGTGAGCTTGGCAATGGTCAGCAATACATGGTACAACGTCTGATAGGCCGCCAGCTTGTCGTGGCCGAGACTGCCATCGGCATTGGCTTCTGACGGTTTCCAGAACCGCCGCCGGTTTCGGCGAATATACCAATTCGATAGATCATCGATCACGAAATCAGCAATGAGCCGGGCGGCTTTGGTGATCTCGAACCGCGCCAGATTGTCGGCGGTTTGAACGATCAGTTCATTCAGCCGCGACAGGATCCAACGATCAATCAGCGGTCGCTCCGCAATGGCAATCAGCGGCTCCTGACCTGTGAATTTGTCGATATTGGCGTAGAGCGCAAAGAACGAATAGACATTGGTCAAAGTTCCAAAAAATTTTCGCTTGACCTCAATCACTCCATCTTCGTCGAATCGGGTGGGCACCCACGGCGGGCTGACCGTCAACAGATACCACCGCAATGGATCGGCGCCATGTTTCTGAATGATATTGAACGGATTGACCGTATTGCCGCGCGACTTGGACATCTTCTGTCCCTCTTTGTCGAGAATTAGTTCAATGGAGAGACAGCTCTTGTAGCTCGATCGCTGGAACAAAAAGACGCCCAGAACCAGCAATGAATAGAACCAGCCGCGGGTTTGATCCACTCCTTCGGCGATAAACTCGGCCGGAAATAGGGTGTGAAAATCATCTTTGTGCTCGAACGGATAGTGCCATTGGGCATAGGGCATGGCACCGGAATCGAACCAGCAGTCGATGACTTCTGGCACGCGGCGCATGGTCCCATGGCATTTAGCGCAGGGATAGGTGACCGCGTCGATATAGGGTTTATGCAGATCGATTTCTTCTTGCAATCCCGATTTTTGCTGCAACTCAGCGATGCTGCCGATGCAATCCATGTCGCCGCATTGATCGCACACCCACACATTCAATGGTGTCCCCCAAAAACGATCGCGTGAGAGTGACCAATCCACATTGTTTTCCAGCCACTCGCCGAAGCGTCCCAGGCCGACTTCTTTGGGATGCCAATCGATCTGCTGATTGGCCGCGATCAGTTGGTCTTTGAATGCGGTGGTGCGAATGTACCAGGAGTTCCGAGCATAGTACAGCAATGGAGAATCGCAGCGCCAGCAATGGGGATAAGAGTGTAGGATCTTTTCGGTTTTATAAAGAAATCCCCGCTGCTTTAAATCGGCGATGATTTCAGGATCTGCGTCTTTGACAAACTTGCCGGCGAACTGAGTTATCTCCTCCGCGAACTTGCCACTTTTATCCACCGGATGGATGACGGGCAGGTCATACTTGAGGCCAATTTGATAATCGTCCTCGCCGAACGCCGGAGCAATATGCACGATCCCTGTTCCTTCCTCGGCCGTGACAAAATCGCCCAGAATGGTGTAATAGGCTCGCTTGGTTGGTTTGATAAAGGAAAACAATGGCACGTAATCGATCCCAGCCAGCTCGCTGCCTTTGTACTGCTCGATAATCTCAAACTGACCATCGATGACGGACAGCCGATCGCTGGATAAAATGAGTTGCTGCTCACGATGGCGGACTTTGGCATAGGTCATTTCCGAATTTAGAGCCAGGGCGACGTTGGAAATGAGCGTCCACGGCGTGGTGGTCCAGACCAGAAAGTAGGTGTTCGGCTCATGGGCCAGCGCCATTTTTACGTACACTGAGGGATCATCGACATCTTTATAACCCTGAGCCACTTCATGGCTTGACAACGGCGTCTCACAGCGCGGACAATACGGCAATATCTTATACCCCTGGTAGATCAAATTCTGCTGCCAGAACCCCTTCAGAATCCACCAGACGGTCTCGATGTAGCTATTTTCATAGGTGATGTAAGGATGTTCAAGATCTACCCAGAAGCCAATTTTTCGAGTGAGATCATCCCATTCTTTTTTATATTTAAAAACGCTCTCTTTGCATTTTTGATTGAAGCGGTCAACCCCATAAGCCAACACCTGCTCCTTGCCCTCGATGCCCAGAGATTTTTCGACCTCGATTTCCACGGGCAAACCGTGGGTATCCCATCCCGCTTTCCGATAAACCCGATAGCCGCGCATGGTTTGATAGCGGCAGACAAAATCTTTGATGGTGCGACTGATGACGTGGTGAATGCCGGGTGCGCCGTTGGCAGTAGGCGGACCTTCATAAAAGACATAATTCTTGCCCGGATCACGGCTCTCGATACTCTTTTGAAAAATCCGATGCGCTTCCCAGAATTGCAGAATTTCTTGCTCGACTTGTTGTTGCGCAAATTGATCGTCAAACACCTTAAACATTGGTACCAATTTCTCCTGAAAGATATGATCTCGATTTAACCTACAACCACTTGAAATTAGCTAAGCAGCCATGGTGCGGACCGCTGATGGCGCCAATTGCTCCAATTCCTTCGATCTAAGTTTTGCCTGATGCCATTGGCGTTCATTGATTCGACATTAAACTGACGGTCAAATTTTTTTAAACCGGATTCAGCTATTTTAATTATTTATTCGCGAAGGATGAAAGTGCCTTTGTCTGCTCGGTCAATTCATAGCGCTCGCGGTCTCGGCAGCGGCCGCAGCTAACTTCCGCTTAGATTCTCTCCACCAGTTTCTTGATAAGCCGTTTCAATTTCGGCTCGGCCGTTTTTGCCGTTCGGATGATTTCCGGGATATTCGCCGGCTTCAGCTCTTCGGGCACACAGGCATCGGTGATCACCGAGAGACCGAAAACCCGCATCCCACTATGGATTGCAACGATATCCTCCGGGATGGTCGACATGCCGACCACATCGGCGCCGATGGTGCGCAGAAAGCGATATTCCGCAGCCGTCTCGAGATTGGGCCCGGTCATCGCCGCATACACCCCTTTTTTCAGCGGAATATTTTCTTCCGCCGCAATTTGCTCTGCCAGACGGATCAGCTCGCGTGAGTATGGCTCCGACATGTCCGGGAATCGCGGCCCGAGGGTGTCGTCATTTTCCCCAATCAATGGATTATCACCCAATAAATTGATATGATCGGCAATGATCATCAGATCCCCGGGCTTCAGATTCGCGTTGATTCCCCCGCAGGCATTGGATACGATGAGCGTGTGGACGCCCAGAAATTTCATCACTCGCACCGGAAAGGTGATCTGCTGCATCGTATAGCCTTCGTAATAATGAAATCGCCCCTGCATGGCTACGATCGATTTGCCACCCAGCGTACCAAAGATCAGTTTTCCCGCATGAAATTCCACGGTCGATAAGGGGAAATGCGGAATTTCACTATAAGAAATAGTAAGGCTATTTTCAATATCATCGACCAACGCCCCCAATCCGGTGCCCAAAATGATGCCGATGCCGGGTCGGGCATCGGTTTTGGTTCGTAGAAACGCCACAGTCTCTTCAATCTTTTTCCGTAATTCAGACACTGCTCTACCCCATTCATCGCTAATTGTTCGGCTGTTTTTTGCTCTTCTTAATTTGCTCTTTCAATCGTTCAATTTCCGCTTCCTGCCGGGCACGTTCCTGTTTTTCTTTTTCCAGTTCGGTGCGCATCTGTTTGCGCTTCGATTGCTCCAGTTCAAATCGCTCTTTGGCAGTTCGAAACCGCTGGTCTCTTATTTCTTCAATAGCGATCGTGCGATCGCGCTGCCTACCGGCTCTGGAAAATAGAAATGTCCCCACCGCTGATCCGATGCCGGTGGTTATCCACATGGCCTTTTCCCCTTGTTCCTCATCGCTCAGCCCGCGATTGATCAGCGAACCAATGAAAAAGCTGGTTCCAAAACTAAGCGCGGCGCCGCCAGCTAAGTAAATATAAAAATTCTTGTTCCGTTGGCGCTGGTGAATCTCCCATTCGGAGATTATTGCTCCGCTGGCATCGGTGACAAATGGCTTCGCGGTGATCGATTCGATGTCATCGCGGCTGATCTTGCTCGCCACCGGCTCATTCGGCTGCAATTTTAGCGAGAGATAATCATAAGTCTTATCGTGAACCAGGCCGCGATAGGTTTCCCCGGAGTTGGTTACAATCTTCACCACAGCATTCGGCTGAACCTGATCGTAACTCAACGGGATGCGCTTGGCACAGGCGGTTATGGCCACCAGTACACCAATTACCAGGTACAGAATTAGATGTCGTTCATGCATAGCAGTTCTCCAGAATTCTGTTCACGTGAATGTCAATTATGCTGAATTATCTTTGCTGCCCGTTTCGCTTCCCGGAACAGGCAAAATGGTTCTCCAGGATTCAATGAAGAAATAAATTTTCCCAGATAGCCGCCGGCCATTACCGAAGCCAGTTAGCTGTCACGACCAGGCACGGTGAGCACGAGTTGCTTGCTCTAAAAGAGAAACTGGTCCGAAATTTTGATGCTCCGCTTTGGATTTTCGTCTTCAGTTTTGCCAGGCCTGGGGCGGGCATCGGAATTCCCTGCCGGGGTCGATTGCTCCCCGGCGGAATTTTTGGTATCACCGGTTTTGCCCGAACCGCGATCGCCATAGCCGAGGTCATCCATTTCCAGAACGCCCAATAGTTCCAATTGGGATTGCAGCAGATGTCGCAATCGCTTCGCAAAGGAGTCCTTCTGGGCCTTGACCACCATCAGCTCGTTCTTCATTTCAATAAGCTGCATCTTGGCGTTTTCGATGATCTTCTCGGCGCGCACTTCGGCTTCTTTGATGATCAAATCGGCCTCGCGTCGGGAGTTCTCGCGTGATTGATTGATGGTTTGCTGCGCATTCATGAGGGATTCCTTGAAAGTCTTTTCCACCTCCTGATAGTCGCGCAACTGCGTCTTGAGCTTCAGCACCTCATCGTAAAGCTCATTCTTCTCCTTGATCAATCCCTCAAATTCTTCCGCCACCATCTCCAGGAAGGTCTCGATCTCAATCGGATCGTAGCCTCGAAAGACCTTTTTAAACACCTGCTTTTTGATGTCCAATGGCGTAATCTTCAATCTGATCTCCTCCCAATTGGTATCAACATGATATGGTTACGCGGCTTCGGCAAATCCACTATCATTGTTTACCAACAAACAAAAGAATTAACCGAAATTAGGTTGATTGTCCGTTAACGAACGCCTGGCTCAGCCGACCGCGATCACCATGGTTCCGGCCAGTACAAACAGCCCCGACCAGCCTGGTAGTTAGAATATTCTGGTCAAAATCGATTCCAGCACATAAATCGCCAGGATCAGGATCAGCGGCGAAATATCCAATCCACCCAATGATGGCACAAAAGAGCGAATCCAGTTCAATGGTGGTTCAGTGATCTGGTACACAAGCTGGATCAACGAATTGGATGGATTGTGATCGATCCAGGATAGAATTACCCGAATGATGATAATGAAAATATAGACGTCCGCTACAAAATGAATCAGCGCGCTCATCGGCAATTCCTTATTAATGTTTGATAGTTAATTACCTCACGCAAGGGGAGCAACAGCCCATGGTTTGCGGCAGCCTGAACTGGATAACGCAGCGGAAAAAAAGAGCGGTTTGCCTCCCGCGTCCCCATCTCAAGTCCAACACGTATTCCAGCCCCAGATCATAATAAACCGCACCTTGAGCCATAAACCAGCAGTGGCAATGCTAATTTCGCTCGCCGAAGATGGCACGCCCAATGCGAATCATATTAGCGCCTTCTTCAATGGCAATTTCAAAATCGTTGGTCATACCCATGGAGAGATATTTCATGTCAACTCCCTCGATGCCTTGCTGCTGGATATGCTCCTTCAACTCTCGCAACAGTCGGAAGCTGGGTCGCACTTGCTCCAGATCCGGCACAAACGGCCCAATCGTCATCAAGCCGCGCACTCGAATCCCGGGCAGCCTCGCCATCGCTTTGATCAAATTCAATGTCTCCTCTGGTGGTACCCCATATTTGGTCGCCTCGGATGAGGTGTGAACCTCGACCAAACAATCCATCGGACTGGGGCGATTTTGCGCCAGACGATTCAGTTCCTCAGCCAGACGCCAGCTATCCACCGAATGAATAAAATCAAAAATCGCCAGCGCTTTTTTGACCTTGTTCGTTTGCAGATGACCGATCAAATGCCAGGTTGCGGAACGCCCCAGACGGTCGAATTTGGCACTGGCTTCTTGCACTCGATTTTCGCCGATATGCTGAATGCCATGGTTGAGGGCCAGTTGAATATCCGCCACCGGCACAGTTTTGGTAACTGCAACCAGAATGATGCTATCCGGCTGGCGACCAGTTCGCTCACAAACTTTAAGAATTCGATCTTTGATGTTAATTATATTATCTATAATCGACATCTTCGTGGCTTAATTTTTAAGTCGTTAAATATACGATTTTAACAAGTAAAAATCAATAGAAAAAATTTTAATATTCAGAAAAGATTTTCGCTTAGTGTTATAAGAATCAGCCGTATTTAAGTTCCATGACCAATTAAAAATTGCTCTAATCTTGGGGTGAACTTTCCTCGAGTTTAAAAGTAAGATAAGCACAAGTCAAATTATGGGCCGCTCAAATCAATGAAACCAAATTGAATTCAAAGAAAGAGGAAGCCACTCATGTCAATCGCTGCCAGTGCCAGCCAGCAGCCGCGGCAACATTACGACCTTTCCGCCGAGATCTTCCAAAAATACGGCTGCGACATCGTAAGCTGGATTGCCAATTATCTCGAAAATATGGATGAATATCCCGTGCTGTCTCCGCTCCAGCCGGGAGCAGTGAAAGAAAAACTGCCCTCCTCGCCGCCGCTTGAACCGGATGACTTCGCAACGATTTGGGATGATTTCCAAAGCATCATTCTGCCGGGCATTACCCATTGGAACCATCCTCGTTTTTTTGCCTATTTTTCCATAACCGGATCGTATCCTGGCATCATCGGCGAACTGCTCTCCAGCGCGCTGAATGTCAATGCCATGCTCTGGAAGACATCGCCGGCAGCCACCGAACTGGAGGAGGTGGTGCTGAACTGGGTGCGGCAAATGGTAGGTCTGCCAGCCGGCTTTATTGGCGTCATCAATGATACCGCCTCGGTGGGTAGCTTGTGCGCCATGGCCGCAGCGCGGGAATATGCCAATCTGCAAATTCGCGAGCAGGGACTCTGCGGCCGCCAGGATCTGCCCCGGTTGCGAATGTACGCTTCGGCCGAGGCCCACTCGTCGATCGAAAAGGCGGCCATCGTCCTCGGCCTGGGGCAGCAAGGTTTGCGCAAAATTCCGCCTGACGATGCATTCCGAATGAATGTTGCGGCACTTCAGCAGGCGATTCAGGAAGATCAGGCCGCAGGCATCCGGCCGCTGGCCGTCATCGCCACCATCGGTACCACCTCGACGACCAGCATCGATCCGGTGGCGCGGATTGCTGACCTCTGCGAACAACATGGGCTCTGGCTGCATGTGGATGCTGCGTATGGTGGTGCTGCAGCCGTGGTGCCCGAACTGCGGCCGCTATTTCAAGGTTGGGAATTGGCCGATTCCATCATCATCAATCCACACAAATGGCTGTTTACACCCATCGATTGCAGCGTGCTGTTCTGCCGACGCCCAGACGTACTCAAGCGCGCCTTCAGTCTAACGCCGGAATATCTGCGAACCAGCGAGGCCGATGCTGTCACCAACTATATGGACTTTGGAGTTGCTCTGGGCCGTCGTTTTCGCGCGCTGAAGCTATGGCTGATCCTGCGCGCATTGGGACAAAATAAAATCGAAACGGTCATTCGCGAGCACATCTCCTGGGCGCAGCGAGTCGCCCGGCTGATCGAATCCCACCCGAATTTCAGACTGCTGGCGCCCGTTCCGTTCAGCACGGTGGTGTTCCAATTTAGACCGGTTGGGGCGAACCGCACTGTCGATGGGATCAACGCACTGAATGAAAAGCTGCTGGAAACGCTCAATGCTACCGGCAGGGTCTTTCTCTCCCACACCAAGTTGCGAGGAGAATTTGGCATTCGATTGGCTATTGGAAATATCAAAACGACCTGGGAAGATGTAGCAACGGCCTGGGAAATCATTCAAAAATCAGCCCGGGATCTGGCTTATTAAAAAAAGGGAAATGAGATGGATGGGCATTAGGCGATAAGGGCTCAAAGTAGGGGAAAGCCATAGATGGATTGGGTGACTGAAGAGGAAACGGAGATGGAAATTAATGCCAGCGCCTTTTTTGCCACGAATCCGGTCGGTGAGGACTTTCCTCCGCCATTGGTGGAAATTTCCATTGCATTTTTTATTGAACATGATTATAATAACAAGTCCATTTTAAGAATCAATTTTCAGTGAGGTCATCGCGATCCGCCCGTTGGCCATGGCCGTCAACCGAAGACTATATTGGCCAGAGAGGTAAAAAGACATGAAGGGGCTGGCGCAAATGACCAGTTACAAATACGCTAACCGGAAAGAATTTCAGAGAAAATGAATCGTCTTTATCACTGTTTTCTAAAAAACCATCCAATTTCTTCGCACCTCGGAGTCTTTGTGGCATTCACCACACTTAGATTTGGGCCAAACGCCCTGCTGCAGAGACCTGAGGGACGGTTCGCAATGACTATTATGAGCCAGATCTAATGATTTCCGACCTTGTTAGAGTAGGTCTCATGATCAAAAAAACACGCTGACAAAATTTTGATGGGCATGTTACGATCGCATTATCTTTATTTTCTTAGGCACAATATCAAATGTCGACTATTCCGAAAACGCGAGCCCTTGCTGGCCAGCTTTAAAATCACCTATCGCTGTTCCTTGAAATGTCGGTCATGTCCGTTCTGGAAAATGGCGCCGTTGAGCATTTCGTATGGCCAGGCAGAAGAAATAATGGAAAAATTTTATCGCCGTGGGGTTCGGTTGTTGATTTTTGAAGGGGGCGAGCCATTTCTCTGGCGAGATGGTGAGCATGATCTGGAGGATCTGGTGCAGTTTGCCCGACAGAAATTTTTCCGGGTTGGCATTACCACCAACGGCACTCTGCCCATCGAAACCAGCGCTGATATCGTTTGGGTCAGTATCGACGGTTTGGAAGCCACTCACCAGAAAAATCGTGGCCAATGTTTTACTAAAATAATGGCCAATCTTTCTGCATCATCCCATCCAAACATCCTGGCGCACGTGACCATCAATCGCCTGAATCATAACGAGATCGAGCCGCTGATAGAATTTTTGACTAACAGGGTACGTGGGATCACCATTCAATTTTATTATCCATTTCCCAATTCTGCCGACCTCTGGCTGCCCGAACCGGATCGAATCCACGTGCTGGAACAGTTAATGACAATGAAACAGCAAGGCTGGCCCATTCTGAATTCCCTGGCCACCCTGGAGGATTTGAAGAAAAATACCTGGAAATGCCACGACTGGCTGATTGCCAATGCCGAGCCAGATGGTCGCCTGAATATCGGTTGCTACCTGAAAGATCGGGCCGAGATTTCTTGTGACAAATGCGGCTTTGCCGCGCACACGGAAATTGCCAAGGCGTACGATTGGAACTGGGGGGCAATTTGGGCGGGGCAGAGGACATTTGGATTTCGATTGATGTGATGTTGATTGACAGGTCGGGTTATGAGGCCTTACGAGGATCGGTTAATTTCGCCATCAATCGGCTGGCCGGCTGCTGCTAAGCGAGCTAACATGTTCAGGTGGATTATCTTTTGGGTTCTGATTTATTCTAAGCACTATCAGCGGGTTTAGCTGATCTATCTTAGCTACTCGAATCGCGTAGCCACAGGGCTCAATTTAAGCGAGTTGAATGAATTTTGTATTGGCGCCGCAGGGAAAAATCCGGGTTGCTGTGATCCACCACTTATCGAAGATTCTTTCCTTTGAAAATTAACCGTTTTGTGAGGAAAGTGGCTGCTAACTATTGGCGTATACCTGGGTCCGCTGGGTCTCGGGTTAGATCGGGGTTAAAATTCACACCAACGGCCGGCTGGCGCTGAGAGCGCGATAATTGACGATGCGGCAGTTGCCTGGTTTTGGTCATTGCCGGTTAGAAATTAGCCTGGCTCAGTTGGATCGAACGACTTAACGAAGGATGAACAAATGTTCAAGAAAATTGCTTGCGGGGCACTGGTGGTCATCGTTTTCGGGATTATCTTCTGCGGTCTTGCTGCTAAGCAGCAGGCGACCAACGGGCTCTATCCTCCAGTTATGCCATATCAAACCGGATACTTACGAGTTTCTGAGGTGCATGAGATTTTCTACCAACTGGGTGGCAATCCCCACGGCAAACCGGTGCTGGTGATTCATGGTGGTCCCGGGGCTGGTTGCTCGCCGCGCGATTTTCGTTATTTCGATCCCCAGAAATTCATGATCATCCTGCACGATCAGCGTGGCGCGGGCCAAAGCCGTCCCTATGCCGAGTTGCGGGATAACACCACCGCACACCTGATAGCAGATATCGAACAATTGCGGCAATTTCTGGGAGTAGATCGGGTCATTCTCTTCGGCGGCTCGTGGGGCACCACGCTGGCACTGGCCTATGCCGAATCGTTTCCGGAACATGTTGGCGGTATGATTTTGCGTGGGGTGTTCACCGCCACCAGGCGCGAGATTGACCATTTTTACCACGGCGGCACCGCGGCCTATTTCCCGGAAAATTTCGAATTGCTGGTGCGCCAGATCGATCACCCCGATCGGAAAAATTATCCGGCGCAGTTGTTGGCCAAAATTCAAAGTCAGGATTCGGCAGTGAGCCATGAGGCGGCCAAAGCCTGGGCGCGCTATGAGGCCAAGCTCGCTTTTCTCAACCTGCCCGATCCGCAATTGGAACAAATCCTGACTCAATGGCCGTTTTTTGCCTTCTCATTGATCGAAAACCATTATATGGCCCATGGCTGTTTTTTGGAAGAGGGGCAACTGCTGGCACAAGCCGATAAATTGAGAGAAATACCCGCCATCATCATCAACGGGCGCTACGATATCATCTGCCCGCCAATTACAGCTTTCCAATTGCATCAAAAATGGCCCCGATCGAAATTATGGATTATTGACGCTGCGGGTCATTCGGCATCAGAGCCGGGAATCCAGGCGGCACTGGTGCGGGCTGCCAGGGAGTTTGAATAATCCATAGCCGCTCCGGCTGCCTAATCGCTTATGTCCGTTTATAATCATTTGAAGGAGAACGCTCGTGAGACACCGACCAAGCAAATTAAGCCAGTTTTTCTATCTGTTCCTTTTTCTCTTGCTGACGTTTTCGTTGACCATTGCCCAGATCAACTATCGAACCGAAATCGCCATTCCGGATATTCCGGGTTATGTCACATTGAAATGCGACTTTCACAGCCACACAGTGTTTTCCGATGGCGAGGTCTGGCCCACAGTCCGGGTCGAAGAGGCCTGGCAGCAGGGATTGGATGCGCTGGCGCTCACCGATCATATCGAATATCAGGTACACCAGGCCGACGTGGTGAAAAATCATAACCGTCCGTTCGCGATCGCTACAGCCCGAGCCGCAGAATTGGGCATCCTTCTCATCAAGGGAGCGGAAATCACGCGCAGCATGCCCCCCGGCCATTTCAATGCGCTCTTCTTGCAGGACATCAATCCGCTGGACACGAAGGACTGGCGGGATGCCATGCGCGCGGCCCAGGCGCAAGGTGCATTCGTGTTCTGGAATCATCCCGGCTGGCGCCAGCCCCATGAAATTCCTATCTGGTATGATGAGCATACCGAATTGCTGCGCCAGGGATTATTCCAGGGACTCGAAATCGTCAATGAATACAGCTTCTATCCGCTGGCGCTGCAGTGGGCGCTGGAAAAGAAGCTAACGATCCTGGGAAATTCGGATGTCCATGATCCGATTTATGGCACCTACGACCAGGCTCGCGGCCAGCATCGGCCACTCACCCTTGTTTTTGCTACCGAAAAGTCCACCGCCGCCATCAAAGACGCGCTGCTGGCCCATCGCACCGCGGTCTATCACCAAAACCTGCTCATCGGCGACGCCAGCTATTTGCGACCAATTTTCGAGCAGGCAATTGATATTTTGACTCCATCGCTGACCATCCAGGGGACAGGTAGCGGCTTCATGCAGATGCACAACCGTTCCGACCTGCCCATCGAATTGCAATTTTTGCCGATCAGCGAGGAGATTTCAATTCCAGACTCCCTATCAATTCCTGGCCAGCGCACCGTGGTGGTGGCCATCCGCGGCAAATCCCAATCGCTGGCGGGTAAAAAAACATTAGCCATGCCGGCTGTGGTGCGCAATTTTGTGACCGCACCTGATCAGAGGTTGCCGGTTGCCCTCACGGTGGAAATCAATTTCATTCCAGAAAAATAACCGATGGCTGTTTTTGCTGCATCAAGATGCGAATGCTGCAATTGAATGCTTGCCGGATTCAGGCGCAGCAGCGTTATTAGTAGGAGGAAGATACAAATGAACGACTGGCTCCGCTGGCGGAAAGAATTCCCCATTTTAGACCAAACAGTCTATCTCATCAACAACTCCCTGGGGGCCATGCCCCGCCGGGTCTATGATAATCTCCAACAATATGCCGATATCTGGTCCAGCCGCGGGATTCGCGCCTGGGAAGAGGGTTGGTGGGAGTTCAGCACTGAAATCGGCAACATCCTGGCCGATATTTTGCACGCGCCGAAGAACACCATTTCCATGCATCAAAATGTCACCATTGCTGAAGCCATCGTCCTCTCCTGTTGCGATTTTCAGGGCAAAAAACGAAAGATCGTCTATAGTGAGTTGAACTTTCCCTCGGTTCGCTATCTGTATCAGGCTCGCGTCGCCGATGGCGCTCGAATTGAAGTGGTAACCTCCGACGACGGGATTACCATCGCTACCGAAAAGATGGTCGCGGCCATTGATGAGGACACGCTGCTGGTACCCATTTCCCATGTACTGTTCAAAAGCGCCTACATTCAAGATGTTGCCGCAATTATTGAAAAAGCCCATGCCTGCGATGCCCTGGTGGTGCTCGACACCTATCAATCGGCAGGGACTGTGCCCATCGATGTTCAGCAATTGAACGTTGATTTTGTGGTGGGCGGCTCTATCAAATGGCTCTGCGGTGGGCCGGGTGCCGCCTACCTCTATGTCCGACCGGATCTGGCAAAAATGTTACAGCCCCGGTTGACTGGCTGGATGGCGCATCGGTCACCGTTCGCCTTTGAACCCACCATGCGCTTCACCGAAAACCTCGCCTTTAAATTCATGAACGGAACGCCCAATATCCCGGGTCTCTATGCAGTCAAAGCCGGCTATGAGATTATTCGCCAGGTCGGCGTGGATAACATCCGGCAGCGATCGTTGCGGTTAACCGAACGCATCGTCCACCGGGCACAGGAATATGGTTTTGCCATCAACAGCCCCTTATCGCCCGAGCAACGGGGGGGAACCGTGGTGGTTCAAATGGAGCATAGCCAGCAGATCGCCCAGGAACTGTTGCGCCGCGATTTTTTGATCGATTGGCGGCCTCAGGCCGGGATTCGCATTTCGCCCCATTTTTTCAATACCGAAGATGAAATCGATCGGTTGATGGCCGAAATCAAACAGTTGTCCGAAGCCATCGGCTAAGGTTCGCCGGCCCAGTTGAGCGATCCTCGGATCGTTAATTTGCCATCAATCCCATTCCCGGGCCAATTGTTGCTCACTCCGGCACTCGCCAGCGCCGCTGGAAGTTTGGTTGCCTGGCCGCAGCGCCTATTTTGCTCAAATTTCTGCTTGACATTCTGTCATAACTGTACTATATTTATATCTGCATTTTGGCTGAGGATGAATGATGGCGAGTTTTGAATTAGTGTCCGATTATCAACCCACCGGCGATCAACCCGCGGCGATTCAGGAATTGACCGCCGGCGTATTGCGTGGCGAGCGCTTTCAGACGCTGCTGGGAGTGACTGGCAGCGGCAAAACCTATACGATGGCCAACGTGATCGCCAATGTAGGCAAACCCACCCTGGTGCTCTCGCACAATAAAACCCTGGCCGCCCAACTCTATGCCGAGTTCAAAAGCTTCTTTCCCCGCAATGCCGTGGAATATTTTATCAGCTACTACGATTACTATCAGCCAGAAGCCTATGTCCCAACGACCGATACCTACATCGCCAAAGATACCTCCATCAACGACGAAATTGATCGCTTGCGACTGAAGGCCACCAGTTCACTGCTGGAACGATCAGATGTGGTCATCGTGGCCTCGGTCTCCTGCATCTACGGTTTGGGTTCCCCCGAAGATTATAAGCAGTTGCTGCTGATCGTGCGCCAGGGCGAACGGGTCGACCGGCGCCAGATTCTGCAAAAGTTGGTGGATATTCATTATAACCGTAACGACTTCGAATTCAAGCGAGGGACTTTTCGGGTGCGGGGAGATGTGATCGAGGTGATCCCGGCGTACGAGGAAGAGGGGATTCGCATCGAGCTATTTGGCAATTATGTGGAAAACATCGCCATCATCGACACGCTGACCGGCAAGGTCATTGCCAATCGAAACGCCGCGGCGATCTATCCCGCCAAGCACTATGTCACCACGCCGCCCAAAATGGAAGAAGCCATCCGAAATATTAAATTAGAACTGGAGGAACGATTGACCTGGCTCCGCAGTCACAACAAGCTCCTGGAAGCCCAGCGCCTGGAGATGCGGACCAATTACGATCTGGAAATGATGCAGGAGATTGGCTATTGTTCGGGCATTGAAAATTATTCGCGACATTTGACCGGCAGAAAAGCAGGCGAGCGGCCGTTTACCCTGATCGACTTTTTCCCCAAAGATTTTCTGATGTTCATCGATGAATCGCATGTGAGCATACCCCAGGTGCAGGGGATGTACCATGGCGATCGTTCCCGCAAAGAGACGCTGGTGGAATATGGCTTCCGCCTGCCATCGGCGCTGGATAATCGGCCGCTAAACTTTGCCGAATTCGAATCGATGTTGAATCAGGTGATTTTTGTTTCGGCCACTCCGGGCGATTATGAACTGGAAAAAAGCGGTGGCGTGGTGGTGGAGCAGATCATTCGGCCCACCGGATTGATCGATCCGGAGATCGTGGTGAAGCCCATCAAGGGCCAGATCGATGATTTGATCTCGGAAATTCGGCAGCGGGTGGAACGGGGCGAGCGCACATTGGTCACCACCCTTACGAAACGGATGGCCGAAGACCTGGCGGATTACCTGGCCGAGATGAATATCAAAGTGCGCTATCTGCACTCAGAGATTGCGACACTGGATCGGGTGGAAATCCTGCGCGATCTGCGATTGGCAGAATTTGACGTGCTGGTGGGAATCAATCTGCTGCGCGAAGGATTGGATTTGCCGGAAGTGTCGCTGGTGGCGGTGCTGGATGCCGACAAAGAGGGCTTTTTGCGGTCAGAGACCTCGTTGATGCAGATCGCCGGTAGAGCCGCCCGCAATGTCGGCGGAAAGGTGATCTTCTACGCCGACCAGATCACCAAATCGATGCAAAAGACCATTGACGAAACCAATCGCCGGCGCAAAATTCAGCAGCAATATAATGAAGAGCACGGGATCACGCCGACCACCATTTATAAATCCATTGAAGACGTCATGCGGGCCACGGTAGTGGCGGATGAAAAGGTAGAAAAATGGGGTTCGCGACGCAAGAAGGCCCGTGATGTCCATGAGAAGAAATTGTCACAATGGGAACGCGAGGAACTGATCCAGCAGTATGAACAGGAGATGTTGGCCGCGGCGAAGAACCTCGAATTCGAGCGCGCCGCGGAATTACGGGATGAAATCGAGTGGCTGAAACGCCACTGATCATTCAGTCATCACGGATCGGGTGACCAGGTTTGATGGCTACTTACGCCAATTTCGACCAATCCAGACCAGCTATCCATTGGCACCATTGTTTCATTGCGCGCAATTCGGGGTGGAACCTGTTATAGATAAATTAGCAATGTCCGATACATCAGAATCAGAGAAATAAACATGAAGCTATTGGTTATCGGTGGCGGTGGCCGCGAGCACACGCTGGTGTGGAAAATCGCGCAGAGTCCGCTGGTTGAAAAAATTTATTGTGCTCCAGGCAACGGCGGTATTCAGCAACTGGCCGAGTGCGTGCCGATTTCGGAAAAGGAGATCGATCGGCTTGTTAAATTTGCTGACGAGAAGCAGATCGATCTCACCGTGGTGGGACCGGAACTGCCGCTGGCCCTGGGCATTGTCGATGCGTTTCAGAATCAGGGGTTGAAGATTTTTGGACCGTCGCGCAAAGCAGCAGAGCTTGAGAGTAGCAAAGCCTACGCTAAATTTGTGATGCAAAAATATGGCATTCCCACTGCAACCGCTAAAATTTTCGATAGCTATGATGCTGCCCAGAGCTATGTCCAATCGCACGAACTACCGCTGGTGGTCAAAGCCGATGGGCTCGCCGCCGGCAAAGGCGCTGTGGTTTGCTCTTCGCTGGAGGAGGCTGTGGATGCCCTGCGAAAAATTATGGTTCAGCAAATCTTTGGTGATGCTGGTAAGAAAGTGATCATCGAAGATTTTTTGAAAGGACAGGAAGCCTCGGTGCTGGCGTTTACCGACGGCGTGCATGTTTTGCCACTGGTGCCGGCGCAGGATCATAAGCGCATTTTCGATGGTGACGAAGGGCCAAATACCGGCGGCATGGGCGCCTACGCGCCGGCGGGGCTGGTCCATGACAAAATGTTGGCCACAATTCGGCAGCGGATTTTAGAGCCGACCATCAAGGGAATGGCATTGGAGGATCGTCCCTATCGCGGGGTGCTGTATGCCGGCCTGATGATCACCCGACAGGGGCCAAAAGTCATCGAATTCAATTGTCGCTTTGGCGATCCCGAAACCCAGGCGATTCTGCCGTTGCTGAAAAACGACATTGTCCCCCTGCTGCTGGCCTGCAGCAACGGACAGCTCGATCAAGCAACCCTCGAGCATCTGCCACAGCATGCGGTATGCGTGGTGATGGCCTCCGGCGGTTATCCTGGCAAATATGAGACCGGCAAGCGCATCCTCGGCTTGGACCGGCCGTTCGATGAAGGGGTGCTGCTATTTCATTCGGGCACCCGGTATATCGATGGCCAATATGTGACGGCTGGCGGACGGGTGCTGGGCATTACCGCAGTGGCCCCAACCATTCGCGACGCCATCAAGCAAGCGTATCGCGCCGTTGGCAAGATCGCTTTCGATGGGGCCTATTATCGAAAAGACATTGGTTATAAGGCATTATAATTCAGAGATAGATCAACAACTGGGAACGACAACGAAGGAGAAAACTGTATGAAAATTTTGGTCACGGGCGGAGCGGGTTTTATTGGATCGCATGTTGCCGATGCCTATATTGAGCTGGGCCATGAGGTGGTCATCGTCGATAATTTATCCATGGGAAACAGAAATAATGTCAACCCTCGCGCCCGATTTTATCCAATGAATATTCAGGACCCCGAAATCTATGATCTATTTGCCAGTGAACGGTTCGACCTGGTCAATCATCACGCCGCACAAATGGATGTACGGCTGTCCGTGGCCGATCCAATTTTTGATGCCACCAATAATATCATTGGAACGATCAATTTGTTGCAGGCGGCGGTAAAGAACAACGTGCAGAAATTTATCTTTATCTCCAGCGGCGGCGCGATCTATGGTGAGCAGGACTATTTTCCCGCCGACGAAGAACACCCGACTCGGCCGCTATCGCCCTATGGCATCACCAAATTGACCGGCGAAAAATATCTCTATTTTTACCATCATGTATACGGGCTGAACTATGTGATCTTGCGGTATGCCAATATCTACGGCCCGCGGCAGAATCCCAAAGGTGAAGCCGGCGTGATCGCAATTTTCACCAGCAAATTGTTGACGGGTCAGCAGCCGATCATCAATGGCGAGGGCACGCAAACGCGCGATTATGTGTATGTGGGCGATGTGGTCGCCGCCAATGTCAACGCATTGAATTATCCGGGCAACGACTATTTTAATATTGGTACCGGCAAAGAAACCACGGTCAATGAACTTTTCAGGCGCTTGAATCATTTAATCAATGCCCGAGCGCAGGAAGTTCATGGGCCGGCGCAACCAGGGGAGCAGTTGCGAAGCGTGCTGAATCATGCCAAAGCCCAACGGTTGCTGCATTGGTCGCCCCAGGTGAACCTGGATCAAGGATTGCTAAAAACCATCGAATTTTTCAAGCAATATCATCAGCAGCAAAGTTAGCCACCTTGGGCCAAGCCAATGCAAAATTGGAGCAGTTGCAACCGCCAACTCGGGGGTATGATCGGGGCTGATACCCCTCCAGGTTGGCACAATCAACCGCCCCTGGACTGATTTGCATCGGTCTAATGGAAGATGCAAATGTCGATCTAAGGCTGACCAGTGATTGAAGGCGAGTGAATGATGCACCTGTTTTTCTATTCGAAAACAATAAAAATTAGACATGGTAAAAATGGCAACGAAAACCAACCACCTGTTACACGCGGTTGATGAATTTGAAAAATTTCAGCGAGAGTCGGGCCTGCTGGGTCAGTCCCTGGCGATTCGTCAGATATTCGAGACCGTCCAGCAGGTGGCGCCCAGCGACATTGCGGTATTAGTTGTTGGCGAAAGTGGCACGGGCAAGGAATTGGTCGCTCGAGCCATCCATCAGCGCAGTCGGCGCCGGGACCAGCCGCTCATAATTGTCAATTGCGGTGCAATTCCCGAAGGCATCATCGAATCGGAGCTATTCGGCCATGAAAAAGGAGCGTTTACCGGCGCAGTCGGTTTTCGCAAAGGCTTTTTCGAGATGGCCGATGGCGGCACCATTTTTCTTGATGAGATCGGCGAAATGCCGTTGAATGCCCAGGTGAAAATATTACGGGTGCTGGAAGGTAAGGAATTTACGCGCGTGGGCAGTGCTACGCCCAAACAGGTAAATGTGCGGATCATTGCCGCAACCAACCGGGAATTGCATGAAGAGGTGCGCAACGGCACCTTTCGCCAGGACCTATATTTTCGACTGCATGCCGTCACTATTCAGGTGCCGCCGTTGCGAAGTCGAAAAGAGGACATCCCGTTGCTAGCCAGAGAATTTGCTACCCGATTCGCCCTGGAAAATCATATTGATTTTGAAGGGTTCGATGAATCGGCCTTTGCGGTGATGAAAAATTATCATTGGCCTGGCAATGTTCGCGAGTTGAAGAATTTGATCGAAAGCCTGCTGATTCTCGAAAAAGGGCAGCGCATCACTGATCAAATGCTCCAGGAACATTTGAGAGAGCTCAGCCCGGAGCTGCGCCATCTGCCCATGCCCGTCAATCGACCACCAGAACAGGTGGAGCGGGAATTCATTTATCGAGCGCTCCTCGATCTCAAGACCGAGATTGCCCAATTGAGAGAGATTATTTTGACGCGTTTTTTCCCGCCACGGCGCCTAAAAAGCTGGATCCCGGAAGAATCCGTGATCATCCCGCAAGACACCAGCGAAATTGTGTATGACGACTCAACCGTCGAACCGCGGTCGGCGGTTACACTGGAAGAGATGGAGAAAAAGTTGATCGAAGAGACGTTAGCTCGATTCGATGGCAACAAGCGGAAGGCGGCGCGCAGCCTTAAAATTAGCGAACGAACCTTGTATCGAAAAATTAAAGAATATAACCTCCCATTCTAATATGAAGCGGTATCGGCACATAATTTTGTTCATCATGAATCTGCTCCTTGGTGCTCATTGTGGCTACTACTCCTTTACTGGTTCTTCTCTGCCACCCCACATTCGGACGCTGGCTATTCCGGTATTTGAAAATAAAACCACCGAATTCGGTGTCCCCGAGGACATTACCGACGCGCTCATCACTGAATTTACCAAAGACAATTCCCTCAAAATCGTGGATCAGCGGACGGCCGATTCCATGCTCAATGGAACCATCGTGAGCATTCGAGAACAAGCCGGCGCTTATAATGTGACGGAACAGGTCAAGGAGATCAAGGTCTTCGTCTCGATCCAGGCGAAGTTCGAAGATCTCAAAAAGAACCAGGTCCTATGGGAAGAGCAGATCACTCAGTGGGGCACTTATCGCCCCGATGACCCGACATCTGGAAATACCACACGGCAGGAGGCCATCCAGGAGGCATTGACCAAGATTGTAGCGGATATTTTTAATAAAACGATCTCTGGCTGGTAATTTTTGACGGCTAAGTTTCCCGTAGTTCCGGTGCAGCCACGCTGCCTGAATTGGTCTAACTAATGATTGGCTCGTAAAATTGGAGCGCTGGCAAAACAAAAACAAGTTGAATTGGGCAGTCGCTCTATATTTGTAGCCCAAAATTTTGCCCTAAAAAGCAAGATTATTTCGATACCATTATAAAAAGCTGTTGCCCTTTTTGATAAAATGTGTTATTTTATATCGGATCGAACTGATATTATCCCTGGGGAATTGATTTGTAGTCTTTTCGAATCAGCGGGTTACATCTGGCGACCTGCAGCGATTTGAAAAGCTGCCTGCGGTTCATGACCGTTGTGACCTCCACCGAATGATATGGCCGCCAGCCTGCGGTTGATTTCAACGGCTCGATGGGGAGGTAGCCGATCACAGGATAATTATAAAATAGAACTTAAAGGAAGCACCCGCCAGGGCAGCGGATTGGGGACATCCCGGTTCCAGCTTGGTGACTGCTTACACAAGGAGTTTATGGCCATGCAAAAATCGCTCAAAGATGAAATCAAATTTTTGGAGGGCAAATTGGAGCAGAATCCGAATTCTATCCTCTTTGCCCGCCTGGCAGACGCCTATCTGCAAGCCGATCGACTGGATGAGGCAATCGAATTGTGCGAGAATAGCATCAAAAAACATCCGTTCTATGTGACCGGGCATTACATGCTCGGCAAATGCTATTTGAAGAAAAAGCTATTCGATCAAGCAGAACGGGAACTGAAACGGGTGCTGCTGTTCGATCCCCGGCATCTCGCGGCGCATCGCGACTATGGCGAGCTAATGGCCCAGATCGGTTGGAACAATAGCTGTGAGATGAGCTATCAGGAGATTTTGGCCATCGACCCATTGAATGAAAATGCCCGCCGGCGGCTGACCGAATTGCGGCAACAGGCATTGCCCAATCGAGAACATGTTCCGGTGGCCGAAAAAGAGCGAACGCTGAAAGAAGTGGAGGAAATTGGCGATACCGGCCTTAGCAGCATACCGCCGGTTTTTGAAGAGGAACCCGCCACTCCCGAGAGTGCCGCCGAAGCCGAATTTCCGATTCCACCCAAGACCAGAGAATATTTCACCGAAATTGATGACCAATTTGAAGAAGAGCAGGCCAACCTGGATCTGTTGGAAGACATTTTTCGGGACGATGCGGCGACGGACCTGATTTTAGAGCGCGACGCAGCGGACCAACCCCCGCCCTCGAAAAGGCCGCAATTTGAGGAAAAATTTGATATCATCGAACCCAACTACGGGCTTTCCGAAACCTCGCCGCAGGAATTCGATCTGGAGATGGACAATGAGGAGTTTAATGGCTTTGATGAAGGTGAGTTGCGGGAACTATTAGCTGAGGAAAAAACGACCATGGAACCGCCGCTGGCTCCAGAACCGCCAAGGCGGCCCGTAGCGCCACCAGAAAAATCCCCCGCGCCGACTCCAACTCCAAAGGCTCAGACGCCGCCTGAGGTTGAGGCTGATCAGCGCAAAAAAGAGAAGATCGTCACCCCAACGCTGGGTGAAATCTATGCCGCACAACAGCAGTATGCCAAGGCGATCGGCGTGTATGAGCTACTGCGAAAAAAAGATCCCAATAATGAAATCTATAAAAAGAAAATCGAATATCTTCAAAAAAAATTGGAGGAATCCCAATCTCGCTCGTAACCGATTCGCATCCACACGAACAAGCCGTTGACCGTCCACCCGCTGGTGGCGCAGCGAACGTGCCAGGGGCGGTTGTTAGCGTGCATTCATATTTGATTCCACCTTGAAATTGTGTCCGCGCGCCGGCGGTTGGCGGAATCAGCCTCGCCTCCAATTCACGGCGAGAAATCAGAACCGTGACGGCTATTGCCGGCCAATGCGGCGCTGGCTCGCCAAATTGCGAACCGCTGCTGCGCAACTCATCAACCAATTGGCCATCCTCCCCAATAAAAATTATGGTGCAGGAATAAAACTCATGAATGCCTTAATTCTTGAAATCCTGTTGATCATCTTTTTGATCCTTGCCAATGGATTATTTGCCATGTCGGAAATGGCCATCGTCTCCTCCCGTAAGATTCGTCTGCAACAACGGGCCGACGAAGGCGATGCTGGCGCCCGGTCGGCGCTGCAATTATTGCAAACGCCCAATCAATTTCTTTCTACCATTCAAATCGGCATCACGATGATCGGCATTCTGGCCGGCGCCATTGGCGGAACTACCATTGCCCGAAAATTGGCTGCAGTCCTTAGCCAAATCGATGGGCTGGCATCGTCCAGCCAGGCCATTGCCGTGGGCATTGTGGTCGTCATTATCACCTTTCTGTCGGTGGTGATCGGCGAATTAGCGCCGAAACGATTGGCATTGAGCCACGCCGAGCGCATCGCAGCCGTTGCAGCGCCGCTGATGCATTTGTTATCCCGCATGGCTGCGCCTTTTGTGCGGGCATTGGGCTTTTCCACCGAAGTGGTGCTGCGACTATTCGGATTTCGATCGTCTTCGGAACTGCCGGTCACCGAGGAAGAAGTGAAAATCCTGATCGAACAGGGCACGCAGGTGGGGGTGTTCGAGCGCAGCGAGCAGGAATTGATCGAGCGCGTGCTGCGACTGGATGATCGGCCCGTGGAATCGCTGATGACTCCCCGTCCGGATGTGATCTGGATCGACATGAATCAGCCCTTCGATAACCTCTGCAACACCATTATCACCAGCGGTTTTGCCACATTTCCAGTTGCCGAGGACGATCTGGACCATATCGTTGGCGTGGTATTAGCCAAAGATCTTTTGGCGCAGAGCCTGATCAATAAACAGATCGACGTCAAACTGGCCACTTATCCCGCGCTATTTGTGCCAGAGAGCATGTCGGCATTGGAAACGCTGGAACGCCTCAAAGAAAGCCATGCTCATACCGCACTGGTGATCGATGAATATGGCGTATTTCAAGGTCTGGTGACCATCAATGACATTCTGGAAGCGATTGTTGGCGAAATACCGGCGTGGCGCAGCAGCCATGAACCAGAAATCCTGCGCCGAGAGGATGGTTCCTATCTCATGGATGGCAAGGTATTGATCGAGGCTCTAAAAGAGCGACTGGACATTGACGCGCTGCCGGCGGAAGAGGAGGGATTCTATCAGACCCTGGGCGGCATGATCATGAGTTATATGAAGCGGGTGCCAACCTCCGGCGACCATTTTGACTGGGCCGGCTGGCGTTTCGAGGTGGTGGACATGGATGACCGGCGCGTCGACAAAGTATTGGTGACGCCGCTGAAATCAATTGATTCAACCAGGCGAAATAAGCTGGATAGGTGATTTATGCGCATATTGGCCTTTCGAGGTAGTCCGCGCCCCAACGGCAATTCTTCGGTGATGCTGGATGAATTTATTCGCGGAGCTCACGATGCCCAGGCTATCGTTGAAGAAATTAAGGTTCAACAGCTCGATCTTCAATACTGTACCGGCTGTTTGAAATGCAATCTGCTTCAGCGCTGTGCCATTCGCAATGACGATTGGCAACAATTAAGCCAGCAGATTCTCGCTGCCGATGCGCTGGTCTTCGCTGCACCGGTGTACTTCCATCATTTTCCGGCGTCTGTCAAAAAAATTTTGGATCGCTTCCGTTCCTTCATGAAGGTGCAGATAATCGAGGAGGGTCTGCAACATACCCCCTGGCAGGAGTGGCGCAAGCATTTTGTGTTGCTGCTCGCGCTTGGTTCATCCGTGCCGGACGATGCCCGGCCGATCACCGATTTGTTCGATTTTATGATCGAGGTTCTGGGGCCGGAAAACAAGCTATCGGTTATCATCGGCACGCGATTGGCGGTCGCGAATCAGGTGCGGTTGTCGCTGGAAGAACTGCAACTGCTTTATGCAAAATTGAAATTGCCGGTGGAGTTGACCGCAGCGGATTATCGGCGGAATCAAGCTTTGCTGGCTAATTGCTTCCAGCTCGGCCGAAAAATAGCTCAGCGCGGCTAAAAATTTTCAAAAAAACAGTTGCATTTTTTAAAAAAAAGATGTATGTTAGTTTCCGTGATTCGCCTAATATTGTTTTCCTTGCTCGAAGGAACTCCTAATTTTGAAAGGGTGATTCATGGATACCACAAAATTAGATGAAATAATCCTGGCCAACGGCAACACCCGTTCTGGTATCATCTCCATCTTGCATGAGATTCAAGCCCAATACAATTACCTGCCTGAGGAACCACTGCGTTATGTCTCGAAAAAAATAAATATCCCATTAATTGATCTTTACAGTATTGCCTCATTCTATCATGCCTTTAGTTTGCAGCCACGAGGAAAGCATTTGATCCAATGCTGTCTGGGAACTGCCTGCCATGTGCGGGGTTCGCATCGCGTGCTGGACGAGTTGGAACGACGCCTGGACATCAAAGCTGGCGAAACGACCTCGGATCAACAATTTACTCTGAAAACAGTGAACTGCCTGGGTGCCTGTGCCCTGGGACCTATTGTGGTAGTCGACCAGGATTACCATGGCAATACCCGGGTTCAAAAAGTCGCGGCGATCCTTTCCAAATATAGCAACAACGGCCAGACTGCGCCTGAATAAACTGTCGGCGATGCGATGTGGCCATGTTCGGTTGATAAATCGATGCGGGGCGCTTTTTGCATTGGGAATATCGAAAAATGTAAATAAAGGAGCGAATCATGCCCAAACTAACCATTGAAGATCTGAAGAAAATTCGTGAACAAGCTCGTGGCACGGTGATCCTTCGGGAGGGGGTCGGGAAGGCCAAAATCACAGTTCACATGGGAACCTGCGGGATTGCCTCCGGCGCGCGGGAAATTATGGACGCAGTGATGAGCGAGATTGCCGCGCGGGACCTGAAAGACGTTATTGTGACGACCAGTGGCTGCGCCGGGCTTTGCAGTCGCGAACCCATGGCCACCGTGGAGCTGCTGGGCAAGCCGCCCGTGAAGTACGTGGATCTCACCAGTGAAAAAGTGAAAAAGATTTTTGACGAGCATATTCTGGGTGGCAATATTGTTACCAAATATGCGCTGGCCATCGGAAGCGAAAGAACGTTTTGATTTTCGATTTACGAATTTGAATTTTGCCCGGAATGCATTCAATTCCTGACTACTAAAGCCATTGGACAATAGGCGAAAACAGTTTGACCTCGAATTCCGCTAATTTTTCTAATGCCGCGAATCCACCAACTGGCGGATGGGCGAAATTTGTTTAATTGGCGGAATGAGCAGTTCTTTGGGTTTGAAATTATCTTCAAAGAATCAAGGAGATGAACTTGGGACACTATCGAGCTCATGTGCTGGTCTGCGCTGGAACAGGCTGTGTTTCTAATCAATCCTTTAAAATTAAAGCTGCATTAGAGCGAGAATTAAAAAAACAGGGACTGGACCAGGAGATCCAGGTCATTACCACTGGCTGCAATGGATTCTGTGAACGCGGGCCCATTGCGGTCGTCCAGCCTGAGGGCATTTTTTATCAGCGATTGAAAGAAGAGGATATTCCTTACCTGGTTCGTGAGCATTTTCTAAAAGGCCGTCCTGCCAAGAAATTTATGTACCTCCCACCTGCCGAACGAGAGCCGGTCCCCACCATGAGTGAAATTGAGTTTTTCAAGCATCAGCGATTGATCGTATTGCAGAATCGGGGGCGGATTGATCCCGAAAAGATCGATGAGTACATTGCATTTGGCGGGTATGAGGCATTGGCCAAGGCCTTGACTCAAATGTCACCTGAACAAATTATTGCTGAGATCAAGAACTCCGGTTTGAGAGGCCGCGGGGGCGCTGGCTTTCCCACCGGATTGAAATGGGAATTGTGTCGGAAATCTCCTGGCAATAAAAAATATATCATTTGCAATGCGGACGAAGGCGACCCTGGCGCATTCATGGATCGCAGTGTTTTAGAAGCCGATCCCCACTCCGTGTTGGAAGGTATGATCATCGGCGCGTATGCCATCGGGGCCGATGAGGGCTACATCTACGTCCGAATGGAATACCCATTAGCTGTAAAACGAATCAATATTGCGATTAAACAGGCGGAAGATTACGGTTTGCTTGGCGAAGATATTTTGGGCAGCGGATTTAACTTCAAGCTGCAGGTCGTTTGTGGCGCTGGCGCCTTTGTTTGTGGCGAGGAAACCGCGCTGATTGCGTCCATTGAAGGCCGGGTGGGCGAGCCTCGGCAGCGGCCGCCATTCCCGATTCAACGAGGATTATGGGGCAAGCCGACCACCATCAATAATGTCGAGACCTGGGCCAATGTGCCGCACATCATCAACCGCGGCGCTGAATGGTTTGCCAGCCTGGGCACCGAAAAAAGCAAAGGGACCAAGATTTTCTCCCTGGTCGGCAAAATCAATAACACCGGGTTGGTGGAAGTGCCCATGGGCATTCCGCTGGGGGACATTATTTTCAATATCGGTGGCGGCATTCCCAATAATAAAAAGTTCAAAGCCGTGCAGACGGGGGGGCCATCGGGCGGTTGTTTGCCCATCGAGCTGCTGAATTTGCCGGTTGATTATGAGAAATTGGCCGAGGCTGGCTCGATCATGGGCTCGGGCGGGATGGTGGTGATGGATGAGGATACCTGCATGGTGGATGTGGCTAAATATTTCCTCACCTTTTTGCAGGATGAATCCTGCGGCAAATGCTCCACCTGTCGCTGGGGCATCCAGCGCATGCTGGAAATTGTCACCGACATCACTGAGGGCAAAGGCACCATGGACCAATTGGCCCTGCTGGAAGAATTAGCGCAGGTGGTGAAGGATACCACGCAGTGCGGATTGGGGCAAACCGCCGCCAACCCGGTGCTCAGCACGCTGCGCTATTTCCGAAACGAATATATCGAACATATTGTGGATAAACACTGTTCTGCCAGTGTGTGTCGATCGCTCTATGTTTCTCCCTGCCAGAATGTTTGTCCTGCGGGCACCAATGCCCCGGCTTATATCGCTTATATTGCCGCGAAACGCTATGAAGACGCCTACCTGGAAATATTAAACACCAATCCCTTTGTTTCGGTATGTGGTCGAGTTTGCGATCATCCCTGCCAATTCAAATGCCGACGCAACCAGATCGACGAAACAGTGGCAATTCGGGCGTTGAAGCGCTTTGCCGGAGATTATATTTATCAGCACGCGAAAACCATTCCCAAAATTCCCGCGGCCACAACCAGGCAACCGCATAAAGTGGCGGTGATTGGAGGTGGTCCGGCAGGGTTGAGCGCCGCCTATTTCTTAGCGCGGCTGGGTTATCCCGTCACCGTGTTCGAGGCTCACGAAGTGGCTGGCGGCATGTTGGCCGAGACCATTCCTTCCAGCCGATTGCCCAAGGCTGTGCTGCAGCGGGAGATTCAAGCCATTCAGGATCTTGGTGTCGAAATAAAGCTCAACACCAAAGTCGGTGTCGATATCCCGTTCAAACAATTAATGGAGGATGGCTATTCTGCCTTTTTTGTGGCGGTGGGAATGTACGGCGATCGATCGCTGGGCATTGAAGGTGAGGATTTGCTGGGCGTGTTTCAGGGCGTTGATTTCTTGCGCGATGTCAAGCTTGGTCGGCCAACTCTTGTGAAGGGCAAACGGGTGGCGATTATCGGGGGTGGCAATACCGCGATCGATTCGGCTCGAACCTGTGTGCGGCTCGGTGCAAAAGAAGTCACCATTATCTATCGCCGAACGCGGGAGGAAATGCCGGCGTTTCGCGATGAAGTGGAAGATAGTCTCGAAGAAGGCATTCAATTGGAGGTATTGACCGCACCGGTGCGGATCATTGGAGAGAACGGCAAGGTCAAGGCCATCCAGTGCATCCGCATGGATCTGGACATATTTGGCAAAGATGGCCGGCGCAAGCCAGTGCCGAGGAAGGGCTCGGAATTTACCGTTGATGTCGATGTGGTTATCCCGGCCATCGGAGAGTTCGCCGATGTGAAGGAGTTGTTTGCCGGGCTGGAAGTCGAAACCTGGGAAGATGGGACAATCAAAGTGAATAAAAAAGGCCAGACCAGCATTCCCAATGTGTTTGCTGGGGGAGATGTGGCCAGCGGGCCAGCCACAGTCATTAAAGCCGTAGGCGCGGGGCAGCGAATTGCCGAATCGATCGATCAATTTTTAACGGGAGAAAATGGCAAAATATATCCCTGGCGAATTCATAAACCAGCGGATGTCCCATTTGACCCCGATGCGGAGCCAGTAGACCTTCCGCTCGTCAAGCCTCAGCGAATCCCATTACAAAAACGGATCAAAAGTTTCGAAGAGGTGGAGCAGGGCTATACCGAAGAAATGGCCATCAAAGAAGCCAATCGCTGTTTGCGCTGTGATATGGAAGTTTATTTAATGAAAGACAAATAGATTCGATAAATCAGATTGCTAATCAACACCCCGTTAAACCTTCCTCCAATGGGGGATGTAAAGTAGTGTGAAAGGGAAAACGATTGCTATGATAAATTTAATGATCAATGGCATCGGCGTGCAGGTCGAATCTGGCTCCACGCTGCTGGAAACTGCCCGATTTTTGGGTATTCATATTCCCACTCTCTGCTATCATGAAGGTCTCAGCCCTTATGGCGCGTGTCGGCTTTGCGTCGTTGAGATTGGTGAGCGACCCAACACGAAACTGGTCACGTCTTGCACTTATCCAGCGACCGAGGGGCTCAAGGTTTATACTCATTCCGAGCGGGTATTGAAGGCCAGGAAGATGATCATCGAGCTACACCTTGCCGCTTGCCCGACCTCAAAAATTATTCAAGATCTGGCCTCGAAGCATGGGGTGCATCAGGTGCGGTTTAAGCAAGAATATAACGATTGTATCAATTGCGGACTCTGCGTTCGTATGTGCGCCGAGCAGATGAGGGGCAAAGCTATTGGATTCGTGGGTCGAGGCAACAAGCGACACATTACCACGCCGTTTGATATTAAGTCGGAGGAATGTCGTTTGTGCGGTGGCTGCATCTACATCTGCCCTGCCTGCCAGACCCGCTGTATTGGGCCAAATGCCAGAGAAAGTGGCGTGATCTGTAATGCTTGTGCCAATCTCGAACCGCCCTGTGTGGACTATTTCGATGATCAGATGTGCTATATGGATCCTTGCGTGGCCTGCGAAAAGGATGCCAAACGAGTGCCGAAAAAGGGGAGAGAAGTGGTTATTCAGTGATCTGTGATCAGTGATCAGTGATCAGTAATTCAGTAGAGAAAAATATCTTGATCATTCAAATAAAAAATTAAGGAGAGTTGCGATGCCTTCGTTAACCAAAATCAATCGCTCTGCGGCAACTTTGACCAAAAATAGAACCGAAGATTCCATTGTTCCGCCCAGCGGGATGTGTGTTACCTGCGTGGATGGCTGTATCGGCATGTGCGAAATCGGCAAATCGGCCTATCGTGGGCATGAGGTGATTTACCCTCAACCATTTGGCATTATCACCACGGCTTCGGAGAAGGAATACCCGGTGGATTATTCGCACTTCACCATATTGGGAACGATAATCGGCGCACATGGCATCGAGGCTGATAGCGACAAAGCTATCTTCCCGAATGTCAAATTAGAGCAGCACATCAATGGCATCAAATTCAAACTGCCAATTATGATCCCGGGTTTAGGCTCCACCAATGTGGCGCTCAATAACTGGGAAGGGCTTGCCATTGGCTCGGCCCTGGCTGGAACTGGCTTGACCATTGGCGAAAATGTAGTGGGAATGGATGCTGAATCCGAGATCGTCAATGGTAAGGTGAAAAGGTCGCCGGAACTGGAGCGACGGGTAAAAATGTATCAACAGTGGCAACGGGACGGCTATGGCATCATCGTGTTGCAGGCCAATGTGGAAGATAGCCGATTGGGTGTTCAGGAATATGGCATTCGGGAACTGGGCGTGACCGCGGTCGAATTGAAATGGGGACAGGGCGCCAAAGATATCGGCGGTGAAGTGAAAATCAAAAATTTAGCCAAAGCCCAATTGCTGAAAAAACGCGGTTATATTGTTCTGCCCGATCCATTGGATGAAAAAGTGATCAAAGCGTTTGAGGCGGGCGCGTTCAAAGAATTTGAGCGTCACTCCCGCGTGGGTATGGTTACTGAAGAAGGATTTTTGCAGCGCGTGCAGGAATTGCGCAATGCCGGCGCCAAATATGTCTTTCTGAAAACCGGGGCCTATCGCCCGGCGGATCTGGCGCGCGCCGTCAAATTCGCCTCCAAAGCAAAGATCGATTTGTTGACGGTGGATGGTGCGGGCGGCGGTACCGGCATGAGTCCCTGGCGCATGATGAACGAATGGGGCATTCCTGCCGTGGAGTTGCATTCTTTGCTCTATCAATATGTGGATCGTCTGGCTAAGAAAGGCGAATACATTCCAGCCATTGCGGCGGCCAGCGGCATTACCTTTGAAGATCAAATATACAAGGCTCTGGCCTTGGGTGCGCCGTATGTGAAGCTGGTGGGCATGGCCCGAGGTCCATTAGCGGCCGCCATGGTTGGAAAAACCATTGGCCGGACCATCAACGAAGGGATGATCCCGGTATATGTGGAACGCTTCGGCTCCACCGTCGAGGAAATCTTTGTTACTGCTACGGACCTCAAACATGAATTGGGCGCCGATACCTTCAAAGAAATCCCCACCGGTGCTTTGGGCCTCTACACCTATTTTGAACGACTGGCTCAAGGCTTGCGCCAACTTATGGCCGGTAACCGCAAGTTCACGCTGGATCACATCGAACGGGATGATATTGCCTCTCTGACCCGAGAGGCAGCAGATATCAGTGGCATCACCTACGTGATGGATGTGGACAAAGAAGCGGTGGAAAAGATATTGGAGAGTTAAATTGACTTTTGTTCAGATAATTGTTGTGAAAATATCAAGCCCCATTTAAGAGATGGGGCTTTTTTTATTGATGATATTTTATAGTGACTGACTGGTCGCTTTGGAGCGACCGGTCAGTCGTGCGGCCAGAAAATGCAACTGTGTGACTGGCCGGTCGCTACGATAGTGACCGACAGCGGAGTGAACCACCAGAACTGCACGCCCTCGACTGCTTAGTCCCCTGCCATGCGCTTTTTGAGGGCGGTCATTTGCGGGCGCCCATCGAGCACAATCATTTTGCCTCGCAAACCAAAGAAAGGGTAGCGATCAGCGGGATTACATTAGGAGAGGGATGTGGATCAGCAAGCAGGGGCTAAAATTATGGCCCATTAAGCTGAACTTCTGTTAGAAGGCTGACCCCTTATTGCAACGAGGGACTTTTTCCAGGATAATTATTGCTGAACGATATGGGATCAGTTGATCGGACAGCTAAAATCCGTTCGGGGAGAAGACTAAATCAAGAAAACGATGCTAATTGGTCAACAGAGTAATTTCTGTTCAACTGCACACCGCCTGTCCTCGGGGATTAGCGGCTTTTGCTATAACCGTCGGGCAACCTGCACAATCCCAAGAAATTTTTAAACGCTCGGCAAAAGAATTGTCTTGATTATCTGGCTAAGATTTATTATAATTTTCTTAAACCAATGAAGGGCATCAAGGTCTATGTCTTTCGATTGGCAAAATGCCTGTTGTCACCAAAATATGAAGCCATAAGCCGATCATAAACGATGACCAGTAATAATGCATGACTGATTCAGTTTGAATAATAATTCCCAGCATCGCTGATGTCGCTTTTTGAAATTTCCAAAGAGTTTATTAGCACCATTCCATGGGATGGCCCCATTTAGCGCGCCTCGATGTTCGGCGCTTTGAATCCTACGGCCTGGCGAATCGGGTCATGCCGAAGATGAGGATCATATTATTCCAGGATATAATTAGCTGCATCGAACTTATGATCACGTAAATTGCCATCTATTGATTATAAACCAACTCGACTATTCGGTAATGTCATCCAACTTATGATGAGTATGATTTCAATCGACGCGAATCAACTTAAACTCGATGGACAGTCGATCCCCCTCCTCAGTGGCGAAGTCCACTACTGGCGGCTGCAACCTTACTACTGGGAGCCATGTTTGAAGCGGGTCAGGGACATGGGCATCGATATCATAGCCAGCTATGTCTGCTGGGAATTTCATGAATATGAACCGGGCAAGCTGGATTTCACTGGCCAAACTGTCCCGGAGCGCAACCTGGTCGGCTTTCTGCAGTTGTGTCAGTCTCTGGGATTTAAAATCATCATTCGGCCTGGGCCCTACATCTATTCGGAATGGCAGCAGGCGGGCATTCCCGCACGGCTGGCGCGCTATCATCGGCTGCATCCCCTTTTCCTCCGAGAATCCGAATGCTACATTCATCAGGTTGCCCGGATCTTGAAACCCTATTTTGTCACCCAGGGCGGCCCGATCATTCTGCTTCAAGCGGACAATGAAATCGATTCGTTCTCCATCTTTCATGGCGAGCAATTGGGCATTTACGGGGGGAGTGGGCTGTTTCAAGAATTTTTGAAAGAAAAATACGGGGACATCGAGCAACTCAATCAAACCTGGCGAACTACCCTGCAGGATTTTTCCGAGGCCCTGGCAACTATCAAGGTCAAGGATCAACATCCAATCAGCCAGGTCCGCTCGCTGGATTTTTTTCAATTTCATCACTGGTGCGCCAAAAAGATCGCCCGCTGGGCAGTCAAAACCTATCAAGACGCTGGCGTCGATATCCCAATTTATCTCAATACGGTGCATCATTGCTATAGCCAGAATTTGCGGGAGATGGCCGAGGAATTCGGTTTGGTGGGGATCGACCTGTATCCGTCCAATGAATTTCATGCCAATGAGAATGAACATCTGAATTTTTTAAGAAATGCCTGTTATGCCAGCGCCGTGACCGAGCTGCCTTATATTCCCGAGTTTCAATGCGGGATCTGGCATGGCTATCACTATCACACGGGAAATTTAACCGCCAATCATTATCGGTTGTCCTGTTTAACCGCTTTGATGGGCGGCATTGTGGGCTGGAACTGGTACATGCTGGTGGAGCGGGATAACTGGTACTATTCGCCCATTAATTCCAGAGGATTCGTTCGGCCCGAGTTGTTCGAGCCGATGAAAAAAATAGCTAAAGTCTTTCATCAAATCAATCCTGCTGAATTAAAAAAAATGACTGCCACTGCCATCACCGAGGATGAGCTGCATTTTTGGTCCGATGGTGTGGGATTTCAAAACCTGGTAGCGAAAGCGGTTTATGAATCGGGCCTCCCCTTCAAAAGTTATGATCTGATAAAGGGCGATCCCGATTGCCAGTTGCTTTTCTATGCCGGGCCAGACTGGCTGCCTCGTCAGCGGCAGGAGCGGCTGCGCCAGTTTGTCGAGAACGGCGGCACATTGGTTTGCTTCAATTCGTTTCCCCGGTTCGATGAGACGTTTCAGCCGTACGCAGCTTTGCCTTTCAATCCAGCCGATGGCTCGACCCTGACCAAAAATTTCGATTTGAAATTGGGATCGATGACCATCAGGGTCAAAGATTCGCTGTCGATTTTTCGGCAGGTGCCTGGCGAACCCATCTCCGCCATCCAATCGGAGAAACAGGTGGACAATATTTTCGCCGAGGAAAATGAGCTACTGGACAATTACGAAGCGGGCATGAAATTTATCGCTGGCTATCAACTTCCTCTTGGTAGCGGCAAACTGATCTTTCTGGGAGTGACTCCGAAACCAGCGATCACCTCCGCTCTGCATCGCATGACCGGCGTGCCGATCTATTGCCAGGCGACCACGCCCCGGGCATTGGTGGCACTGTTTCAAAAAAGTGAACAGCAATATTATCTCATTGTTATCAATCTTGGGGATGAAGTTCGAGAGGTGCGCCTCCAGCTTGCGCCCGAAATTTTTGCCAGCTCGACCTGGCGCTGTGGCGATCTTTTTTCGAATGAAGGCAGGGAACTGGTTTTTTCGGAAGCGCCAGAGCTCACCATTGTCGTCGGGCGAAAGGATGGAACAGTGCTGGAGCTAAATCGCTCCGGATTCCATTAGCCGCCTGGTATAGGATGAGCCTGATCTCACAATTAGCAGCAAGACCTGGAGCCGCTCCTATGTCAAACCAGGTGAATGAGGGAAAGGGGGGGAGGTGATCTATGACCAAATCGAGCGCCCATATTTCAGGAAATGCTAATCTATCTCCGTTATCTTGATAAACTAACCAAAAGGTCTCAAATGAAAAAATTTACCCAATCGCTCAAAGTCCGTTCGTATGAATTGGATGCCCAGGGGCATGTGAATTATGCGGTCTATTTGAACTATCTGGAATTTGCTCGGGTCGCCGCCCTGGAACAGGCGGGATTGCGATTTGATGATTACATCAAACGGGGAATTTACATCGTTATCGTCGAGGTCAAGATCAAATATTTAGCCCCGGCCACGCTTGGCGATGAGCTGGAAATTACGCTGGAGGGGCTTCGACTGGGCCGAACCAGCGCCACTTTCAAACAGGAAATTTTCAATATCAAAACTGGCAAAAAAATTGTGGAGGCGGAACTGGCTGGAGTTTTCATCAACAAAGAAGGGAAGCCGATTCCTATCGAGGAGGATTTCAGGCAGGCGTTCTTCTGATGGGCCTAGTCAATCTAAAATTATTTCCGCCACCAGGGCACTAAGACACGAAGTGGCTGGTACAATCAAAGCAGTGCTGGTAAACGAGTTTGAAAAAAAATATGGTTTTAAAATTTAGTTGCTAAACCACCAACCAATTCCTTTGTGCCTTCGAGTCTTGGTGGCAGTAACAATTCAAATCTAACATTAGCCACGAAGGCACCAAGACACGAAGCAACTGCCACAACCAATGCAGCGCTGGTAAACGAAGTTGAAAAAAATATGGTTTGAAGGCATAGTTTTTAAAGCACCAACCAATTCCTGCGTGCCTTCGAGTCCTGGTGCCAGTAACCAGGATTCATCTACGATTAAAATCACCCCGGCAGAGTTTGAATATTTTCGGTGGTGCTGGCGGATTGCCCCTGGAAATCCAGCCAATTTTGGTTAGCAACCACATTGGAGAAGCTGTCCTTATCCCGCTGCTCATTTTGTCCTAATAAAATCTTGTTTGCTGCAAAGGCAAGTTAAAATTCGTCAAAAAAACAGAAACATAAATCCATATCTTCGTATGCATACTGTGCCCTTTGGGCTTGTCATTCGAGTTGCGAGTTATACAATCACCCCACCAATCAATCCAAGGAGGAACTATGAAAAATCTGCTATGGTTTGGTTGTATTTTATTTCTATTCACCAATGCCTACGGCCAGATTAGCGCCAAGCTTATGCGCTACATGGATGTATCGGATACGCAGATCACTTTTGTCTATGGCGGCGACATCTGGATTCTGCCCAAGGCCGGGGGGACTGCCATCCAGGTCACTCACTCCCCGGGAGAGGAATCATGGCCACGTTTTTCACCCGATGGCCAATCTATCGCCTACACCGCCAGCTACAACGGCAACCAGGATGTGTACGTAATGCCGGCCACGGGCGGCGTGCCCAAGCGGGTCACTTATCAATCGTTCTGGGACCGGATGGTGGATTGGCACCCCGATGGCCAGCGCATCCTCTTCGCTTCCCCTCGAGAAAGCGGAATCCTGCGACTGGCACAATTCTATTTGGTGAGCAAAGATGGTGGCCTGCCGCAGAAATTGGCCGTGCCTTATGGGGAGTTGGCCAGCTTTTCGCCCGACGGCAACTATCTGGCCTACATCACCAAAATCACCGAAAACTATCCCTTCAAGCGCTATCGTGGGGGACTGGCGTCGGACATCATTGTCTACGATCTGCGGAACAACACTGCCGAGAATATCACCCAAAATCGCGCGATCGATGGGAAGCCGGCCTGGGTTGGCGATAAAATCTACTTTCTCTCGGATCAAGGAAAGAATATGCGGCTGAACATCTGGGTTTATGATACCGTGACCAAAAAGTCGTGGCCGATCACCCAATTCGATGATTTCGATATCAGCTATCTGGCCGCCGGCAATCGGGATATCGTCTTTGAAGCGGGGGGCAGATTGTATTTAATGGATGTGAATAGTCACAAGTATCAGCCGGTGACGGTCAATGTTATCAGCGATCTATCGGTGGAAATGCCCACTATCAGGGATGTCAGCAAACACATCCAGAGCATGACAGCCGCGCCAGAGGGGAAGCGCATTGTCTTCGAGGCGCGGGGCGAGCTGTTCAATGTACCGCTGCTGGATGGCTACGTTATCAACATGACCCGGAGCAGTGGTGCGTTCGACCACAGCCCAGCCTGGTCGCCGGACGGCAAGTTCATTGCCTATTGGAGCGACCGTTCCGGAGAATACGAGATCTATCTGCAGGCCAGCGATGGCAGTTCCGAGCCGAAGCCATTGACCAATCGCAAGAGCGGTTTTGGCTACACCCTGTATTGGTCTCCAAATAGTAAAAAACTGGCGTTTATCGACCAGACGAATACCATTTCGGTGCTGGATGTGGCCAGCAAAACGATAGCGGTGGCCGGCAATACCAATTGGGAACTCGACCACGGAGCGCGCTTTAACTATCACATTTCCTGGTCCGCGGATTCCAGATGGCTCGCTTTTACTCAGGGACTGGGGAACTCCAACTCTGCCATTTTCCTCTATGATGTCGAGAAGGGAAAACCGTATCAGGCCACCAGCGGGTTTTTTGAAGATTTTTACCCGGTGTTCAGCACGGATGGCAAATATCTGTTCTATCTCACCAATCGCAGCTTTTCGGCTGCTTATTCAGATCTGGGTGATGGCACATGGGTTTATCCCAATGCCACAAAAATCGCCGCGCTCAGTCTGACCAAAGATGCGCCTTCGTTGTTGCAACCGAAATATGATGAATTGAAAAAAGAGGAGAAAAAGACCGATAAGGAAGATGACAGGGCGCAAAAGAAAGATGAAAAAGCAGCTCAGTCGGAGAAGAAATCCGACCGGGATACGTCGGAAGTTATGGTAAAGATCGACTTCGATAATCTCGAAGCCCGCATGGTTCTGCTTCCGCCCAAGGCCGGCAATATTGGCGGTCTGGCGCCGTTTCCAGGAAAGCTGGTTTACCTGAGACATCCGAACACCGGTTCGGGCGAAGAATCGGAATCGCTGATCTTTTATGATTTTGAAAAGCGGGAAGACAAGAGCATCATTGGTGGAGTTGATAAAGCGGTGGTGACTGCGGATGGCAAAGCGCTACTGGTCAATTGCAAAGGCCAGTATGGCATCGTCAGGCCGGAGCCGGATCAAAAAATCGATAAGCCGATCCCGACCGATGGTTTGGTAATGGATCTTGTGCCCAGGGAGGAGTGGCGACAAATATTCCTGGACACCTGGCGTCGATACCGGGACTTTTTTTACGATCCCAATATGCATCAGGTGGATTGGAGTGGCTTGCGGGAGCGCTATGGCGCATTGATCGAAGATGCTCGAACTCGCTGGGATGTGAGCAACATTCAATCAAACCTGGCCGCCGGGCTCAGCGCCGGTCACACCTATACTTTTGGCGGTGACGTGGAAAATGTCTCTCCTCGCAGCAATGGCTACCTGGGCATCGATTGGGAGTTGCATAATGACTTGTATCGGATCAAACGCATCGTCCGGCCAGCAGTGTGGGATACCGAGGTGCGGTCGCCATTCGATCAGCCCGGGTTAGATGTGAAAGCAGGTGATTATATTTTGGCCGTTAATGGGGTGGAACTGGAGATCAACCGGGACCCGTATGCTGCATTTGATGGCCTGTCGGGCAAAACCGTTGCTCTAACCATCAGCCGCAGCGGCAAAAAAGAGGATGGCAAGCAGCAGGTGGTCAAGTGCCTGACCCCGTCTGAGGAGAGCAATCTGCGCTACCTGGAATGGATCGAGAATAATCGCAAACTGGTGGATAAGCTTTCCAATGGCCAGCTTGGCTATGTGTACATGTCGAATACTGCGGATCGCGGGCAGACGGAATTGGTACGCATGTACTACGGCCAACTGGATAAGAAAGGATTTATTATCGACGAGCGTTTCAATGGCGGCGGGCAATTGGCCGATCGTTTTCTGGAGCTGCTGCAGCGACCGGTGGTCTATAATTTGCATTGGCGCCATGGGCAAGATCACACCTGGCCGATCAAAACGAATACCGGCCCCAAAGGCATGTTGATCAACGGCTGGGCTGGCTCCGGTGGCGATGGATTGCCCTGGGCGTTTCAGGAACTGAAAGCCGGTCCTATTGTGGGCGAACGCACCCTGGGAATTCTTGTGGGGCCTGCTACTGGTCACCGATTGATCGATGGTGGTGGAATTACTGTGCCGGGCGCGCGACTCTATGACAATGATGGGCATTGGTTCTGGGAGGGCGAAGGTGTTTCGCCGGACTTCGAAGTCTGGGACGATCCCAATTTGCTGGTGCAGGGACGCGATCCACAGATGGAGAAAGTGGTGGCAGAAGTGATGAAGTTGGTCAAGACCAATCCGCCGAAGCGGACGCCGGCTCCACCATTGGAGGACCGAACGGCGAAGGGTTTGTCTAAAAAGAAATAGTAAGCCATAGAAAATGCCCGGAGTGAAAGCTTCGGGCATTTTTTTATGAAGCATAATTGGCCATCGATGCATCCCATATCCCAAATTTGAAGCAACGCATCGCTGAAAAATAGCAGCGAATTTTTTAGGAGAGTTATCCGCCGCTGATTTTTTCGATCCGTTCGGATGTCTTTGGTTTTGGCATATTCCCGAAATTCTAAATTTCTTCAACCATATTTTTTTATTATGCAACCTCGCCATGTTGGTTTGGTTCGATAATCAAACTTTTATCAATTTCAAAAGTAGAAGTTAATCAAGCCGATCTTTGGCCGCAATGAAGTTACCAGTAATTGGTCAATTTAGATTAATAGTGGAGAGAGCATGCCCAAATTGAAATTGGTCCTCCCCAAAGGGAGAATCTACGGGAATGTGGTTCGATTATTGAATGATGCTGGTTTTGGTGTAGAGGTCGACGAACGGGTTTACGTGCCCCGCATCGATGATCCTGAAATCGAAGCCAAGATCATGAAGCCGCAGAACGTGCCCAGACTGCTGGAATTGGGATCGCACGACGCTGGCTTTACGGGGCATGATTGGGTGATCGAAACGGGCGCTGCCATCACCGAAATTATCGACCTCGGCTTCGATAGGGTGAAAATTGTGGCAGCCATTCCAGAATCATTAACAAAAACCGATTTGACCCAGAAAAAAATCGTGGTCGCTTCGGAGTATGAGCAAATTGCTAAAAAATATCTGGACCAAAAAAAATATCAATACGTCCTGTTGCGGACCTTTGGCGCCACCGAGGTTTTTCCACCCGAAGATGCCGATATGATCATCGACAACGTGGCAACGGGCAGGACCTTAAAAGAACATAACCTGAGGGTCATCGACACCATTCTGGAGTCGTCGACCCGATATTATGCGAACCAGGCGGCACTGAACGATCCCTGGAAGCGGGAAAAGATCGCTGAGATGAAAATGATCTTTCAGGCTGTGCTGGATGCCCGACAGCGGGTGATGCTGGAAATGAACGTGCCCAAGGATAAATTGGAGGAGATCGTCAAATTTTTGCCCTGCATGCGTTCGCCCACGGTGGCCCCGCTCTATGCCGAGCAGGGGTATGCTGTCAAGGTCGCTGTTAAAAAACAGGAGGTGATCAAATTGATCCCGTTGCTCAAAAAGTATGGCGCCACCGATATTCTGGAATATGATTTTCGAAAGGTCGTTTTATGAGAACACCACGACGAACCATGGCCAGAGCAAAAACCTATCAAATTTTCAATACGAACCGAAAAGAGAAAATCCGACTCGATCTGAATGAAAATGCCTGGGGATGCTCCCCCACGGTGCTGGAGGCGTTGCAAAATTTATCGCCCGAAGATATTTCGCTCTATCCCGCTTACGATTCGTTTATCAACCAGATAGCTGAGCATTACCACCTCGGCGCGGAAAATGTGATCATCTCCAATGGCGCCGACGACTCGATCCGTTGTGTGTTCGATGGCCTGGTGGAAGAGGGCGATGAGGTGCTGCTGCCCGTGCCCAATTACGGGATGTTCGATATTTTCGGCAGAATTCGGGGGGCGAAAATAACCGAAATTCTGTACCATGAAGATTTTTCCTTTCCTGATCAGGAGGTGCTGGCTAAAATAAATCGGCACGTCAAACTCATTGTCGTGGTCAATCCTGCCAATCCGCTGGGAACTGTCATTCCAGAAAAGGCGTTGATTCAAATTTTGACCGCCGCCAGCGATTCGTTGGTGCTGTTAGATGAGACGTACTGGCATTTTGTTGGAAAATCTTATCTGCCGCTCATTGAGAAATACCCCAATTTGATCGTCGTGCAGACCTTTTCCAAAGCTTATGGCTTAACGGGCTTGCGGCTGGGGATGCTGTTTTCGGCTGCAGAAAATATCCAGCATCTGGCCAAGGTGAATTTGCCGTTTGCGGTGAATAACCTGGCATTGAAGGCAGGCAGCGTGGCGTTGGCGGATCAGGAGTTTATTCAACAGGTCGTGAGCAATGTCAAAATAGAAAGTCAATTGCTGCAACAGGAACTGGGCAAATTGGGGATTGCCACCACGGCCTGTCATACCAATTTCCTTCTGATGAAAGTCGGCAGCAGGGCGGATGAAATTTATCGAGCCCTGCAAGATCGAGGGATCCTGGTCCGAAATCTGAACAAATATCCTTTGCTCCAGGGCTATTTGCGGATCAGCATCGGCAGGAGGGAGGATAATCAAAAATTTCTGGAGGCATTTCGCCTTATTTTAAAAAAATTTTCCTGATTCACTGCTAACAAGATTTATTTCTCACGCAAAGCCGCAAAGAACGCAAAGTTAATTAAGCTATTGATTTTTTCTTTGCGGGCCTGGCGGCTTTGCGTGACCCGAAGAGTCATAAAAATATCCGTTGGCTTCATCTATCCGTTGGGCAAAAATTAGAGCATAAAATATGAGAACCACGCAAATTCATCGAACCACCACCGAAACCAATATCTCCATCGAGTTGAACATCGACGGCAGCGGCAAATATCAGATCCAGACGCCGATTGGCTTTCTGACTCATGCCCTGGAATCGTTTGCCAAACATGGGCTGTTCGACATCACCATGTCCGCCGCAGGCGATCTGCACGTGGATCAACATCATCTGGTGGAAGATTGTGGCATCGTGCTGGGGCAGGCGTTCAAAAAGGCCCTGGGAGATAAGAAAGGGATCAATCGGGCGGGCTATTTTGTCTATCCCATGGATGAGGCGCTGGCCGTGGTGGCAGTGGATATCGCTGGCAGACCTTATTTGCAATTTGAGGCCAAATTCCAGCGGCGTTTTTGCGGCGAGCTGGATACCGATTTATTGGAAGATTTTTTCCAGGGATTCGCTAACCATCTGGGCGCCAATGTCGTGGTGAGAATGCCGTACGGCCGCAGCGATCATCATAAAATCGAAGCAACGTTCAAAGCCTTTGCCAGAGCCATGAAAATGGCCTGTTCAACGGATCCACGAGCCATCGAAAACGTACCCAGCACCAAAGGAATCATCGACCATGATAGCGATCATTGATTACGGCGCAGGCAATCTGCGCTCCGTGAAAAAAGCATTCGATTATTTGAGGGTCGAAAGCCAGGTCATTTCCAGCCCTGACCAATTGGCAGGTGCGAAAAAGATCGTCTTGCCAGGGGTGGGTGCTTTCGGCGCTGCGGTTCAAAAATTGCATGAGTCAGGATTTTATGACGCCATCCGTGACTGGCTGGTGGCCAATAAACCGTTTCTGGGCATCTGCCTTGGCATGCAATTGCTGCTGGAAACCAGTCACGAATCGCCTGGGGCAAGAGGTCTGTCGCTTTTCGAAGGTGAGAATCGGCGCTTCCATGCGGGCAAGGTGCCGCAAATCGGCTGGAATCAAGTTCACTTGCAGCGGGAATCCAGGTTGTTCGCTGGCATCCCCGATGGCACTTTTTTCTATTTTCTGCATGGCTATTACCTTTCGCTGAAAGATCAGTGGCCAATCGTTGCCACGACCCAATATGGCATCGAGTATCCATCAGCCATCGAGATGGGAAATATGGCCGCTGTCCAGTTTCATCCTGAAAAAAGCGGAGATGTTGGTCTAAGATTATTGAAAAATTGGATTGAGTTATGTTAGCCACACGCATCATCCCCTGTCTGGATGTGGAAGATGGCAGGGTGGTGAAAGGAATCAAATTTAAAAATCTGAAAGATGCGGGGGATCCCGTAGAACTGGCGGCGCTGTACAATCAGCAGGGGGCGGACGAGCTGACCTTTCTGGATATCGGGGCATCGTATCGCAGCCGAGAGATCATGCTGGAAGTGGTGGAAAAGGTGTCCAGCCAGGTGTTCATTCCGTTGACCGTTGGCGGCGGCATCCGTGAGTTGGCGGATATGCGACGCATTCTGAATGCGGGCGCTGACAAAGTGGCGATCTGCACGGCGGCGATCAAACATCCAGCCCTCATCTCCGAAGGGGCGGAGAAATTCGGCTCGCAATGCATCGTGCTCTCCATCGATGCCAAACGGAGCGAAAACTCCTGGACCGCCTATATCAATGGCGGCCGAGTTGATTCGGGGATCGATGCGTTGCAATGGGCAACAGCGGGAGAAAAATTAGGCGCAGGCGAAATTTTACTGAACTCCATCGACATGGATGGCACCAGGCAGGGGTATGATCTGGAATTGACCCGAACCGTTTCGGAGCTGGTCAACATCCCCGTGATCGCCTCGGGCGGCGCTGGCACCCTGGAACAAATGTACGAGGCGATTATGGTGGGCAAGGCGGATGCGGTGCTGCTGGCCTCCCTGCTCCATTATGGCGAGTTCACCATTTCGAGCATTAAAAATTATTTGAAAGACAGAGGAGTCAAGGTTCGATGATTATTCCTTCAATTGATTTGATGAATGGCAAAGCCGTTCAGTTGAAACAGGGCAGAGAAAAAATGCTGGAGCGAGAGAGCCCGATCGATCTGGCGCGGGAATTTAACAAATACAATGAAATTGCGGTCATCGACCTGGATGCCGCCATGGGGCAGGGGAGCAACGATGAGCTGATTCGGCAAATCTGCGGCGTGGCCGATTGTCGGGTGGGCGGCGGAATCAAGGACCTGCCGCGGGCAAAAGAGCTAATCTCCTGGGGCGCTTCCAAAATCATTATTGGAAGCAAGGCCTTTGAGAGCGATCGCATCAACCATGATTTTTTGAAGGCACTGCATTCCGCCATTGGCCAGCAACGGATCATTATTGCCATCGATGCGTTTGAGGGGGAAATTGTCACCCAGGCCTGGAAGCACCGCACGGGGCTGAAATTGTTCGAGGTTGTGAAAGATCTGGAAAACTATGCCTCTGAGTTTCTGTTTACCTGCGTGGAAAAAGAAGGTGGCCTGCAGGGCACGGACCTGGATACGATTCAACAGCTTCGTCAGATGACTGACCTGCAATTGACCGTAGCTGGCGGCGTCACCTCGCTGGATGAAATTCGAAAATTGGCGGCACTGGGCGTGGATGTGCAACTGGGAATGGCAATTTACACGGGAAAAATTCGCCTGGATGATGCGTTCATCGAATCGCTGAATTGGAAATCCGAGCTGATTCCCATCATTACCTGCGACGAGGAGGGGCAGGTGTTGCTGCTGGCCTATAGCAATCGAGAATCGCTGAAAAAGATGTTCGAAACGGGCCGTGCCTGGTACTTCTCTCGCTCCCGAAATCGGCTCTGGATGAAGGGCGAAACTTCTGGCAATATTCAAGAAATTGTGAAAATCCGAAACGATTGCGATAGCGATGCATTGCTGGCGACGGTGCGACAGCAGGGAGTTGCCTGTCACCTGGGCAGCTATTCCTGCTTCGGGGATAAAAAATTCAGCCTGCAGGAACTTTATGAGGTGATCAAAGATCGGTTCGATCATCCAACGCCAGGATCATACACGGCCACGCTCACCGATAAAAAGCTGCGGGAGAAACTGCTGGAGGAGGCAGTAGAAGTCGTTATCGCCAAAACGAAAGCGGAGATTATCTGGGAAGCGGCCGATGTGCTGTATTTTTTAACAACGCTGTTGGTGAAAAGTGGGGTGGAAATCGGAGATGTGTTGAATGAGCTGAGGAGGCGCCGAAGGCAATGAAGATCGTGCGATCGAAAGACCTGGATCAAAAGTTTTTTCAATACCAGGAGATGGAGCAAAGCGATTCCGTCAAAATTATTATCGAGGAGGTAAAGCGGAACGGCGATGCGGCGGTCAAAAAATATACCGCCCAATTCGATGGCGTCCGTCTGGAGCAATTTGCCATTTCCGACGCTGAAGTTAAAAATGCCTATCAGCAACTTGAACGGGAAGACATTGAGGCCATCGAGCTGGCAGCGGAAAATATCCAACGCTTTGCCATCAAACAAAAAGAGCCGATGACAGATTTTGAATACGAAATTCAAAGCGGCGTAATTGCAGGTCAGAAGGTGATTCCCATCGAGCGAGTGGGCGTTTATGCCCCAGGCGGAAGCTATCCCCTGCCATCCACGGTGCTGATGGGCGCCATTCCCGCCCGAGTGGCGGGCGTGGGCGAAGTCATTGTGTGCTCGCCGCCCAGGCATAACGGTACGATTCATCCTGCCATTCTCGTAGCAGCCGACATCTGTCATGTCAATGAAATTTATAAAATCGGCGGCGTCCAGGCATTTGCTGCCATGGCCTATGGGACGGAATCGATTCGGCGTGTGGATAAAATTGTAGGTCCAGGAAATAAATATGTCACAATGGCGAAAAAGATGGTCTATGGTGCCGTGGGTATCGATTTCATCGCTGGCCCAACCGAGCTGTTGATCATCGCCGATGAACATGCCGATCCTGAATTCATCGCTGCCGATCTGCTGGGTCAGGCCGAACACGATGTGGATGCCGTACCCATTCTGGTGACCACCTCACTGCAATTGGCCCATGCGGTCAATCAGGCTTTGCAGCGACAACTTGCCAGTCTGCCCACGGCGGAGATCGCCCAGCAGTCGTTGGACAAAAATGGCAGTATCATCCTTGTCGAAACATTGGCTGATGCTGTTGCGATTGCCAACCAAAAAGCGCCTGAGCACCTGGAATTGCAGATCCAAAACCCTGACATGTATGTGGCGCAATTGCGAAATTATGGCTCGCTTTTTATTGGACCTGGTTCCGCCGAAGCGTTGGGCGACTACAGCAGCGGTTTGAATCATACCCTGCCCACCAATCATGCGGCTCGCTACACGGGCGGGTTGAGTGTGAAAGATTTTTTGAAATTTCAGACCACACTGCGGGTGACGGAAGAAGGACTATCCTCCATCGGATCTACCGCGGTAAAATTGGGAATGATGGAAGGGTTGCAGGGTCATGCGAGATCGGTGGAAATTCGCATGAAAAAATCGTGATTGGCTGGCTTGATCTGTCGAATCGTCTAATAAAAAGAAACCAGATTTCTCAAAGAAATCTGGTTTCTCAACGAATCCTAAACCGATGCTGCCATCGCCACTTTTTCTTTCTCTTTCACAGGCTTCGCCACCTTCGGCTTCTCATCTTCACTCAAAACTTTTTTGGTGAATTCCACTTCCTCTTTGGTCACCTTCTGCCGCATCTCCTCGACTGCCTTCATCACAGTAGCCCATTTCTGACCCTCAGCAGCGCTGACCCACTCGAGTTGCAATCGTTCAGGACGAATGCCCAATTTTTCTAATTTATCCCAAAGTTTTTCCAATCGCTTTTGAGTCCAGCGGTTGGCGTCGATGTAATGGCAATCGGCGAAGTGGCAGCCCGAGACCAGCACAATCGGCGCACCCAATTTGAAGGCGTGAAGGACGAATTTATCCTTCACCCGACCGCTGCACATGGTGCGAATGATGCGGGCAATGAGCGGCTATTGCAGCCGAGACAAGGCTGCCAGATAGGCATCTGCGCCGGAAGACCAGTTATAGGCAAAGGTGACGATTGGGGCCTGTGTTCAAATTAAATTTTCGCAAAATAAAAAGTACTTGACATTAATTTAATTTTTTTTAAATTATGTTGGCCAAAAAGAAAAGCAACAGCAAAGCTGAATCGTCTTGCTGATTGCTGATGTTAGTTTCAAAGAGTTCTTTGAATTTAATTTTTTGAGGAAGCAAAAAAATTTATTACGGAGCCGAGGGATTTCTGATTCTGGTACGACGAATATTGGTCTGGATTAAGGCTTGATGGAAATACTTTGGTTGCGGAATGGTTATAAGCCTGCACGACTTTGATTCTGGAACATGATTTAAATTTTAGAGAGAGAGGTGCAGGCTTTTTTTATTTGTTATCAATCTATCTATGACTTTTGATTAATATAAAACAAGTAGATTTATTTAAATCTAAATCTAAATTGTTGGCTGAAGGGATTAAAAAAATGAAAAGATTCAACATTAAACTAATCTTTGTTTGTATTTTTTTGTTTTCTGCAAACATTACTCAGGGACAAGATAATAGTAAACTTTATTTTTTTTATAATCATAATATCAAAAAGGATACAAAATTTAATGCAGAACATAAATATGATTTTGGTTTTAAAATTGGATTAACAAGAATAGGAATACGCGGTACAAATAATTTGTTTAAAGTTGAAAAGATATCGGATAATTATAAACCATTCTTAGGAGCTTTCTTTCTGATATGTCTAAAACCGAGATGGCAATTTGGATACGCCATAGCTTATAAACAGTTGGGTTTTAAAGGTTCTGGCATAAAACATATCCCAAATTTTAAATTTGATATAGATATTAATTATCTCTCATCCCAGTTTATTTTAAATTATTTCTTATCGTTCAAAGATCCGAAACCATCATTATTTGCAGGCATAGACTTTTCAACTCTTTTATCATCTGAAGAAAAATATATTATTAAATATTCATTGTATCAAATAAATGAGCATTTGAAATCTGAAAGTATGAAAAATATTTTGAAAAAAGCAAGTGCATCTTTTATTCTTGGTGCTAGTTCTGAATTTTTTATTTTAACAAACATTTATCTATCATTAGAAACAGAGCTTAATATTATTTCACTAACAAAAGAAAGAGTCTATAAAGAAGGAGATTATAATCCGTTACCATACCCTTTCAAATTTGTAAACTTATCTTTAAAACTTATGATTCCAATATATAGAATTAAATAATTTTAATTATATTGACTTTTATTAAAAGAATCGAATGAAAGGAGATAGCTATGAAAAGTTCAATTTGTCCATTATTTGTTTTACTATTAACATTACTGTTTTTTCAAATATCCTTTTCTAATGAGCGTATTTCTATACAACAAGGCAGATTTGCTGCAGAAAGAATTTGTTTAGAAGTGCAACCGTTATTTCCTGGTTGGATCTCTGTTAGAATTGACAGTGTTCCAACTATTTATTACAATTTTAATAGTGACACGGTCTTGTATTTATACGAAATTCAGAATGAAGGTAAAAAGTTAGGTTACTGCTCAATCGGAGCTTATGATGACCTTCCAGTTCTTATTGAAGCTACTCCAGCCATACCTCCACATAAAAACTTAAAAGAGGTTAAAAAAAAGCTGGCTGAGTATTTAAATATCAATGAAAATGATATAAAAAGATATAAATTAATTTCCCCAGGTGACCATTTTTATTATATTAAGTTTTTTACTCCGAAAGGAAATTATTTTATTGATCTTAAATCTTTTGAAAGAATCGAAGAGAATTATATCTCTTCTTTGGAGGTTAAAATAAATAACTTTCGTAAGAACAAAAACAAAATTTTACATGATAAGTGGGATTCTATATTTGCAATTAAATTTAAAAAAGTTATGACGGGATCTTCAAAAAAATTAAGTGGAGTAGAGCCTTATACTTGGTATCGTGGATGCGCGCCAACAAGTTTAACCATGGCTTTAAACTACAAAGGAAAAGATTCTTATTTCTCAAACTTGAGACATTCAGTTTCAGATTTTAATTGGAATGGTCCACATAGTGAATTAAATCCTCGTCATACTGCTAAACAATTAGTAGACCATTTTGCTGATTATTTTGGTTTGCCTCAAAGTGGTGGTCAGGAAAGCGATTATGGTGTTCCTCCAGAAGATCAACCAGCAGCTGTTATATCAATAGCAAATTCGCATGGTTATAATTTTTCTTCCGAATTCATAGAATATTTCACAGCTAATCGACTTGTATATGAGATAAATAATGATAGACCTATCAAATATGGAATATATGGTCATGCTCAATGTGGTTATGGTTATGCTGCAGATGGAGAATTTATATATTTCTATAATACATGGGACCGAAATGAACATGTCGAACAATTTGTGGAACAAGATTATTGGAATATGAATACACTTATTCCGAACATTAAAGTACCTCAACAATTTTCATCGATACAAGATGCGCTTAATTATATCCACATTGGTGAAGCTGTTATAGTTTCTTCAGGCATATATTATCTGTATGACAATGTAACGGTTCCTAACGGCAAAACACTGCAATTAAATTCTGGTGTCACTCTAAAATTCGCTTCAAGCAAAAAGCTTACCGTGAACGGCATCCTTGCCGTCAATGGTACATTCAGCAATTATGTCACCATACAATCATCTTCAGGCACCTGGTATGGCATAGAGATGAATGCTACTGCCTCTGGCAGCATAACATATTGTACTATCCAGAATGCCCAATGCGGGATTAGGCTTTATAACACTTCTATTGATATCTGGCATTGTAGTTTCAGTGACAATAACAAAGGAATTAAATATGAGAATCAAGGCGGCGGTTTTCTCTGGTACAATACTTTTGAAAATTTCAATGCCACGGGCATCGAATGTGTTCAATATTCCTGTCCTGCTGTTCGTTCGTACAATGGTATCTGGGATCAATACTATGGGGTCAAGGCGGACAATACTTCCTTGCCCGATCTGGGGAATTACGCTGGTCAGGGGTATAACAGCATTTATAATGTCGTATGGGATATCTATTCTACCAATCCCGCTTCACTGAATGCCCAGTATAACTGGTGGGGTTCGGAAACGCCCTCTCCCAGTCTGTATGGCAACGTGGTCTGGCAGCCGTATCTGGACTTTGATCCTGTTGGTGGTGGTTTGCTAAAAAGCCTGGCTGAAGATGTAAATACACAGGAGATAAATGAGGCCAGTATGAATTCAGATACCACTGGTGTTAAGGAATTTGAGAAAGCCTATTCAGTCTACTTAGTTGAGGATTATGGCGCAGCGTTAAATTTATTCGACGCTCTCGTAACTAAATATCCTGATTTTCCTGTGGGCAGGCAGTCTTTAGCTTTTGAAAATCGCTGTTTAGAGAACTTAGGTAGGTCTAATGAAGCCCTTACCATTATGAATTCTATGGCATCAAAATATTCAGGCAAAGAGATTTCAGGTTTAGCGCAATCTATAGCCGCAGGACATTTGGTGAAGCTGGGCGATTATCAGCAAGCCATTACCAAATCAGAACAGATCCTACAAGCTTTTCCTGATAAAGATTTGGCCAAATATGCGCTGTATGACCTGGGCACGATCTATTGGTTCTTCTTAGCGGATCAGAAAATGGGCGAAAACTACTATCGTCAGCTCATTGCCAAATATCCTGACGATGATCTATCCATCTCTGCGCTGTCGACGTTGGGTGAATGGCAGCCAGGCTCCCAACCCAAACCTGAGCCACCGCCGCTATTGACCGATGAACCTAAAGTTCCCTCCGAATTTCGATTGGACCAGAACTATCCCAACCCCTTTAATCCTGAGACCGTAATCAATTATCAGTTGGCAGAAGCCAGAACCGTGACGTTGCTGATTTACAACCTGCTGGGGAAGAAAATTCGCACGTTGGTAGACGAGGAGAAGGCGGCTGGTTCTTATTCGGTTCATTGGGATGGAAAAGATGATGGTGGTTTAACAGTAGCTTCAGGGCTCTATGGGTATGTGATAACGGCTGGTGAATTTAGAGATCTGAAAAAGATGGTGCTAGTGAGGTGAGGATGAGGTTAAATTCAGTCAAAAATTTTTCCAAACCCCCCAGGCGGAATAAAACAGCAACGGATATTGTTGGAGCAATTTTTATCCGTTGGCGTCCTATCATCCGTTGGAAATTTTTTAATAACAAAAACGGGTAGATACAACCACCGCATCTACCCGCTTTGCTTTTATTGAACAATCGATACGAAGATTTTAAACCGATGCTGCAACTGCAACAGCCGCTACCTTCTCTGTTTTCTCTTTCACAGGTTTTGCCGCCCTCGGCTTTTCATCCTCCCTTAAAACTTTCATTGTGTATTCCACTTCTTCTTTGGTGACCTTCTGCCGCATCTCTTCGACAACCTTCATCACCGTTGCCCATTTCTGCCCTTCGGCCGCACTGACCCATTCTAATTGCAATCGCTCGGGACGAATGCCCAATTTTTCTAATTTATCCCACAACTTTTCCACTCGCTTCTGGGTCCAGCGGTTGGCGTCGATGTAATGGCAATCGGCGAAGTGGCAGCCCGAGACCAGCACAATCGGCGCACCCAATTTGAAGGCGTGAAGGACGAATTTATCCTTCACCCGACCGCTGCACATGGTGCGAATGATGCGGGCATTGGGCGGCTATTGCAGTTGGGACAAGGCTGTCAGATCGGTATCTGCGCCGGAAGACCAGTTACAGGCAAAGGTGACGATTGGGGCCTGTGTTCAAAAAATATTCGAAAATAAAAAAGTACTTGACATTAATTTAATTTTTTTTTTAATTATGTTAGTCAAAAAGAAAAGCAACAGCAAAGCTGAATCGTCTTGCTGATTGCTGATGTTCGTAGGTCTGTTAGATTTCCTGGACGTTTTGCTTTGGCCTTTCACCATTCATTCGATCATTGATAGTAAAATGGAAGAATAATGGCTAAAAGATTTCTGTTTGATCTGTTTCACCTCTTTTTATATGCAGCTTTAATCGGATTGGCTGTCGAAGTGATTGTTCTTGTCAGACAAAATAGGCAATCTCGAATACTGATTCATGATCTGAATCAGGCATTAGCATCATTGTCACTTCAAAAAGGTGATCCAGTCCCAGGTTTTGGGGGGATGAATTTAACGGGCATACCAACAACTATCAGCTATGGAAGTGAAGATCAAAAAACACTGCTATTTGTCTTTTCTACAGAATGTGCCGTTTGTGAGAAAAACATTCCTTTTTGGAATTATCTCTATGAAAACGTTGATGCAAAGAAATATCGACTGATAGGGATTACCAGAAATGATCCTTTTGAAGCCCAGCTTTTTGTTGAGGATCAAAAAATAAAATTTCCTGTTGTTGTCACTGACGAGCTTTCTTTTTGGTGGTCCTATAAACTGTTCCGTTTGCCTCAAACCATTTTGATCAATGAACAGGGGGTGGTGGAGCATGTCGGGCAAGGAGTATTGGATAAGCCTGCGCGAGGAAAGATGTTAAAAATAATGTATATCCTTTAACCATATTATGGAGGTCTGACATGAATAAATTGATAGTGTTTATCTGGCTCATGGTTAGTTTACTGAGCGGAATAATGACCTCGCCTTTATTTTCACAGAGTTGGGAGAGACAGGCAGAAGGTTTGGCGACGCGCTGGCAGAAAATCGATGCCGTAGATTCTAATGTCGCCGTTGCGATTGCCTGGACAAAAGTCTCTGATGGTAGGCAAGGGATTTTTCGTACCCTGGATGGCGGTCGCTCCTGGCATGAAATCCCCTGGATCGAGCAAAGAATCGGAGGCATGGTCGATATTTCGATAACAGATTCTCTAAATTTCTGGGTTCTAACTCCGTTTTCAATTGATCATACTTCAGATGGCGGTCGGACCTGGGAACAGCAGCACGCAGGCGATTCCACCACGAGCTGGTTCAATTACATCGAAATGTTTGATAGCGTAAATGGTATCGCCATGGGGGATGCGTTGCCTGGTCAGCCAGCACTTATTTTAAGGACCGAAGATGGGGGGCAAAATTGGATTTCCCAGAATCAATCTTATTTTTTAGGCGCTCATAGCACATTATGGCATGGTGTTCAGTTTGTTTCACCTCAAATAGGTTATTGCCGTTTTTCATATTTCGGCGTTCACCTATCTGCTTTATTCTTGCATAAGACTATTGATGGAGGAATCACCTGGAGTCAACTTCCGTTAAGTCAAATAGATTTTGAGCTCATCCGATTCTATGACGAAAAAATTGGACTTGCCTGTTGGCTGGGAAATAGTCCAATTTACCGAACGATAGATGGTGGAATTACCTGGAATGAATATCCATTAAACCTTAACAAAGAATGGGTTGCCGATATTGAATTTTTCCCTGGCGATCCCTCTAAAGCATTAGCTGCTTTCCATCATCATTTATATATGAGCAGTGATACAGGAAGGACCTGGGTAGAAATGTCAGCGCCAGATATCATGTATAACGATATCAAAATGGTGGATACGCATCATGGGTGGATAGCTGGAGAAGAAGGAGTTATACATACATCTTCTGGCTGGGTTACCTCGGTTTCGACCAATAAGTATCTTCCTGAGGAATTTGTCTTGCAGCAAAACTTCCCCAATCCTTTTAATCTGGCAACGGAAATATCGTTTACTTTAAAATACCCTGAAGTTGTGGAACTAAGGATCTATAATTTGTATGGAGAAGAAGTGGCTACGTTGTTAAAAAACCAACTATGCCAGGCTGGTCATCATTGCGTTAAATTTAATGCCGACGGGTTAGCGAGTGGAATTTATTTGTATCGATTCTCCAGTTCTCGAGGATTTGAAACAAGACGGATGATATTATTGAAATAGGTATCTGAAGCTATTCTTTTAAAAACTAAGTTTCGAAAGGGGAAAAAATGAATAAATTATTTATGATTATTGCTGTGCTTACTATATTGACTATTGGTGCATTGAGTATTATCTCCTATAATTATACAAGTGCTTAAACCACTCTTTGTTGTAATTGGGTTTGGCCCTGTGGCTATCCAAATTCTATTGCTCAAATAAATTGTGATGGCATAGAGTATCCTGTTACTTATAAAGAATGTGCATTATTTTGGTCAGCTTATTTAGATTATGAAGAGCAAGATCCGGCAGAATGGTTATGTCCGGCACTTCCAAGTCCTATTGATCCATTACCAGAAGTTCCTATTCCTGGTAATTTCAATGTCTATATTACTGATGATAATCATCCCGAAATAGTTTGGACGCATTATCATGTTCATGAATACCGAATAGAACGAAAAATTGGCAATGGCTCCTGGACGAATATAGCAACTATTACGACTAAAGCTACAGAATCTAATATCGATTATGGAGTCACTATTCCTGATCCGAAAGGTCGTACGATCAAGTACCAAATGAGGGGTAAGGTGTACGATACCTATTCTGAGTATACCGAGGAAAAAATTCCTCTATACAGCAAAGAGCGTATGCTGCCTAAAAAGTTAGCTGATGATAGCACTGAAAAAGAACCACAACCCCAGAAATTTGCCTTGCTGGGAAATTACCCCAATCCCTTTAATCCCGCCACGGAAATTGAATTTCAAATACCTGAGGCCTCCCACGTGACATTAGCAGTGTACAATATCACGGGCCAAAAAATTTGTACGCTATTGGATGGTGGGATGACGGCCGGTGTTCACCAGGTTCGTTGGGAGGGAACAGATGAGTTCGGGAGCAAAGTAACCAGTGGCATCTACATCTATCAGCTAATTGCGGGTGAGTTTAAACAGGCAGGCAAGATGACGCTTACTTATTAATTCTCAATTTTTGATGCTCTTTTAATTAGAACAAATCTCTCATCGGGATTTTGTTATGTAAGATTGATTTCCCGGATAGCATTTAATGGTATTTGTTTAGCCAGGTAAAGCGCTTTAAAAAAATCCCTTTCAAAATTAAAAACGGGCGGTTACCAAAGTAACTACCCGTTTTATTTTTTATGAAAGATCAATTTGAAGCGTTTAAGCTGGTGCAGCAGCCGCTGCCGCAGCTACCTTTTCAACTTTCTCTTTCGCAGGCTTCGCCACCTTCGGCTTCTCATCCTCACTCAAAACCTTTTTGGTGAATTCCACTTCCTCTTTGGTCACCTTCTGCCGCATCTCCTCAACAGCCTTCATCACCGTTGCCCATTTCTGACCTTCAGCAGCGCTCACCCATTCTAATTGCAGCCGCTCGGGACGAATGCCCAATTTTTCTAATTTATCCCACAACTTTTCCACTCGCTTCTGGGTCCAGCGGTTGGCGTCGATGTAATGGCAATCGGCGAAGTGGCAGCCCGAGACCAGCACAATCGGCGCACCCAATTTGAAGGCGTGAAGGACGAATTTATCCTTCACCCGACCGCTGCACATGGTGCGAATAATGCGGGCATTGGGCGGATATTGCAGCCGAGACAAACCCGCCAGATCGGCGCCACCATAAGAGCACCAGTTGCAGGCAAACGCCACGATTTTATCCATGGGATTTTCGGACAGGATCGACTCGATCTGGGCGTAGATCTGGCGATCGCTGAAGTGCTGCATGGTGATGGCGTCGAAACGGCATTCGGCGCTGCAGGTGCCACAGCCTTTGCAGGAGGCCTCGATCACTCGAGCAGGTGTCTTGGCGCCCTTCTCAAACACGATGGCATTGAAGGGACACACATCGGCACAGATGCCACATAACTTGCATTTTTCTTCATCAACCACAGCAGTAATGGCTTCGATCTTAATTTTTCCCGCCGAGAGCAAAGTAGCTGCCCGTGCCGCTGACGCACTGGCCTGAGTCACACTATCCTTCACATCCTTGGGATATTCGGCGCAGCCCGCAAAATATACACCGCCCGTCGGGGCATCCACTGGCTTCAGCTTGGGGTGCGATTCCATGTAAAATCCATCCGAGGTGCTGGACAGACTGAAGAATTTCTTGATGATCTCGTTATCCTGGCGGGGAATCACGCCGACCGAAAGCACCACCAGGTCCAATTCATGCTGCTCGATCTTGCGAGTCGTGGTATTTTCTACCGTCAATTTTAGATTCTTCGTTTTCGGATCTTCCTCGATTTCGCCAGGAATTCCTCGGATGTACATCACGCCCGCTTCCTTGCTGCGCATGAACAGATCTTCAAAGCCCTTGCCGAAGGCACGGATATCCATGTAGAAAACTTTGATCTCCGTGTCAGGATAGTGGTCTTTCAGTAGCAAGCTGTCCTTGATGGTATTCATGCAGCAGATATTGCTGCAATAGGGATTGCCTCGTTCGGGATCCTGGGTGCGAGAGCCCACGCACTGGATAAATCCAATTCGTTTGGGTGTCTGATGATCCGTCGGGCGAATAAAATGGCCCTTGCTGGGTCCTTCGGAACAGATCAGCCGCTCGAACTCCATGCTGGTGATGACGTTTTCGAAACGGGTATAGCCATAATCATCCAATCTGGTGGGATCGTACACATCCATCCCAGTGGCGACGATGACCGCGCCGACTTTGACGTCGATCAGTTCGTCCTGCATGTCGTAATCGATACATTTTTTGTCACAGGCTTCGTAGCATTTGCCACAGGCGATGGGGTTGTTGCCCAGACAGTGATCCATGTCCAGAATGTAGGCAGAGGGGACGGCCTGTGGAAATGGGATATGGATGGCTTTGCGCAGCGATAGCCCCATCTGAAATTCATTGGGCACAACAATGGGACACACTTTAGCACATTCACCGCAGGCGGTGCAATCCTTCTCCCGAACGTAACGAGCTTTCTTCCGAATCCGGACATTGAAATTGCCGATATAGCCCGTAACGTTTTCAATTTCGCTATAGGTGAACATTTTGATCCGAGGATGTCGACCGACATCCATCATTTTCGGCCCGAGAATTCATATCGAGCAGTCCATGGTGGGGTAGGTCTTATCGAGCTGCGCCATAATCCCACCGATGGATGGTTGTCGCTCTACCAAGTAAACCTGGTAACCTGTATCGGCCAGATCCAAAGAGGCCTCGATACCCGCTACGCCGCCGCCGATGACCAGCGCTTTGCGTTCCACCGGCACTTCCAGTTCATGCTGAGCCGAGAGATGGCGAGCCCGCGCCACCGAGGTTTTCACAATATCCTTGGCCTTTTCGGTTGCGGCCGTTCGATCGTACAGATGCACCCAGCTACAATGCTCTCGGATGTTGGCCATTTCGAACAGGTAGGGGTTCAAGCCCACTTCAGCCACGCAATTGCGAAAGGTCGGTTCGTGCATCCGAGGCGTACAGGAGGCCACCACCACCCGATTCAGCTTGTGCTCGACAATATTGCGTTTGATCTCCTGCTGGCCAGGATCGGCACAGGTGTAGCGATTGACGCAGGAGAACACCACGCCAGGCAGGGTGGCAGCGTAATCACTGACTGCCTTACAGTCCACCGAGCCAGCGATGTTCAGCCCGCATTCGCAGACAAACACCCCGATCCTTAGGTTATCCGTATCCGTCATGAATTCTGCCATCTTCTGTCCTCTAAGTATTGTTAGAGAGTTTATTCAATTAACCTTTTTAGCAATCCTGAATTTCATTAATGAGATAAAACTTGATCTCGATAGAAAATTTTTAAGTGTATAAATCATAACCTAAACGGCCAGCGGCGCTCGTTCCTCCAGAATTAGATTTTCTGTGGCAATATTAAAAATATCCTTCCGATCATATCGTTCCACAGCACCGATAATTTCCAATCCAATTATTTTTCCAGCCTCATCCAAATCCAGATTAATGCTTTCCTCCAATTCTTCGGTACGAGCCACATATTTTTCCTGGATTCTTATGTAGAGAGCGTCAACTTCTCGGTCATACTCGATCTTCATGTTCTCGCTGGCCATGTGCTTTAGCTGGCGTTTTTCGATAACGTTCAAATATCTTTCTTCGTTCTGCCTGAGTCAATATTCCCGTAAAGGGACTGGATGAACGTAGCCGAATCGCCTCTTCTGATTCACTTTCCAACAGTGATAGAATCTGTTCTTTAGAATAAGTAGTCAGAATTTTTTCCCACTCAACCAATGCGGATGGCAACCCACCTCTCATTTTTTTCCATTTAGCTAAATTATTTCGTGGAATAGCCCAGAGTGACGGATGGCTTCTCAACTTTTTAACGATCTCCTGGTGAAGGGCTATTGACCTCAAGTCGGCACGCTTTTGCATATTCATTTAAATTAATCTTTTTTCGAATGACTAAAATGGGTAAACCAGCATTCTTCAAGACATCATCACCATTCTTCTTTTTTCATTACTCCAAAACTTCATTACTCCATCGAAAAGAAATTGACGATTCAAATGACACGCCTACGCCACCACTTCTGCTGAACCTTCTTTCGCTCCGATCATCTCCATAATCCGATCCATTTTTATTCGGTGCAGATGCAAACCGACCTCTTCAGGCGCTAAGCCCTGCGCCAGTCCCAGCAATTGACAAAAATAAATCACAGGCAAATTGAATTCCCGATTCTTCTTTCGGGCAATGAGAATCTGTCCCATATCGAACGAATTAAAGCAGGTGGGACAGATCAGCCCCATGCAATCGGCGCCGACCGATTCCATGGAGTCGAAAATTTCATACGTCATTTCCAGTGGCATCTCATCGTCCATGCAGCCCTTACCGCAACAGAGCAGTTTTTCCGTGTGCGTCAGCGGCGTGGCGCCCAGCGCCTGGGTCAAATTTTCCAGTAAACTGGGATAATCGGCATCGTCGATGTGCATGATCTGGCTCGGCTTGAGCAGATGACAGCCGTAATGAATGCCCACCTTCACGCCCGTCAGCGGTCGTTTGATTGACGCCTTGATCCGTTCGATGCCAATATCATCCCGCAGCATCACCACGATGTGCTTCACTTTGACCGTGCCCTTGTATTCCTTATTGATCCGTTTCAGTCGCTGGTTTATTTGCTTTTTCAGTTCTGGGTCTTCGGCCAGCATAAAGCGGGCTTCCTGCAGCGTAGAGGTGCAGCCGCTACACATGGTCACGATATCCAGTCCTCGCTCTTCCGCCACAGCCAGATTTCTGGCAGCAATGGTCAGCCAGTTCATTTTATCACGTGCCTTGAAATAAATCGGATCAGGGCAACAGGTAAATTGATCCAGGTCGATCAGTTCGACCCCGATCGCTGGCATGGTTTTTCTGACCGACAACTCCATCTGCGGATATTTCACAGGAATCATGCAGCCCCAAAACGGCGCTACCGAGATTTTTTTGGCCATATCCAGTCCTTCTATTCGATAATCGTCTGCAACTCTGCCATATTGACGTCTTTCAATTCGGGCAAGCCCAACTCCTGGCGACGGCGATTGACCGTGCTGGTGATCACCACGCTGCGGCCCGTTTTCACCAGCGTCTCCGAAAACTTATTGATGTCCTCAGGCAAAACTCCCTCCTGCGCACAGAGATTCTTAAGCGCAATAATCACCTCCACAGGGCGGACATCCTGGGGACAGCGTTCATAGCAAGTATAACAATTGGTGCATTTCCAGATAATGGAATCGGGCCGAATTAAATCCTCCTCATCGCCGATTAGCGTTTTCAATAGCACATCCCGAGGATTGAAATGATCGCTGAACCGAGCCGCAGGACAGGCGGCCACGCAGGCGCCGCACTGATAGCAATAATTATGATGCTCGCCGCCGAGGATTTTGTTCAGTCGTTGTCTAAATTCGAAATTAAGCTTAGAAGATGACATCGTAGCTATCCATTAATTTATCAGATTATCAATTTAAACAGTTATAAAAATTCAATATGATTTTTCATTTCTTCTGAAGACAGAATATCAACAATTAATTTTACTCGGCTGATAATTTCACCAATACTTAGTTTTTCTTGATGGACAAAAATAATACCTTAATGTTCTTTTCCAGTTTTTTGCCAATGATCAGCGATCGTCAATAAATCATCATCATGAGTGAACAAACAAGCCTGTCAAGCAACTGCGTATGCAAGTTGCTCTTCATCCCCGATTCCCAAATTTCCTGCTTCGGATGTCGATTGGATTACAACGCCACGTCGCCTAAGCCCATTAACAATCGCTCCATTTACGTTTTCGTCGGCATAAATTTTAATTTTCACTTTGTAACCATTCGATCTTTCGAGGATACTTTTTGCTTAGTGCTTCAATGCGTTTTTTTTTCAGCTCGATTTCCTGATCCAGTGTATCTTGATTTTCATAATAAAATGACAGAGCATCGTGAACCTGCGCTAAACTGAGCTGAGGATGGAGATCGACAATTTGATCTGGAGAATATCCCATTCGATCATATTCGATCGCAATATCGATCACCCGCAGCCTTGTTCCAGCAATGATAGGACTCCCGCCACAAACACTTTTTTCTTTTGTAATGTAAGGATGTGCTCTTTGTTTTAAAGCGACTGCTATTGACATCAAATATTTCCTTCAAATTAATTACCCAATTACCCCGTTACCTAATTACCCAATTACCCAATTACCTACTCCACCAACCCCGCCACTAAACTCACCAAATCTTTAATCTCCAAATTCACCTCTTTCTTGAGCCGTTCATCCTGCAGAGCGCATTTAAAATGAATTTCACATTTGGGACAGGCGGTGATCAAAGTTTTGGCCCCCACCTGTTTCGCTTCTCTGAACCGATTTGCCTGTATCGTCTTGGCGACTGAGCCACAGCTCAGCCAGTTGCCCACGCCACAGCAGATCGATTTGTGCCGATTTTTGATCATTTCATTGAATTCAATTTTTGGGATAGCGCTGATAATATCTCGTGGCGCATCGTAAACGCCCATGTGCCGCCCCAGGCGACAGGGATCCTGATAGGTGACTGCTGCATCGAAGCCATTAAATTTTAACTCACCTTTTTTGACAGCCTCAGCAAGAAGTTCGGTGATATGAACGACTTGAAAATTCAGTTTGCCAAAAAAGTGAGTATAATCCTGAGAAAACGTCTGATAGCCTTCGGGACAGGAGAACACCACTGTTTTCGCCCCCGATTCTTCAATGATTTTGAGATTATGTTCAGCCAGTTTTTTAAAATTTTCGGTGTCGCCGCTCCACAGCAGATCATGACCACAGCAGCGCTCATCGGCCAGAACCGCTGGGGTGATGCCGATTTTATTCAACAAGCGGAGCGTCCCGATGGCCGAATTGATGGAATCGACATTGAGATCCGAAAAATAGGCGTCGAAATAGGGAGCGCAGCCGACAAAATAGACTACCTCTCCTTTTTTGGCCGATTTCAGATTGCCCGGGATCCAATCCATGCGCTGCTGTTTCAGCTCGTTGGCAGTCATGATCCGCATCAGCGAATGGAAAGCGCCGCCGTGGCTGCACTCGGCTTTGGCTCCTGTATTCAACGACAGTGAGCGCACATCCCGCATAAAATGGATGTATTGAATCTGCGAGGGACAATGAATCTCGCAGCGGCCGCAGGTCAGACATTCCCATAAGGCGCTATCTTTGAACAATGAACTCTCATCTTTTTGTACGCAGCGCATCAAAATCGATCGTGGCGAGAAGGTCTGATTGATTCTGGCAACGGGACAAACGCCCGTACATTTTCCGCAATCGAGGCAATAGTAGGCTCGGGTCTGGCGAATGATTTCAGTGACTGATGGCATAATTTGTTTTCTTAAGTTCAATATGGTTTTGTCGATTCAATTTTTTTCAAAAAATTGACTCCCAACGGATAGATGAAGCCAACGGATTTTTAAATCTCAAGGCACAAACCTCAAATCTCAAATAATTTTCAATGCGAAATCTTTAAATTCCAAACAAAACCATGGCTGATGATAATCCGAAACTTTGGCTTTTAGTATTTTGTCGTTGAAGTTTATTTGGAATTTGATTTTTGTTTTTTGGAATTTCTTCATCCGTTGGGTATTCAAGCCGCTGTTTGAATCTCTATGTCAATCGTCCTGCTCGGAGCAGCTTTTCGCAACGGACTGGGTCCCAGCATTTTGACATCGTTGATCAACTCGGTGACGACACGGGCAAATTTGGGCGACTCCGCCGCCGAAACCCATTCCAGCCGAACCCGCCCTGGTTCGATTCCTACCAGATGCAGCATTTTTTCCAGCTTTTTATAATTCTCGGCCGCACGGCGGGCGCCAAACAGATAATGGCAGTCTTCAAAATGACAGGTAGCCACCAAAACGCCGTCGGCGCCCATCTCAAGCGCCTTCAGCACAAACGCTGGATTCACCCTGCCGCCGCACATGACCCGAATAATTCGGACGTTCGGGGGATATTGAATTCGGTTCACGCCAGCGCCATCAGCAGCAGGATAGCTGCACCAGTTGCAGCAGAAGGCGACGATTTTGGGATCGAAGTCGGATTCGGATGTTGGTTTTTTCTTTTGAGCCATTCGTTAGTTGTCCTTTGTCCGTTCTCTGTCGTGCTTCATTCAGTGCTGAGTTTTTTAATTATCGATTTCGCTAAATATTCATTGATTTCAGAATGTCGAGGAACTGGCTGGGATTGCCTCGTTTTTCGATTCGTGTACCAATCATGCCTTTTGCCGTGCCTTACTAACACACAGCCCATTTCCTCAAGCCTTTGAATTAAATCTTTTCTTTTCATTTAAGCAAATTCCAATTCTTCGACTTTTCGGATATAAGGCACCTCTCCTGAATCTATATCTTTTAGCAAATCCTTCAGATTTTCAATTAGCTCCTCTTTAGTCATTCCTTGAGTCCAATAATCGGGATAATCGACCCAATAGCCAAGATAATAATTGCCATCTTGCCAGTAGACATATCGAGCTTTTTTCATAACCAATACCTGTATTCTTCATTTTAATTAAATTTTCAACTTCACCCAACAACGCCTCCATCTGCGCCTCGATCTGATCGTCGGTGAAATGCCGAATATCGATCGTATCAGTGGAACAGACCGAAGCTGCGATTAATTGGATCAGATATCACCTAAAAATAGTTTTTGGCTTTGTTAAGGGTGGCATGGTCTTAATCAGTGCTCGAAGCACATTGTTAACCGCCTCTGGTGTAGTAAACACCTGGGTAATATCAGGATCAAGAACCACGACAAGGCGATTTTCTTTGCTCCCACCTGCAAAACAATTCGGACGTGCTTTCCGATAATCAAATTTGTATTCGGAAAGCATCTCATTTGCTTCGATTTCTGGTGACTTTTTATCTTCTGTTTTCTTCATAATCTCTCCGTTCTCTTCGAGTGGCTAAACGGGCACTAAAAATATGGATTAGGTCTTCGACACGCTCAGTGAAACATACAACTAATAATCGGTTGATGATTGAATGTCCGATAATAATCTCATGATTTTCGTCTAATGATCCTCGTCATAAAAAATGGATGCTAACGGGTCGTCGAAGACGGTGCTCGCTTCATCAAAACTGACCTTATGCTTTTTAAGATTTGAAAAGGCTTTGTTTTTGTCCCATTCAAATTGCAAGCTCATAATCAATTTTCATGGCTTAGTTTATTTGGCATCATTGGTTTTTCTAATAATTTTTCAGTCAATGTAATAAAATTCCCTGCACATTGCAACAACTTATAACTTCCAACATTTAAGAGAAATTTTCTTTTTAGGAGCAATCCTTTCGACTAAATAATCTATCAAATTCATTTAATGTTAAACGACTTCACACAACAGCGCTTCCATCTGCGCCTCAATCTGATCATCCGTGAAATGCCGAATATCGATCGCCCCCGTGGGGCAGACTGAAGCACAGGTGCCACAACCTTTGCACAGAGCCTCGTTCACAAAAACCACCACCCGCCCATCATCGGTCTCTTTCAATTCCAGCGCATGAAATTCACAGACGGCCACACATTTGCCGCAGGCACGACATAAACTTTCTCGTGACGTGGAAACGATGGGCTCCAGGCGGATGGTGTCGCCAGATAACAATGCCGCTGCTTTGGCAGCCACAGCCGAAGCCTGCGACACCGAATCGGAAATATCCTTGGGCCCCTGGGCGCAGCCCGCCAGGAAAATTCCCTCCATCGCTGTCTCCACAGGCCCCAACTTGGGATGGCGCTCCATGAAAAAACGATCCGCGCTTCTGGGAATCTTGAGCAATTCGGAGATATAGCTGCTCTCTGGCTCCCTCGGAATCATGCCCAACGACAGCACCACCGCATCGACGGGAAATTCCAATTCGACCCCAGTGCGTTCATGTTTCACTTTGACCAGGTTGACTTTTTTCTTGCCGATCAACTCGGGCTTGCTGGCCAGATCGAACGGAATGAACAACACCCCCATGCCTCTGGCTTCCCGATACATCTCCTCGGCGCCACGGCTGTACACCCGAATATCCCGATGCAGCACCACCACATTGATCCCCATTTTCTTCAACGCAATGGCCTGCTTGATCGCCGCCTGGCAGCAATAGCGGGAGCAGCCTGGGTTCCCCGTTTTGCTGCTCCCTCGGGAGCCAACACATTGAATATAGGCCACGGTTTCCGGCTTTTTCCCTTCAATTTCGAGATAATCCCCTCGAAAGATCATCTGCTCGAAAAATTCATTGCTGAACACATTGGTGAATAAACCATACCCATATTCCCCTCGTTCGGGGCGATAGAGATCGGCGCCCGTGGCAACCACAATCGCTCCAACAGGAATGGTTTTCTTGCCGTCGCCCTTCTTGTCCTTTGCCTGGAGGGTGACCTCAAAATTGCCGACGAATCCGTTGACACCTTTGATTTCGGTATCGGTAAAAACCTCGATATTCGGGTGCTCTAATAATTTAATCTTCTTTTCCAGCAGTTCTGTTCCAGGTTTGTAGCTGGGATAGAGCGTAGATAAATCTTTAACTTTGCCGCCGAGTTGTTTTTCTTTCTCCACCAGGTAAACTTTGAATCCTCGGCTGGCCAGATCGATGCTGGTTTGAATGCCAGAAATTCCGCCGCCAACTACCAGAACGTCATGATTGATGCCCAGTTCCCGAGTCTCCAGTGGATTGAGCAATCGAGCACGGGCTACGGCCATTCTCACCAGATCCATCGCTTTTCGGGTAGCCGCTTCGGGCTCGCTCTGATGCACCCAGGAGCATTGATCCCGAATGTTGACCATCTCGAACAGGTAGGGGTTCAAACCCACCTTGGCAATGGTCTCCCGAAAAATCGGTTCATGGGTCTTGGGCGTGCAGGCTGCCACCACGATGCGATTCAATTGCAATTCCAAAATTTTCTTTTGAATTTCATCCTGAGTGCTGGCGGCACAGGCGAACAGGGTTTCATCGCAATAAACCACATGGGGCAGTTTGCGGGCATAATCCGCTACCTGCTGGACGTCGACCACGCCAGCGATATTGATGCCACAATGACAAACAAATACCCCGATCCTCGGCGGCCCGCTGACATCGACCTGGCGGATTTCCTCCTCCACTCGTTCGATCTTGCAATCCATCACATGCCGAGCGGCTCGGATCGCTGCGCCCGAAGCATCGGCAATCGAATCGGTGATATCTTTGGGACTGATAGCGCAGCCCGCCACGTAAATGCCTTCTCTTAGAGTATCCAATGGATCGGAACAGGGATCCAGTTGCTTGACAAAACCATCTTTATCGATCTGGATGCCTAAAATCTCAGCCAATTTGCCACTTTTGGTGGAAGGAATCAATGCCGATGATAACACGGCCAGATCGACCAATTCCTTCTCGATCTTGCCCGTCTGAATATTTTCATAGGTAATGACGGTTTTCCCTGTGACAGGATCTTCCACAATTTTCGATGGCTTGGCATTGATGAACTTCAGTTTGTCGATATTGAGCGCTCGGCCATAAAACTCCTCGAATCCCTTGCCAAAGGCACGGATGTCGATGTGGAAAATCTTCATCTCCGCCTCGGGAAAATGCTCGTGAATGAGCAGAGCGTCCTTCATGGCGTTCATGCAACAGATGCGGCTGCAATAGGCGATATCGGCCTTCATATTGCGAGAGCCGACGCACTGGATAAAGGCGATCTCCTTCGGTTGCTGGCGGTCGGTAAATTTGATCAATTCGCCTCTGGTAGGCCCGCTGGAGGACAAAATTCGCTCCAGTTCCAGGCTGGTCACCACATTCTCAAAGCGGGTGTAGCCGAACTCGCTGGCTTCTCGGGGGTCATAATATTCGACACCCGTGGCGATGATAATCGATCCGACAGGGATTTCCACAATTTTATCCTGCTCATCGTAATCGATGGCATCCCGCTCACACACCTCGGCGCAGCGGGCACAGGCTAATGGGAATGTGCCAAGACAATCATCGGCAATGCGGATGTAGGCATTGGGAACGGCTTGCGGGAAGGGGCGATAGATGGCATGGCGGGCGCCCAGTCCCACTTCGAATTCATTGGGAACGACAATGGGACAAACTTTGGCACATTCGCCGCAGGCGGTACATTTGGCAGGATCCACATAACGGGCTTTTTGAAGCACTTTGACCCGAAAGTCTCCCGCCTCGCCTTTCACTTCGATGACTTCGCTATTGGTGAACAGTTTGATATTGGGATGCCGACCGACATCCATCATTTTGGGACCGAGAATTCAGATGGCACAGTCCATGGATGGGAAGGTCTTGTCCAGTTGCGCCATTTTCCCGCCGATGCTGGGCTCCCGTTCCACCAGATAGACTTGAAATTGGGAGTTCGCCAGATCCAAGGACGCCTGCATACCAGCGATCCCGCCGCCGATGACGAGGACACCTTTTTGCACGAATGCCTCCGAGTGTTTATCCGTAAATTTAAAATTTTTTTTCCCCCCAACGGATAGATGAAACCAACGGATAAAAAAATAAAATCAGTTAGGTTCAGCTATCCGCTGGGGATTATTATTAAGCTGAAGACACGATCTGTTTAAAGAGCATTAAAAATCGATTTGATTTCCCTGGTTTTTCAAGTGCCTCAATTCACTTGTTTGGCATTGCGCCACCTCTCAAAAATCGCAAACTTATTTTGCACCTTAATCAGGTAAAGCATGCGAAGCGAAAATGCTCGCTCACTTTCTTTTGGCGCCAATTCTAATAAAAAATCCATCAGGTCAAAATATTCATTTAATTTATCTTCGACACTCTTTCTTACTGAATTCTTTATTCGTTGCTGTTTTTCCCATTGATTGATCGAATCAAGCGATGTTTTTAGTTGCCTCCACCGTTCAATCTCTACAGGAGTTAATCTATCGCAGGATTTTTTGCCAATTTTTTTCAACCTAAAATTACACCTTTGGAGCATTAGACTACTGGAGTATATCGCACTCCATCACTCCATCTCAAAAAATATAACTTCTAATTCTTTCCCTCAAGCTGCTTCAGGCCATATTCATAGCCGCTGTCAAACGCCTTCAAATTCAGTTCCTCAGTGCCTTTGGGAACGGATTCTTCAACGGTCTTCCGCACGGCATCGTGATCGACGATTTTGGTGATGGCGGTAAAGAATCCCAGCATAACAATATTTAGCACAATTTTACGCCCCAGCTCCTCGGCCAATCTGGTGGCTGGGACTTTGTACATTTTGATTTTACCTCGATGCTTGGGCTCTTTGACCAGGTCTTCATCGATCAGCAGCAAGCCATCGCTCTTCAATTCGGGCTCGAATTTGGTGTAGGCTTCTTGCGACATGCAGATCAAAATATCGGGTTGAGTCAAATAGGGATAGAGAATTTTATCGTCATCAACAATCACCTGGGCGCTGCAAGCGCTGCCACGAGCTTCAGGTCCAAAACTCTGATTGAGGGTAGCATTTTTCCCTGCATGCAACGCCGCTGCTTTGCCAATTAGGTAACCTAATAGAATCACGCCCTGGCCGCCGAAGCCAGAAACTCGAATTTCGGTTTTTGCCATTTCTATATATCCTCCATCACTGATTAGCTTCTGCAGTTTTCACTAACAATTCAAAAAAATCCAAATTTCAAAAATCAAATGACAAATAAATTTCAAAATTCAATATCCAATAACCAGATCAATAATACTTTGTATTTGAATTTTGGATAATTGAAATTTATTTGGATTTTGAATTTTGTGATTTGAAATTTTAAAAATCACCCCGCTTTTCTCAACGGCACTTGTTGCGGCGCCACGCCGTACGGCACAAACTTGTCGCCCAATTTCTGAGAGAGCCAGTTGTTCCAATTATCCAGAAACGTTGGTCGCTCTCGATCGATAAATTTGCCCACAATTATCTTCTGCTGGAATCCAATATCCAATTCCTCTAATGGCGCGCCATGCTTGATCTCACTATTATCGTGATAAAATTTCATCAAGTCCAGCCCGGTTCCCAATCGATTGCGTCGGGCGTACAAAGTGGAGCAAGGTGCGATGACTTCGACGAATGAGAAGCCTTTTTTATTCAGCGCTTCACCGATGGATTTGGTCAACCGACGAATATGGAGTGCGGTCCATCGGGCAACATAAACCGCTCCACAGGATGCCACAAGCTGCGGCAGATTAAACGGTGGATCGCTATTGCCATACGGCGCCGTGGAACTATTGGCAGTGAGCGGCGTGGTCGGTGCCGTCTGGCCTCCGGTCATGGCGTAGATAAAATTATTGACGCAGATGACCGTGAGATCCATATTCCGTCGCGCAGCGTGAATCAAATGATTACCACCAATAGCTGCCAGATCACCATCGCCGCTGAACACCACGACTTTTAATTCAGGATTGGCCAGCTTCAAGCCCGTGGCGAAGGGAATGGCTCGGCCATGAGTCGAATGAAACGAATCCAGTTTGATATAGCCCGCCACTCGTCCCGTGCAGCCAATTCCTGAAACTATGGCAATTTTGTCCAATGGGTAGTCAAATTTCTCCAGCGCGGCAATAAAGCATGACAGCGCCGTTCCAATGCCGCAGGTGGGACACCAGATGTGCGGAATGCGATCCATGCGCAACAGTTTTTCCATCGGATGTTCGGGCACATTATTATTTTGTTTGCTCATTTCACAGCCTCCTCGATGACTTTGTAGATATCCTCAGGATCATGCACCCAGCCGCCCGCATGGGGAACATGATACGTTTTCGCTTGTCCTGCGGCGCAGCGCTCTAGCTCCAGCACCATCTGCCCCAAATTTATTTCTGGCATCACAAACGCCTTCACTTTTTGAGCCAATTCTCTGATTCGTTTTTCTGGAAAGGGCCAGACCGTAATCATTTTAATGTAACCGACTTTAATCCCCTTTTTTCTGGCTTTGAAAACAGCGGGCAAGCATACCCGAGACGTAATGCCATACGCCATCACGATCACTTCGGCATCTTCGGTCTGATCTTCCTCGATCTCGATAATATCTTCCGCATTCAATTTAATTTTGTCACATAACCGCTTTACCAACTGATTCTGAGTCACCGGCGACATCACGGGGTATCCCCGCTGGTCATGGGTCAAGCCAGTAGAATGAATGTGGTAGCCGTTGCCTGCAACGATCATGTCGGGCACGAGATCATCACCAAACTCGTAGGGCCAATATTTTTCAGGCGGCTTTTTGGTTAAGCGGCGAGGATAAAGTTCGATCTCATCGGCTTTGGGAATCACCACTTTTTCGGTCATGTGCCCCACGCACTCATCCATCATAAACAGGACCGGCACACGATATTTTTCCGAAAGATTGAAGCACTTGATGGTGTAATCGAACGCTTCTTGTGGCGAAGCCGGACTGAGGGCGATGATCTCATAATCGCCATGCGAACCCCAGCGGGCCTGCATCATGTCCTGCTGTCCTACCATCGTCGGCAAGCCGGTGGAAGGACCGCCGCGCTGGACATTGACCACCACGCAGGGGGTCTCCATCATCGCTGCCAAGCCAATATTTTCCATCATCAAAGAAAATCCCGGTCCCGATGTCACCGTCATTGCCTTTTTCCCTCCCCAGGCAGCACCAACCAGAGCCGCCATAGAGGCCAGCTCATCTTCCATTTGAATAAAGATGCCACCGACCATCGGAATTCGACTCACGTAACGTTCTGCCACCTCAGTCGAAGGGGTAATGGGATAGCCAGCAAAGAATCGACAACCGGCTGCCAGCGCGCCTTCAGCGCAAGCAAAGTCGCCATCTAAGTAATGTTCTCCAGTTAACACACCTTTGGGATCAGCTTTCAACGGTCTCTACCTCCTCTCTCAGAGTCACAAAAATCGCAAATTCAGGACAGAGCATTTCACACAACTGACAGTGAACACACGCATCAGGGAGCACAGCTTCGGGCGGATGATAGCCTTTAATATTGAACTCTTTGGATAACTCGAGGACATCTTGGGGACAGTACTCCACGCAAAAGCCGCATCCCTTGCACCGATCACGGACAATATGGATTTCGCCATGAGGCACCTTAATCTTATCCGCATCGAGAGGTTTACGCCAATATTGCATAGTCGCTCTCCGTGTTGGAATGTAATTGGATTGCAATTTGAGGATTGATTATAAACAGCCTGAAAACTTTTCCAGCGTTTGATTCCAAACAGCCGCGATGCACGGTATTGCTGCAGTTTAATCTATCTCTTCTGCTATTCTTCTATGAGAAACCTACTATTTTATAATCAACTCAGCACCCGTTTTTCTATCAATATTTTTTTGACACGACGCGTTTGATTTTTAACATCAATTAGGGACCAGGAGGGGGTGATAAATTATAGATATCATCATTTGAGCTTCGCCATCGTTTGCACTTAGCCCTGGTTGAGCATATTGGGCGCTTTCCACCATTTCTGAATCGCTTCGGTTCCGTATCGTTCAAAAGATGATGTCGCTTTAGATAGTTTGCCATGATAACTGGAGATAGGATTAAGGTAAATAAGATAACACAAAAAAAATAAAAGGCAAGTGTTTTTTTTAACTTTTTTATAATTCAGTTAGAATAGAAATTCTCTGCTTCTGAAACACAAAGGAGAAACCGTTGCCAGCAAAGTTGTAGTCGCTACGACGAAGGATCTTCATATCGAAATAGTTCCCTGGCAATTTTCATTATCTCAGGCAAGCTGGTAAACGCCGTCGTCCCACCTGGCTGAGTGGTATTGATCGCCCCCATCAAATTCCCAAAAATCTGGCATTCCTTCAGGCTCTTGCCTTGAATAAATTTTGCAATAAATCCTGCATTGAAGCTATCCCCAGCCCCAATCGCATCGACGACATGTTCATTCAAAAAAGCCTTGGCTTCAAAAATGGAATCGCCCTGGCGGGAAATCGAGCCTTTTGTGCCCAATTTGACCACGATAATCTGGCCCAATTTCGCCAGCCTGTCCAGTGCGGGTGCCAGCGTCTTCTCCCCGCTCAAATGAAGCGCCTCGACCTCATTGGGCAGAAACACATCCACGTACGGCAGGACCCTGGGCAAATCCAGGTCCCACTTTTCGGCAGGATCCCATTGGGCATCAAACGAGGTGGTCAATCCCAATTCTTTGGCTTGCTTAAACAGCTTCCCAACATCGGGCTTTAATTTGGGTTGGAGAAAATAAGAAGAAAAATGAAGATGCCTGGCCTGCTGCAACTGCTCGGGTGAAATTTCTTGATACGACAGGTGTTCCATCGCCCCTGGATGGGTGACCATGGCTCGATCGTTGCCGAAATTGAGGACGATGGTGGCTCCCGTGGCCAAAGCGGGATCTCGAATAATCATCGAAGTATCTACCTTCTTCGCCTGCAAACTGGATAGCACCAATTCGCCAAACGCATCGCTGCCGATCTTGCCCAGAAAAGCGACCTTTGCGCCCAGACTGCTCAAATTGCTGGCAAAAATTGCCGACGAACTGCCCAGCGTGAGCGTCATCTGCTGGGCGATCTTCTCTTTGCCCATTTCAGGAAACGACTCGATCTGATTGAGAATTAAATCGACATTCAGCTCCCCGACCACGATGACATCGAATTTTTTGTTCATAATATTGTATCTTTCCCAAAATTATTTGATCAATCTTTTTAAGTAGTTCTTGTTGCAAAATTATCAAAACAGGCCAAATTATCATGCCTTCGCATGCAGGCATCTCTTTTTTTTACCAGACTTAAATATCAATTTAGAAAGAGATTCTTGCATTCGCAGAAATGACAGCATTTCTTCTGATTCTGATTTTTGCAAAAGAAACTAATTAATTACTGTCTGAACGGAAGCTCATATTTTTGTCATTTCGACCGAAGGGAGAAATCTTTAAGTCCAGTAATTTAGTAAAAATCAGATTCCTCACTTCGTTCGGAATGACACTTTTACTCATGAAATTTAATAGTTTTCGTTCAGACAATAATTAGGTGCTTTATGTCTTAATATCTCCAAAAATAATTCTCCAATGCCTCCTGAATCGAATCGACGACTCGATCGGCCTGCTGCAAATGTTTT